>DATARO010000041.1:0-32479 GCA_036264095.1 Solirubrobacteraceae bacterium | reverse complement strand
GCTCTTCGACGATCATCGCGTAGGTCGTCAGGTCGAGCCCCATCCCGCCGTACTCCTCGGGGATCGTGACCCCGAACAGCCCGAGCTCCTTCATCTGCTCCACGATCGGCCCGGGGAAGCTGTCCTCGTGGTCGTAATGCTCGGCGTGGGGCAGGATCTGCTCGTCGACGAACTGATGCACCATCTCGGTGATCGCCTTCTGCTCGTCGGTCATATCAGCAAACTGGGGTGAGGCTACGGCCACTTGATCTGCGCTCCAAACTAGTCGTTCCGCGCGCTCCGGCGCGCGCCCAGGCGGGCAGGCCCCGCCCGCAGGGAGCATACCGGCGCGGCCGCGCCGCCCTGCCCCTGGAAACCGGGTCGGCCGGCGAAGCGCGCCCGTCGCAGTGCTCGGCCCGGCGGCGGGCGTCACGATCGCGGCGAGGCCGGCGCCGCGTTCGCCGCGCGCGCGAACCGCCGGCGCCCTCTAGCCTCCTGGCTCCGGCATGCGACAGCCGATCCTCACCATCGCGCCCGGCGGGCGACACGCAGACGGCCCCGCCCTACTCGCCTGCCCGAGGGCGCGGTGAACTTCGCCCGCGAGGTCGTCGACGCGGCCGATCCGGCGCGCCTCGCGCTCGTCGAGCTCTCGCGCGGGGGCTCGCGCCGCGAGTGGACGTTCGGCGAGGTCTCGGACCGCTCGGCGCGTCTCGCCGGCGCGCTCGCGGCCCGCGGCGTGGAGCGCGGCGACGTCGTAATGACGCTGATCGGCAACCGCCCTGAGTGGGTGTTCGCGATGCTCGCGTGCTTCCGGATCGGAGCCGTCGTGCTGCCCTGCACCGAGCAGCTCCGCGCGAAGGATCTCGCCCTGCGCGTGGAGCTCACGGCCCCCAGCGCGATCCTCGCCGACGAGCGCAACCTGGACGAGCTCGGGGGCATCGACGCGCACATCCTGGGCGTTCCCGACGAGCGCCTGTTCGCGTCCGAGCCCTCGCAGGCCGTCGAGCTCTCCGAGGACGAGCCGTGCCTGATCACGTTCACGAGCGGCACCGCGGGCGAGCCGAAGGGCGTCCTCCACGCCCAGCGCTACCTCCACGGACAGCGCCTGCAGGCCGAGCACTGGCTCGCGCCGGCGGCGGGCGAGCTCGTGTGGTGCACGGCCGCGAGCGGATGGTCGAAGTCCGCGCGCAATGTGTTCATCGCACCCTGGCTGCGCGGCGCGGCGGCGCTCCTGCACGACGACCGCTTCGACCCCGACGAGCGCCTGGAGCTGCTCGCGCGCGAGCACGTCTCGGTCCTCTGCATGGCGCCGACCGAGTACCGCGTGATCGCCAAGCGCTCGGAGCTGCGCGAGCTGCCGGACCTGCGCACTATGGTCGCGGCGGGTGAGGCACTGAACCCCGAGGTGCTGCGCTCGTGGCACGAGGCGACGGGGCTCCACATCCGCGACGGCTACGGCCAGACCGAGACCGGCCAGACGACCGGCTCCCCGCCCGGACAGGAGCCCCGGCCGGGGTCGATGGGCAGGCCGCTCCCCGGCGTCGGGCTCCGCATCGAGGACGGTGAGCTGACCGTCGACCCGGCCACCGTGCCCACGTTCTGCCTCGGTTATCTCGGCGAGCATGCGCGTCGCGGGGACGACGGCAGATGGACTGTCGCGGACCGCCGCCGGCAGGGTCCCTGGCACACCGGCGACCGCGTGCGCGAAGAGGAGGGATGGCTCTACTTCGAAGGCCGCAACGACGACGTGATCGTCTCCGCCGGCTACCGCATCGGCCCCTTCGAGGTCGAGTCGGCTCTCGTCGCGCATCCCGCCGTCGCCGAGGCGGCCGCCGTCGCCGCGCCCGACGAGGAGCGCGGCGCGGTCGTGCGCGCGATCGTCGTGGTCCGCGACGGCGTGACGGCGGGCCCGCAGCTCGCGCGCGAGCTGCAGGACCACGTAAAGCGCGTGACCGCGCCGTACAAGTACCCGCGGATCGTGGAGTTCGCCGCCGAGCTCCCCAAGACCTCGAGCGGCAAGATCAAGCGGGCCCAGCTGCGGGACGACGCGCACTGAGCACCGGCTCCTGGGCGCGCCGCGCAGGCTCGAGGGCCATCAACGCTGCGGAGCCGCCCCGCGCGGGGGTGACGCGGGGCGGCTCCTTCGACTGGGAAGTCCCTAGGCGGCCGTGGCGAGCTGCTCGCCGGCGGTGTCGGGGATGTCCTCCACGGCGGCCTCCGGCTGCTTGCGGCTCGGCGGACGCAGGATGCCGAGGGTCGCGAGGATCCCGACCGCCACGCACGAGGCGGCGACGACGTAGGAGAGATGGAAGCCCCCGGTCAGCGCGCTCGTGAGCGGGTGCCCCGCCGCGGCCAGCGCTTTCGTGTGGTCGGTCGCGATCGTCCCGAGCGAGGCGAGCCCGATCGCCCCGAACAGCTGCACCGAGACGTTGATGATCCCCGACGCGAGCCCGGCGTCGCTCGGCGACGTGTCCGACATCCCCATCGTCAGCAGCGGCAGGAACGATGCGCCCGCGCCGAGGCCGAGCAGCATGAACGCTCCGAACAGGCCGGGGAAGTAGCTCGCGTGCACGCCCTGGTCGGCGAGCAGGAGCAGTCCAGCGACGATCCCGCCCAGCCCCACGGCGAGCGTGCGCATGGCGCCGAAGCGGTTCACGAACCGCGCCGCGACGCCCATCGACATCAGCGCGATCGACACCGTCAGCGGCAGGAACGCGAGTCCCGTATCGATCGCGTTGTAGCCGAGCACGCGCTCGAGGTAGAGCGAGCCGAGGAAGAACGCCGAGAACATCCCGGTCACCAGCAACCCGCGCACGAGGCTCGACCCCATCAGCATCCGCTGGCGCAGGACGCGCAGCGGCATGATCGGGTTGGAGATGCGTGACTCGAGCGCCAGGAACGCGGCCAGCAGGGCGATCGAGCCCCCCGCGGCGCCGAGCGTGCGCGCCGAGGTCAGGCCGTAGTCGCTGGACTTCACGATCGCGAAGGCGCCGAGCATCGCCGCGAGCGTGACGAGCGCGGATCCGAGCACGTCGACGCCGCGCGAGAGCCCGATGCCCTCGTTCTCGACGATCAGCCGCGCGCCGGCGAAGAACGCGATGATCCCGATCGGGACGTTCACGAAGAAGATCCAGTGCCAGTCGAGCGACTGCGTGAGCGCGCCGCCCGCGAGCAGGCCGATCGAGCCGCCGCCCGCGGAGACGAACGCGTACAGGCCCATCGCGCGTGCCTGGTCCTTCGCCGCCGGGAACTCGGTGACGATGATCGCGAGGATCACGCTCGAGGCGACCGCGCCGCCGACGCCCTGGAGCAGGCGCGCGCCGATCAGCATCGCCTGGCTGGTCGCCGCGCCGCAGAGGATCGAGGCGGCCGTGAACATGACGAGGCCGGTGAGGAACACCTTCTTGCGCCCGACGAGGTCGCCCATCCTGCCCGCCAGCAGGAGCAGGCCGCCGAACGTGATCAGGTAGCCGTTCATGACCCAGGTGAGGTTGCCCTGGGAGAAGTGGAGGTCGTGCTGGATCGAGGGCAGCGCCACGTTCACGATCGTCGCGTCGAGGACCATCATCAGCTGGCCCAGGCACAGGATCCCGAGGGCGATCCAGCGACGGCGCTCGTTCTGCGCGGGTGCGCCGCCGTCGGGCGGAGCGGGGATCGCCGCGAGCGTCGGCGCGCTCGCGGTGGCCTCGGCCTCCCGCTGGCGCCGGCTGCGCACGGTGCGCCGCCCGAGTGCGGCAAACGCGCTCCGCGCCGCGCCGACCGCGCGCGTCTCACGCGCGGGGGCCTCGCCTGCGGGCTTGTCGGCCGCCGGCCGCACGCGGCCGGCGTGGGCGAGCTCGGCGGCATAGGCCTGCTCGGCCGGGTGCGCGCGCTCGGACGCCAGCGCCTGCCGCGGTGCGCGGCTCCGCCACCGGGCTGTCGGGCCGGTCAAGCGGGTGCTCTGCTGGGTGATCGTGCTGCTCATGTGACTCCTTCCGGTTGCGCGGTAGGAGCACCATATCATGGATCATCCTTACAACGGGGATGATCGATGAAATATTTATCATCCCTGCTAGTCTGATGACAGATGCTGCAATGACAGGTACACTCGCAGACATGGGCAAGGGGAGCGGCTGTACGCCGGGCTCGATGGTGTTGCTTTCACGGCTGGCCAAGCAGTTCTACCGGCGCAGCGACGAGGGGCAGCTCGGCATGCAGATGCGTTATCTGGTCGCCCTCGCCTACGTCCGCGACCACGACGCCTGCCCGCAGCAGGACCTCGCCGACGCGTTCTGCATGGACGCCAACAACGTGGTGCTGCTGCTCAACGAGCTCGAGGAGCTCGGCTACGTCCGTCGCCTGCGCGACCCGGGCGACCGCCGCCGCCACCTCGTGCAGCTCACGCCGGAGGGGCGCAGCGCGCTGTCAGCGACGGAGCGTGCGCAGGCGAAGCTCGAGGACAGCGTGCTCGGGGCCCTCGACGCCGAGGAGCGCAGGACGCTGCTCGCGCTGCTCGCGCGCGCGCTGCGCGGCGTGGAGCCCCTCGAGGAGGACTCTCCCTACAGCGCGACGATGGCGTCGATCTCCACGTAGGCGCCGCGCGGAAGCGACACGACGCCGACCGCTGCCCGCGCCGGCGGGTCGCTCGCGAAGAACTTCGCGTAGACGTCGTTCACCTCCGCGAACGCTGCGAGGTCGGTCATGTAGACCGTCACGCGCACCGCGCGGGCCAGCTTCGCGCCGGCCGCCGCGCAGACCGCTTCGAGGTTCTCCAGGCACCGGCGCGCCTGCTCGCCCGGGGTATCGCCCACGAGCTCGCCCGTCTCTGGATCCAGCGGGATCTGACCCGAGCAGAAGAGCAGGCCTCCGGCCGCCACCGCGTGGCTGTAGGGGCCGATCGCCGGCGGCGCGCCCTGCGCGTCGACGACAGTGCGATCACCGGCCATGGCGAGACCCTAGCGCTCCACGCGATCGGCGCCGGTGGCCGCCCTCCCGAGTAGCTTGCAGGGCATGCGCGCCCTCGCCGCCACGATCGCCTCGGCCGTGGCCTGTGCGTGCTGGGCGCCTGCGTCCGCGAGCGCCGAGATCGCCTACAAGTCGTGCGCCGATACGAGCGACTTCGCCTGCGGGCACCTCGTCGTCCCGCTCGACCGCAGCGGCGCGCTCCACGGCACGATCAACCTCGCGATCCGCCGCCACCGCGCTCCGCTCGGGGAAGCGCGCACCGCGGTCATCGCGCTGGCGGGCGGCCCCGGGCAGGCCGCGCTGCCGTTCGCGGAAGCGTTCGTCGAACTGCTGAGCAGCGTCGCGAGCACGCGCGACGTGATCGCCTTCGACCAGCGCGGGACCGGCCTCTCGGGTGCGCTCTCCTGCCACGCCGTCGACCACCCCGCCACTTATCGCTCGATCGGCGCGATGGTCTCCGCGTGCGCCACCGAGCTCGGCGCCGCCCGCTCGCACTACACCAGCGCTGAAAGCGTCGAAGACATCGAAGCGATCCGACAGGCCGGCGGCTACGAAAAGCTCGTCCTGTACGGCACCAGCTACGGCACGAAGGTCGCCGAGCTGTATGCCCAGGAGCACCCCGAACACGTGGAAGCGCTCGTGCTCGACTCGGTCGTGACGCCGACCGGGCCCGATCCATTCGTGCGCTCCACGTTCGCCGCCGTCGGGCCGGTGCTGCGCTCGCTGTGCCGGGGGCGGGCGTGCGCGCACATCACCCGCGACCCCGTCGCCGACCTCGCGCGTGTGCTCGCCCGCGCGCGCCGCGCCCGGGGCGGCCTCAGGGGGCGGGCGCTCGACGCCCGCGGGCACGCTCATCGCATCCCGATCAACGGCGAAGGACTGATCTCGGCGCTGCTCGAGGGCGACTTCTCGCCGCCGCTGCGGGCCGAATTCGTGACCGCCGTGCGGGCCGCGGCAACGGGCGACACCGCGCCCCTCGCCCGCCTGCTGGGCGTGGCGCGCGAGGCCGAAGCAGGCGAACAGGAAGGCTTCGACAACGCCCTCTACTTCGCGACGACCTGCGAAGAGCAGGCGTTCCCCTGGCAGCGGACATCGAGCCCGCACGCGCGCCTGGCCGAAGCGATCGCCGCCGCGCGCGCGCTGCCCGCGAGCGCGTTCGCCCCGTTCGACGCCGCCACGGCGATCGGGCTCGGCGACATACCCTCGTGCGCCTCCTGGCCGTACACGGCACCGCTTCCGGCGGCGAGCACCGCCCCGCTCCCGGCGGTGCCGACGCTGATCCTGAGCGGCGCCGACGACCTCCGCACGCCGACCGCAGACGCCCGCGCGCTGGCCGCGCAGATCCCCGGCTCGCACCTGCTCGTCGTCCCCTACACGGGGCATGCGGTGCTGGGCGACGAGCCGACGAACTGCGGCCGCGAAGCCGTCGTCGCGGTGTTCGCGGGGCGCGCGCCGCACGCGTGCGCGGGCTCCGCCCCGAGCGGCGAGCGCCCGCCGCCGCTGCCGCCGCTCCACGTGCGGGCGGTCGCGCCCGGGCGCGGACTGAGCGGCCGCGCCGGCCGGACCCTGCGCGCGACCGCGCTGACGCTCGCGGACCTCGACCGTCAGCTCGCGCTGCAGATCGGGGCCAGCGGCGGGCTCAGCGGCATCGGGCTGGGGGGCCTGCGCTCGGGCTTCGCGCGCTTCTCGGGCGTCCAGCTGCGCCTCACCGACTACTCGTTCATCCCGGGGCTGAGGATCGACGGCACGTTGACGGCGGGGGCGGCAAACCTGCACATCGGCGGCCGCGAAGCCGCTGCCGGCACGCTCCATCTCGCGGGCAGATCGCTCGCCGGCACGCTCGAAGGCCGGCACGTGACGCTGCCGGCGAATACGCTGGGCGCGGCGGCTATTGTCCGAGGGAATGAGCAGGCGAGCCCTCCTACCGGCGCTGGCCTGCCTGCTCGGCGCCGCGTTGCCCGCCTCGACGGCCTGGTCGCAGACATCCTCGCGCCTCTCCTTCGTAGCCTGCGCTGAAGCGAAGAGCTTCACCTGCGCGACGCTCGCGGTGCCGCTCGATCGCGCTGGCTCGCTGCCCGGCGCGGTCCCGCTGAGCGTCGAGCGCCGACTCGCGGGCGCCACGCCCAGCACGAGCGCGGTGCTCGCGCTCGCCGGCGGCCCAGGCCAGGCGGCCCTCCCGCACGCCGAAGACATCGCGCAGGCGATCAAGCCGGCGCTCGCCACCCACGACCTGCTCGTCTTCGATCAGCGGGGCACCGGCGCGTCGGACCCGCTCAGCTGCTCTGCCTTCGAAGAACCGGCGGGGAGCGAAGCGGCGGCCGCCGAAGCGTGCGCGCTGGACATCGGCCCGGCCCGCAGGGACTTCACGACGGTCGAATCGGTCAACGACATCGAGGCCCTCCGCCAGGCCGCCGGCTACGAAAAGCTCGTCCTCTACGGCACCAGCTACGGGACGAAGGTCGCCCTCGAGTACGCCGAACGCTTCCCGACCCACGTCGAAGCGCTGGTGCTCGACTCGGTCGTCCCGAGCGACGGCGAGGAAGCGCTGCACGAGGCGTCGTTCGAGGCCGTCGCGCCGATCCTCGAAGAGCTCTGCGCCGGAGGCGCGTGCGCCGGGATCACCACCGATCCCGTCGCGGACGTGGCGACGCTGAACGCGCGGCTGCGCCGGCACTCGCTCCGCGGGACCGTCTACGACGGCTCCGGCCGGCGGCACGTCGAAACCCTCGGCGAGCTCGACCTCTACGACGTGATGGTCGCCGGCGACCTCAACCCGGCGCTGCGCGCGCTGCTGCCGGCCGCGGTCCAATCGGCGCTGCACAACGACCCGGACCCGCTGCTACGGCTCGAGCGCCTGGCCGAGGGGCTGATCCCGAACGTGCCGGCGGTCGGCTCCCCCGACGCCTCGGGCGAAGTCGACGAAGCCCTGTTCGCGACCACGATCTGCGAGGAGACGCCGTTCCCGTGGCAGCGCGCGGCCGGCGCCAAGGCGCGTGTGGCCGAAGCGCTCGCGTTCGTCCACGCCCAGGCGAGCAGCGACTTCTACCCCTTCGACGCCACCACGGCCTTCGACGCGAGCTCGATGCCGGGCTGCGCGCGCTGGCCCGACGCGGCGCCGCCGCCGCCCGCGACGACGGCCCTGCCGAACGTTCCGACGCTGATCCTCTCGGGCGCGCAGGACATGCGCACGCCGACCGCCCAGGCGCGGCGCGTCGCGGCGGAGATCCCCGACGCCCAGGTGGTCGTCGTGCCGTACACCGGGCACTCGGTGATCGGCAGCGATCTCGGTAACTGCGCCGAACACGCGCTCGCGGCCTTCTTCGCGGGAAGCTCGGTACCCGCGTGCGAACCGACGCAGAACCTGTTCGCCCCGACCCCGGTCAACCCGACGCGCCTCTCGGCGGTCGCACCGGCGAAAGGCGTCCCCGGGCGCGCGGGCCGCACGCTCGCCGCGGCGATCGAGACGATCATCGATCTCAACCGCCAGATCATCGGCGCGACGATCCAGGCCGAGCAGAACCTGCCCAACGGCGCGGGCTTCGGAGGGCTGCACGGCGGCTACGCCCGCCTCAGCGCGACGAGCGTGACACTGCACTCCTACTCCGCCGTCCCCGGCGTGACGCTGACCGGCGCCCTGCGGCTCCAGAACGGCACCCTCGCCGCGAGCTCGCTGCGGATCGGCGGATCGGCCGCCAGCCGCGGCACGGTGCGCCTCGGCTCGGGCTTCAAGCGGATCAGCGGCACGCTCGGCGGCAGGCACTTCTCGCTCGCGATCGCCCAGTCGGCGCGGGCCGGCGCGGCGCGACGAAGCTCGTGGCTGGCCCCCGCCCCGATCCTCGCGCGCCTGCAGCGCGCGGGGATACGCTGAGCGCGTGCCGAACGCCCTGGCGCGCGAGACCTCGCCATATCTCCGCCAGCACGCGGGTAACCCCGTGGACTGGATGCCCTGGGGCCCCGAGGCGCTGCAGCGCGCGAGCGCCGAGGACCGGCCGCTGCTCGTGTCGATCGGCTACTCCTCCTGCCACTGGTGCCACGTGATGGAGCGCGAGTCGTTCGAGGACGCGCAGACGGCGGCGCTGATGAATGAGCGCTTCGTGTGCGTGAAGGTCGACCGCGAGGAGCGGCCCGACATCGATGCGATCTACATGGAGGCGGTGCAGAGCCTCACCGGGCATGGCGGCTGGCCGCTGAACGTGTTCATCACGCCGGACCAGGTGCCCATCTACGGCGGCACGTACTTCCCCCCGGAGCCGCGCCACGGGATGCCGGCGTGGCGCGACGTCCTGCTGGCGATCTCCGAATCGTGGCGCGAGAACCGCGAGCAGATCCGCGCCGGCACCGACCGCTTGCGCGAGCGCCTCGCCGGCGGCGCCTCGCTGCAGCCCTCGGAGCAGGAGATCGGCGAGCAGGGGCTCGAGTACGCCGTCAAACGCCTCACCGAGATGTACGACGCGCGCAACGGGGGCTTCGGCGGGGCGCCGAAGTTCCCCCAGGCCTCGGCGATCGAGTTCCTGCTGCTCCGCGGCGAGCGCGCGATGTCGCTCGCGAGCCTGCACGCGATGGCCGGCGGGGGCATCCGCGACGTGCTCGCGGGCGGCTTCGCGCGCTACGCGGTCGATGCCGCCTGGACGGTGCCGCACTTCGAGAAGATGCTCTACGACAACGCGCTGCTCGCCCGCGCCTACCTCCACGGCTGGCAGGCCAGCGGCGATGAGCGCCTGCGGGAGGTGTGCGAGAGCACGCTCGACTGGGCCCTGGGCGAGATGCGCGGCCCCGAGGGCGGGTTCTACTCCGCCCTCGACGCGGACTCGGAGGGCGTCGAGGGGCGCTACTACACGTGGACCGCGGCGCAGCTGCGCGAGCTGCTCGGCGACGACGCCGCCGCCGCGTTCGCGTGGTTCGGGTGCAGCGAGAGCGGCAACTTCCCCGACCTCCCGGGCGAGAACGTCCTCCAGGACCGCGCGGCGCCGGAGGACCCCGAGCTGCGGGAGCGGATCCGCTCGCGCCTGCTGGCCGCGCGCGCGGCGCGCGCGCGGCCGGGCCTCGACGACAAGCGCCTGACGAGCTGGAACGCCCTGCTCGTGAGCGCGCTGGCAGACGCCGGTGGCGCGCTCGGGCGCGAGGACTACGTGCAGGCGGCGCTCGCCTGCGCCGAGTTCATCGAGCACGACCTGCGCGGCGAGGACGGGCGCCTGCTGCGGACATACAGCCACGGCGAGGCGAAGATCGCCGCCTACCTCGAGGATCACGCGTTCCTGCTCGAGGCCCAGATCGCGCTGTTCGAAACGGGTTGTGAGGAGCGCTGGCTCGACGCCGCCGTCAGCCTCGCCGATGAGATCATCGCTCGCTTCGGCGACCCCGATCGCGGTGGCTTCTTCTCAACCGCCTCCGATGCCGAGGAGCTCCTGACGCGGCGCAAGGAGCTCGAGGACTCCCCCATCCCTGCTGGCGCCTCGAGCGCCGCGATGGGCCTCCTGCGCCTCTCGCAGCTGACCGGCGAGGATCGGTACGAGCAGCAGGCGCTCGGCGCGATGCGGCTGGTGGCGGAGATCGCGCCGCGACACCCGCAGGCGTTCGGCCACATGCTCCAGGCGATGCATTGGTATCTGGCGCCGGCGCGGCCGATCGCGTGTGAGGTGCCGCGGGATTGAACGGCGACGGGTTCCTCGAGTAACAACCGATCGCGTGCGAGGTGCCCGCGCGCGAGCTCTAGAGGATCGACAGGTAGCGGTCTAGCTCCCAGCTCGTGACCTGCACCCGGTAGTCGTCCCACTCCTGTCGCTTGATCTCGACGTAGCGGTTGAACATGTGCTCGCCGAGTGTCCGCAGGACCAGCTCGGACTCGGCGGTGATCTCGATCGCCTCGCCGAGCGACTGCGGCAGCTCCTCCACCCCGAGCCGCCGCCGCTCCTCGGCGGAGAGGTGGTACAGGTTCTTCTCCATCGGCTCCGGCAGCTCGTAGCCCTTCTCGATCCCCTCGAGTCCGGCCTGCAGCAGCACGGCGAACGTCAGGTAGGGGTTGCACGCCGGGTCGGGGCAGCGCAGCTCCATGCGCGTCGCCTTCTCGCGCCCCGGGTGATAGAGCGGCACGCGCACGAGCGCCGAGCGGTTGCGCCGCGACCAGGCCACGTAGGTCGGCGCCTCGAACCCCGGCACGAGGCGCTTGTACGAGTTGACCCACTGGGCGAAGATCGCGCAGATCTCGCGGGCGTGCTTGAGCTGCCCGGCGATGAACGCCTTGCCGACGTCCGAGAGGAAGTACTGGTCGTCCGGGTCGAAGAAGGCGTTCTTGCCACCCGCGAACAGCGACTGGTGCGTGTGCATGCCCGACCCGTTCTCGCCGAACAGCGGCTTCGGCATGAACGTCGCATGCCAGCCGTACTTCATCGCGAACTCCTTGACGGTGATGCGGTAGGTCATGCAGTCGTCGGCCATCTTCAGCGCGTCGGCATAGCGCATGTCGATCTCGTGCTGGGAGGGGCCGACCTCGTGGTGCGTGTACTCCACGTGGATCCCGAGCTGCTCGAGCGCCAGCACCGTCTCGCGGCGCACATCCGAGCCCGCGTCGAGCGTCGTCAGGTCGAAGTAGCCGCCCTCGTCGAGCACCTCGGTGGAGCGCGAGTCGCGGAACAGGAAGTACTCGAGCTCGGGGCCGACGTTGAACTTGTCAAACCCCATCTCGTGCGCCCGTGCCAGCGCCCGGCGCAGCACGTGGCGCGGATCGCCCTCATACGGGGTTTTCTCCGGCGTGATCACGTCGCAGAACATGCGACCGACCCCCGACTCCTCCGGCCGCCACGGGAGCACCGCGAACGTCTCGGGATCGGGCATCGCGATCATGTCCGACTCCTCGATCGCGTTGAAGCCCGTGATCGAGGACCCGTCGAACCCCATCCCGGCCTCGAACGCGTCCTCGAGCTCGGCGGCGTTGATCGAGAAGGACTTCAGCTGCCCGAGGATGTCGGTGAACCAGAAGCGGATGAAGCGGATGTCCCGCTCCTGGACGAGCGCCTTGACGTCCTCCGCCGTCTTCGGTCTGTCGAGCGCCATCGCGGCGCTCACCATACACACGGGGTTCGGTCGGGGCTATCGACGGCTGGCCAACGACGCGCGACCCGCTGCGCCGCGGCGCGCCGGCCATGCGCCCAGCGGCGCCGGCCATCGCGCCGCTGCTAGTGCCCGGCGACGGCGGCGACGAAGTTCGCCACCGCGCGCGCTTCCTTGCCCTGATACAGCATCGCGGGCATCTGCCCGAGCCCACGCGCGCGGCCTTCTTCGATCGCGCTGAGCACGAGCGCTTTGCGTCCGGCCGGAGTCGAGATGTCATCCCCGACGCGCACGTCGAGGTTCGGGCCGATCTGTCCGACCGCCTTCGTCGCCGCGAGTGTGTGGCACACCGCACAAGCGTGGGCGAAGAGGTCGCGGCCTTTCTGCTCTTCGGCGTTCAGGTGGATCCCGCCGACACCCGCGCTCGCCTTGTCCGCTCCGTTGAACGCGAGCACCAGCGCCGGCACGGCGAGGCCGAAGACGACCAGGGCGACGACCCCGAGCGTCACGATCCGCTGCCCGATGCGCGACTGGGTGTGCAGCGCCCGGCGCGCCCCGGCGGGACCGCCGCGCATGCCGACGAAGAACACGGTGAGGCCGAGCAGCGCCCAGACGATGGCCAGCGCGATGATCATCGGGCGAGAACATATCTACTGCCGTCGCGGAAGGTCGATCGGCTCTCCCGTCCACCGCCTTAATCCCACGCAAAGGCTCCGCGCTACTCTGGATGCATAGGACGATCGACGAGCAGGAGGCAGAGCGACCGATGAACATCTTCCGCCGTCTGGCGCTCACCAAGCTGCTCCTGCTCTGCGCCGTCATCGTCGGCGTCGGCATCGGCGCCACGGCGCTCGCATCCGCGTTGGACACAGGACCGGTGCCGCCCGCGCGCCCGCTCGCCGACGCCGTGCACCAAGCGCTCGCCGGTCCTTCCGTGGAAGGCGCGAGCGCGCGCATCACGTTCTCCAACCACCTGCTCGAAGGCGCGAGCCTCGCGGGTGGCGGGGATGGCAGCGGAGGGGGCGGGATCACCTCGAGCCCGCTGGTAAAAGGCGCCTCGGGCCGCCTCTGGATCGCCAATGACGGGCGCATGCGCATCGAGCTGCAGTCCGAACAGGGCGACAGCCAGATCTTCTACGACGGCCACACGCTGTCCCTGTACGACTCCTCATCGAACACCGTCTACCGCTACACGCCCAAGGCCGAGGCCGAAACGGGCACGCACCCCGACACGAGCAGCCACGAACCGCCGTCCGTGGCGAAGATCGAAGAAGCGCTCGGGCGGCTGCGCAAGCACGTAGACGTCTCGGAAGCGTCGCCCACCGACGTGGGCGGCCAGCCCGCCTACACGGTCCGCGTCTCGCCGAAAGAAGCCGGCAGCCTGATCGGTGGCGCCGAGCTCTCGTTCGACGCCGACCATGGCTTCCCGCTGCGCACCGCGATCTACTCGTCCAAGAGCTCCTCGCCGGTGATCGAACTCGCGGCCACCGAAGTCCAATACGGGCCGGTCGACTCCTCCGTGTTCTCCTTCACCCCGCCCAGCAACGCGACCATCGAACAGATCGAACCGCCCGAACACCAGGCCTCCAGCGGTTCGACGACCAGCCCGGATAATCACGGCACCCTGACGCACCACGGCGAAGGCGTGACCTCGATCGGCGTTCTCGAAACGCCCACGCACGGCGCGAGCAAAGGCGAAGGCAGCCTGGAACAGCTTCCGAAGGTCAAAATCGGTACAAGCACCGCGAGCGAGCTGCGCACGGAGCTCGGGACGGTCCTGACGTTCGAGCGCTCCGGCGTCCGCTACGTCGTCGCAGGGGCCGTCGAAGCGGCCCAGGTCGAGGCGCTCGCGCGCTCGCTCTGACGGCGCCGTGAGCGAGCGCGCCGCCGGAGACGCAGCCTCACCTGACGCGCAGCCCGTCCGAGCGCGCGGGCTCGTCAAGCGCTACCGCGAGGTCGTGGCGGTCGACGACGTCGACCTCAACGTCCACAAGGGCGACGTGTACGGGTTCCTCGGCCCCAACGGCGCCGGCAAGACCACGACCCTGCGCATGGCCCTCGGGCTGATCATGCCGACGGAGGGCGCCATCGAGCTGTTCGGCCGCGACCCGATGCGCGACGGCGCCCGCGCGCTCGAGGGCGTCGCCGGGTTCGTCGAGGCACCCCGCTTCTATCCATACCTCTCGGCCCGCAAGAACCTCGAGCTGCTCGCCGCGCTCGACGGCGACGGCGCCTCGGGGCGCATCGGCGAGGCACTCGACATCGTCGAGCTCGCGCCGCGCGCCGAGCACCGCGTCGGCGGCTACTCGCATGGGATGCGCCAGCGCCTCGGCATCGCCGCCGCCCTCCTGCGTGCGCCGCGCCTGCTGATCCTCGACGAGCCCGCCACCGGGCTGGATCCCGCCGGGATGCGCGACATGCGCGAGCTGATCCGGCGGCTGGCCGGCGACGGCATCACCGTGCTGCTCTCGAGCCATCAGCTCCCCGAGGTGCAGGAACTCTGCGACCGCGTCGCGATCGTCAACCGCGGCCGCGTCGTCTATGAGGGCGCGATGAGCGACCTCCGCCGCCAGGGCGGCGCCGGCTACCGCATGCGCACCAGCGACGACGACAGGGCGCTCGCGATCACACGAGAGCACCCCGGCATCACAGCGGCCGCGGCGGGGGAGCACGGGCTGGCGTTCCAGGCCGACGAGCGCGAGGTCGGCGAGCTCTCGATCGCGCTCGGCGCAGCCGGGATCGGCATCCTCGCGCTCACGCCCGAGCTGGCGACGCTCGAGGACCTGTTCTTCCGCCTCACCGGCGAGGGATCCGGAGACGCGCTCGCCGGAGCCGCCGCCCCGGGCGAGGACAGCGGCGAGCTGGTGCCGGCCCGATGAGCGCGGCCGCCGCCGCCCCCGCAGCGCCGCCCGCCGTGCGCCGCACCGCTCGCCGGCCGCCCGTCCGCACCGTCTACGGCTGGGAGCTCAGGAAGCTCGCCTCCCAGAAGCGCACGTACCTCGGCTTCGGCCTGGCGATCCTGCTGCCGCTGATCTTCGTCATCAGCCAGCTGATCCGAGGGCAGCCGCCGCGCGGCGCCGACAACGTCTTCGCCTCGGAGATCTTCCAGTCGGGACTCGCGACGCCCGTCCTGATGCTCACGTTCCTCGCCCCCTTCTTCCTGCCGCTGATCGGCTCGCTCGTGGCGGGCGACATCGTCGCCGCCGAGGACAACAACGGGACGCTGAAGACGATCCTCACCCGCTCGGTCGACCGCGGCCAGGTGTTCGCGGCGAAGGTGCTGGCCGCGTGCACGTACGGCGCGAGCGCCGTGTTCCTCTCAGCGATCGTCGGCGTCGTCGCCGGGGTCGGGGCCTGGGGCTTCCACAGCGTGCGCACCTTCTCCGGCTCGACCGTGTCCGCCTCCGAAGCGCTCGCGCTCGTCTTCGCCGCCTACGCCTGCTTCCTGATCCCGCTGCTGACGATCGTGTGCATCGGCGTGCTCCTCTCGACGGCCACCCGCAACAGCGCCGCGGCGATCGTCGCCACGCTGGGCGTCACCCTCGTCCTCTTCATCGTTCAGCAGATCCCAGGGCTGGAAGGGCTCCACCCCTACCTTCTCACGCAGCAGTACTTCGCCTGGCAGGGCCTGCTCCGCACCCCGACCGACTGGGCGCCGATCCTGCATTCGCTGTGGCTCTGCGCCCTGTACGCCGGGCCGTCGCTGTTCGCCGGCTATCTGGTCTTCCTGCGCCGCGACGTCGCCGGGGGATAAACGCCTCGGTCCTCGGCGCGTCAGCCGCGACGCGCTCTGCACGCCGGACCGCGCCTGTCAGGCGCGAGGACCAAGCAGGTCAAGGACGCAGAGAGCGAGCACATGAGCGGCCGAGGACGCCGAGATGCGCCGGTCATCGCGCCACGTCAGGAGACCTCGGCGGGCAGCTCCACCACAGACAGGTCGACGTCCCCCATCAGCCGGCGCGCCTCGCGCGGGTCGATCGCGCCCGCCGAGAGGCGGCCCGTCGACTCGGCCCCACACGCCACGCCGAAGCGCAGGCACTGGTCGGGGCTGCGGCCTTCGTAGCGCCCGGCGAGGTAGCCCGCGAGGAACGCGTCGCCCGATCCGCGCTTGGCGATCGGCTCGCGCGGCTCGATCCGCGCGCGCTTGAGCACCCGTTGCCCGTCGACGAGCACCTGGGCGACGCACCCGTCGGGCAGCGTCATGATCGCCTCGCGCGGCCCGAGCGCCGCGATCTCCGTCACCGCCATCGAGCGCTCCACCTCGCTCCCGAACTCGTGCCCGACGAGCTCCTCGGCCTCGGGCACGTTCGGTGAGACGAGGTCGGGCTCGGCGCGCACGGCCAGGCGCAGCGGCTCGCCGTCGGTGTCGGCGACGGTCAGCACGTCAGAGCGCTCGAGGTCGTGGATCAGCGATGCGTACAGCTCGGGCTCCACGCCGCGCGGCAGCGAGCCCGCGAACACGACGATCGCCGCGCCGCGCGCCAGGTAGATCAGCTTGTCGCGGAACAGCTCGACCTCGCGCTCGGACACGAGCGGCCCGCGTTCGTTGATCTCGGTCTGCTCCCCGGTCGTGGGATCGAGCACCGAGGTGTTCGTACGCGACTCCTCGCGGATGCGCACGAAGTCGTTGAGGATCGACTCCTCCGTCAGCTGCTCGACGATGTGCGTTCCCGTCGTGCCGCCGGCGAAGCCGGTCGCGATCACGGGCTGTCCGAGCGCCTTCAGCGTGCGTGCGATGTTCACGCCCTTCCCCCCCGCCATCGTGCGCTGCTCGACCGTGCGGTGCCGGCGTCCGAGCCGGAAGTTCGGCACCGACAGCGACTTGTCGATTGCCGCGTTGAGCGTGACCGTGATGATCATGCGGGCGTGCCGGCCGAGGTGCCCGCGGACCGCCGGCTAGATCTCCGTACCAGCACGGTCAGAAGGCTAGCGAAACGCCCCGCTCGCCACTGGCGGCTGCGTCGGGCCGGACCGTCGCCGGCGCGGCCGTGCTCAGCCCATCGCCGGCGCCCCGGCCGACAGCTCCCAGGCTGTCGCGCGCAGTCGCTCGGCCTCATCCCGCGCCGCCGGCCCAGGATTCGACCCGTCGCGCGCGTGGGCCTCGGCGATGCTGCGCGACGCGCTCACGAGGCCCGCTGCGCGTCCGGGTGCGAACGCCGCGCCGAGCTCCTCCACGCGCCCTCCCTGGGCGCCCACGCCCGGGAGCAGGAAGGGGGCGTGCGGCATCAGCTCGCGGGCACGGGCGAGATGACCGGGCGCGGTGGCGCCGACGACGGCGCCCACGTCGCTCAGCCCGGACGCGCCGACGCCGGGCTCGCCGGCGGCGGTGACCAGCGCGGCGAGCGCTTCCCACACGGTGCCGCCACGCGCGAGCTCGAGGTCCTCGATGTCCGCCGCGCCGGGGTTTGACGTGCGGACGAGCACGAGGATCCCCCCGCCGCTCCGTCGCGCCGCGTTGACGAACGGGGCGATCGCGTCACCGCCCATCAGCGGGTTGACCGTCGCCAGCTCGGCGCGCAGCCCCGCGAGCCGGCCGAACGGCGTATCCAGGCCGTCGCCGAGCGAGGCGGCGTAGGCGGCAGCGGTCACGTCGATATCCCCGCGCTTGCCGTCGGCGATCACGAGCAGGCCCGCCTCGCGCGCGTGGTCGCACACCTCCCGCAGAACGGCGCCGCCGCCGGCCCCGAGCGCCTCGAAGCGCGCGAGCTGCGGCTTGACGGCCACGCAGGCGGGCCCGGCGGCGTCGATCAGCGCCCTGCAGTGCGCGGCGACCGCCTGCTCGGCCGCGTGCGTGCCGGTCGATGGCCCGCCCGCGCGCGCGGGCGCCGGCCACAGGTTGCCGGGATCCGGGTCGAGGCCGAGCACGATCTGCGATTC
Organism: Solirubrobacteraceae bacterium; assembly: GCA_036264095.1. GTDB lineage: Bacteria > Actinomycetota > Thermoleophilia > Solirubrobacterales > Solirubrobacteraceae > Palsa-744. Next base: position 14,632 of record DATARO010000041.1, on the reverse strand, counting down.
GCGCTCGGCCACCCGGCCGGCGAGGACGTCGCCAAAGAGGGCGGCCCCGGTCAGCGACCCCTCACCGCGCTCTTCAGGCCGCTGCCCGCAGTGAAGCGCGGCACGCGCGAGGCGGCGATCTGGATCCGCTCCCCCGTCCGCGGGTTGACGCCGGCACGCGCCCCCCGCTGGCTCACGTGGAACTTGCCGAACCCGGAAACCGTGACGTCGCTGCCCCTCCGCAGCGCATCCTCGACGGTCGCCAGCACCGCATCCACAGCGCGCGCTGCATCCTGCTTCGTCAGGGCCGCCCGGTCTGCCACCTGCTCGATCAGCTCGGACTTGGTCACATCGCCCCTCCTGTCTCGTGAAACCGGTGGTCCGAAGCTAACACCGATGGCGGACACGGGGCAAGGGCCAGCGCCCGGTCCGGGGCGTGCGCGAGAATCACCCGATGGCGATCCAGCGCGTCGCGTGGATATCGACAGTGCTGGTCGCGCTGATCACGGCGCTGCTGCTGCTGATCTCGGGCTACACCGGCTATGCCGGGCTCGGTGTGGCCGTGGCGATCTCCGCCGCGATCAACCTCCTCTGATCATCCCCCCTCGAGCCACTCCAACAGCGCCCGCGCCGCGCGCCCGCGGTGGCTGATGCGGTCCTTCTCGTCGTCGTCCAGCTCGGCCATCGTGCGCCCGCCGGCGTCGTCGTCGGGGACGAAGGCGGGGTCGTAGCCGAAGCCCCGCGTGCCCCGCGGCCTGTCGCTGAGCGTTCCGCGGCAGCGCCCCTCGAACAGCTGCTCGACGCCGCTGTCGGGGTCGACATAGGCGATCGCGCACACGTACTCGAGCCCGCTCCCAGCCGGCGCCTCCCTCAGCAGCCTCGCGAGGTTCTGCTCGTCGGTGGCGTGCTCGCCCGCATAGCGCGCCGAGCGCACGCCCGGTGCCCCTCCGAGCGCGTCGGCGGCTATGCCCGAGTCGTCGGCGAACGCCGGTCGCCCGGCTGCCGCGGCCGCCGCGCGGGCCTTCCCGAGCGCGTTCTCGGCGAAGGTCGTGCCGTCCTCCGGCGGCAGCTCCACGGCGTCCGCCAGCGGCTCGACGCGCCAGGGCTGCGCGCCCCCGGCCAGGAGGCGCTCGAACTCGCGCGTCTTGTGGTGGTTGTGCGTGGCGAGCAGCAGCGTGCGCCCGGCCGCTGCGCTCACGCCGGCTCCGCCGCCGCCGCGCCCTCCACCGGACTGCCCTGCCCGATCGCGCTGTCCTGCGCCGCGCGCAGGCGCTCGACGCCGTCGGCGGCGAGCGCCAGCAGCTCGTCGAGATGGGCACGCGAGAGCGGCGTGCGCTCGGCGGTCGCCTGCACCTCGAGCAGGCCACCGTCGCCGGTCATGACCACGTTGGCGTCGACCTCGGCGGTCGAGTCCTCGGAGTAGTCGAGGTCCAGCAGCGACTCTCCGCCGACGATCCCGCACGAGATCGCCGCCACCGAGCCGTTCAGCGGCGAGCGCTCGAGCAGGCCTTCGCCGCGCAGCCGCTCGCACCCGAGCGCGAGCGCCACGAACGCGCCTGTGATCGAGGCGCAGCGCGTGCCCCCGTCAGCCTGCAGCACGTCGCAGTCGAGGTACACGGTGCGTTCCCCGAGCGCGTCGAAGTCGATCACGCCCCGCAGCGAGCGACCGATCAAGCGCTGGATCTCGACGGTGCGCCCGTCCTGGCGCCCGCGCGTCGCATCGCGCTGCTTGCGTTCGCCGGTCGAGGCGGGGAGCATCCCGTACTCGGCCGTGACCCAGCCGCGGCCGCGGCCGGCCATCCAGCGCGGCACGCTCTCCTGGACCGAGGCGGTGCAGATCACGCGCGTCTCTCCGATCGAGATCAGCGCCGAGCCGGTCGCGGTGCGCATGAAGCCGGGCTCGATCTCCACCGGGCGCATCTCGCCGGGGCCGCGCCCGTAGCTCCGCTCGCTCATCGGGCCATCATTCCAGAGCGCTACGGTCCGAGGGCCGTGCGCGCGCTCGTCGTCTCGAACATGCTTCCCGACGGCGCCCATCCGGAGCGCGGGCGCTTCGTGCGCGACCAGGTCGCGGCGCTGCAGCGGATCGCGGTCGGGGATGCGGAGATCGAGCTGCTGGAGTTCTCCCCGGGGCCGCGCTCGCTGGCCGGTGCGGTGCCGGAGCTCCGCCGCCGCGGCCGCGCACTGCGTCCCGACGTCGTCCACGCGCATTTCGGCCTGACCGCCTGGCCCGCGCTGGCGGCGCCCGCCCGCGTGCGGGCGCTCACGCTGCACGGCACCGACGTGCGCCACCCGCGCACGCGCCTGCTGACGTACGCCGCGATCCCGACGATCGACGTGCTCGGCACGGCCTCCGCCGCGCTCGCCGCGGAGCTGCCGCGTCCGCTGCGAAGCCGCGCGGTGGTCCTTCCCTGCGGCGTGGACGTCGAGCGCTTCGCCCCGGTCCCGCGCGCGCACGCGCGCGCGCAGCTCGAGCTCGATCCCGGCGTGCCGCTGCTGCTGTTCCCCGCCGACCCGGCGCGGCCAGAGAAGCGCCACGACCGCGCGCTGGCGCTCGCGCGCGCGGCCGGCGCCGAGCTGGCCGTGCTCGGCGGCATCGACCCGGACGCCGTGCCGCTGTGGGTGAACGCCGCGAACGCCGTCGTGATCCCTTCCGAGCGCGAGGGCTTCGGCCTCGCGGCACTCGAGGCGCTCGCCTGCGACGTGCCCGTGCTGGCGACGCCCGTCGGCATCCACGCCGAGGCGCTCGCGGGCATCGAGGGGGCGCTGTGCAGCGAGTACGACCCCGCGGCATGGCTCGCGGCGCTGCGCCCGCACCTCGCCGATCAGGACGCCCGGATCGCCGGCCGGGCCCGCGCGGAGCGGTTCTCGGCGGAGCGCATGGCCGAGCGCGTGCTCGCCGCCTGGGGCGCCGCCGTGCAACGGACCTCCTGAACGCGGGATAGCATGAATCAGCCGTGGATCAGACTCCAACCACGACTCCCGGCGCTCCCGCCACGCGGGCGCACACCGCAGAGCCCCACCCCGACGGCGCAGCCGCGACCGAGCAGCCCGCCGTCGCCGCGGCCGACGGCCCATCCGCCGAGGCACCCGCGGGTGGCGCCGAGGGGGACGGGCACCCACAGGGCTTCGGCACCCGCGGGCGCATGCGCCGCCGTGCCCGGTTCCTGCGCAAGGCGCGCGAGCTGGCGTACCGCGACCTCGGCGGCCTCGTCTTCAACCTGCACCGCTTCGGGCAGCGCAACGACGACCTCGTTCTCGCAAAGCTGAACCTGCTCGCGCAGATGGACCACGAGCTGCGCGCGCTCGAGGACGCCCTGGCCGAGCGTCAGCCGATCACCGTGCTGCGCGAGGCGGGCGTGACGGCGTGCCCGCGCTGCGCGGCGATCCACGCGAGCGAAGACCGCTACTGCCCGCGCTGCGGGCTCTCGCTCGGACGCCACCCCGCCCTCCCGATCGCCGTGGCCGGCGGCACCGCCCCGCCGGGCGCCGAGGCCGGCCGCACGGGGTCCGCTCCGGCGGCCTCCCATCCCCCCGCGGCGAGCGCCGAGCCCGCCGCGCCTGCGCCCGCCGTCGCGACGGAGAGCCCGCCGCCCGCGCGCGGCCCCGCGTCGCCGGCCGCCGGCGCCGACCCGGTCGCGGCGCCCACCACGCCGGCCGTGCACGCCTCCCCTCCGGCCGCCGCGAAGGAGAGGGTGACCGAGATCATCCGCCCCCCCGCGCACGGCCAGTGAGCACGGCCGCACCCCCGGGTCCGGGCAGCGCGCCGCTCGCGCACCCGCCTGTCGCGGCCCCCGACGGGGATGCCTGCCCGCTGTGCGGCGCGCCGCTCGCCCCCACCCAGGAGTGGTGCCTGCACTGCGGCGCGGCCGCCCGCACCCGGCTCGCCGCCGCGCCGAACTGGAGGGCGCCGATCGTCGCGGGCGCGTTGCTGCTCGCGCTGCTGCTGGCCGTGCTCGCAGCTGCGCTCGTCAAGCTCGCGGGCGACTCCGGGCCCGCCCCGGCGCCGCTGACGCACACGATCACGACCGCCGCCGCTCCGGCGGCCGCGACGACCGTCCCCGCGACCACGCTGCCGGCGACGACCGCGCCCGCCGCCAAAGTGCCCGCGAGGACCGCGCCCGCCACGGTCAACACGACCGGTGCGACCTCCACTCCGGGCGGCACCGCCGCCCCGGGCACGACGACAGCGAGGACGTCCACGCCGACAACGTCGACGCCGAGCAAAATCGTGCCTCCGGTCGTGACGCCGCCCGGCTTCGGCAGCCTTCGGAAATAGGTGCGCCCCCGGCGGGCGGCCGCCGGCGCGCTGCGGATACGGTTCAGGCCGTGACGTCCGGCCAACCGAGGGCGGTCCTGCGCACGGCGGACATCGCGGTCGTGGGCGCGGGCGCCGCCGGGCTCTATACGGCGCTGTGCGCGGCCCGCGAGGGAGCGGAGGTCGTGCTCGTCTCCGCGACGCCGCTGGCGCAGACGGCCAGCTACTGGGCGCAGGGCGGCCTCGCCGCGGCGCTCGCCCCGGACGACAGCTTCGAGCTGCACCTCGCGGACACCGAGCGCGCCGGACGCTCGCTCGTGCGCCGCAGCGCCGCCGAGACGCTCGCGCGCGAGGCGCCGGGCGCGGTGCGCGATCTGCAGGCGCTCGGCGTTCGCTTCGACGCCGACCGCTTCGGCCAGCTCGCGCTCGGCCTCGAGGGCGGACATTCGGTGCGCCGCGTCGTGCATGCCGGCGGCAGCGCGACGGGACGGCGCGTCGTACGCCAGCTCTCGGCCCTGGCTGCAGCGGACCCGCTCGTGGCGGTGCTCGAGGGCGCCCGCGCACAGGCTCTGTGGCGGCGCGAAGGACGATGTGCGGGGGTCGCGCTAGACGACGGCACCGTCGTGGCGGCGCGCGCGGTCGTGCTCGCGACGGGAGGTGCGGCGGCGCTGTGGGCGCGGACTACGAACCCCCCGGGCTCGCAGGGGATCGGCATGCAGCTCGCGCATGCGGTGGGCGCCGAGCTGGCGGACCTCGAGCTCCTGCAGTTCCACCCGACCGCCGTGCTCGGCGTCAAGGGGCGGGAGGGCTTCCTCGTCACCGAGGCGATCCGCGGCGAGGGCGCCACCCTCCACGCCGCCGGCGGCGAGCGCTTCGTCGACGAGCTGGCCCCGCGCGATGAGGTCTCGCGCGCGATCCACGAGCTGCTCGAGGCGACCGGCGAGCGCTCGGTGGGGCTCGACATGCGCGCCGTGGACCCGGCGCGGTTCCCGAACGTCGTGGCTGCGCTGCGCGAGGCCGGGCTCGATCCGGCGCGCGCGCTGATCCCCGTCGCGCCGGCCGCGCACTACATGATGGGCGGGATCGTCACGGACCTCGACGCGCGCTCGTCGCTCGCCGGCCTGTACGCCGTCGGAGAGGTGGCTTGCACCGGCCTGCACGGGGCCAACAGGCTCGCCTCGAACTCGCTCAGCGAGTGCTTCGTGTTCGCCGGCCGGGCGGTGAAGCACGCGCTCTCGGTGCCCGCGCAGGCGAGCCCGGCCGCGGGCCGCGCAGAGCTGGACGAGCTACGCGGGGGCGAGGCGCCGCTGCCCGCCGACCGCAAGACCCGCGAGACGCTCTGGCAGCGGGCGGGAGTCGTGCGCGACGAGGCGACGCTCACGCCGCTGCTCGACAGCCCGCACCCGCTCGTGCGCCTGATCGCGCGCGGCGCGCTCGCGCGGTGCGAGAGCCGCGGGGCGCATCTGCGCAGCGACTGCCCCGAGCGCGATCGGGCTCTGGATCACCGCCACGCGGCGATCGACGGGGCGGATGAGATCGCCTGGCAGCACTGGACCTGACGTCGCCCGGCCCTGCGAACGGCCGCTCCGTCGCGCGCCGCAACGTGTCACCGGCCGCTCAGCGGGTACCGCTCGAACATAAGAAGTTAGAGCGCAAACGGCCATAACTCGCTCTTTTGCGGCATGTCCCGTGTTCTGCTTTAGGAAGGCCTGAGAGAGATGTGGAGTCTTCAGGTCAGGCGGGAGTGCGCGACAACAGGAGAACGGAGCAAGAGAGGTCCAGGAAACGTTCCCATGTACCAGTTCAGCAGAGCCATCTACCGCAAGCTAGCGCCGCAGGTGCTCCCGCCGCCCCCGGGATCCCCGCTCTCGACCAACCATGCCGCGGTGCTGAAGGCGTGTGAGGACGTCGTCACGCGTCTGGCGATCGACCGGCACAACTTCGCCCGGCCCGAGCGCGCGCTCTTCGGCCAGATTCGCAGCTACTTCCCGATGTCCGCCCAGGCGCAGGTTCACTGCGTGGTCTCGCGCTACATGGGCTTCGCCCAGCAGTTCCTGATCGAACACCCGCACGAGGGCTACACGGCCGTGAGCGGCGCCCCGCCGCAGTGCCGTGCGACGACGCGCAAAGGCTCCCCCTGCCAGCGCACGCCGCTGCCGCACAACGGCTATTGCCCCTCGCACCAGCACCTGGCCGACACCGAGGACCGGGAGCTCGCGGCGGCGTAGCCCGGCCGCCGGGCGGCCCCCGGCGCCCTGAAATAGGCTCAGGCGGTGCTGCTCGGCGTCGATGTCGGCGGGACGTTCACCGACGCGGTGCTCGTGGACGACGCCGCGGCGGTGCACACCGCGAAGGTTCCCTCGACGCCCGAGTCACAGGCGCTCGGGGTGATGGCGGCGGTGCGCGAGGTGCTCGCTCGCGCCCGCGTCGAGCCGGGCGATGTCAGCCGTTTCGCGCACGGCATGACGGTCGCTACCAACGCCCTGCTCGAGGGGCGCACGGCGCGCACCGCGCTGATCGCGACCGAGGGCTTCACCGACGTGATCGAGCTCGGGCGCCAGAACCGGCCGCACCTCTACCGGCTGTGGGACGCCTCCCCTCCGCCGCTGGTGCCGTCTGAGCTGCGCTTCGCCGCCCCCGAGCGCACCGGCCACGACGGCGTGATCGCGCCGTTGTCAGCCGCGGCGGCGCGCGCGCTGGTCGCGGAGGTCGGCGCCGCCCGGCCGGAGGCGGTCGCGGTAGCGCTGCTGCACTCCTACGCCGACCCGGCGCACGAGCTGATGATCGGCGAGCTGCTCGCCACTGCCCTGCCGGGCGTTCACGTCTCGCTGTCGAGCGACCTCGTCGGCACGTTCCGCGAGTTCGAGCGCACCGCGACGACCGTGCTCGACGCAGCGCTCTCGCCGCTGCTGGCGGGCTACCTGCGCGCCCTCTCAACGGAGGCGGCCGCGACGGGGCTGTGCGAGCCGCAGGTGATGCAGTCCTCCGGGGGGCTCACGAGCGTCGCGCGGGCGAGCGCACACGCCGCGCTGACCGCGCTGTCGGGGCCGGCGGGCGGGGTCGGCGGTGCCCAGCTGCTCGCGCGCCGGGCAGGCGAGGCGCGCGTGCTGTGCTTCGACATGGGCGGCACGTCCTGCGACGTGTGCCTGATCGACGGGGCGGACGTGCCGGAGACGGCCGAGCGGAGCGTCGCGGGCCGGCCGCTGTCGCTCCCCTCGCTCGACATCCATACGGTCGGCGCGGGCGGCGGGTCGATCGCCTGGCGCGACGCCGGCGGCGCGCTGCGCGTCGGGCCGCGCTCTGCGGGCGCCGACCCGGGGCCCGCCTGCTACGGCCGCGGCGGCGAGCTCCCGACCGTGACCGACGCGAACCTGCTGCTGGGGCGGCTGCTCGGCGACTCGCCGCTGGCGGGCGGGGTGCAGCTCGACCGCGCCGCGGCCGAGCGAGCCGTCGGTGCGCTCGCTGACGAGCTCGGCCTCGCGCAGCTCGCGTGCGCGGAGGGGATCGTGCGCGTCGCCGAGGCGGAGATGCTCGGGGCGCTGCGGGTGATGACGGTCGAGCGCGGGATCGATCCGCGCGGCCTGGCGCTGATGCCGTTCGGGGGCGCGGGCCCGCTGCACGCGGCGGCGCTCGCCGCGGAGCTCGAGATCACCCGCATCCTCTGCCCGCGCGCCTCGGGCGTGCTGTCCGCCCTCGGCCTGGCCGCCGCGGCGCCGCGGTGCGACGTCGCGCGCACGGTCATGCTGCGCGGCGGCTCACTGACGCCCGAGCGGCTCGCGCGGGAACGCGACGCGCTCGTCGCGCAGGTCGAGCAGGAGCTGCGCGCGCCGCCGGTGCGCGTGCGGGCGCGTTACGAGATGCGCTACGCGGGCCAGTCGTTCGAGCTGCCCGTCGACGAGGACCTGACCGTGGCCCCGCGCGCGCCCGCGGGCGGCGGCGGCACCGGCACAGACCCCTCGGAGGAGCTCGGCGCGCGCTTCGCCGCCGCCCATGAGCAGCGCTACGGCTACCGGGACGAGCAAGCGGCGGTGGAGCTCGTCAACCTGCGCGTCTCGGCGTGGGGAGAGGCTCCCTCGCTCGCGCCCCGCGCCGGCGCGAGCGAGCACGGAGATGAGCCGCGTCCGAGCGAGCGAACCACTCTCGTCCTCGACGGCGAGCGCGTCGAGGCCGCGCTGGTGCGCGGCGCCCCGGAGCCCGGCAGCCGGCTCGAGGGCCCGGCGCTCGTCGCGCTGCGCGAGTCGACGCTGCTCGTCCCCGGAGGCTGGAGCGGGAGCGTCGACGAGCACGGCACGATCGCGCTCCGGAGCGAGCCGCGGCAGGCCGGGACATGAGCCTCGACCCGATCGAGCTGCAGGTCGCGACCGGCGCGCTCGCGGCGGCGTGCGAGGAGATGGGCGTGGTGCTGATCCGCTCGGCGCACTCCTCGAACATCAAGGAGCGCCGCGACGCATCGACCGCGCTGTTCGACGCCGGCGGCGAGATGGTGATGCAGGCGGCGCACATCCCCGTGCACCTCGGCGCGATGCCGGCGGCGGTCGCGGCCGTGCGCGGGCGCGAGCAGGAGCCGGGGAGATCGTGGATCCTCAACGACCCCTTCGCGGGCGGGACGCATCTGCCCGACATCACGGTCATCACGCCGGCGTTCGCAGGCTCGGGGGAGCTGCTCGGCTTCGCGGCGAGCCGAGCGCACCACGCCGACGTCGGCGGGCGCCTGCCCGGCTCGATGCCCGCCGACAGCGCCTCGCTCGAGGACGAGGGGGTCGTGATCGCGCCGCAGGTGCTCGATCCGCGGGCGCTCGCGGAGCTGAGCGCGCGTATGCGCCAGCCGGAGGAGCGCCGCGCCGACCTGCGCGCACAGCTGGCGGCCAACGCCGTGGGCGTGAGGCGCCTGACAGAGCTAGCGGCAAGGCTCGGGCCCGAGCGCCTGCGCGAGGCGAGCGCCGCGGTGCTCGACTATTCCGAGCGGCGCACGCGCGCGTGCATCGCGCAGATGCCTGACGGCGAGCACCGCTGGGAGGACGTGCTCGAGGCGCGCGAGGGCGACATCGCGCTGAGGCTCGCCGCGCGCGTCAGCGGCGAGGAGCTGACGCTCGATTTCGGCGGCTCGGCCCCGCAGCACGCCGGCAACCTCAACTGCCCGCTGGCGGTGACCGTGTCAGCCTGCATGTTCGCCCTGCGCGTCCTGACCGACCCCGACATCCCCGCCTCGGCGGGGGCGTTCCGGCCGATGCACGTGCGCGTGCCGGAGGGGTCGCTGCTGAACGCGCGACCGGGCGCGGCGGTCGCCGCGGGCAACGTCGAGACCTCCTCGCGCGTCGCCGACCTCGTCCTGAGCGCGTTCGGGCTCGCCCAGGGCCAGGGCACGATGAACAACCTCACGCTCGGCGATCGGAGCTTCTCCTACTACGAGACGCTCGGCGGCGGTCAGGGGGCCTGCGAGGGGGCGCGCGGTCCGAGCGCGGTCCATGTCGCGATGAGCAACACGATGAACACGCCGATCGAGGCGCTCGAGCGCGAGTTCCCGCTGCGGGTGGTGGAGTACTCGCTGCGGCGCGGCTCGGGCGGGCGCGGGCGCCGGCGCGGCGGCGACGGGGTCGTGCGAGAGCTGCAGGCGCTGCGCGAGATGGAGTTCTCGCTGATCGCAGAGCGGCGGCGTCACGGCCCGCGCGGGGCGGCGGGCGGCGGCGACGGCTCGCCGGGTCGCGACACGCTCGACGGCGAGACGCTGCCCGCCAAGAGCACGGGCATCCTCAGAGCCGGCGGGCGGCTGCGCATCGAGACGCCCGGTGGAGGAGGATTCGGCGATGGCTGAACGATCGCAGCCCGTGCGCGTGGGTTTCCTGGGCCTCGGGATCATGGGTTCGCGGATGGCAGCGAACCTGGTGCGTGCGGGGTTCCCGCTGTCCGTGTGGACGCATACGCCCGGCAAGGCAGAGCGCTGGGCACAGGAGCACCGCGCCGAGGTCGCGCCGACTCCCGCCGCGGCCGCGGCGGCGAGCGACGTCGTGATCAGCATGGTCGTCGACGGCGAGCAGGTCGCAGAGGTGATGCTGGGCAGCGACGGCGTGATCGGATCGGCGCGCGAGGGCCTGCTGGCGATCGACATGTCCACGATCGGCCCCGCGCACGCCCGCCGGATCGGCGCTGAGCTGGCGCGGGCCGGCGTCGCGATGCTCGACGCGCCGGTTACCGGCTCTTCGCCGCGGGCCGAGGACGGCACGCTCACGATCATGGCCGGGGGCGAGGCCGCGGACTTCGATCGCGCCCGGCCGCTGTTCGAGGTGATGGGCGAGCTGGTCGTGCACGTCGGCGAGCTCGGCCAGGGACAGATGCTCAAGCTGATCAACAACGCGCTCGGTGCGGCCAACGCGGCGGGGCTCGCCGAGGCGCTGCTGCTCGCGCGCGCGACCGGCGTCGACCTCGACGCGTTCGAAGCGGTCGTGAGTGCGGGGTCCGGGGCGTCGGCGCAGCTCACGTTGAAGGCGGCTGCGATGCGGGGGCACGACTACAGCACGCTGTTCAAGACCGACCACATGCTCAAGGACGTGCGCCTGTGCCTCGAGGAGGCTCAGGCAGCCGGCGCGCCGTTCCCCGCCGCCGGCCACGCGCGCGACCTCCTGCTCGCCGCCTCGGGGCGCGGTCATGGCGAGGAGGACTACGCCTCGCTGCTCGAGGCGGTCGAGGGAATGGCCGGAAAACGCCTGTGACGAGACTGGTCGATTGGCCAGTCAGCGATGGCGGCTGAGAGCCGCTGCAAGCAAAAATCCAGGCAATTTGCAGGAGATTTGGGATTTACGCTCAGGTTTCGTATCTTTAACACGCCGGTTGCCCGCCCGCCGGGTGGGCCCGGTTGAGACCTGTCGTTTCGCTCGTCTCGCAACATCGCACTCATGCCAATTGCTTTCAGAGAATGGGCTGTCACCGTCCGCGCGCTGGCGGAAGGAGAGCAGCTCCTCACCCTCCGCAAGGGAGCCCTGCCCAATCAGCAGCGGCCGCTGAAGCTCGCGCACGAGCGCTTCTTCCTCTATCCCACGTTCGACCACCAGCCCGGAGACCTCGTCCGTGAGTCCCACCAGCCGGAGCTGCGGCGGGCGCTGGAGGAGGGTGTCTGGAGCGACGGGGAGCCGACGCTGCACACCTTCGTCTCGGGCGCGCCCCTGCAGCAGCCGGATCGGGTGCGGATCCGCGCCTGGGCCGAAGTCACCGACCACTTCACGATCGTCGACCCGCGCTGCGTCGACGCGCTCTCGCCGTTCTACGTGTGGACGCCCGACTACGCGGCCAAGCGCCTCGGCTGGCGGGGGCGCCAGCCGTTGCACGTGCTGCTGCTGCGCACGTACCGGATCCCACGTCCGGTGACGGTCAAGGTCAAGGACGAGTACGCCGGGCCCGGCCCGTGGCTCGAGCTGCAGCGCGAACTCCCCTTCGAGGGCACCCCCGTGCTCTCGGATCCGGAGTTCGAGCGTGCTTCGGAAGAGATCCGTGCGATCACGTCCGAAGCCGCCGGCCAGCCTGTGCTCGTCTAGCCCCGCGCGGCCAGATCCTCGCGGCCGTGCTGCAACGCTGAGCGCGACGGAGCAGTGTGCTCAGTGGGCACGCGCGCCGGCTCCGCGAGCCGTGCGGAAGGCCGCAGCAATCGGGCGTGTCGCAGCCTCTGCTCCGAGCGGGAAGATGTGCAGGGCGTCGACAGCCGGCATCTCGGCGAGCTGGAGCGCGAGCTCGCGGGCGAACTCGATGCCGCCGCCGGCGGCGATGCGGCGAACGGCATCGTCGGAGATCAGCGTTCCGGGGAGCCTCCGGGCACGGTCTGCCATCTGCTCATCGCGGAGCAGCGCGATCCCGGCGTAGAAGCGAACGCCGTGGAGCAGGTCTGCTGCACGCTCGAGAAAGGCGTCGAGCGCATCGACATCGAAGACCATCTGGGACTGGACGTACTCGGCGCCCGCGACGACCTTCCGCTCGAGCAGCCGGAGCTCACGATCCTGGTCGACGGCAAATGGGTTCACGACGGCCCCGACGGCCAAGTCGTGCGGCTCGGCCCACTGCCTGGCGGCGCCGATGAGCTCGGTGGCGGTCATGTCCTTCACGCGCGGTGTCTCGCCGACCGGGTCGCCGTAGAGGCAGAGAACGCCCTCCGACTCCAGCGCCGCCGCGCCGACGACCTGCGAGCGCAGGGCCAGGCGGTTGCGGTCACGGCACGACACGTGGACGATCGTCGACACGCCCTGCTCCCGCGCGAGCGCCACCGCGGCCAGCGGGGACATCCGTGCCTGTCCTGCGTGGTTGTCGGTCAGCCCGACGACGTCCACGACGTCGGCGAGCGCGGCGATCCGCTCGCGAACCCTCAGCGCCTCCGGACGCCCCGGCAGGGAGATCTCGGCGGACACGAGCGCGGTTCTGGGCATCCAGGAAGTCTAGGTGCCGGACGGTTCGCAGAGTGCGACGCCTAGTCCTGCGCGGGCACGTCCTCCCGCCCCGCCTCGTGCTGCCAGGTGAGCGCTTCGCGCGCCGCCTGGGCGCCGGACTCGGGCACGAGCACGTCGCGCGCGCCGCCGACCATCGCTTCGGGCACGTCGAAGCCCTGGGAGCGGCGGACCATCGAGGGGATCCCCTCCTCGAGCAGCAGGCCGGCGAGGAATTCGGCCTGGGGCTGGTTGCGCGCTTCGGCGACCTTCACGAGCCGGCCCTCCGTGTACTGGGGCTTGATCTTGCGTGCGCGGCGCTGCCGGGCTGTCGGCTCGGGTGCGGCGCCCGGGTGGACGAGCGGCATGCCGCAGTCCTCGCAGAAGCGGGCGTCGGCGCCGTGCGAGCGGTCGCAGGCGGGGCACAGGAGCTCGTCACCCATCAGTCCACCTCCAGCGCGACCTCCCGGACCTCTGCTCCCTCGATCACGTAGCAGCGCACCTCGGGCTCCTCGCCGGCGAGGCCGACGATCACCCACTCGAGGCCGGGCCAGTTGGCGGCGAAGTTGATGTCCGTTTGCGACGGGTAGGGCTCGGTGTGGGTGTGCGAGTGGTAGATCGCGCCGAGCTCGAGCCCGTCGGATTCGAACTCGTCGATCACGCGCAGCAGCTCGCGGCCGTCGATCTCGAAGCGCTTGCGGCTCGCGAACACGTTCGTGGCGCGGTGTACGCGGAGCGCGCGCGTCGCCCCATCGGCCGGGCCGTAGCCGAGCAGCCCGCAGCACTCCGCGTCGTACTCCTCGCGGGCGTGCGCGACGAGGTCGTCGAGGAGCTCCCTGGCGATCAGCATGCAGGCGGCGCCGTGCGCGGGCGGCGGGCCTACCACCAAACGGTGGACTCGAGGTTCTCTATCTCGTCGACGGGCAGCGTGTAGAGGCCGCTCGAGAGGTACTTCCAGCCGTCGTCGGCCACGACGAAGACGACGTTGCCCTCGTCGAGCTCGCCGGCGATGCGGACGGCGATGCTCGCGATCGCGCCCGTCGAGACACCGGCGAAGATGCCCTCCTCGTCGAGCAGCTTGCGCGTCCAGACGATCGCGTCGCGGTTGGTGACGAAGATCTTGCGGTCCAGCAGCGAGATGTCGATGATCGGCGGGATGAAGCCGTCGTCGAGCGAGCGCAGGCCCTGGACCGGCTCGCCCTGCATCGGCTCGGCGGCGACGATCCGCACCGCGTCGCCGAGCGCCTCCTTCAGGCGCCGGCCGTTGCCCATCAGCGTCCCGCCGGTGCCGAGACCGGCGACGAACGCGCTGACCTCGTCGAGCTCTTCGAGGATCTCGAGCGCCGTGCCGTTGTAGTGGGCGGCGGGATTGGCGGGGTTCCCGTACTGGTAGGGCATGTACAGGGAGGAGTCCTCGGCGGCCATCTGCAGCGACATCGCCACGGCACCGTTGGAGCCCTGATCGCCGGGCGAGTAGACGATCTCGGCGCCGTACATCTTCAGCAGCTGGGTGCGCTCGGGCGTGACGTTCTCCGGCAGCACGACCTTCAGCTTGTAGCCCTTGCGCTTGGCGATCATCGCCAGCGAGATGCCCGTGTTGCCGGAGGTCGGTTCGAGGATCGTCTGCCCCGGCGACAGCGCGCCCTTCTGCTCGGCGTCCTCGATCAGCGCGCGCGCGACGCGGTCCTTGACCGAGCCCGTCGGGTTGCGCGACTCCAGCTTCGCCCAGATCCGCACGCCGGGCTTCGGCGACAGGCGCGGCAGCTCGATCAGCGGCGTATTGCCGATCGACTGCACGATGTCGCCGTAGCGACCGCCGCATGGCTTGTTGCGGAGACCCTCTGAAGCCATTGCTTTCAAGAATATAGCGGGGCTGTTGCGAGCTGTCGCCGCGCCGGTGCGCCGGGCGGCGGCCGGCCACTGGTGGGGACGGGAAGGCAGGCAGGTGCCAATACGATGGCCAGGTGACGCTCGCCAGCGCCTCCAGCGACTT
>DATARO010000016.1:0-20888 GCA_036264095.1 Solirubrobacteraceae bacterium | reverse complement strand
CGGCGCCGCCGAGCGCCTCGAGCAGCTCGAGCTGCTTGCCGAGCTGGCCGCCTGAGCGAACGCGCCGTGGCCGGGAGTGCGCCCGAGCGCCGCGCGGCGGCGGAGAGCACGCCGCCGCCGAGGAGGCTGCTGCTCGGCGCGTTCGGCGACCCCGGCCACGCGTTCCCGATGATCGCGCTCGGGCGCGCGCTCGCTGCGCGCAAGCACCACGTGACGGTCCAGACCTGGGAGCGCTGGCGCGAGCACGTCGAGCGCGAAGGCCTGGGCTTCACGCCCGCGCCGGAGTACACGGTGTTCCCCTCGGGCCCGGAGCCGCTCGACTTCTACGAGGCGGTCGTCCACGCCACGCGCGACACGCTCCCGCTCGTCGGCGAGCTGCGCCCCGACGTCGTCGTCGCCGACATCCTCACGCTCGCCCCCGCGCTCGCGGCCGAGCTGCAGGGCGTCGCGCTCGCGACGCTCATCCCCCACGTCCATCCGTACAGCGAGCCGCACTTCCCGATCTACTCGCTCGGCGCGCGCCTGCCGCGCACGGCGGCGGGCGAGCGAATGTGGCGCATCGCCCAGCGGCAGGTCGCGCGCGGCCTCGAGCGCGGGCGGCGCGAGCTCAACGCCACGCGCGCGCAGGTGGGCTTGCCCGAGCTGGAGCGCGTCCATGGCGGCATCAGCCCCGAGCTCGCGCTCGTCGCTACGTTCCCGCAGCTCGAGTACCCGCGCCGCTCACTTGCCTGGGGCGAGAACACGCACGTCGTCGGACCGCTGATGTGGGAGCCGCCGGCGGAGGATGTCGCGCCGCCGCCCGGCGAGGGCCCGCTCGTGCTCGTCGCTCCTTCGACGGCGCAGGACGCCGAGCACCGGCTGCTCGGCGCTGCGCTGCAGGGGCTCGCCGACGCTCCCGTGCGCGTGCTCGCGACCTACAACCGCAGGCTCCCGCCGCGCCCGCTGCCCGTCCCGGCGAACGCGCGCGTGGTCGACTGGGTCTCCTACTCGCGCACGATGCCCTCCTGCGACGTCGTCGTCTGCCACGCCGGGCACGGCACACTCGTGCGCGCGCTGGCGAGCGGGTGCGCGGTCGTCGCCGCGCCCGCGGTCGGCGACATGAACGAGAACGCCGCGCGGCTCGACTGGGCTGGGGCCGGCGTACGGCTGCCGCGGCGGTTCGTGACGGCGCGCGGCGTGCGTCTCGCCGTCGAACGCGCGCTCGGGGAGCCCGCGATCCGCTCCCGCGCGCGCGAGCTCGCCGCGTGGAGCTCCGCGCACGACGCCGGTGCGACCGCTGCCGTTCTGATCGAGGAGCTCGCGGCGCGCCGCGCCGCATAGACTCCGCCACGATGAAGGTTCAAGCCCTGAGTACGGGGACGGTCAGCCTCAAGGACGCGTTCCTGTTCGCGCGCTCCGGGCCGATGCGCCAGCTCAGCCTGTTCCTACCGGGCCCCTTCTCCGACGCGCGCCCGATTCACGTGTGGGTGATCGAGCACGAGGGCGCGCGCATCCTGGTCGACACAGGCGAGACAGCGAGCGTCCAGGACATCCCCTTCGCGCATTTCGATGTTTCACCGACAGACGAGCTGCCGGGAGCGCTCTCGACGCTCGGCCTGGCCCCCGGCGACTGCGACACGGTCGTGCTCACGCACATGCACGGCGACCATATGGACGGCGCGGTGCATCTCGACGGCGCGCGGGTGCTCGTCAACCCCGTGGAGATCGCGTTCTCGAAGGCGCCGATGTCGCGCTTCTTCCAGCGCGTGCTGCACCAGCCCGTCCCCGACGGTGTGCGCTTCGAGCCGTTCCCGCTCGAGGACGGGCCGTTCGGGGCGTTCGCGGCGAGCCGGAAGCTGAGCGACGACGGGCGCATCGTCGCCGTGGCGACGCCCGGGCACACGCCGGGCCACATCTCGATCATCTGCATCGACGACGACGGCACCCACCTGTTCATCGCCGGCGACACCACTGACACGCTCGAGCAACTGCATTCGCGCCGGCACGACGCTGTCGGTGTGCCGAAGGTGACGGTGGCGACGATCGACAAGATCCTCGCGCACGCGAAGGAGCACCCGACGGTGTACCTGCCCTCACATGACCTCGACTCGGCTGCGCGGCTCGCGTCGCGCACGACGCTGTGAGCGGGATGATCAAGCTCGTCTTCGTGATCCGAAAGCGCGATGACCTCTCCGCCAAGGAGTTCCACCGCTATTGGATCGAGGAGCACGCGCCGCTCGCGGGACGGCTGCTCGAGGGAATCGGCGCACGGCGTTATGTGCAGACCCACACGCTCGACACGGACCTGAACGCGGCACTCGCCGACGCGCGCGGAACCGGCGAGATCTTCGACGGCCTTGCGGAAGTGTGGTGGGACTCGCTCGCCGCCCTCGCTGCGGCGGCGACGTCCGAGGCCGGTCTACGAGCCGGGGCGACCCTCGTCGAGGACGAGGCACGCTTCATCGACCACGCACGCTCGTCGATCTTCCTCACCGAGGAGCACGTGGTCGTCGGGGAGTGACTCCGGGGGCACGGTTGGGACTCCCCCACAACGGTGCTGGCGCTGTCGCACGAGTATCAGCTAGCCGCCTGATCGCGTCCCGATGACCGCGTGCGTTGTCTGCCCCGTCGGCTGGAATTCGTCCTGTTCGAGCAGCGTCGCCATCCGCCGCAAATAAAGGCGCAGGTCGCCCACCTGCACGTCCGCCATGTTGCCGGGCATGCCGCGAATCATCGGCAGGTGGCAGAGACCCGGTGCTTCGGGTGCCGCCGCGACAGACCGCTCCCGGAGTTCGTGATAGATCGAGGCGAGGTCCCAGCTGGCTGTGCCCTGCAGCACATCCCCGAGACTCTGCTCGAACGTCGCGATCTCGGACAAGAGCGCCGCGTGTTCCTTGGGCTCCGGCGCCGACGACTCGACTGCCGGGTCGAGGCTCTCCAGCCGTCGCACGCGCAGGAATAGCACCCCCAACGACACGCCGAAGGCGACCAGCAGCGCGCTAACCAACACGATCTCCCAGACGTGGAGCACAAGCCTCTGGCTCCCGGCCGCCGCTATCGAACCGCCCGTCGCGAGGAACAAGGCCACCGCCCCGAGCCAGAGAAGGTTGTCGAGAAGCGCGTCGCGCCTTTTCCGAAGCCAATCCACGGTTCGCCAGGGTATGCCTGCCGCCGGTCGCAAGCGACCAAAGCTGGCTCAGTCGTACTCGGTGCCGTGCTCGCGAAGAAGTTCGGCGACCCGATCCCAGGTGAGGTGGTGGTGCTTCTTCTGCGCCCCAGCTGCCATCCAGTCGATGCCGCCTTTGCTCACCCGGAGACGGCCGAAAGCCTTCCCGTCGCGCCTGACCGGCACCACGATGTTCCTGTTGAGAATCGGGATCTCCTGCTCAACCTGTAGACCTACCTCGTGCTTCGCCATCCTTCCTCCTGTAGCGACGATGTTTGGACTTGTTTGGATATAGTACCGAGATAGGCGGCGGTCTCAGAATCGAATCGAGAGGAGCCCCGATGGCCAAGAGCGCCCAGCGAGTAGAGCCGAGCCCCCAAAAGCGTGGTCGAGTCAGCCAAACCGACGTTCCGCGCCACACGCTCGATGAAGCCCTCCGGGTCGCGACCGTCCTGAGCGACCAGTTCGGCAAGAAGCCGACAAAGCCGTTTCGCGCGGCTGACGCACTCGATATGAGCCCAACCTCGTCACGTTGGCGGACACTGACCGGGGCATCAATCGCCTATGGACTGACGACCGGCGGCTACAACGCACCTGAGATCGCGTTGACAGCGCTGGGTCGACGAATCGTGGCACCAACGGTCGAGGGAGACGACCTCGCTGCCAAGCGCGAGGCCTTCCTGAAGCCAAGAGTCGTGCGAGCGTTCCTCGAACAGTACAACGACAATCCACTGCCGAGCGAGCGCATCGGACGCAACGTGCTCGAGTCCGACTACGGCGTCGCGGCCGACGCGACGGCACGCACTCTCAACTTCATTCTTGAGGGCGCTAGGAGCCTCGGGCTCGCCAAGGACATCAAAGACAAGACGTACGTCGATCTCGACGGCGTTGCGTCCGATGCGTCATCGTTGCTGGAGGCAGTCGACGACGGTGAGGAGCCGCCGTCTGGGGTTGAGGCACAGGAGGAGGCGCGACTAACAACGCCTCCATCCGCGACGACTCCTCCGGACGACCTGACGACGAACCGGCGTGTGTTCATCACCCACGGGCGCAACAAGAAGATCGTCGAGCAGATCAAGGAGCTCCTGACGTTTGGAAGTTTCGAGCCGGTTGTGTCGGTCGAGCGTGAGTCGGTCTCGAAGCCTGTCCCCGAGAAGGTGCTCGATGACATGCGATCGTGTGCGGCAGCTGTCATTCACGTGGGGACCGAGCAGCGGCTGCTGGACGAGACTGGCAGCGAGCATCGAGTGATCAACTCGAACGTGCTGATCGAGATCGGGGCAGCCATGATGAGGTATGGCGGCAAATTCATCTTGCTGGTCGAGGAGGGTACGACCCTCCCGTCCAACCTCCAGGGTCTCTACGAGGTTCGATACTCGGGCAACGAACTGGACTACCCGGCCACAATGAAGCTCCTCAAAGCGTTCAACGAATTCAAGAGCTAGCAGTGTCAGAAGACATCGACGCATTCGACCGACTGGAGCTTGAGCGCGAGCGGACATTGTTCATGCTGTATGGCGCCCGGAAGGCAACGGGCGGCACGTTTCGCGGCTACTTCAAGCTGGCGCATTCTTTGAGCCAGGCGATGGCCGACCTTGAAGCCAACCCCGCCATAGCGGGCGGCCCATACCTGGTCAAGGACGCGTTCGTCGAGGCCGAAGAGGACGACGCGCCCACGGTTCACGTGGAGCTTGTGTCGGTGCCCGATCTCCTAGCCCAGGCCAGCGAGCAGGGCGACGACTAACACACTTCGCAGCGGCGCACTCCCGTGGTCCGACCTCCGAACGCTAGGTGGTGCGGGCGGCGGCTGCTGAAAAGACCGCCGCCCACGCCCGTCGCGCGCCATGGCGTCCCCGGCGCGCTCTCCCCTGGGCGACAGCCAGCCGTGCCATCGCCCGAGCTCTCGACTGGTCAAGGAGGCCAGCGTTGTCTGCCAAGCAGCAGCCGTAGATCCGCCGGTTCGTCACGCTGCTCCTCGACTTCGCTGCGATCTTGCTGCACGTCGCCAAGGCGGACGATCTGCCCAACGAGGTTTTGGTAGTGGGTGTCCGGGATGTCCAGGCCTACCGTGCGCAACCAGGTTTTCGTCGGCTCGTCGGCCGCTTCGTACCGACGCACGCCCTGTGCCGACAAGACGCGGAACTCCGGCCGGCTTTCGTCCGGTTGTTGAAACTCCGACAACGGTTTCAACCTCCCCGAACCCGTAGACGGGCTTTTGAGCCGACTAACGCGGTTCGGCCGTAGGCCGCAGGGGCCGATACCCGGGTGTCACGACGACGGTCGTTTCGAGCTAGTCCAGGCCCGGATCGGCGAACTGCGGGCCGAGAAGGCCACCCCGGAGGCCGCGCTGGCCGAACCTCCCGACCGACGCACCTCGCCGCCCGGAACCCGGCGCCGCCCTGGACGGAATCCCTGACCTCTCGGACGCCCTGCGGGACGCAGACGCCGCCACCAAGCGCGCCGTCTTCCTTCGATGTGCGCGTTGTCTACGACAAGATCGATGGCCGCATCGAAGTCTGCGCCACGATCAGCGAGGCAATCGCTGCCCTGCTCCCCACACCCGACCTAACAGACGCCGGGTTGTGGGGACGTCCACTCCGGGGGTGGGACTCGAACCCACAACCCTTCGGTTAACAGCCGAATGCTCTGCCGATTGAGCTACCCCGGATTGGGCTACCCCGGACTCAGCCCGCGGCAGACGGTCATTCTACGCGGGCCTGAGCAAGTCGCTCACGTCCGCGAGACCGTCCTCGACCTCCATGTGGCAGTTCGAGCAAAGCAGCACACACTTCGTGGCCTCCGCGCGTAGCCTCTCGATCGCGAATGCGGCACCACGGGCATTTATCTCCCAGCGCTTGTCCAATGGCTCGACGTGGTGGAAGTGGAGCGCCCGTCTGCACCGATCGTAACCGCATATCTGGCACGCCCCGCCAGCCTCTTCCACGAGCAGCGCCCTCACACGCCGACGCCGCCGAGTCACCGCCGCGGACGCGCATCGGACGCATCGATAGCAACCTCGTGAGTCCATGGCGAACTCGACCTCGCCGTGGTGGCGGCACGACAAGACGGCCCGCTCGAGGCCAGCGGCCCGCGCGCCCGCCAGAGACTCCGCTGTGTTGCGCCCACGAGAGCGTTGCGTGACGAGGTCGTAGCGGCGAAGCCAATGCCGCACGGTGGCCTTGCTGCGTCCCACACGCTCTGCGATCTGGGTGATCGAAAGACCCGCCTCTACGAATCGGCGTAGCTCCTCCCTCTCGATGGCCCCGCGGGCTCGGTGCTGCTCCACGTTCGCTGCGGTCAGCCCGTGCTTCTTGGCCCAGTACGCGACCGTCGATTCATGCCGCCCCACCCGGCGCCCGATCTCCGCCAGCGACAGCCCGTCTCCCAGCATCTTCTTGAGCGTCTCCCGATCCACCCGGAGATGCTTCCGCACCGCGCGTCACAGGGGGCGCGCGAATGTGACGCCTTCGCGCCGCCTCCCGAGCATGCCTCACACAACGCGACCCAGAACCAGGCGGGGCGAAGCCCCAGCCTCTCCAAACCCGTCCCTACGCAGCCCCGGTCTGCTCCAGCACGCGTGCGTAGGCCTCGTCGAAGTCGTGCTTGACCTGCCCGCGCCGGCTCGCGAGCCCGCTCACGTCCGCCCCCTCGCTTCCGCGCGCCCGCGCGATGTTGCGGTCGATCCGCGCGAGCTCCAGCTGAAGCGACTGCACCTCGAGCATCGTCGGGTGGAACTCCTGCCCGCCCGCCGCCACGACCAGCTCCGCGAGCAGCGAGCGCAGCTCCGGATCGTGCTCGGGGTCCTCGCCCGTCCGCTCGCCTCCCTCGCCGACCCCCAGCGACGACGCCAGCGGCTCCCGCAGGCTCCCCGCGAGCAGGTGCTGCGCCGCCCGCCGCGTCAGCAACCCCGAGAAGTGCTCCTGCAGGTCCAGCGCCGCGAGCGCCTTCGCCCCCTCCTCCGGCGACGCCAGGCACAGCGCGAGGAACGCCCGCTCGGTCTCCTCCCGCCGCGTCCCGCCCGCCCGCGCCGGCGTCTCGGCCGCGCGGGCCGAACGCGTCTGGACCGATCGCCCTTGCACCCGCCCCGCGCTTTCCTGTGAGAGCAGCTCCCCCGCGACCGTTTCCTTGAGCTCCAGCGCTCCCGCCACTAGCTGCGTCAGCTCGTCCTTCATCGCTTTCGCGCTCGGCGCCAGCGTGGCGAACACCGGCCGCAAAGTCGCAAGCGTCCGATCGCGCCCCTCCGGCGAGTCGGTCTCCCCCGCCGCAAGCGCCCGTTCGACGCGGAAGCGCACGAACGGCACCGACCGCTCCACAGCCGTCGCGATCGCCTCCCCACCGCCAGCGGCGATCAGCTCCGCGGGATCGCTCCCCGCCGGCAGCGGCACGACGCGCAGCTCGAGGTTCCGCTTCGCGGCCAGCGTCGAGGCCCTCAGCATCGCCTCCTGCCCGGCGGTGTCGGAGTCGAGCGCGAGCAGCACCGTCTGTGCCATCCGCGCCAGCTCCCCCACCTGCTCCGAGGTCAACGCCGTCCCCATCAACCCCACCGCGTTGCGCATGCCTGCCTGGTGCAGCGCGATCACGTCCGTATACCCCTCGCACAGGATCACGGTGCCCGCCCGCGCCGCATGCGCCCGCGCGAGATCCGCCCCGTAGAGATGCAGGCCCTTGTGGTAGAGGTCGTTGTCAGCCGTGTTCAGGTACTTCGGCTGCTGCTCGTCGCTGCTCGCCCGCGCTCCGAAGCCGAGCACCCGGCCGCGCACGTCGGCCAGCGGGAACATGATCCGTGAGCGGAAGCGGTCATAGATCTGCCCGTTCTGCTTCGAGCGCTGCGCGAGCCCCACGTCGTATACCTCGCGGTTGCTGAAGCCCCCGCGCCGAGAGGCGAGCAGCATTTTGTCCCACGCGCTCGGCGCGTAGCCCACGCGGAACTCGCGCAGGATCTCCTCACCGAGCCCGCGGCTGGCGAGGTACTCGCGCGCCTTCTGGGCCTCCCTCGACTCCCACAGGTAGCGCTGGTAGTAGCCCGCGGCACGCGAGAGCAGCTCCAGCAGCCGCTCGCGCCGCTTGCGCCGCTCCGCTTCGCGCGGGTCCTCGGCCTCGAGCTGGAGCTCGATCCCCGCGCGCTCGGCCAGCAGCTCGAGCGCGCCCTTGAAGTCCACCCCCTCGGTCTCCTGCACGAACGTGAACACGTCGCCCGAGGCCTGGCAGCCGAAGCAGTAGTAGACCTTCTGCCCGGGATCGATCCCGAACGACGGCGTCCGCTCCTCGTGGAACGGGCACAGGCCCTCGTACCGCGCCGGCCCCGCGCGACGCAGCTCCGTCCGCGCCGAGACCAGCTCGAGGAAGTCCACGGCGTCGCGGACCCGGTCCTTGGACTCCTTCGTGTACAACGCCACGCCGCAACGCTAGCGGGCGAACGCGCGCGGCACCTGGAGCTCGGTATAGGCGCGGATGCAGTACCTATCGGTCATCCCCGCGATGTAGTCGGTGACGCGTTGCGCCAGCTCCTGGCCTTCGGCCGCAGACCCGCTCTCGCCGCCCGCCGCGGCGGGCAACAGCTCCGGATGCTCGACGTAGTGCTCGAACAGCCTCCGCAGCACCGCCACGATCTTGTCGCGCTCCGCCCGCACCGCGGGCCCCAGGTATACGTGCTCGAACATGAACTCCCGCAGCTCGCTCATCGCCCCGCCCGCCCGCTCGCCCTGCACGATCTCCCCCGCCCGCGCGGACTCCTCGACCATGTCGTGCACGAGCGCGTCGATCCGCGCCGAGCCCGTCGCGCCGAGCGCGGCGATCGCCTCTGCGGGCAGCTCGCCCTCATGCAGCAGGCCGGCGCGCAGCGCGTCGTCGATGTCGTGGTTGACGTAGGCCACCCGATCGATCACCCGCACGATCGCCCCCTCGAGCGTCGCCGGCGGCGGGGTCCGGCTCGAGTGGTGCGCGATCCCGTCGCGGACCTGCTCGGTCAGGTTGAGCCCGTCCCCGTCCCGCTCGAGCTCGTCGACGACCCGCAGCGAGTGCTCGAAGTGCCTGAACGAGAGACCGAAGCGCTCGCGCAGGCACGCGTCGAGCACCTCCTCGCCGATGTGCCCGAACGGCGGATGCCCGAGGTCGTGGCCGAGGCCGACTGCCTCGACAAGATCCTCGTTCAGCGCGAGCGCCCGCGCTACGGTGCGCGAGATCGTCGTCACCTCGAGCGTATGCGTGAGCCGCGTGCGGTAGTGGTCGCCCCGCGGCGCGACGAACACCTGCGTCTTGTGCGTGAGCCGCCGAAAGGCCTTGCTGTGCACGATCCTGTCGCGGTCGCGCTGGAACGGGGTGCGCAGCGCGCAGTCCTCCTCCTCCCGCCTCCTGCGCGCGGGGTAGGAGCGCGCGGCGAGCGGCGAGAGCGTCCGCTCCTCGGCATCCGCCGTGCGCGCCGCGAACGCTGCCGCCACCGGGTCGGTCACGCCTGTCGCACCCACCCTTCGATTGTCGCAGCCGCCTGCGCCGGGATCGCGCTGGCTCCGGTGCTCAGCGCTCGTGTTTCCAGTCGTTGCGCCCCGTCAGAAGGTGCACCCAGTGCTTCCACCTGCCCTGCTCGCCGGGATCCTCGTCGTAGACGGGCGCAGCGTGCTCAGGCGTGGGCAGCTCCCGCGCCTCCTCCGCGTCGATCCGCAGGTCGACTCCGTGTTCGTGGATCGACGCGATCGACGAAGCTTCCAGGAAGCGCACGCCCTGACCGGGGACATTCACCAGCAGCCCGTGGAACACGTCCTCCTCGGGTGCACACAGCACACTGCCCACAGTGCCCACCTCCGCACCGTCCGAAGCGAGCACGGGGACCCCTGCGTCGAGCATCTGGTATGCGACGGGCAGACCCTCGTCCATGTCGGCCACGATACCGGCCGAGCCAGCTTCGCCGCTACGCCGCGCGCGCCTGCGCCGCGCCGAGGCGAAGGTGCGCGTGGTGCTCGAGCGTCTCCCCGATTGCCCGCTCGACTTGGCCGAGAGCGCGATCCGAGCCCCCGTGCGCCTCGCTGAGCGGCGCTCCGAGCGCGTGGGTCATGAAGTCGTAGGCCTCCTGCCCGAGCGCGAAGGAGCCCGCCTCGCATGCACCGCACACCACCCCGCCGGCCGCGCCGGAGAAGCCGACGAGGTGCTCGGCCTCGCCACAGTTCGCGCAGGCGCCCAGCTGGGGCGCGAGCCCCGCCGCGAGCAGCAGCTTCAACCTGAACGCGAGCGCCCCGCTCCACCCCACCTCCGCGCGCCTGCCCGACGCCTGTTCGTCGAGCAGCGAGAGCTGGCGGCAGAGCAGGTTGAAGACGGCGGGATGGGGCTCAGCGGTCTCGAACAGCCTCCCGACCGCGTCGCACGCGCGCGCCGCGGCGTCGATGCAGCGCGCATCGCCGCGCAGGCTCGCGTGCGCGTCGATCGTCTGCGCACCCGTCACCGTGAGCAGCTCGCCGCGGCCTTCGTGCAGCTCGATGCCGAGCCTGAAGAACGGCTCCAGCCGCCCCCCGAAGCGGCTGCGCGCCCTGCGCACACCCTTGGCGATCGCCCCCACGCGGCCGCGCGCGGGCGTGTACAGGTGCAGGATCCGGTCGGCCTCGCCATAGCGCATCGAACGGATCACGACCGCCTCGGTCTTGACAGGCCCGGGCATGGTGAAGCGAGTCTAGGCCGCGCAGCGGCGCTCGCGGCGGCGGGGTGTCGCTCGGCCGCGCCCACGCGCCTCCTCCGCGCCGTCACGCACAAGCCGGCGCCGCCAGCGAGACGCGGAGTCAAATACGGGTACCGCCATAAGAGTGCTATCGCTCCTCAGCCCTCTATCCCCGCCCCGAAAAGGCGACCTGCGTGAGCCCGCGGTATCCCCGCCCGACAAGGCGAACGAGTTGTGTCTCGGCCCCCGAGACACAACTCCGTGCCCCCCCCTCCTATACTAAATGAAGTAATGCCGGAAATCGTGATCTACACAACAGAACCCTGCTCCTTCTGCGCCCGCGTGAAGGGCATCCTCAGCTCCCGCGGCGCCACCTTCTCGGAGGTCAACCTCTCGAAGGACCCGACCGGCCGCGTCGAGCTCGCGCAGCGCACCGGGATGATGACCTTCCCCCAGGTCCTCGTCGATGGCGAGCTGCTCGGCGGCTACGCCGAGCTGCAAGCGGCCGCCGAAGACGGCTCGCTAGACGAGCTCCTGGCCGCTTAGCGCCGTTTCGCGCAACGCGTGTGCTTCAACGCCGGCACGCGCGAACGAGTGTGTCTCGTCCCCGAGACACACTCAGTGAGCGCCCCGGCCTGGGCGAACAGTTGTGTCTCGTCCCCGAGACACAACTCGTGAGCCCCACACTCAGTGAGCCCGCTGGCACGTCTCGCACACATACGTCCCCCGCCCCGCGACGACCATCTTCACGATCTCCGAGCCGCAGACCCCGCACGCCTCTCCCGCCCGCCGGTGCACGAGGAACTCGTGCTGGAAGGCGCCGCTGACACCGTCGACATGCCGGAAGTCGTCGATCGTCGCCCCGCGCGCGTCGATGCCGGCTTCGAGCGCCGCGACGACAGCGTCGCGGAGCCGGGCGTGCTCGTCCCGGGTGAGCCTGCCCGCGGGCCGGCGCGGATGTATCCGAGCCCGGTACAGCGCCTCGTCGGCGTAGATGTTCCCGACCCCGGCGATCCGCCGCTGGTCGAGCAGCAGCGCCTTGATCGGCGCCTTGCGCCCGCGCGCGACGGCCGCGAGGTGGGCGGCCGTGAACGCCTCCTCCAGCGGCTCGAGGCCGAGCCGCGCGGCGAAGAACTCCTCCATCGCCTCGCGCCCCGCCAGCAGCTCCCCCGTCCCGAAGCGCCTGGGATCGACGATCGCAAGCCGCCGCCGGCCGCGCTCCGCTGCCGTCCCGCCCGCCCTGGGCCCGAGCCGGATTCGAACGCGCGTGTGCGGGGGCTCCGGATCGGGGTCCGCGAGCACCGTCCCCGTCATGCGCAGGTGCTGGGCGAGGTAGAGGTCGTCGTCGAGCTCCCACAGCAGGTACTTACCGCGCCTGCCGAGGCGCATGACGCGCCTTCCCCGCAGCGCGTCCTCCAGCGCCTCCGGAGCCAGCGGGCGCGACCAGCGCGCATCGAGCACCTCGATCTGCTCGATCCTCCTCCCCTCCACGATCGGCGCGAGCTGGCGTCTGATCGTCTCGACCTCGGGCAGCTCGGGCATGCGAGCCCTAGCTTACGAACGCGCGGCCCGGCAGAGCCGGCGTCTCCCCGCCCGTCAGCCAGCGCAGCACGCTCGCCCCCACATCGGCGAGCGGGCCGTCGTGGCGCGCGCCGCCGCGAGCGAGCTCCTGCGCGGTCGCCGCGAGCAGCGGCACGTGCTCGCGCGTGTGGTCGGTGCCGGGGTGATTCGGGTCGACGCCGTGGTCGGCGCTCACGACGAGCAGGTCTCCCTCGCGCATCGCGGCGAGCATCTCCCCCACGGCGCCGTCGATGCGAGCGAGCGCCTCGGCGAACCCCGCCGCGTCCTTGCGGTGCCCGTAGATCTGATCGGTCTCGATCAGGTTCACGAACACGAGCCCCTCCTCCAGCTCGTCCAGCAATGCCGCCGTGCTCGCGAGCGCCAGCTCGTTGCTCGACCCCGGATGCGACTCGGCCACCCCCACACCCGCGAAGAGGTCGGAGATCTTGCCCACGCCGTGCACGGCCACGCCCGCGTCGCCGAGCAGCTCGAGGTAGCCGCGCCGCGTCGGCGCGAGCGCGTAGTCGCGCCGTCCGGCGGTGCGCGTGAAGGCTCCGGGCGGCCCGATGAACGGCCTTGCGATCACGCGGCCGACGGCGTGCTCCCCCACCATCAGCTCGCGCGCGCGCTCGCACGCCGCGTACAGCTCCTCCGCCGTCATCTGCTCCTCGTGGGCCGCGAGCTGCAGGACCGAGTCCTGCGAGGTGTAGAGAATCAACGCCCCGCTGCGCAGGTGCTCCTCGCCGAAGCGCTCGATCGCGCTGAGGCCGTCGTCGGGCCGGTTGCAGATCAGCTCGCGCCCGAGCGCCGCGCGCAGCCGCGCGAGCACTTCATCAGGGAAGCCGTCCGGGTAGGTGGGAAGCGCCCGCTCCAGCACGACGCCCATCAGCTCCCAGTGGCCGGTGATCGAGTCCTTGCCCGGTCCGAGCGGGTGCAGGCGCCCGTGGATCACCGGGCTCGCCGCGGGCGGCACGCCCTCCAGCGGCATGATCGAGCCGAGGCCGAGGCGGGCGAGCGCCGGCACCCGCAGCCCGCCCACCGCGCGTGCGACGTGCGCGAGCGTGTTCGTCCCCTCGTCGCCGTAGTCCGCCGCGTCCGGAAGCGCTCCCACCCCGCAGGCATCCACCACGAGCACCACCGCCCGCCTGCCGGGAATCGCTTGCATCCCGGATGTCTATCCGTTCGCTGTCAACGCGTGGCGCGCGGATGGGCGCTGAAGTACGCGTCCTTCAGCCGCTCGGCGGAGAGGTGCGTGTACACCTGCGTCGTCGAGAGATCGGCGTGGCCGAGCATCTCCTGCAGCGAGCGCAGGTCGCAGCCGCCGGCCAGCAGGTGCGTCGCGAACGTGTGCCGGAGCGTGTGCGGGCTCATGCGGTCCGCCAGCCCGGCGCCGCGGGCGTGGCCCTGCACGATCTTGTAGAGACCCTGACGCGTGAGCCCTGCGCCGCGGCGGCTGACGAACAGCCGCGAGCTCGTGCGCTGGCCGAGCAGCCGCGGGCGACCCGCGGCACAGTAGACGCGCAGCGCCGCGAGCGCGGTCCTGCCGATCGGCACGAGGCGCTCCTTCGAACCCTTCCCCCGGGCGCGGAGCAGGCCCTCCTCGAGATCGACGTCGGCGAGCTCGAGGCCCACCGCCTCGGACGCGCGCAACCCACACGCATACATCAGCTCGAGCAGCGCGCGGTCGCGCAGCGCGAGCGGTTCGGAGCCGGCGGGCTGTGCGAGCAGCGCCCCGACCTCCTCGCGCGAGAGTACGCGCGGCAGCCGCTGCGGGCGCCGAGGCCCGCGCAGGTCCGCGGTCGGGTCTCCCTTCACGAGGCCTTCACGGCGGAGATGGCGGTAGAAGCAGCGCAGGCAGGCGACCTTGCGGCTCAGCGTCGTCGCCGCCACCGGGCGACGATCCTCCCCGCCCGCGGCGAGCTCGTCGAGGAACGCGGCGAGGTGCTCGTGGCGGGCGTCCGGCGCGCCGAGGCCGCGCTGCGCGAGGAACCCGCCGAGCTGGAGCAGGTCGGAGCGGTAGGCGGCGAGCGTGTTGCGCGACAGGCCGCGCTCGAGCTCGAGGTGAGCGAGGAAGTCGAGTATCAGCGGCTCGATCGACGACGCCGCGAGCCGCGCGTGCCTGGGCACGATCCCCGCGCCACGGTCGCGCGCGTGCTCCGGCTCGCGATCTGCAACCGGTGTCGCGAGCGGGAGGGCGGGTCCCGCGGCCAGCTCTGTCGAGGCCATGGCGAGAGCTTCGCGCCGCCCAAGCCCCAGCCCTGCCGGTGCAATCAGTCCTTCAAGCGGGCGCTCAGCCAGTAGAGCGCGATCAGCGTCTTTGCGTCCCGGCACTGCGCGATCGCCTCGGCGATCTCCGCGAGCGGCCAGCGCACGATCTCGATGCGCTCGTTCTCGCCGCTGTCGGCGCGGCTCTCGTGCAGGCCGGTCGCCGCGAACAGGAACACGCGCTCGTCGGTGAACCCCGCCCCGGTGTAGTAGGTCACGATCGGGTCCCAGCGCTCGGCGCCGAGCCCGACCTCCTCGGCCAGCTCTCGCTGGGCTGCCGCGAGCGGCGCCTCGCCCTCGACGTCGAGCCTGCCCGCCGGGATCTCGAGCAGCTCCGGCTCGTCCACGGCCTCGCGCGGCTGGCGCACGAGCCACATCTCCTGCTCGTCGTAGGCGAGCATCCCCACCGCCCCGCGATGGCGGACGATCTCGCGCGTCACGACTTCGCCGTCTGCGTGGCGGAAGCGCTCGCGTCGGACGTCGACGAGCTGGCCCTCGAACAGCGTCTCTCCGCCGAGCGCCTCGAAGCCCCGCTCGGCGCTCACGCGCGGCCCGCCGGCGCCGGCGGCAGCTCGGGGTCTGCGGCCGCCCCGGCTCGGCGTGCTCCGGCCCGGGAGGCAGCGATCGTCCCCCCCTCGGGTGCCGGTGCGTGGCTGTCGGCCGCGAGCAGCTCCGCGAGCGCCGCTCCCCCGGCGAGCGACGCGGCGAAGAACAGCGGGTCATCGACCGGACCGCGCCCCATCGTCTCGCCGGCGAGGCCGCTCGCGACGTAGCCCGGAAGGTCGACGGGCGCGCGGCGCCAGTCGTGGCGCGCGATCCGCGCCGGCCGCGCGACGTCCTCGGGCGCGCTCACGACTCGCTGCGCTCCGCCGAAGACCGCGCGCAGGCCCGCCCGCAGGTCGCTGCCGACGGGCGAGCGCAGGCCCGCGGGCAGCGCGACGGTCACGGGTGCGAGCAGCAGGTCGAGCACGGTCAGCGTGTGGTGGGAGATCGTGCGGTGGCGCGAGCGCTCGTCGGCCGAGGACATGCGCGCCACGAGCAGCGTCGGGCATCCGAGCGCGAGCGCTACGTGCGCCGAGTCGAGCGCGGCCATCCCGCCGTGCCCGAGCGAGGAGCCGGAGCCGACGATCCCCGGGCCGGGGCCGCACACGGCTGCGTCCCATCCCAGCGTGCCCAAGCCGTGGTGCAGCGCCCCGGCGGTCGTGACCGCCTCGCGCTCACCGCCGTACGCGGGCCCGGCCGTGATGTGGCCGGCGAGCAGTCCCCGCCCGCGCAGCTCGGCGACCGTGCGCGAGTGGCCGCCTGGCAGCGCCCCGCCGTCGGTCTGGACGTAGCCGAGCCTGCGGCCCGGCGCGGCCTGGCCGAACGCCCAGGCGAACGCCGCGAGCTGGCCGTGGAGCGCGAGGACCGCCGAGGGGCGCCCGAGCGGGACCTCGAGGCCACGGTCGTCGACCGGCTCGACGGCGTGCTGCAAGCTCGTGTAGTTGAGCTTCATCACGTGCGCCCCCGGCGTCCCGTCGCCCGTGAGGCCTCGTGTGATGTTGGCGTGCACGACATCGAAGCCGCCCGAGCCGAGCCCGAGATCGAGCGCCTGGACGTTGACGATCACCTCGTCTCCGGGCTCGGCCCGCCCCACGAGTCCCGCATCCGCGATCGCCTCCCGGCGCTCCCCCGCCCTGGTGCCGCCGATCAGCGCGACCACGAGACGCTGCTCGCGCACGTGCGCGTCGGGCATGGACCGGGCCACGTCCTCCCTGCTCTCGAGCACCTTCGCCAGCCGCAGCTTCAGCATCGCCCGCGACGCTACCTTCGGTCCTCGACCGATGGCGTGGCCACCTCGTGAACCAGCGCGAGGACCACGTCGAGCATGCCCTCGAGCGCAGCTACGCTGACGCGCTCGCCGGGCTCGTGGTTGCGCTCGGTGCCGTTCGCGAGGTTCACGACCGGAAGACCGGCGGCGATCAGCGCGTTCGCGTCCGAGCCGCCGCCGCTGGTGGCATGCACCGGCTGATAGCCACACGCGCTCAGCGCCCGCTCGGCGGCGCGCACCGGCTCCGAGGACGGCGCGAGCTCATAGCCCGTGAAAGTCCGCTCGACCTTGACGTCGACGTCGCAGTCGCAGTCGGGCTCGTTGCCCGCCTCGTGGATGCGGTCGACGATCGCCGCGACGAGCTCCTCGGCGGCCGCGTCGTCGAGCGAGCGCACCTCGCCGACGATCGAGCACGCCTCGGGCACGACGTTCAGTGCGGTCCCGCCCGCGATCGTGCCGATGTTGGCGGTCGTGCGCTCGTCGATCCGCCCCAGTCGCATCGAGGCGATCGCGCGGGCGGCCGCGGCGATCGCGCTGCGCCCGTCCTCGGGACGGATCCCGGCGTGCGCCGCGGCGCCGCGGAAGGTCGCCTCGAGGCGGAAGTGCGTGGGCGAGCCGACGATCACCTCGCCGATCGGCGTCGCGTGGTCGAAGACATAGCCGAACGAGCTGCGCAGGCGCGAGACGTCGAACGCGCGAGCGCCGGCCAGGGAGATCTCCTCGCCGACGGTGAACAGCAGCTCGATGTCGATCGGAGAGCCCTCGCGGCGCAGGTGGCGCGCGAGCGCGAGCAGCATCGCGACGGCCGCCTTGTTGTCGGCGCCGAGCACACCCTCGTTCGCGTTCTCCCACATGCCCTCGCGCACGACCGGCTCGACCGGCGCGAGCAGGGGCACCGTGTCGAGGTGGGCGCACAGCAGCAGCCCCCCCGAGCCCTCGGTCGCCCCTGGATCCGCCTCGATCCGCGCGAGCAGGTTGCCGGAGTCGGAGCCGATCGCGGCGCCGGCGTCGTCCTCGGTCGCCTCGATTCCGAGGGTGGCGAGCTCCTCGCGCACGCGCCCGGCGCACGCCCGCTCGCGCAGCGAGGGGCTCTCGATCGCGCAGAGCGCGGCGAACGTGTCGTTCAGGTAACGCCGCTCGGAGCTTCCGAGCAGGGAGACCGCACCGGTCTGCAGGGGCCCCGGCTCGCCGCTCACGGCATACCGGCTTGCGGACCGGCCGTGCGGCCGGCCGCGGGGCCCTCGGCGAGCGAGGACACACGGGCATCCTGGACCCTCACATCGTCTCGCGGCGCCTCCTGCGCCCCGTTGCGCTCGGCACGCGTGAGCGCCGCCGCGATGAAGTCGCGGAACAGGGGCGCGGGGCGCTCCGGGCGCGACTTGAACTCCGGGTGGAACTGCGAGGCGATGTAGAACGGGTGCTCGTCGAGCTCCACGACCTCGACGAGCCGCTCGTCGGGCGAGGTGCCGCAGATGCGCAGCGTCCCGCCCGCTCCCGAGGCGTTCGTAAGGCGCTTGCGCAGCAGGTTGTTGACCTCGTAGCGGTGGCGGTGGCGCTCGTAGATGACCGCCTCCCCGTAGGACTCGCGCGCATGGGTGCCGTCGTGGAGCTTGATCGGGTCGGCACCGAGGCGCATCGTGCCGCCGAGGTCGGCGACCTCCTTCTGCTCGGGCAGGAGGTCGATCACGGGGTTCGGCGTCTCGGGGTCCATCTCGGTGGAGTTGGCACCGGCCATCCCCGCGACGTTGCGCGCGAACTCGCTGACCGCGACGTGCATCCCGAGGCAGATGCCGAGATACGGGATCGCCTCCTCGCGCGCCACCTGCGCGGCGCAGATCTTGCCCTCCCAGCCGCGCCCGCCGAAGCCGCCCGGGATCAGGATGCCGCCCACGCCGAGCAGCCGCTCGCGTGCCTGCTCGAGGTCCTCGAGCGTCTCTGAGTCGATCCAGTCGATCTCGACCCGGCTGTCCTGCAGCGAAGCCGCGTGGCGCAGCGCTTCGGAGACCGAGAGATAGGCGTCCTCGAGCTTGATGTACTTGCCGACGAGCGCGATCCGCACCGTCCGCGAGGCGCGCGCGGAGCGCTCGATCGGCTCCTTCCAGCGCTCGAGCTCGGGCGCCGGCGCCTCGAGCCCGAAGTGGTCGAGGATGAAGTCGTCGACGCCCTGTTCGTTGAACGTGAGCGGGACCTTGTAGATGTTGTCGACGTCGCGCGCGGAGATGATCGCGTCCGTCGGCAGGCTCGCGAACAGCGCGATCTTCTTGCGGATGTCCTGCGAGAGCGGGCTCTCCGAGCGGCACATCAGCATGTCGGGCGCGATGCCGATGCGCCTCAGCTCGTTGACCGAGTGCTGGGTGGGCTTCGTCTTGAGCTCGCCGGCGTGGCCGATGTAGGGCACGAGCGTCAGGTGGATGAACATGCAGCGCCGCCTGCCGACGTCCACGGGGAACTGGCGGATCGCCTCCAGGAACGGCAGCGACTCGATGTCGCCGACGGTGCCGCCGATCTCGGTGATGACGAAGTCGACGTCGCTCGACTCGGCGATCAGCGAGATGCGCTGCTTGATCTCGTCGGTGATGTGCGGGACGACCTGCACGGTGCCGCCGAGATAGTCGCCGCGCCGCTCGCGGCGGATGACGGTGTCGTAGATGCCGCCGGCGGTCACGTTCGAGGCGCGGCTCGTGTTCGAGTCGGTGAAGCGCTCGTAGTGGCCGAGGTCGAGGTCCGTCTCGGCTCCGTCCTCGGTCACGAACACCTCACCGTGCTGGTAGGGCGACATCGTGCCGGGGTCGACGTTGATGTAGGGGTCGAACTTCTGCAGGCCCACGCTCAGGCCGCGCGAGACGAGCAGCCGCCCGATCGAGGCGGCGGCGATTCCCTTGCCGAGCGAGGAGACCACGCCGCCGGTCACGAAGATGAACCGGGTCTTGCTGGGAGCCTGTGCGTGGCGTTCGGCGTGGTGCGAGGTCATGAGGGCCTGCCCAAGGAGTCTAGTTTGCGCAGCCCCGGAGTGGCTTCGATCAGCCTCGAGATCGATCCCAGCTCGCCGTAGACGCTGACCGCAGCGAGCGCTCCGAGGGCCACGAGCTGCCCGTGAGCAGGGAGCGCGAGCACGAGCAGCACGCCCGCGAGCGCGCCGAGGACACTCGCGCCGGTGTCGCCCAGCAGCGCGCGCTCGCGCAGGTCGAAGGCGCCTGCGACCAGCGCCGGGCCCGCGAACAGGCCGACCGCCCACAGCGCGCGTGCGTCCCCGGTCCCGGCGGCGACGGCCGCAAGCAGCAGCGCGAATGCCTTCGGCGCCCGGCCCGGCCGTAGGTCGAGCAGGTTGAAAACGTGCGCGGAGAGCGTAATCACGCCCGCGCCCACCAGCTGGCTGGCGCCAGGGCGCTGCAGGCCCGCGGCGGCGACCAGCGCCAGGATGATCGTGCCCACGGCCTTGATCGCCCCCGTCGAGAGCTCTCCGCGCGCCACCGCCGCTGCGTGCGCGCGTACGCCGCGCGCCGCGCGGCCGGAGCGCGCCGACAGCCGCCCGGGAAGCGCGTCGTCGATCAGGCCGAGGCCGGCCACTCCGAGGCACAGCAGCAGCACGCACCCGAACCGCCGCGGCAGCACGTCCGCGACGCCGAGCGCCTGTGCGAGCGCCAGCGGCGCGAGCGCGAGACAGGCGGCAAGCGGGACGAGCAGGCCGAACGGGAACGGCAGCCGGCGGTCGCGGTAGTTGGCGCGCACGGCCCCCCCTGCCGCGAGCGCCCCGAGCAGCGGCCGCGCGAGGAGCCACGCGCACCCGGTGGCGAGGAGCGTGGGAAGCGCGGGCATCGCCGGAAGCTAGCGACGCGCGCGGACGCGACCGAGATCAATCAGGCGGGCGTCGGCGAGGGGCTCGGCGGCCGCGGAGCACGCGAGCCCGGCGCCGTCGAAGCAGCTCATCCGCGCCGCCACGGATCAGCTGGCTGACCCCGCCGCGGGTGAGCTGGCTGAGCCGGCTGACCCCCTTCGCGTCGACCAGGATCTCGCCGATCCGCAACCGCGTCAGGAACGTCGAGGACATCCCGTCGCGGTTGCGATCGAGGAACTCGACGAGGTTGAACGGCGCGCCGACGGAGACGATCAGGCGCGCGCCCTTCTCGGCCGCCAGCAGCAGCGCAACGTCCTGGCTCGTGCCCGGTGCCGGCACGAGCTCGAAGGGCAGCCCGAGCGCCTCGAGGCGGGCGCGCCCGGGGGCGCGGCCGTCCGGGTAGCTGTGCACGACGAGCTCGGCCCCCGAGCGCAGCGCCCCCTCGCTCGCGCTGTCCATGTCGCCGACGATCATGCGCGGGCGCAGCCCTTCGGCGAGCAGCGCATCGGCGCCGCCGTCGACGGCGACCAGCAGCGGGCTCATGTCGCGCACGAACGGCCGCAACGCGCGCAGGTCGCGCTCATGGCCGACGCCGCGTGCGACGACTAGCACCGCGCGGTCGCGCAGGTCG
>DATARO010000065.1:0-22861 GCA_036264095.1 Solirubrobacteraceae bacterium | reverse complement strand
CGGCGCCGGCGGCCTGCTCGAGGCGCTCGAGCCGGCTGAGCAGGGCGCGCAGAGAGCCGTCCACCTCGGGGCGCGCGGCCTTCACGAGCGCCAGCTCGAGTCGCGTGCGGGCGTCCGCGCCGGCGCGCACGGCCTCCAGGCCCTCCCCGACGAGCTCCAGCAGGCGCACGACCACGGCGTGCGGCACGCGCTCTGCCTGCTCGAGCAGCGCGGCGTCGGCCTCGGGTGTGAGGGCGAGCTGCGGCGGGAGCTCGCCGAGCGTCTGGACGACGAGCAGCTCGCGAAGCCGCACCTCGAGGTCGCCCGCGAACAGCGCCGCGTCGCGGCCCTGCTCAGCGCACTCCTCGAGCGCGGCCAGCGCCCGGCGGGCGTCGCCGCGCGCAACGGCGTCGATCGTCTCCGCGAGCAGGCGCGCGTCGGCGACGCCGAGCACGGCGAGAACGTCGCCGAGCACGATCTCCCCGCGGCTGTACGTGACGAGCTGCTCGAGCGTGCCGAGGGCGTCGCGGAAGCTGCCGGTTGCGGCGCGTGCCAGCGCGGCGACCGCCTCGGGCGGGATCGAGATCCCTTCGGTGTCGGCGACGCGGCGGATCACGCCGGCGATCTGCTCGACGGTCGGGCGATGGAAGTCGAAGCGGTGGCAGCGGTCCACGACCGTCGCGGGCACCTTCGCCGCCTCGGTCGTGGCGAGCACGAACACGGTGTTGGCGGGCGGCTCCTCGAGCGTCTTCAGAAATGCGTTCCAGGCGGCGGTCGAGAGCATGTGCGCCTCGTCGAGGATGTAGACCTTGCGCCGTCCGCTGACGGGCGCGTAGGCGACGCTCTCGCGCAGGTCCCGGATGTCGTCGACGGAGTTGTTCGAGGCGGCGTCCATCTCGATCACGTCGAGCGAGCTCGCGTTCGCGATCGACATGCACGAATCGCATTCGCCGCAGGGCTCGGTCGTCGGGTGCCCCAGCTCTCCGCGTTCGCAGTTCAGGCACGCGGCGAGGATCTTCGCCATCGAGGTCTTGCCGGTTCCGCGCGAGCCGACGAACAGGTAAGCGTGGTGGACCTTGTCGCGCTCGACGGCATTGCGCAGCGTGCGCACGACCGGCTCCTGACCGACCAGGTCTGCGAACGTGCGCGGGCGGTGTCGGCGGTAGAGCGAGCGCTGGGCGCCCTGCTGCTCGGCTTCGGGGCTCACTTGGCCTGAGTCTACCCGGGCTCCCGCGGCGGCCCGCCGCGCGCTCCGGCGCCCTTCGGACGCGTCGCGAGCGGGTAGCGTGCGCCTCCAATGCAGGTCGAGCAGCTCCCAGCGAGCGATGCCTCCGCGGCCGGCCGCGGCATCCCCGGCGCGCTCATCAGAAGGGCCGCTGCACCCGTGGCGGTGGCGGCGCTCGCCGGGCTCCTGCGGTTGATCGCGGGCGTCGGCTTCGTCAACTACGACACGCTGTACGCGCTCGCGTGGGGCGGGCAGCTCGCGCACGGCGAAACGCCCGCCTACGGGGTGGCGATCGCCCCCACCCCGCACCCGCTGCTCGAGCTGCTCGGCCTCGTGCTCGCGCCGCTCGGTCCCGGAACCGCGCGCGCGGTCATGGTCGCGCTCGCGTTCCTCGCCCTCGCCGGCTGCGGCTGGGTGCTCTACCGGCTCGGGACGGTGTGGTTCTCGCGCCTGGCCGGCCTCGTCGCCGCCGTCCTGTTCCTGACCCGCGTCCCCGTCCTGTCCTACGGCGTCCGCGCCTACGCCGACGTGCCATACGTGCTGCTCGTCCTCGCCGCGCTGCTGCTCGAGAGCGAGCGGCGCGCGCGGGAGGGACGCGCCGGCGGGACGCGCGTGCTCGCGCTGCTCGCCGTAGCGGGCCTGCTGCGGCCGGAGGCATGGCTGTTCTCGGGCGTCTACTGGCTGTACCTGCTCGGACTGGCCCCGCGTGCTCTGCTCCCCGGCGGGGAGCGCCCGCGGCTTGCCCGCAGCGAGGTCGCGGGCCTGACCGCGCTCGTCGCGAGCGCGCCGCTGCTATGGCTGCTGAGCGACCTGCTCGTCACAGGGGATGCGCTCTGGTCGCTCACGAACACGCGGCACACGGCCTCGACGCTCGGGCGCGTGACCGGCATCGCCAACGTGCCCGAGTACATCCCGCGGCGGATCGGCGAGATCCTGCGCCCGCCGGTGCTCGCTGGGGCCGCGCTCGGGGGCGTGCTGTCGCTCTGGTGGCTGCGCTCGCGGGCACTGCCGGGCGCGGTGGCCGGGCTCCTGGCCGTCGTCGTGTTCGCGGTCTTCGCCGCCGCCGGCCTGCCGATCAACACGCGCTACGCGTTCCTCGCCGCCGCGGTGCTATGCGTGTTCTGTGGAGCGGGCATCGTCGGGTGGCTGCAGCTCCCGCGCGGCGAGCGCCGGAGGAGCTGGTGGGCTGCGGGCGCGGCCGTCATCGTCGTGGCGCTGATCGCCTACGCACCGAGCCAGTACCACTCGGCTGATCGCGAACTGGGCAAACTGGCCAGGCAACAGCAGATCGAAGGCGACCTGCTCGCGCTCGTGCACCGCGGCGCGATCAGCCTCCGCTGCGGGCCGGTCGGCGTCCCCAACCACGCGCCGATCCCGCTGCTCGCCCTGTATCTGAAGACGAGCCCGGCGAACATCGTCAGCGCGCAGGTGGGGCACATCGAACGCGGCGTGTACGTCGACCCCGCGAACCGCGAAGTCGAAGAAGGCTACGTGCTCGACAAGCGCGACCCGCACGTCGCGGTCAGCGTGCCGCCGGGGTTCGTCGCCCGCGCGACGAACCGCTCGTGGCTGGTGTTCGAACGGTGCGGCTCCTAGTGGACCGTGCACCCCGCGTCGAGATCCTGCGCGCCGAGAGCCTGCGCCGCCGTCAGCTCCGGCCCGGGAACTCCCGCTGCGCCTACCGGTGTTCGCTTAAGGCTGCTTCCTTCCGGACCTGACCTGGTTCGCGAGCCGACACCGCGCGGGACCCGGACCATCGACGCCCCGGGCGGCGGGGCGACCGGCGCCGAACCCCTCGGAAGGGACTTCAGCCCCGCTAGAGCGGATTGCGGATTCAGGGCACCGCTACCTCCCCGCCTAGCACGGTCCGAGCCGATCCTAACGTACCCCGGTCACACCGATCTCCGGTAGGCTGCGCGACCGTGAACTACTCAAGAGATTCCCTTACGAAGCTTCTCGCCCCGCGCTCGCGCGCCCTGGGCGCCGCCGTGGCGCTCGGCACCGCCGCGCTGCTTGCGGGCTGCGGATCGTCCAACAGCTCCTCCTCCACGATCACAGTGGGCAACGAGAGCGCGTCCGACAACGCCCTCATCCACCAGAACGAATCCGGTCAGACGCAGACGGTCGTCACGACCCCGACGAGCGGCCCGCTCGCCACCGAACCGAAGGTCACGCCGCCGAGCGGCCCCGCCCCGAGCAAACTCGAAACGAAGGACCTGATCGTCGGGACCGGCCCCGAAGCGAAAGCGGGCCAGACGGTCACGGTCAACTACGTCGGCGTCCTCTACAAAGGCGGCAAGGTCTTCGACGCCTCGTGGAAGCGGAAAGAACCGTTCTCGTTCGTACTCGGCAAAGGGTCCGTGATCCCCGGCTGGGACAAAGGCATCCCGGGAATGAAAGTGGGCGGACGGCGCGAGCTGATCATCCCGTCGAGCCTCGCCTACGGCGCGACCGGGTCCGGCTC
Source organism: Solirubrobacteraceae bacterium (assembly GCA_036264095.1). GTDB lineage: Bacteria > Actinomycetota > Thermoleophilia > Solirubrobacterales > Solirubrobacteraceae > Palsa-744. The sequence goes on along the minus strand of DATARO010000065.1, from coordinate 19,193 downwards.
GTCGATCCCGCCGAACGCACCGCTCGTGTTCGTGGTCGACCTGCTCGGGACCTGATGCTTGACCCCGCGAGGACGCACCGCTGGACGGCATGCCTCGCCTGCGCCGGCCGGCCTCCTCGGCCTCGGCTCCGCTGACCGCGCTCTGATCGACAGCAGCGCCGTCGAGCCTGCCCGCGGCGATCCACGGCCGCGCCCGGAGCCGGCTCGGCGATCGCTGCCCGTGCACAGCGGCGCCCGGCGGGACCTGCCCCGGCGTCGGGCGGCGGCGCGCCTGGCGGCATCCGCGCTGCTGGCGCTGCTGCTGGCGCTCGCAACGACCGGCTGCGGCAAGGCGACGCCGCCCAGCGCCGCCCAGCTCGCGCTCGAGCGCGAAGATCTCGTGGTGGTCTGCAGGGCGTTGCAGAGCCTCGAGGGCCAGAGCGAAAGCGAGGTGAACGCGACGCGCGCTGCGTGGCCCCAGATCTACCGGGGGCCGGCGCGCCGCGACACCGGGCTCTACACCACGGCGATCCGCGAGGCGGTCGAAAGCGCCGAGCGCGTCGAGCTGCCGACGCTCCTGGAAGAACGCGACGCCGCATCGCTCACGGGCCCCGCCTACGGGCTCGCGAGCCTGTACCGCGAATTCGCCGGCCTCGCGAACAGGGGCTGGGCGATGATCGGCGAGTCGATCTACCAGATCGAACACGGCACGCCGTCGGCCGCGCGCTTCGCGCGCGAGAACATCGCGCTCTACATCGACGCCGTCTACGACGCGCATTTCGGCCTCGGGCAGATCGGCCACCAGCTGCTGGCTGCCTACTCCAAGCTCGGCGGCGAAGCCGTGTTCGGGGTCGCGCTGACGCAGCCTGAAGCCAACGCGATCGCGGCGGCCTACTCGCAGGAGCGCGAGCGCCTCGAGCCGCACGTCGCCGTGAAGCTCGGGTCCTGATGAACGCGTTCGTGTGCGCCGGCGCGGGGTTCCTGCTGGCAGTCCTGTGGTTCGACCTGATGTTCGACGTGCAGCTGCTCGGGGGTGAGCCCGACGTTTCCTCGATCGCCGCGTACTACGCGCGCGTGACGACGGCCGCCCGGCCGATGAACCGCCTCGTCGCGGCGGCGATGCTGTGCACGATCGCCGCGGTCATCGTGGAGCTGGCACGCGCCACGCCCGCGGCGTGGATCGGCTGGAGCTCGCTCGCGCTGGCCGGCTCGGCGGTCGGCCTGGCGGGCGCGCGGACGGTGCCGGCGGCGGTGCGCCTCGGTGCGAGCCTCGACCCCCCCGCCGCGCAGCTCGCGCTCGCGCGGGCGATCCTGCAGCAGCACGTCTACTGCTTCGCCGCAATCGCCGGCGTGCTCGTGTTGCAGCTCGGCTTCGGCTAGCGCGCGCCCGTCGCGAGCCGTCCGGGGCCCGCGGCCGCGCGCTCGCGCCGGCCCGCGGGCGGCTGACGATCGCCGGCGTCGGCGCAGACGCTGCGGTCTCGGCCCATCGCCTTCGCGCGGTACAGCGCCCGATCGGCGCGCTCGATCAGCTGCTCGGGGCTCTCGCTGCCGTCCCAGGAGGCGTACCCGACCGAGCAGCTCTGACCCGCCGGCACCACGCGGCGGATGCGGTTGAGAATCGAGGCGGCAAAGCCGTGCGACGGGCAGTCCGGGAGCAGCACGGCGAACTCCTCGCCACCCCACCGCGCGAGCGTGTCGGTCTCGCGCAGGACGGCGCGGGCGCGCGCGGCGAACTCGCCGAGGAGCTCGTCTCCGGCGGAATGGCCGCGCGTGTCGTTGAAGTGCTTGAAGCGGTCCATGTCGAGCAGCGCCAGCGTGAGCGGGCGACCCCTCCGGGCGGCGCCGGCGAACTCGCGCCCGACGAGGTCGTCCCACGCGCGGCGGTTGGGAAGCCCGGTGAGCGGGTCGGTCGTCGCCTGGACCGCGAGCCGCTCAAGCGCGTCGCGATGGGCGAGCGCCATCGCCGTCTCGTCGGTCAGCAGCGCCACGGCCCGAGCCGCGCGCGCCGAGATGTCGTGGATGCGATCCGACCAGCAGACGCAGAGCACGCCGATCACGCCGCCGTGGCTCACGATCGGCTGCCACAGGATCGATCGTGCCTGGGCCATCTCGAGCAGCTGAGGCGAGACGAGCGGATCCTCGTGCGGATCGGCGAGGAACAGGGGCTCGCCGCCGATGAACACGTTGGCGGTGGCCGAGGGGGCGTCGAGGCGGATGTCGACGCCGACGAGGTTCACCCCGGCGCTCGCCGTGACGGACAGCGTCGCAGCGTCGCTCGCCTCGGCGAGGTGGGCGCTGCTCGCACCTGCGACGTCGAGGGCGGCCCGCACGATCGTCTCGCGCGCGTCCTCGCCGCTGAGGATGCGGCGCAGGACGTTGGCGATCGCCGGCAGGTCGAGCTCGGCCTGCTTGCGCTCCGTGATGTCGTCGACGAGCGTGATGCTGTACGGCGCGTGGCCGTCCTGGTCGAGCACCGACGAGCACGTCAGCTCCGCCCACAGCGTGTGTCCGAGCGCGTGCACGTATCGCTTCTCCAGACGGAGGTCGCCGCTGTCGCCGTCGAGCAGCGTCCGGAGCGCGGACTCCGTTAGGGCGCGGTCCTCGGGGTGGGTCAGCTCCATGATGTGCACGCCGAGCAGCTGCGCGCGCGTGCGGCCGAAGTACTCGCACGCCGCCCGGTTGACATGGAGGATGCGCCCGGCGCCGGCCGGACGCGCGTCGAGGATCAGCATCCCGATCGACGCGAGATCGAACGCGCGGCGGATGTGCTCCTCGCTGTCGCCCAGCGCCAGCTCGGCGCGCTCGCGGTCGGCCAGCGCGGCGCGGTGGTCGAGCTCGCTGCCGGCGAGCGCGGCGAGGTCGGCGAGCGCCGTACGGTCCTGGCCGCTCCACAGGCGCGGCGCGTCGGCCAGCGCGCACAGCGCGCCGACACGGCGGCCGGCGCAGAACACGGGGGCGGCGGCGTGCGGGCCGCTCGCGAACGGGGCGCCGGCGCGCGCGAGGGCCGCCGGCAGGTGGACAGCGCCACCGCCGAGGGACGGCTCGCCGGCCGCGTGGCGGCTGAGGACGACGTCGTCGATCACGAGCAGCGCGAGCGGAGCGCCCGTCGCTTCGCAGAGCATCCGCGTCAAGCGGTCGAAGGCCGAATGCGAGAACGACGCGGGCGCGAGGAGGCCGGCCGCGAGCGCGCGGGACTGCTCGCCAGCTCCGAGGCCGCTGGCCATGCGGGTATCGCTCACGGTCACACCGCTGCATCGGCGGGCGGCGAAAAACCTTGACGGGCGCAGGCGGGGCGTGCGGGACGTGCTCTGCGCCCCTGCGACAAGCGTCCGCGCCGGCGACCGCTATCCGGGCCGGTTGCTAGGTTCGGTGCCAATCGCCCCACGCGGGGGGAGAACTCGACGACGGGGGAGTGACGCTCATGGGCCGACTCGCAGGCATGACGACGATCCTGGCTGCAGCGATGGCGCTCGCGATGAGCACGGGTGCCGGTGCGGTCACGGTCGGGGAAACAGCGACCTCCAACCCCGGCGAAGCCTGCGCGGCGATCAAAGAATCGATCTTCCTGGTCCAGACCGCCAGCGGCGGCGCATCCTTCACCGTCCCGGCGGGCGGCGGGGTCGTCACGTCGTGGAGCACCAGCTTCGGCGCCCCGGGCTCGCCGCTGACGATGGTCATCTACCGGCCGACGGCGACCACGAACGTCTACCAGATCGCCGGCGCCGACACGGAGACCCTCCCCACGCCGATCCCGGCGAGCCATGTCAGCACGTTCGCTCTGGCCAGCCCGATCGCGACCCAGGCGGGCGACATCCTCGGGGTCCAGTTCCAGGGCGAAACGAAAGCCGCGTGCTTCGTCCACACAGCCAGCAAAAGCGATGTCGTCAAGGACGGCTTGGCGGGCGTCGCGACGCCGGGGGCGCTGTACACCGCGATCTCCGAAGCGCCCGAAATCCGCTCGAACGTGAGCGTGGAACTCGTGCAGAGCCTCGACCTGGGGCTGTCAGAGACGGTCACCCCGTCGCCCTCGCCGGCCGGCATCGCGTTGATCAAGCTGACCGCGAGCAACACGGGCGCCGGGCCGGAGCCCGCCACCGTGACGGACGTCGTGCCGAGTGCCCTGCCGGTGCTGGCGACCGGGGTCTCCGGAGAAGGTACGTGCAGCGCCGCCGGCCAGTCGGTGACATGCCAGCTCTCCGAGGTGAGGCCGGGTGAGAGCCCCTCCGCGGAGATCGTGGTCGCGACCTCGGCGCCGGGCGGCTACACGAACCAGGCACTGATCGCAGGCGCGGTGAGCGACCCCAACCCAGCCAACAACGTGGCGAGCGCGACCATCAACGTGCCGCAGCCGGTCCTCGCGCCGACGCTGAGCTGCACCGTGATCGGCCTGGCCAAGACGCCCCTGAACGTCGCCAAGGCCGCACTCACCGCGCTGCACTGCGGTGTCGGCACGGTCAGGAAGGCGGCGTCGAAGACGGTCGCCAAGGGCCTCGTGGTGGGGACGAGCCCGAAGGCGGGCACGGTCGCCGCCGCCGGGACGCCCGTCTCCATCACCGTCTCCTCCGGCAAGCCGAAGAAAAAGCACAAGCACAAGCACAAGCACCACTGAGCACCCGATGCGCGCGGCAACGCGGGCGGGCACCCCGGCTCGGCGCGGAGCCGCGCGCTACGGCGACATACAATCGCCCTCTCAGGGCGCGTAGCTCAGTGGGAGAGCGCTCGCTTCACACGCGAGAGGTCGCAGGTTCGAAACCCGCCGCGCCCATGCGGGATTCCGGCAGTCGAGGCGATCGCCCCGACGCGCAGGAGCTAGTCGTCATGGGCACCGAACACGCGGACTCCGCATGGGCGCGCTTCCGCGTCACGAACGCCAGCGGCAAGGACGCCGCCGAAGATGCGGAAGTCTCGATCACCGCGACTCGGCTGCCGCACAGCGATGGCACCACCCAGCCGCCGCTCCTGGCTGGCCTCGCGCCCGCTTGGTCGGCCACAGGCCCCACCCCACGACCCGCGCATACATCGCGTCAGGGTCGTACCGCCTCATCGAAACTCGCCGCGCCATTGGAGATTCCGGCCTTCGCCGGAAGTCGCCAACGCCCAACTGCCAAATGCCATTTGGGGCGCGACAGGGCAATGGGGTTCGCCCATGCGGACCTGGCCCTCCCGGCATCACCGGGCGGCGACTCGCCTCCTGACTGGACCCTCCCCCCTGGGTCGTCATGCGGGATACTGGACGGGCGACACCCGGGGCGCGTGCCAACGACGACGGGGGGGATGCGATGTCGCAGGAGAACGTGGATCTGATACGGGCGCGCTTCGAGGTGTTCGCGCGGACGGGTGAGTTCGACCGAGACGCCTACGATTCCGACGTCACCTGGCACCTGCGCGAGGACCTACCAGACTCGGAGACGCTCGTTGGGCGAGACCGCGTGGGGCAGTTCTTCTCTCAGTGGGCGGGAACGTTTGAGAAGCACCGCATCGATGTCGAGGAGTTGATCGACGCGGGCGAGCACGTCGTCGCCGTGTTGCGCTTCCGCATCACGATCCAAGGCAGCGGCCAGGAGATCGACATGCCGGAGAGCTGGGTCATCAAGCTCGCCGACGGCGCGGTGATCGAGGGCTGGGAGTACAAGACGAAGGCCGAAGCCCTCAAAGCCGCAGGCCTGGAGGAGTAGGCGGTGTCGCAGGAGAACGTGGAGATCGTCCGGCGATACGTCGAACTCTGCGTCAGGAATCTGAGTGCCTATTGGCACCAGCCTCGCTCATACGCGACCGACTTCGAGTGCGGCGAAACTGACCCGGGCAGCCGCGAGGTGTTCGAGCTGCTCGACCCCGACATCCGGTGGACCAGCGCGATCGGCGAGACGCGAACCGGGAAGCTCGGCTTCGCGAAGACTGCCGATGAGCTGCTCGCAATCTCGGCCAGCTACTCGCTGACGCTGCACGCGATCACCGACCTCGGCGGCGATCACGTGCTCGGTGAGTGGCAGTCCGATCTCACAGGTCAGAGCAGCCGAGTGTCTGCGAGCGTGGAGGTCTACTCGCTGTTCACGCTCCGCGCTGGCCTGATCCGCGAGATCGTCGAGTATCGCACCCGCGAGACTGCCCTCGAAGCCGTGAAACTGGCGGGGTAGACGATGTCCCGGGAGAACGTCGAGATCGTGCGGCCGCTCTTTGCCGAGCGCGGCCTCGCTGCCGTACGCCGATCCCGCGGCGCTATCACGCGCATCGCGCGCCCTCCTACACTGGCTCGATGGAGCGCACCACGCTCGGCGCCACCGGCCCCTCTGTCTCGGTACTCGGCCTCGGCTGCATGGGCATGTCGGGTATGTACGGGCCCTCCGACCGAGCTGAGAGCATCGCCACGATCCACGCCGCGCTGGACGCCGGCATCGACCTCCTCGACACCGGCGACTTCTACGGGATGGGTCACAACGAGCTGCTGATCGCCGAGGCGATCGGCGGCCGGCCGCGGGAGGACGTCGTGCTGAGCGTCAAGTTCGGCGCCCAGCGCGACCCGAGCGGCTCGTTCCTCGGCTTCGACGGGCGGCCGGCGGCGGTCAAGACGGCGCTCACGTACTCGCTGACACGGCTCGGCGTCGAGCACGTCGACGTCTACCGCCCGGCGCGCCTGGACCCCCAGGTCCCGATCGAGGAGACGATCGGCGCGATCGGCGAGCTCGTCGACGCCGGCTATGTGCGCCACATCGGCCTGTCCGAGGTCGGCGCCGAGACGATCCGCCGCGCGGCAACTGTGCGGCCGATCTGCGACCTGCAGATCGAGTACTCGCTGATCTCACGCGGGATCGAGGCACAGATCCTGCCGGCGTGCCGCGAGCTCGGCATCTCGATCACCGCCTACGGAGTGCTCAGCCGCGGCCTGATCGGCGGGCACATGACGGCCTCGACCGAGCTCTCGGCAGGGGATTTCCGCGCGCACGCTCCGCGCTTCAGCAACGAGAACCGCGAGCGCAACCTCGCGCTCGCCGAGGGACTGCGCGCGTGGGCGGGCGAGCACGGCGCGACCGCCGCCCAGGCCGCGTTCGCGTGGGCCCGCGCGCGCGGCACCGAGATCGTGCCGCTGGTCGGCGCGCGCTCGCGCAAGCGACTGGCGGAGGCGCTCGGCTCGCTCGCGCTCGACTTCACCGAGGACGACCTCGCCGCGCTCGAGCGCGCCGTCCCCGCCGAGGCGGTTGCGGGCGACCGCTACGCGGCCGCGCAGATGGCGATGCTCGACAGCGAGCGCTCGCAGGAGGTCGGCTAGGCTCACGAGAGCCGGGGCGGCGCGACCGCCGCGCGCCGTGACGATGGGCGAAAGGAGCGCAGCATGAGCAATCGCACGTTCGTGATCGGGGTCGGAATGTCGAAGTTCGACAAGCCCGGGACGAAGGATGGCGACTACCCCGAGTGGGTCCTCGAGGCCGGCTTGCGCGCCCTGGGAGACGCGGGCATCGCCTACGAGCTCATCGAGCAGGCCTACGCCGGCTACTGCTACGGCGACTCGACGTACGGGCAGCGCGCGATCTACGGGCTCGGGCTCACCGGCATCCCCGTCGTCAACGTGAACAACAACTGCTCGACGGGCTCCAGCGCGCTGTTCCTCGCGCGCCAGGCCGTCAAGGGCGGGCTCGCCGAGTGCGCGCTCGCGGTCGGCTTCGAGAAGATGGAGCGCGGCTCGCTCGGCATGAAGTACACCGACCGCACGCCTGCGATGGACAAGCACATGGCGCGCATGTTCGAGCTGCGCGCGCCCGAGCAATCGCCGTTCGCCCCGCAGATGTTCGGCAACGCCGGCCGTGATCACATGCAGCGCTACGGCTCGACCCCCGACCACTACGCCTGGATCGGCTGGAAGAACCACAAGCACTCGGTCAACAACCCCTACGCCCAGTTCCAGGACGAGTACACGCTCGAGGACATCAAGGCCGCGAAGATGATCCACGAGCCGCTGACCAAGCTGCAGTGCTCCCCCACCTCCGACGGCGCCGCGGCGGCGATCGTCGCGAGCGAGCGCTTCGTCGACGACCACGACCTGTGGGCCAAGGCGATCGAGATCGCCGGGCAGGCGATGGTCACGGACATGTCGAGCACGTTCGACGAGGACGCCGACTGCATCAGGATCGTCGGGTATGACATGAGCCGCGAGGCGGCGCGCCGCGCCTACGAGGAGGCGCAGGCCGCGCCGGAGGAAGTGCAGGTGATCGAGCTGCACGACTGCTTCAGCGCCAACGAGCTGATCACCTACGAGGCGCTCGGCCTCGCAGAGGAGGGCCGCGGCCACGAGCTGGTCGACGCGCAGGACACCACGTATGGCGGCCGCTGGGTGGTCAATCCCTCCGGTGGGCTCATCTCCAAGGGCCACCCCCTCGGCGCCACCGGCCTGGCGCAGTGCAGCGAGCTGTGCTGGCAGCTCCGCGGCGAGGCGGGCGCGCGGCAGGTGGAGGGCGCGCGGCAGGCGCTGCAGCACAACATCGGCCTCGGCGGCGCCGCGGTCGTGACGGTCTACCGTCCGCCCGCGAGCTGATGGAGCAGCGCACGCTCGGACGTACGGGCGTCCACGTCAGCCCCCTGTGCCTCGGCGCGATGATGTTCGGCGCCTGGGGCGAGACCACCCAGGCAGAGGCAAGCGAGATCGTCCACAGGGCGCTCGACGCCGGGATCAACTTCATCGACACCGCCGACGTCTACTCGCGCGGCCAGTCCGAGGAGATGGTCGGCGAGGCGCTCGGCGGAGGGCGCCGCGACAACGTCGTGCTCGCGACGAAGTTCCACGGCACGATGGGCGATGACCCGAACGAGGCGGGAAACTCGCGCCGCTGGATCATGCGCGAGGTCGAGGCGTCGCTGAGGCGCCTGAAAACCGAGTGGATCGACCTCTATCAGGTGCACCGCTGGGATCCCGGGACCGCGCACGAGGAGACGCTCGGCGCCCTGAGCGACCTCGTCGCCCAGGGCAAGATCCGCTACATCGGCTCCTCGACCTACCCCGCTGCCCAGATCGTGGCCGCGCAATGGGTCGCGGCCGAGCGCGGGCTGCGGCGCTACGTCTGCGAGCAGCCCCCCTACTCGATCCTCGCGAGGGGGATCGAGGCCGACGTGCTGCCGACGTGCCAGGAGCACGGCATGGGCGTGATCCCGTGGAGCCCGCTGGCGGGCGGCTGGCTGTCCGGGCGCTGGCGCAAGGGCGCGGAGAACCTCGTAAGCCGGCGCTCGGCGATGATGCCCCAGCGCTATGACCTGTCGCTGCCCGCCAACCAGGCGAAGCTCGAGGCCGCCGATGCGCTCGGAGCGCTCGCGGACGAGGCCGGCATCGCGCTGATCCATCTGGCACTGGCGTTCGTGATCCGCCACCCGGCGGTGACCGCGGCGATCATCGGCCCGCGCACGCTCGAGCAGCTCGAGTCCCAGCTGGGGGCGGCCGAGGTCGCCATCGACGATGCGCTGCTCGACCGGATCGACGAGATCGTCCCACCGGGTACGACGCTGAGCCGCACCGACGCGGGCTGGACCAACCCGGCGCTCGAGCCGGGGGCGCGGCGCCGCTGAACCCGCTCCGATCGATCCGGCGCGTCGGTTTACTGTCTGCATGAGGCTCGCCCTCCCGCTACGCCTCGCCCTCGCGGCCGCCGTGCTCGCCGCGGCCGCGCTCGGCGGCCCGGGCATCAGCCCGGCGCTCGCACGTCCGCGACCGGCGCGGGCGGCTGCTCCCACGGTGCCGGTCGTGGTCGACGGCTCGCAGCCGGGGCGCGCGATCGAGCCGGGCTATCTCGGGCTTTCCTTCGAGGCAGCCGCCCTAGGCCAGATCGTGCGCCTCGGCCAGCACGGCGACCTCGTCGGCCTGTTGCGCTCCGTCGGGCCGGGCCTGATGCGATTCGGGGGCATCACGGCCGACGAGAACGTCGGCTGGACCGACGCCCAGACCCCGCCGCCGCCGTGGGCCACGAGCGTGATCGACCCCGCCGAGCTCGACGCGCTCGGCACGCTCGCGCGCCGCACCGGCTGGCACGTCCTGCTCACGGTCGGGCTCGCCCATTACGAACCGTTGCCGGCCGCACGGGAGGTGGCGGCCGCGCACCGCGCGCTCGGCCCCTATCTCGCTGCGGTCGAGATCGGGAACGAGCCCGACTCCCTGGGCCGGCACGGCTATCGCGCGCTGCCGTGGCTTGCACAGGGGTACGAGGAAGAGGTCGCAAGCTACCGCGAAGCGATCGCAGCGCTCACGCCGGGGGTCGCGATTGCCGGACCCGACGTCTCGGGCTCCGGCCTGTTCGCGGGCTGGGGCGAAGCCGAGGCGCTCGCGCAGGTACCCGCCCTGCTGACCGGCCACCACTATCCGCTCGGCTGCGCGCAGACGCCGCCGCCGTCGATCGAAGCGCTGCTGAGCGTCGCCACGCGCCACCGCGAGGCGGGGTCGCTGAGCGCGTATCTGAAGGTCTCGCGAACCAGCGGGATCCCGCTGCGGATCGACGAGACCAACTCCGTCTCCTGTGGCGGCGTGCCGGGCATCAGCGACACGTTCGCCTCCGCGCTGTGGGCCACGGCGTACACGACCCAGGTGATCGCCGCCGGCGCGCAGGGGCTCAACCTGCAGGGCAATCCGACCAACTGCCCTGGCTACACGCCGCTGTGTGCGCCCACCCCCGCGGCGCTCGCAGCAGGGGCGCTCTCCGCCCGTCCCGACTGGTACGCGCTGCTGATCACGCGCTCGCTCGCCGGTTCGCGCCCGCTGCTCGGGCGGATCGAGACGAGCCCGGCTCCCAACCTCGTGGCGCAGCCGTTCGTGGCACCCGACGGGGACATCCAGACCGTCCTCGTCGACGACGAACCGCCGCAGGCCGGGCCGCTCGTGCTGCGGCTGCACGTCGGAGCGGGTTACCGGACGGCGACGGTGCTGCGCCTCACCGCCCCCTCACCGAGCGCCACCGCCGACGTGGAGCTCGGCGGTCATGTCGTCGCGCGCGACGGCTCGCTCCCGGCGCCCCGGGCGATCGAGCGGCACGCGGTCCACGGCGGGGTCGTCAAGATCGTGCTCCCGCCGAGCAGCGCGGCGCTCGTGAGCACCGGCCCCCCGCGCCGGCATGCCCGCGCCCGGTGAGCGCACGTTTGCGAGACTGGAAGCATGACGACGGGGCCCGGCGACAGCCCGAGCGCGCTCCCGACTGAGGGCTACAGGCTCCGCGAGCTCTCGCCCAAGGCGTACGAGCATCCGGCCGATCGCGCCGCGACGGCGGCGCTGAAGGCGATCCCGCACCTCGACACCGTCGTGCGCAAGCTGATCGAGCTCGGCTACGAGCGCGCGATCCGCCGCGGCGTGCTCGGTTCGGCGGTCCGCCTCGGCGAGGACCAGCTCGGAGGAGTCTGGGCCGCCCACCACCGCGCCTACGCGACGCTCGACCTCGAGCCGACGCCCGATCTCTACCTGACCCAGTTCCCGATCGCGAACGCGCTCACCGTCGGCGCCGGACGGCCGCTCGTGGTCGTCAACTCCGAGCTCGTGCAGCTCCTCGACGCCGACCAGCTCCGCGCCGTCTTCGGACACGAGGCCGGGCACGTCCTCTCCGACCACGTCCTCTATCGCACCGCGCTCGTGATCCTCATGCGCATCTCCTCGCTGCCGGGCATCCCCGTGCCGCTGCTCCCGCTGCGCGCGGCGTTGATGGAGTGGTTCCGCGCCGCCGAGCTGAGCTGCGACCGCGCGGCCGCGCTCGTGACGCGCGACCCGCTGGCGGTCTGCCGCACCCTGATGGTGATCGCCGCAGGCGCGGAGGCGGCGAACCTCGACCTCGACGTGTTCATGCGCCAGGGGCAGGACTACCGCCAGAAGGCCTCGCCCTTCGACCGCCTCTCGCGCATGCTGATCGACCTCGACCTCACCCATCCGATGTCCGTGCAGCGCGTGCACGAGCTGATGGAGTGGGTCCGCGCGGGGGACTACGACCGCATCGTCGCCGGCGAGTATCCGCGCCGCGGCGAGCCTGCCAGCCCTCGCGCGGAGGCGGGTGACGCCGTCGCCCACTACGCCGAGCGCTTCAAGGAGACGTTCAGCGACCTCGGCGAGTCCGTCGGCGAGGCGGGGCAGCAGATCGCCGACTGGCTGCGCCGCGCCCGCGGGGATTGAAAGGTGCACCCCTCCGGCGAGCAGCACGAGCTGATACGCGGGGACCAGCGCGCCGTCGTCGTAGAGGTCGGCGGCGGGATTCGTGTGTACGAGGTCGCGGGCCGCGATGTGCTCGACTCCTACCCCGCGGATGCGATCTGCGACGGCGCGCACGGCACGCCGCTGATCCCGTGGCCGAACCGCCTCGGCGACGGCCGCTACAGCTTCGACGGCGCCACCTACCAGCTAGCGCTCACCGAGCCGGAGCGTTCGAACGCGATCCACGGCCTGCTGCGCTGGCGCCCGTGGGGCGCGAGCGAGCGCGAGCCGCATCGCGTCGTGATGACCTGCGCCCTGCACCCCTCGCCGGGCTACCCCTTCGCGCTGGAGGCGAGCGTCGCCTACGAGCTGCGCGACGACGGCTTGGCGGTGACGATCGCCGCCCGCAACGCGGGCGAGCACCCCTGCCCGTTCGGGGCCGGCCAGCACCCCTACCTGTCAGCCGGAGCCGGCGCCGTGCTCGACGCCTGCACGCTGGAGCTGGCCGCCGGGTCGCGCATCCGCACCGACCCCGAGCGGATGCTCCCGGTCGGGCGCGAGGCCGTCCCGGGCGGCGAGCTCGACTTCGCCGCCCCGCGTCCACTCGGAGCGCTCCAGATCGACGCGACGGTCGCTGAGCTCGAGCGCGACGCGGACGGGCTCGCGGACGTGCGCCTGAGCAGGCCCGACGGGGCAGTGGCCGAGCTGTGGGCCGATGAGCGTTTTCCGTACCTGGAGATCTTCACCGGGGACAGCCTCGCCCCCGGCCGCCGCCGGCGCGGGCTCGGGGTCGAGCCGATGACCTGCCCCCCGAACGCGTTCGCGTCGGGAGAGGACCTGCTGCGCCTCGACCCGGGCGATCGCTTCGCGGCCAGCTGGGGCGTGCGCCTGCGCTGAGCACTCAGCGCGTCGTCACGACCGAGATCGAGCCCTCGCGGCCGAGCACCTCGCGTAGGGCGCCGAGGGTGGCGTGCTGCTTGGCTAATGCCCACTCGGCCTCCGTCAGCGGCTCGGTCTCGCGCAGGATCGCGTGGGGGGATGCCGATCGCGCGCCGCGGGGCACCGCGGCGATCTGGCTCTAGGCCGCGGCTTCCTGCGAGAGAGCGGCCATGTCCTGGAACGCAACGAGCGCCGGAACGGGCTCCTCGCTGCCGTCGAGCTCGCCCCAGATCGTCGCCAGGTTGACCGCCAGGCGCTCGCGCTCGCCCCACTGAGCCCAGCGGTCGAGCTCGATCGACCGCGCGGCCTGCAGCGGCGTCATGCCTCGCGCGTGGAGCGTGCGGCCCTGCTCGTAGAGGTACTCGAAGTACGCCTTCAGCTCGGCCACGGCGCCCTGGTCGGCGAGCGGCCCGTGCCCGGGCACGATCACCTCCAGGTCCATCGCGAGGATGCGGTCGCAGGCTGCGATCCAGTTCGAGACGGGTCCCGCCCAGGCGATCGGGTGCCCCCCGTGGAAGAGGATGTCGCCGCTGTAGAGCACGCGCTCGGCTGGCAGCAGCGCGATCGTGTCGCCCCGCGTATGGGCCGGGCCGACCTCGATCAGGCGCACCTCGCGCGCGCCCACGCGCAGCGTGAGCTCCCCGCTGAAAGTCTCGTCCGGCAGCACCATCTCGATGCCCGCGAACTCGAACGAGCCGAAGCAGCGCGCGAAGAAGGCGCCGACGTCGCCGAGCGCGGGAGCCTGCTCGAGCAGGGCCACCATCGTCGAGGCGGGGAACTCGGGCATCTCCGCAGCCGTGCGCTCGGAGGCGACGATCCGCGCATCCCGCACGAGCTGGTTGCCGTAGCAATGATCGCCGTTGGCATGCGTGTTGACGACGGTGTCGATACGCGCGGCCGCGGGCGCGGCGCGGCGCATCGCCGCCAGCATCTCCTCGGTGAGGCGCAGGTCGAAGAGGGTGTCGATCAGCAGCGAGTGCTCGCCGTCCACGACCAGCCCGGCGTTGCTCCAGCCCCAGCCGCCGTCCGGCTGCAGGTACGCATACAGGCCGTCGCCGACGGCCTGCAGACCCTTCTCGTACGCGGGAGCCATCCGCGGCTCAGCCGCGGCCCACGCTGAAGGTGAGCACCTTCGGCTGCGAGCGTCCGGCTGCGTTCACGGCGACGATCGTAACGGCATAGCGCCCGGCCGCGAGCCTGTGGCGCCGCGAGGTCCAGCCCTGGAAGGTGACCACGTTGGCACCGGCGTGTGCGTTCGCGAACGTCAGCGAGCCGGAGCCGAGCAGACGCCTGCAGGGCCGGCCGCGCCGGCTGTTGCGTCGCACGGCGACGCAGCGGCCCTTGACGAGCCGGCCTGCGCGGACGCTGGCGAAGCTGAGCGTGACCGCGGCCGGCGTGTTCAGCGTGAAGGCGAACCCCGTGCCGACCGGTGGCCGGCGCGCGCGGCGGCGGCGGCGCGCGAGCGTCGCGAGCCGGCGCCCCACGGCGAAGACGCGGTGGGTCTCCGTGACGCGGCTGAGCACCGGCGCGGGCGGGCCTGCTTCCGGGTCGGGGGCGGGCGGGACGAGCACCGTGACCGAGGTCGATGTCGAGCTCGAGGACGCGTGCACGGCGTCGCCCGGGTAGGCGGCGGTGAGGGTGTGCTCGCCAGCCGCCAGCCCGGTGAGCGTCACGGTCGCCTGCCCGCCGGCGCCGATCGGCGCGCTCCCCAGCGACACCTCGCCTTCGCGAATTTCGACGATCCCGCCGGCGGCGGGCACGGCCGCAGGCAGCCCGCGGAGGCTCGCCACGGTCGCGCGGGCGGTGACCTGTCCCGGGCCACCCGACGCCGAGAGCGTCGTGGAGGTCGGCACCGCCGGGAGGATCTCGTAGGCGCCGATGTCGCAGCCCCCGCCTTCGATCCCCGGGCGCGGGAAGCCGCGCTCGTCCACGGAGCCGAGCGCTTCGCAGCCGGCCGCGCTCCCGGCGCCGATCGCCGGGCTGGAGGGCGAGAGCGCAAGCGTCGCCGGCGGCCCACCGGCGGTCTCATCGCTGCTCGAGTTGATCCCGAGCGTGAGCAGTTGGGGGCTCACGCCGATCAGGTCCGCGGAGGCTCCGAGCAGCCCGCAGCTGCTCGGCGAGGCGTCCTCCAGGTTGTGCCCGTGCGTCGTGACCTTGCGTGAGCAGTTGGCTACGCCGGCCGGCGGCGTCGCGATGATCGTGTTTTCGAGCGTCACTTCGGCGATCGCTTTGGCCCCGATGTTCGCCCCGACTTCGGCGGCGTTGCCGGCGATCGTGTCGCCGCGCAGCGTCAGCAGCGAACCGCCTTCGACGTTGATCGCCCCACCCGTTCCGGCCGCATTGGCGGTGAGGGTGCTGTTTGAGATCGTGCCGGCGGTATGCGGGTATGACTCGATCGCGCCACCCTGATAGCCGCCGCCCGCCGAGTTGCGGATGAACGTGCTCGAGCTGATCGAGACCGAGTCTTTGGCTTCGATCAGGATCGCTCCGCCGGGCGCGTCTTCGGTCGTGTCGCCGATGAAGACGCTGTCGCTGACGCGGAGGGTGTGGCCGGATGTGCCGAGGTCGATCGCGCCGCCCCCGCCTTCGCCGGCGACCGCCGCTTCGCTGACGCTGTCCGAGACGAAGCGACTGTGCATCACCGTCAGGTCGCTGAAGGTCTCGATCGCCCCGCCGAATCCCTTCGGCGCGCCGCTCGTGCTGTCGCTGATCGTGACGTCTTCGAGCGTCAGCGGCGTTTCCACGCCCGGTACGGTGATCGCCCCGCCCTCGTCGAGGCCGGAGTCGTTGAACGTTTCGGTGATCGTCAGTCCGCTGATCGCCACCGGTCCCGCCCCTTCGAGCAGGAAGGCCTGGTCGGCTTCCCCGCCGCTGATCGTCGTGGCGCCGTCGCCGGCGCCCGCGATCGTGACGCCCCCCCGCACGGGGATCTTCTCGTGAGCGATCACGTACGGTTCGGCGCTCGCGGGGATCTGCACGACGTCGCCGCTCACCGCGCTGTCGAGCGCCTGGCGCAGCGAGCAGTCACCGGGCGCGCCTCGGCACTCGGAGGCCCCGGCCGGAGCGTCCGTGGTCGTGTTGACCACGTAGGTGGCCGCGAAGCTCGCGCGAGCGGTACCGGCCGCGACCAGGAGCGCGAGCGTCGCCGCGATCCCCACACGTCGCGCGGATGCGGGCGCGCACAGCGCGCGGCGGGCCCGTTCCCGATACGGGCCGGCCCCTGTACCAACCGATGGGCGTCCGGCCACGTGACTCCTCTCGGCACCCCCAATCGGAGGCTGCTGCTCGATCTCGAAACGACGTTAGACGAGCATCGGCGGACCGCTGCCGCGACCCGCTAGGGGGTGGACAGGTGTGCGACAAGGGTGATTTCCGGACCCCGCTCGCTCCGCAACTTCTCTCCCGGGCGGAGGAGTTATGTTTAGGTTGGGCCCGAGCGGGTAATGGGCTGCGTCCACGGCTGCAGATCCTGGGGATGGGTCTGCGCCGCGGTGGCGGTAGATGAGTCCATGGAGGCCGTCGCCAGGACGGCGAGAGGGGTGATGGGGTGGAGGATAGGTTCGGTAGAGCGGCGGCTGCCGTCGTGGTCGCGCTCGTGCTGCTCACAGGTGTGCTGGCCGCATCCGCGCAGGCCGCGGGCGGACCCGCCAACCTGACGCTGCCGACGGTGGCCGGCAAAACGGTCGACGAAGCGTCGCTCAGCTCGACGAGCGGCAAATGGAGCCCGTCGCTCGGGGACACCTACATCTACCAGTGGGAGCGCTGCGACAGCTCGGGCGCCGAATGCTCGGAAATCGCAGGCGCGACCAGCCACAAGTACAAACTCCAGCACGTCGACGTGGGGCACACGATGCGGGCGCTCGTGACCGCCGCCGACGGCGAAGGCACCAACAGCGCGACGAGCAAAGCGACCGCTGTCGTCGCTGCCTCCAAACCGCGGAGGCTGAAAGGCCCGGTCATCTCGGGCCCGGCAGTCGACGGCAAACTGCTCAGTGCCGGCAGCGGCAGCTGGGGCGGGACGCCGCCGCTCAGCTACACCTACCAGTGGAAGCTGTGCGTGCTGCTCCAATGCAGCGCGATCGCGGGCGCGACCGAATCGACGTACCGCGCCACGACCTCGGAGCTCGGCAAGCAGCTGCGCGTGGTCGTCACTGCGCACAACACCGCCGGCACCGCCACCACAACCTCCCCTGCATCTAAAAAGATCGTCGCGGGGCCCCCCGTCGAGGTCGAAGCTCCGTCGGTCGAAGGCCTGCCCATCGACGGGCAGACGCTGAAGCTCAACCCCGGCAAGTGGGCCGGCACGCAGCCCTACAACCTCACCTACGAATGGACGCGCTGCAACCTGCTGACCGAAGAATGCTCAGCGATCCCGGGCGCCACGGGCACGACCTACCAGGCCGGCCCGCTCGACGTCGGCAACGCCTTCGAGGTGACCGTCACGGCCTCGAGCGGCTACGGGGTCGCTTCGGCGACGTCGCCGAGGACCAGCGTCGTCGGCGCGCTGCTCCCCCACAACATCTCGCTGCCGGGCATCGGCGGCCTGCTGCGGGACACCGGGCTGCTCTCGATCGTGCAGGGCATCTGGAGCGGCACCGAACCCATCACCTACAGCTACCAGTGGGAGCTGTGCAACGCGCTCGGGCAGGCGTGCTCGGAAATCAACGGGGCCGTTGGAACGGTCCTTTCGCTCATCTCGCCGTACGTCGGCTCAACCGTGCGCGTGATCGAGACGGCGACCAACTCCGCGGGCTCGGCCTCGGCGGTCTCCGAACCGACGAGCGCGATCAGCGCGCTGCTGCCGAGCAACACGGGCCTGCCGAGCATCGGCGGGCTGCTGACGGACGGGCAGAGCCTCACGGCCGCGCTCGGCAGCTGGACGGGCAGCACCCCGCTCAGCTACGCCTATCAGTGGCTGCAGTGCAACAGCGCCGGTGAATCGTGCAAAGAAATCTCGGGCGCGACCGGCACGACGCTCGGCCTGATCTCCGGCCTCGTCGGCTCGACGGTCAAGGTCGTCGTCACCGCCACCAACTCCGGCGGCTCGACCCAGGCCGTCTCCGAACCGACGAACATCGTCAAAGCGCTGCTGCCCGGCAACAACTCGCTGCCGAGCATCACTGGGCTGCTCCAGGACGGCCAGCTGCTCTCGACCCTGACCGGCAGCTGGTCCGGGACCGAACCGCTGTCGTTCGCCTACCAGTGGCAGTCGTGCAACAGCGCCGGCGAAGCGTGCGAAGACATCAAAGGGGCGACCGGCGCCGCGCTCTCGCTCGTCTCGGGCCTCGTCGGCGACACCGTCCGCGTGGTGGTGACGGCGACGAACCCCGGCGGGTCGACCCAGGCGGCGTCCGAACCGACGAACGTGGTCGGAGCGCTGCTCCCGAGCAACACGGCGCTGCCGAGCATCGGCGGCCTGCTGCAGGACGGGCAGAGCCTCTCGGCCGCGCTCGGCAGCTGGGGCGGCAGCGGCCCGATCAGCTACTCCTACCAGTGGCTGCAGTGCAACGGCGCAGGTGCATCCTGCACAGAAATCGCGGGCGCGACCGGCGCGACGCTCGGCCTGATCTCCGGCCTCGTCGGCGACACCGTCAAGGTCGTCGTGACCGCCACCAACTCCGGCGGCTCCACCAAAGCGACCTCCGAACCGACTAGCGCCATCAAAGCGCTGCTGCCCGGCAACGCCGGCCTGCCGAGCATCAGCGGCCTGCTGCAGGACGGGCAGGGCCTGACGGCCCTCGCCGGGAGCTGGACGGGAACCACCCCGATCAGCTACGGCTACCAGTGGCAGCTCTGCAACAGCGCCGGCGAAGCCTGCAAAGACATCAGCGGCGCAGGCGAAGCGGCGCTGTCGCTCCTATCGGGCTTCGTTGGGGACACGGTCCGGGTCCTCGTCACCGCGACCAACTCCGGCGGCTCGACGCAGGCCGCATCGGAACCGACGAGCATCATCAAAGCGCTGCTCCCGGGCAACACGAGCCTGCCGAGCGTCGCCGGCTCGCTGATCGACGGGCAGACGCTCACGGCCGGCAACGGCTCGTGGACGGGGACAGCGCCGATCAGCTACGGCTACCAGTGGCTGCAGTGCAACAGCAAAGGCGAAGCCTGCACCGAAGTCTCCGGAGCCACCGGCGCCACA
>DATARO010000069.1:0-12872 GCA_036264095.1 Solirubrobacteraceae bacterium | reverse complement strand
GGCCGGCAACGGCTCGTGGACGGGGACAGCGCCGATCAGCTACGGCTACCAGTGGCTGCAGTGCAACAGCAAAGGCGAAGCCTGCACCGAAGTCTCCGGAGCCACCGGCGCCACACTCGGCCTGATCTCCGGCCTCGTCGGTGACACCGTCAAGGTCGTCGTCACCGCCACCAACGGCGGCGGCTCGACCAAAGCGACCTCCGAACCGACGAGCATCATCAAAGCGCTGCTCCCGGGCAACACGAGCCTGCCGAGCGTCGCCGGTCTGCTCGAAGACAAACAGACGCTGAAAGCCGCGACCGGGTCATGGAGCGGGACGACGCCGATCAGCTACAGCTACCAGTGGCAGGAATGCAACGCCAAAGGCGAAGCATGCAAAAACCTCACCGGCACCGAAGAATCGCTGCCCCTGACCGAAGCGTTGGTGGCGAAGACCGTCCGCCTCGTCGTCAAGGCGACGAACTCGGGCGGCTCGAGCGAAGCGACATCCGCTGCAACGAGCGGCATCCTCGCGGCGCTTCCCGTCGATGAAGTGCTGCCGGCCATCAGCGGCCTCCTGAAACTCGGCGAAACGCTCACGGGCCACCACGAAAAATGGGGCGGGACGCAGAAAGGCATCACCTACAGCTACCAGTGGCAGCTGTGCGGGGCGCTCGGTCTCGTGGGCGAATGCAAAAACATCGCCGGTGCGACGAAAGAAAAATTCGTGCTCGAACTGCTCGACGTCGCACTGACGCTGCGCGTCGGCGTGACGGCGACGAACGAACGCGGCACCTCCGAAACGGCCTACTCCAAAGTGACGGGGCTGATCGCGGGCCTGGTGCTGTCGCCGTCCAAAGGCACTGCGGGCACGGCTGTCGCCGTCAAGGGCGCGGACATGCTGTCGGTCAACACGGTCAACTTCGGCAGCGCCGAAGTGCTCCCCGAACCGAAATCAGAAAAAGAACTGGTCGCTGAAGCGCCGGCCGGGAGCGGGACGGTGCCGGTGACGGTCTCGACGGCGGAAGGCACGACGCACGAAACGTCCTCGACGCAGTTCAGCTACGAATAGGAGTCCGTGCGCCCGGGTAGCTGGCGCGTGATGAGAGGGCGCGGATGAGGATCCGGAAGCTTGTGCTCGCCTTCGCGGCCGCGCTCCTCGCAGGGGCGTTCCTCGCCGGCGCGAGTGCAGACGCGCAGCTGCCGGTCCTCTACAACGGCGTGCTCGGCTACGCGCACGCGAGCCCGAGCGAATCGCCGCCCGGCGCGAATGACTGGTCGTGCAGGCCGAGCGCTGCGCACCCCCGCCCGGTGATCCTCGTGCACGGGACGTTCATCGACATGTCGGCCAGTTGGCAGGCGCTCTCGCCGCTGCTCGTCGACAACGGGTACTGCGTGTTCGCGCTGAACTACGGCTCGAGCCACGGCAGCGGAGCAATCGGCGTGTATGCGACGGGCGAAATCGCGGCGTCGGCGGGCGAACTGTCGAGCTTCGTCGACCGCGTGCTCGCGGCGACGGGGGCCAAGAAGGTCGACCTCGTCGGCCACTCGCAGGGCGGGATGATGCCGCGCTGGTATCTGCGCTTCGGCGGCGGGGCGAGCAAGGTGGGAACGCTGGTCGGACTCGCGCCTTCCAACCACGGCACGACCGTCGACGGGCTCTTCACGCTCGGCAGCTACATCCCGGGAGCGGACGCGTTCTTCGGCTTCTGCCAGGCCTGCGAAGAACAGGCTGCAGGGTCGCCGTTCCTCGAACGCCTCAACGCCGGCGGCGAAACGGTGCCGGGCGTCAGCTACACGGTGATCGAGTCGGCCAACGACGAGGTCGTCACCCCCTACACGTCGGCGTTCCTCTCGGGTCGGCGCGTGAGGAACATCCTGCTGCAGTCGCAGTGCATCCTCGACCAGGGCGAGCACCTCTCGATGCCCTACGACCACATCGCCGACGCCGACGTGCTCACGGCGCTCGACCCGGCCCACCCCCAGCACCCGCTGTGCACGCCGGTGCTGCCCGTCACCGGCGGCTGACCGAGGCGCACGGCGAGTCCGCCGTCGAATCCTCGGCGCGGGCATTGCGCGCCCCCCGCGCGCCCGTACACTTGAGCAGAGCGCGATGAGTCGGGAGGGGGCAATCAGCGACGACTTCCTGTGGCCGCCGAGCGGGGGGCAGGCGCCCCCGCCCCATGGCCCGCGCGAGCCGGTGCGCCACCTCGCCCTGAAGCGGATGGCGCTGGCGGCGGCGACGGCGTTCATCGCGATCAACATCTGGACCGGCGCGCCGCTGCTGGCGCTGTGGATCGGCTCCCACGTCGTCGGCTCGACGACGCTCAGCATGGGCGCGGTCGGGGTCGTCGTCGTCGTGCTCGCGGTGCTCGTCGTGGCGATGGCGTTCGCGCTCGTGTGGCTGAACAGCACGTATGAGGAGCTGACCGGCGTGCCGCGCGGGGAAAGGCGGCACGGCTGGATGCGCAGCATGAACACCCAGCACGAGGATGAGGAGATCATCGGGATGCGCGTCACCGCGCTCGAGCGGATCGTCGTGATCAGCGTGTACCTCGCGATGATCACGTTCCTCGTGTGGTTCTTCTTCTTCGCCCACCTGTCGGTGCCCGCCTAGAGGGACGCCGTTCGGTTAGCGTGCGGGGCCCTGGCACCCGAGGAAAGGACCCAGCCAGATGCCGAGCGTCCGCGAGGCCACGTTCGACCTGTTCCGCGCGCGCGGGATGACAACGATCTTCGGCAACCCCGGCTCGACCGAGCTGCCGATGCTGAAGGCGTTCCACGACGACTTCCGCTACATCCTCGGGCTGCAGGAGCTCGTCGTCGTGGGGATGGCCGACGGCTATGCCCAGGCGAGCGGGACGACGACGCACGTCAACCTGCACACCGCGCCGGGCGTCGGCAACGCCGTCGGCGGGATCTCCAACGCGCTCGCGAACAAGTCGCCGCTGCTCGTCACCGCGGGCCAGCAGGTGCGGGCGCAGGTGACAATGGAGGCCAACCTGACGAACCGCGACGCGGTCGTGGGGCCGCAGCCGTATGTGAAGTGGGCGCACGAGCCGCTGCGCGCCGTCGACGTCCCGCTCGCGCTCTCGCGCGCGATCCACCACGCCTCGATGCCGCCGCGCGGGCCCGCGTTCGTCTCGATCCCGATGGACGACTGGGACGTGGAGTGCGATCCGGATATTGAAAGGAGCGCGCTTGCGCGCGCTGTTGTGGGTCGCGTGATGCCCAACCCGGAGGCGCTCGAGGATCTCGCCCGGGGCCTGCAGGCGGCCTCGAACCCGCTGCTGGTGGCGGGCCCCGACATCGACGCGAGCGGCGGCTGGGAGGCGGCGGTCGCGCTCGCCGAGAAGCTGCGGCTGCCGGTGTGGGCGACGCCCGCGCCGGGCGGCGGGCGCCTCGGCTTCCCCGAGGACCACCGCTGCTTCCAGGGCATCCTCCCGCCGGCGATCGGTCCGGCCTCGGAGACGCTGAAGGGCCACGACCTGGTGCTCGTCCTCGGGTCGTCGGTGTTCCCCTACTACCCGTACATCCCCGGCCCGCTCCTGCCCGAGGGCACCTCGCTCGTGCAGGTGACGAGCGACCCGGGCGAGGCGGCACGGGCACCGATGGGACGCGCGATCGTCGGCGACGTTGCGCTCGCGCTGGCGCGGCTGCTCGAGCTCGTCGGGCCGTCGGACCGCCCTGAGCCCGCGGTGCGCGCGCTCCCGGGCGAGCCCGCGCAGGCCGAGCCGATGAGCGGCTCGGCGGCGATGGCGGCGCTCGCCGAGGTCTGGCCCGAGGACGCGATCGCCGTGGTCGAGACGCCGTCGAGCACGGTCGCGCTCCGCAACCGCCTGCGCCTCTCGCGGCCCGGCAGCTACTACTTCAGCGCGAGCGGCGGCCTCGGCTTCGGGATCGCCGCGGCGGTCGGGGTGCAGCTCGCGCAGCCGGATCGCCCGGTCGTGTGCGTGCTCGGCGAGGGCTCCGCCCAGTACGGGATCACGGCCCTGTGGACCGCCGCGGCCTACCGCGTCCCGGTCACCTTCCTCGTGCTGCGCAACGAGGAGTACATGATCCTCAAGTGGTTCGCGGAGCTCGAGCAGGCGGGCGGCGCGCCCGGGCTCGACCTCCCCGGCCTCGATGTCGCCGCGGTCGCCGAGGCCTACGGTGTGCCCTCGGTGCACGTCGAAGGCGGGAGCGAGGAGCTCGCTCAGGCGCTGCGCGAAGCGATCGCCGTGCAGGACGGCCCGCGGCTCGTCCAGGTGCCGGTGGCGACGGGTATGTGGCTCGACTGACGTGGCTGCTCCCGCGCCAGCCGCGAGCCCGTTCGCCCCACCGGCGGCGGAGCCGACCCCGGACCGCGCGCCCGACTGGGTCGCGGGCGGCACGCCGCGTGCGCTTCGCGCGGCGCTCGAGGGGGCGCTGGGCGCCGACCAGGTCGCGGCGCGGGCGCTCGATCTCGTGCGCTACGCCTCGGACGCCAGCCCCTACCGCCTGATCCCGCAGGCCGTCGCGATCCCGCGGGACGTCGCCGGCGTGGTCTCGGTGCTGCGGGTCGCGCGCGAGACCGGCACGCCGCTCGTGTGGCGCGCCGGGGGCACGAGCCTGAGCGGCCAGGCGCAGACCGACGGGATCCTCGTCGACGTGCGTCGGCACTTCCGCGGGGTGCGGGTCGAGGACGGGGGCGAGCGGGTGCGCGTGGAGCCGGGGGTCGTGCTCGGGGACGTCAACCGCCGCCTGGCGCGCCACGGCCGCCGCCTCGAGCCCGACCCGGCCAGCACCGACATCGCCTGCGTCGGCGGCGTCATCGCCAACAACTCGGGGGGCATGCGCTGCGGCGTGCACGCAGACTCCTACCGGACGCTGCGCTCGATGACCTTCGTGCTCGCCGACGGGACGGTGATCGACACCGCCGCCCCGGGCGCTGCGGAGGAGTTCGAGCGGGCCGCGCCCGCCCTGGCCCGCGGACTGATCGAGATCCGCGACGAGCTGCGAGCCGACGCCGAGCTGTCGGCGCGGGTGGCGCGCAAGTTCGAGATCAAGAACACGACCGGACTGCGGCTGTGCGCGTTCCTGGACGCCGACGAGCCGCTCGAGATCTTCCGCCGTCTGATCGTCGGGTCGGAGGGAACGCTCGCCTTCGTGGCCGAGGCCACGTTCGAGACGGTCGCGCTCCGACCGAGCACGTCGCTCGCGCTCGCGCACTTCGAGGACATCGACGCCGCCGTCGAACTCGTGCCCGAGCTGGTGGCTGCCGGTGCGACCGCGACCGAGCTGATGGTCGCCCCGACGCTGATCGCCGCGGCCTGGAACATGCACGGCACGCCGCCGGAGTGGAAGGAGCTGCCGCCGGCGAGCGCGGCGCTGCTGGTCGAGCTGCGCGCGGACGATCCCGCCGAGCTGGATGCACCCGAGCGGGAGGCGCTTTCGATCCTGGGCCGCGGGCGGCTCGTGGGCGAGCCCTCGTTCTCGCGCGAGCGCGAGCGCGTGGAGATGCTCTGGCGCGTGCGCGAGGGGATGCAGGGGCTGCTCGCCGCGATGCGCGCACCCGGCGTCACGATGATCATCGAGGACGTGTGCGTCCCCCCCGCGCGCATCGGCGAGTGCGCGAAGGACCTGCAGGCGCTGCTCGGCGCGCACGGGTTCCTCCCCGGCGTCGCCGGGCACGCCTCGGCGGGCAACCTGCACTTCCTGCTGACGCCGAACTTCGGCGAGCCAGCCGACCTCGAGCGCTACGAGGCGTTCATGGGCGAGCTAGTCGAGCTGATCGTCAGAAAGTACGACGGCTCGTTGAAGGCCGAGCACGGGACCGGCATCAACATGGCCCCCTACGTCGAGCGCGAGTGGGGCGGCAAGGCGACGGAGATGATGTGGCGCGTCAGGCGGCTCGCCGACCCCGCCGGAGTGTTCGCGCCGGGGGTGCTCCTGACCGACCGCGAGGGCGCGCACCTGCAGAACCTGAAGTCGGCCCCGGCGATCGAGGCGGTCGCGACGCAGTGCATCGAGTGCGGCTTCTGCGAGCCGGTGTGCCCGAGCCGCGACCTGACCACGACCCCGCGCCAGCGGATCGCGCTGCGGCGCGAGATGGCCCGCCAGCTTCCGGGTTCGCCGGTGCTCGAAGCGCTGCTGGCCGACTACGGCTACGACGCCGTGCAGACGTGCGCCGCCGACGGCAGCTGCGCGCTCGCGTGCCCGGTCGGGATCGACACCGGAAAGCTCGTCAAGGAGCTGCGCGCGCGCACACACGACCCGCGCGCCGAGCGGGTCGCGCTGACCGCGGCGCGCAACTGGCGCTTCATCGAACGCGGCGCGCGCGCGGCGCTGCGCGTGGGGCTCGCCGGCGAGGGGGAGCCGATGCGCGCCCTGACCGGGCTGCTGCGGACGGCCGTCTCCCACGAGTTGCTGCCGCAGTGGAGCACCGCGATGCCGGCTCCGGCGCCGCCACTGCCGGCTACGGGCGAGCGCGCGGGCGCGGCGGCGGTCTACTTCCCCGCGTGCGTGAACCGGATCTTCGGCAACGCCCGCGAGCACGATGACTCGCTCGGGCTGCCGGAGGCGCTGGTCGCCGTCTCGCGCCGCGCGGGCCTGCCGCTGTGGATCCCGCCGGACGTGCAGGGCTCCTGCTGCGCGACGCCCTGGTCGTCGAAGGGCTTCGCCGACGGCCACACGCACATGGCCGCTCGCACCGCGCGCTCGATCCTCGAGTGGACCGACGGCGGGCGGCTGCCGCTCGTCGTGGACGCGACCTCCTGCACGCTCGGCCTGCTGCGCGAGGCACCCGACGCGCTCGACGAGGCGATCTCGGCGCGGTTCGCCGAGGTGCGCGTGCTCGACTCGATCGAGTGGGTCCACGACTCGCTGCTCCCGCGCCTCGAGGTCTCCGAGCGCGTGCACTCGATCGCTGTGCACCCGCCGTGCGCGGCGGTGGCGCTCGGCCTTTCCGAGAAGCTGCGGGCGATCGCCGGGGCGCTCGCCGAGGACGCCCACGTCCCGGCGTCGAGCAGCTGCTGCGGCACCGCGGGCGACCGCGGCCTGCTGCACCCCGAGCTGCCCGCTGCAGCGCTTGCCGGTGTCGCCGAGGAGCTGTCGGGAAGAGCCTTCAACGCGTGCGTGTGCAGCAACCGCACGTGTGAGATCGGCCTCTCGGAGGCGACGGGGCGGCCGTACGAGTCGTTCGTGCTGCTGCTCGAGCAGCTCACGCGGCCGGGGGCGTGAGCATCGGCCGGCACGGAGCGCCGGCCGATTCCCAAGACCCGGCACGGAGCGCCGGCCGATTCCCAAGACCCGGCGCGGAGCGCCTCGCAGTCGAACACCACGAGGTAGACCATGCGGGCCGGCGCGGCGCGGATCAGCCGCGCACGTGCTCGTCGAAGAACGCGAGCATCCGCCGCCAGCCGTCCTCGGCCGCGTCCTCGTCGTAGCCGACCGCCATCGGCGAGGGCATGCGCGCGAGCCAGCCCTGCCAGCCGTCGACCTTGGAGAAGAAGGAGTGCCCGGCTTCGGGGTAGGTCTTGACGTCGTTCGGCACACCGAGCGCTGCGAGGTGGGACTCGAGCCGCTTCGCCATGTTGCCCCCGGCGATCTTGTCCTTCGCGCCGTAGCTCGCGACGACGGGGCACAGCCCGTCCAGCACGGAGCGCTCGGACGGCACAATGCCGTAGTTGACCGCCGCCGCGGCAAAGCCGGGCTCCGCTCCGGCGATCAGCGCGAAGCCGCCTCCCTGGCAGAAGCCGGCGACCGCGATCCGGTCGGCGTCGACAGAGGGCTGCTCGGCGAGCGCGCGCCTGACGGCGTGCACGTCGCGGACCTCGCGCGCGATCCGGCCGGCGACCATGTCGACGAGCACGCGGCTGAGGCAGACGATGCGACGGCCGTGCGAGTAGAGGTCCGGCGCGAGCGCGGTGTAGCCGGCGTCGGCGAAGCGGCCGGCGATGCGGCGGATGTCGTCGTTGAGACCGAAGGACTCGTGCAGTACGACCACGCCCGGATGGGGCTCCCCGCCGTCAGCCTCGAACAACTCGGCCCGGAGCCGTACCCCGTCGTCGGTGGGGACCTCGATCACCGCGCCGGCGGCCATCGCTGCACCCTATTCGACCGCATAAGATCACGACTGCGGCGCGCCTTGACGCCGCAGCGCGAAGCCGGCTCCCGAACGGACCGGCGAGAGGGGATGAGCAGATGAGCGATCGCAACCGCCGCGTCGTGTTGGCAGAGCGGCCCACCGGAATGGTCGACGAGAGCACCACGCGCCTTGAGGAGCAGGACGTCCCCTCTCCCGGCCCCGGCGAGGCACTCGCACGCGTGCGTTACCTCTCGATCGACCCGACGATCCGCACCTGGATGGACGACGCGCCCGGCTACCTGCCCCCGATCCAGATCGACGAAGTGATCCGTGCGGGCGGGGTGGCGGAGGTGCTGGAGAGCAACAGCGACACCTACTCGCCGGGAGACCTGCTGTTCGGGATGACGGGCTGGCAGGACTACGTGATCGCCGACTCCGCCGAGCGCGCGATGCAGCCGCTGCCGCCGGGCGTCGCCCCCACGACGGCGTTGAGCGCGTTCGGGATCACCGGGATGACCGCGTACTTCGGAATGCTCGACGTCGCCGCCCTGAAGGAGGGAGACGTCGTTGTCGTCTCCGGTGCTGCGGGCGCCACCGGCTCGACCGCGGGACAGATCGCGAAGGCGAAGGGCGCAGGCAAGGTGATCGGGATCGCCGGCGGCCCGCAGAAGTGCGGGGTGATCGTGGACGAGCTCGGCTTCGACGCGGCGATCGACTACAAGGCAGAGGACGTCGGCGCGCGGCTGCGAGAGCTCGCACCCGAGGGCATCGACATCTACTTCGACAACGTCGGGGGAGAGATCTTGGACGCGTGCCTGGCGAATCTCGCCCTGCGCGGGCGGATCGCCCTGTGCGGCGCGATCGCCGGCTACAACGACCGCAGCTCCGCGCACGCGATCGCCAACACCTCGATGCTGATCATCCGCCGCGGGCGCATGCAGGGATTCCTGATCCTCGACTTCCTCGACCGCTTCCCGGAAGCGCAGGCGGAGATGGCCGGCTGGCTCGCCTCGGGCGCCGTGAAGGCCCGCGAGCACGTCGTCGAGGGCCTCGAGAACGCCCCCGACGCGCTCAACCTGCTGTTCACCGGCGGCAACACCGGCAAGGTGATCGTCAAGGTGTAGCCCGCTGGGCCGCCCGCTGAAGGTGTGTGGCTCCCTAAGCCGCCCGCGACCCGAGCCTGACGGGAAGCGTCTTCAGCTGGTTCAGGAACAGCGATTCGACGGCCTGCGGCCGCGCCTCGAGCTCGATCTGCGGGTAGCGCGCGAGCGTCTCCTCGATCAGGATCCGCAGCTCCAGGCGGGCGAGCGCCGTGCCCAGACAGAAGTGCCGGCCGCCGGCACCGAAGGCCTGGTGCTCCGGTTTACGCTCGACGTCGAAGCGGTCGGGATCCTCGTAGCGGGTCTCGTCGCGGTTGGAGGACACGTACCACATCACGACCTTGTCGCCCTCCTTGATCTGCCGGCCGTGCAACTCCGTATCGCGGGTCGCGGTGCGCCGGAAGTGGGCGAAGGCGGGGAACATGCGCAGCGCCTCCTCGACCGCGTCGGGGACCAGCGAGGGGTCGTCGATCAGGATCTGCTTCTGCTCGGGGTCTTCCATCAGCGCGCGCATCGCCGAGCAGTAGGTCGCCTTCGTCGAGTCGTTGCCGGCCGCGATCAGCAGGAAGAAGCCCATCACGATCTCGTGTTCCTCGAGCTGCTCGCCGTCGACCTCGGAGTGGATCAGGACGCTCGTGAGGTCGTCGGTGGGGTTCTCCCGCCGTTCCGCGATCAGCTTCTGGCAGTTCGCGAAGATCTGCGGCACGTAGACCTCGACCGCGTCCTTCAGGCCGTGCGGGTTCAGATCCGGATCCGCCGCGCCGAGCGTCGCGTTCACGAGCTGCGCCCAGACCGCGTCGTCCTCCTGTGCGATCCCCATGAAGCTGCCGATCACGCGCGAGACGACCGGCTGGCCGATGTCGCTGACGAGGTCCGCCGTCTCGCGCCCGTCGAGGCGATCGAGGGCGCCGCGGGTGATGTCGCGGATCCGCTCCTCGTGCTCGGCGATCCGCTTGGGCGTGAAGCCGCGCTGGAAGAGGGCCTTCAGGCGGTCGTGCTTGGGCGGGTCCATGCCGATGAACATCGCCTGCGCCAGCTCCAGCGGGAAGCCGCCCGCGGCGGCCAGGACGCCGCCCTTTTCCGAGGAGTACGTCTCCCAGTCGCGGCTGACCGTGTGGATGTCCTCGGCGGTCGTGACCGACCAGAAGCCCTCCTCCTCGGGGAACTCCTCGAAGTGCTCGGTCCTGTGGATCGGACACTTCGAGCGCATCTCCTTGAAGAGGTCCAGCGGCGGGCCGTCGGCCCACAGCTCCTGCTGAGTCAATTCGACGCTCTCGATATCGCGCCCCACCGTCGCCATCGCCTGCCTCCGATCGTCGCCTCGCGTGGCCGCGATCTTACTGGCTGCACAGCCAGTTTGTGTGAGCACGGGCACGCTTCACGCGCTAGGCTCGACCGCAACGCCGGACGACGACTGGGGGAGCGATGGGAAGCACCTGGAGCAGCGAGCAGATCCCCGACCAGAGCGGGCGCACCGCGATCGTGACGGGGGCGAACAGCGGCCTCGGCTTGAGCGTCGCGCGCGAGCTGGCCAAGCGCGGCGCGCGCGTGGTGATGGCGTGCCGGAACCTCGAGAAGGGACAGCGAGCGCTGCAGGATGTCCGGGCGGCCGCGCCCAACGCCGAGGTCGAGCTCGGCGAGCTGGACCTCGCGAGCCTCGCCTCGATCGAGTCGTTCGCGATCGAGTTCCGCTCGGCGCAGGGCGAGGAAGGCCTCGACCTGCTGATCAACAACGCGGGCGTGATGGCGCCGCCGCGCCGCGAGACGGCCGACGGCTTCGAGCTGCAGTTCGGGACGAACGTGCTCGGCCACTTCGCGCTGACCGGGCGGCTGATCTCGTTGATGGCGGGGCGCGAGGACGCGCGGGTGGTGACGGTGAGCTCGAACGCCCACAAGATCGGGCGGATCAACTTCGACGACCTGCAGTCCGAGCGCAGGTACCGGCGGTGGGGCGCATACGGGCAGTCCAAGCTCGGGGATCTGCTGTTCGCGCTCGAGCTCGACCGGCGCCTGCGGGCGGCAGGGTCGACGATCAAGAGCATGGGCGCCCACCCCGGCTACTCCGCGACGAACCTGCAGACGGCGGCGCCGCCGCTCGCCGACGCGATGATCATGCGCGTGACGAACCTGCTGGTCGCCCAGAGCGCCGACATGGGCGCGCTGTCGCTGCTGTACGCGGCGACGGAGCCCGGCCTGCCGAGCGGCTCCTACGCCGGCCCGGACGGCCACGGAGAGCACCGCGGGCGTCCGAAGGTCGTCAGGCCGAGCCGCGCCGCCAGAGATGAGGCGACCGCGTCACGGCTGTGGGAGGTGTGCGAGTCGCTGACCTCGGTGCACTTCGACCTGGGCGCGCCGGCAAGGGCCTAGCGGAACCGCCCGATCACGCGCTCGATCGCGCTCGTGCCGAACTCGACCGCGTCGACCGGCAGGCGCTCGTTCTCGGCGTGGATCAGCTGCATGAACGCCAGATCCTCGGGGAGCTGCATCGGCAGGTAGCCGTACGTCTGGATCCCCAGCCGCGAGAAGAAGCGCCCGTCCGTGACGGCTGGCAGGAGCAGCGGCATCGGCCGGGCGCTCGGGTCGAGCTCGCGCAGGATGCCGCCGAGGGTGTCGAACAGCCCGAGGTCGGGCTCCGCCTGGACCGGGTCGTGCCTGAGCACCTCCAGCTCGATCTCGACCTTGCTCAGCGCGCGCAGCTCCGCAAAGGCCTCCTCGGGGCCGAAGCCGGGCAGCAGGCGGAAGTCGATCTCGATCGCGACCTCGTCGGGAATGACGTTGACCTGCTCCCCACCGCCGACGATCGTGACGCTCGCGGTGTTGTGCAGGAGCGGGTCGAACACGCGCCCGCGCTCGCCGAGAACGTCGAGGAGCCGGTCGGTCAGGCGCGGCTGCAGCAGCCCGCGCAGCGGGGCTGCCAGCGGCCTGGGGAGCTCGGCGCCGACGGCGTCGACCATCGAGCGTACGACCGGCGTGACGTGGACGGGCAGCCGGCCCCGATCGAGCGCGTGCAGCAGGCGCCCGAGCTTCCCCATCGCCCCGCCGCGGATCGGCATGGAGCCGTGGCCGGCCGGGCCGCGCAGCACGCCGCGCGCCCAGCACACCTGCTTCTCGGCGACCATGATCGGGTAGAAGCGGCGCCCGGCGATCGGCATCGTGAAGCCGCCGAACTCGCCCAACGAGTAGCGCACGCCCTCGAACAGCTCAGGGTGCTCGCGCACGAGGAAGTCGGCGCCGTGCTCGCTGCCCGCCTCCTCATCGCAGAGCACACACAGGATCACGTCACCCGCGGGCTGGACGCCCGCCGCCTTCGCGCGCATGAACGCCGCGATCATCATCGCCACGCCGCCCTTCATGTCGAGCGCGCCGCGGCCCCAGATGTAGCCGCCGTGCACCTCGCCTGCGAACGGCGGATGCTCCCACTCGCCGCGCGCGGGGACGACGTCGACGTGCCCCTGGAGCAGCAGCGGGGGCGCCTCGCCGCGGCCCTCCAGGCGCGCGATCAGGCTCGGGCGCCCGCTGTCGTCGGCCAGCGTCCGCGACTCGCACCCGATCCCCCGCAGCTGCTCGGCGACCCACGCGATGCAGGCTGCCTCGTCGCCCGGCGGGTTCGTCGTGTCGAAGCGCAGCAGCTGCGCGAGCAGCTCTGCGGGTCGCTCGTGCAGGGCGTCGCCGGCCACGGCGACAGTCTCCCTCAAACGGCGCAGTCGCGGCAAACCGACCGGAAACGCGCGGCGCTCGGCCCGTCG
>DATARO010000038.1:0-5720 GCA_036264095.1 Solirubrobacteraceae bacterium | reverse complement strand
AGGCGCTGCTGGATGAAGGAGACGAGGTCGAGCACGCCGGCCGCCATCAGGTCGTGCAGCATCTGCCACTCGTGGCGCATCTCTGCGCACAGCTCGCGCGCGCGCTCTGGTTCGCCGGCGTCGATCGCCTCGATCGCGCGGTCCATCATCGGGCGCGAGAGCTCGCGCAGCTCCTCCTCGGAGAACCAGCGGTCTGTCATCGTTCCCTCCATTGTCGATGTGGAGAGCAGAATTGTGAACCCTGCACCGAGGGCGCTCGTCACGGGGGCCGCGCGCGGCATCGGCGCCGCGATCGCCGGGCGCCTGCGCGGGGACGGGATGGAGGTCGTCACGCTCGACCTGCGCGAGGGCTGCGACATCGCCCTGGACATCGCCGCCGACCCGTTCCCCGACCTCGGCCGGATCGACGTGTGCGTGGCCAACGCCGGGATCACGACCACGATCGCGCCATCGGAGCGGATGACGTCCGAGCAGTGGCAGCTCGACCTCGATGTGAACTTGACCGGCGCCTTCCGCACGATCCAGGC
Source organism: Solirubrobacteraceae bacterium (assembly GCA_036264095.1). Taxonomy (GTDB): domain Bacteria; phylum Actinomycetota; class Thermoleophilia; order Solirubrobacterales; family Solirubrobacteraceae; genus Palsa-744. The sequence goes on along the minus strand of DATARO010000038.1, from coordinate 5,193 downwards.
GTACCTCGGCGGCATGATCGAGCGCGGCTACGGCCGGATCGTCGTCGTCTCGAGCCTCGCCGCCACCGGCGGCCTGCCAGGGCAGGTCGCCTACGCGGCCTCGAAGGCCGGCCAGCTCGGCATGGTCCGCACGCTCGCCGCCGAGCACGCCCCCAACGGGATCACCGTCAACGCCGTGCTGCCGGGCCTCGTCGCGACCGAGCAGGTGCTGGCGATGCCGGAGGGGGTGCGCGAGCGGGTGCTCGAGATGCTCCCGAGCGGCCGCCTCGTGGAGCCCGCGGAGATCGCCGCAGCGGTCGCCTTCCTGGCGAGCGAGGAGGCCGCGCAGGTCAGCGGCCAGGCGCTCGCAGTCGACGGGGCCGCGTCGCTGAGCACGCTGACCCTGGGCTCCCCGCGGCGCCGCTGAGCGGCCGGCGGCGCTCGCAGTCGCCGGGCCGCGCCGCTCAGCACGCTGACCCTGGGCTCCCCGCGGTGCCGCTGAGCGGCCGGCGGCGCTCGCAGCCACCGGGCCGCGCCGCTGAGGCACGCTCACTCTGGGTCCCCGCGGCGCTCCTGAAGCGCGCGGGCGGCGCTCGCAGCCGCCGGGCCGCGCCGCTGAGGCACGCTCACCCTGGGCTCCCCGCGGCGCTCCTGAAGCGCGCGGGCGGGCCGCCAGGCGCTCGCCGGGCGATCGCGCCCGGACCGCAACGATGCCGGGCCCAGAGGGTTGGGTAGGGAGAAGCACCCGTTCCCCACCCCAAGGAGAAGGCATACATGCGATTTACCAGGCTGACCGCGGCCGCACTCGCCGCGGCTGGGTCACTGGCGCTGACGCCGGCCGGCGCGCTCGCGCGCGCCCACTCGAGCGTCAAAGGCGCCAACGCGAACGGCTGCCGCGTACGTCTCGCGGTGAGCCCTCACGTAGTCACGAGCGGTGAATCGGTGCTCCTGACGGGCGACTACATCTGCAATGGCGCCGCGGTCGCCGGCCAGACGGCGACCTTCTACGAGCACGTGGCCGGAGCCGGCGGCTTCAACCCGATCGGCACCGCGACGACGGCTGCCACCGGCGAATTCACCGGCAACGCCAGCGCGGTCGTCGCCAACAGCAGCTTCTACGCGGTCGTCAACTCGGCTCGCAGCGCGACACGCCCGGTGCGCGTCGCCCCGCTGGTCACCGCGATCCCCCCGGCGCCCGAAGGCACCGCCTTCCTGACCGGGTTCGCCCATCGCGTGGCGTTCAACGGCTCGGTCAGCCCCGAAGACCGGGGCGCGGAAGTCGTGCTCCAGCGCGAGAGCAGCGCGGTCAGCGAAGAATGGGGCGTGATCCAGCAGCGCATCTACGTGCAGGCGGACGGCACGTTCTCGTTCGTGCACAAGTTCGGCGCCCCCGGCGACGCGAACCTGCGCATCGTCGTGCGCCCGCACGGCCGCTTCGATGTCCGCGGCGTGTCCGACGTGATGAGCTACACGATCACTCAGACACAGAACCCCAACCTCACCCTCGAACCGAGCCCGCGGCCCGTCACCTACGGCCAGCCGCTGACGCTCAGCGGCATCACCAAGGCCGGGGCGGGCGCCAAGGTGGTCGTCACGAGCCGCACGTTCGGCGGCGTCAACACGACGATCGGCGAACCGCTCGCCGGCGCCGGCGGCGCCTGGACGCTGACGATCCCCGCGGCGGTCCAGAGCGCGCACTACAGCGCCATCAGCGGTCGCTACCACTCGGCGCAGGTGTTCGTCGGCGTGAAATGGAGCGTCGTGGCCAACCCGATCCCGGGCAGCGTTCCCTCGGGGACGACCGTGACGTTCACCGGCACGGCCTCGCCGGCCGCGCGCACCGGACACGTGGTCTACCTCGAGCGCCACAACGCCATCGGCAACGCCTGGCACGTCGTGAACCTCGGGTTCACCCAGACCGGCGGCACCTTCTCGATCCCGTGGTACGTGGTCGGGAGCGGCAAAGAGGTGTTCCGCATCAAGGTCCCCGGCGACCCGATCAACGTCGGCACCGCGAGCGGGCCGCTGGAAATCGAAGTGACCCCGCCGGCGGCCACGACCCCCACCCCGGTGCTGCAGCCGACGCTGCCCCACTGACCCGACACGCCGCCTCCACGGCATCTGCGGCCGTCCCCCTGGGGGCGGCCGCAGTCGTTCTGGGGACCGCTACGCGGCGACCGCGCGCGAGTCGAGATGCGCGCCGACCTTGCGCTTGACCCGCTGGAGCGCGTTGTCGACGGTCTTCGTGTCGCACGTCAGCCGCTCGCCGACCTGCTCGTAGGAGTAGCCGTCGAGATACAGCGAGAGCACGCGGCTCTCGAGCTCCGACAGGGCGGTCGACAGGCACCCGACGAGCGAGCGCAGCTCCTCGGAGGAGATGACCTGGTTGACAGGGTCGTGCACCGTCGGGCCGGGGAGCATCTGATCGAGCGTCGGCACGTCTTCGCCGCTCCCAGCGGGCGTCGACGAGAACGACACGTACTGGTTCAGCGGCGTGTGCTTGTTGCGCGTGGCCGTCTTGACGGCCGTGATGATCTGCCGCGTGATGCAGAGCTCCGCGAAGTTGCGGAAGCTCGACTCGCGGTCGGTGCGGAAGTCCCGGATCGCCTTGTAGAGGCCGACGAGACCCTCCTGGATGAGATCGTCGGCGTCGCCGCCGGCCAGGAAGTACGAGGACGCCTTCAACCGTACGAACCCGTAGTAACGCCGGACGAGCCGGTCGTATGCGTTGCGATCGCCCTGCTTCGCTAGAGCGATCAGGAACACGTCCTCGACCTTGGGCTCAGATTGAGGGTTATGGGAGATTCGTGCCACGAGCAGATCCTTTCGGTCGACCCGTCCGCCCCAGCGGACGCGTCGTATTTGCTCAGTGGCGCACTCCTCCCCTGGCGCCAAAGCTATTAGGTTCCCAAGGCGCTAAACCTTAGGTACAGCGTTATGCGGCGCGAGCCTCGCAGGTTTATGACGCGTTGTCAAGAGGCGCGATCGCGATTTTGCAAGATTCCGTACAGCAGTGCCGCGGCAGCCGCGCTGACCCCCAGCGAGGGCACCTGCCCGCGCAGCGGCAGGGCGATCAGCTCATCGCAGGCGCCGGCCACACGCGGCCGCAGCCCCGAGCCCTCGCTGCCGAGCACGAGCACCACGCCCGAGCCGCGGTAGTCGGGACGGTCATAGGGAACGGGGGGCCTGCCCGACGCGTCGGCATCGGCGCTGGCTCCGTAGCACCAGCATCCCGACCGCGTGGCTTCGCCGAGGAAGTCGGCGACGTTGCGCACGCGCGCGATCGCGATGTGCTCCACGGCCCCGGCGGAGGCCTTGCACACCGCAGGCGTCACCTCGGCAGCCCGCCGCTCGGCGATCACGAGCCCGGCGGCGCCGGCGCACTCGGCGGTGCGCGCGATCGACCCCAGGTTCTGGGGGTCCTGGACCTGGTCGAGCGCGACGATCAGCGGCTCGGGGCGGGCCAGCAGGTCGTCGGAGTGCGCGTAGGGGTAGGCGCCGGCGTCGGCGCAGATCCCCTGGTGCGCGGGCGAGCCGCAGCGGCGCTCGATCTCCTGCCCGTCGACGACGTGCACGTCGCGCCCGTCGAGGAAACCCTCGCGGGCGGCGCGCGAGGTCGCCCACACAGCCCCGACACGCCGCGCCCGCACGCCGCGCAGCGCCTCGCGCACGGGATTGCGCCCGTAGACGATCACGTCGCCGCGGCGACGAGCTCGGGGCCCTGCGGCCCGTCGCGGATCTCCCACCCCATCGCCCGCAGCTGGTCGCGCAGGCGGTCCGCGGTCTGGAAGTCGCGCGCGGCGCGCGCCTGCTCGCGCTGCTCGAGCAGCGTGCCGGCCGCGGGGTCGATCCCGCTGACGTCTCCCACGGCTTCGGTCGCGGCGAGCTCGCCGAGCCCGAGCACGCCGAGCATCTCGCGCAGGTCTGCCTCGCCCACGCCGCTGCCCCGGCGGTTGGCCTCGCGCACCCACTCGAACAGCGAAGCCAGCGCAGCGGGCGTGTTGAAATCGGCCGCGAGCGCCTCGAAGAACGCCTCCCGGTGTGCCGCCATGTCGTCGGGGCTCGGGCCGGGCTCGAGGCGCCGCAGCGCCTCGCGGATGCGCGCGAGGCGGCGCTCGGCGTCCCGCAGCTCGTTCTCGGAGAACGCGAGCGGCTGGCGGTAGTGCCCGGAGACGAGGTACATCACGACCGTCGCGGCGCCCCAGCGCGCGAGCACCTCGTGCAACGGCGCGATGTTGCCCGCCGACTTCGCCATCTTCTCGCCGGTGAGCTGGATCATGCCGTTGTGCATCCAGATCCGGGCCAGCTCCGATCCGCGCGCCGCGCGCGTCTGCGCCGCCTCGTTCTCGTGGTGGGGGAAGACGAGGTCTGATCCCCCGCCGTGGATCTCGAAGCCCGTGCCGAGGCACTGCTCGGCCATCGCCGAGCACTCGATGTGCCAGCCCGGGCGCCCCGGGCCCCAGGGCGAGTCCCAGACGGTGTCCTCGCCCGGCTTGTGCGCCTTCCAGAGCGCGAAGTCGAGCGGGTCGCGCTTGCGCAGCGTCGATGGCGCGCCGGCGGCGTCTTCGCCCTGGTCCATGTGCTCGAGCGAGCGGTGCGAGAGGCTCCCGTAACCCCCGTCGGACCTCACGCTGAAGTAGACGTCGCCCTCGACCGCGTAGGCGTGACCCTGCTCGACGAGCGCCGCGATGTAGTCGACGATCGGGCCGATCGTCTCGGACGCGAGTGGCTCGTGCGTGGGCCGTCCGAGCTCCAGGGCGTCGGTGTCGGCGATGTAGTGCGCGGTCATCTCCGCGGCGAGCTCGGCGCTCGGGCGCCCGCGCGCGCCGGCGGCGTCGTAGATCTTGTCGTTGACGTCGGTGACGTTGATGACCAGTTCGACGGCGTAGCCCTCGTGCTCGAGGAAGCGCGCGAGCAGGGTGAAGACGACGAACGGCCGGGCGTTGCCGATGTGGATGCGGCTGTAGACGGTGGGGCCGCACGCGTAGATCCCGACGCGTCCCGGCTCGCGCGGACGGAGGGGCGTCAGCTCACCCGAGCGCGTGTCGTGGAGCGTGATCTCGCGCATCGCGCGCGCAACCCTAGCGCTCGCGCGTGGCGAGGCTCGCAACTGCCAGCGCCGCGACGCCCTCGCCGCGACCGACGAAGCCCATGCCCTCGCCGGTAGTCGCCTTGATCCCGACCCGCCGCGGGTCGATCCCGAGCACGCCGGCG
>DATARO010000023.1:0-4473 GCA_036264095.1 Solirubrobacteraceae bacterium | reverse complement strand
TCAGTTTATTATTCACACCGGCATTAGTTAAAAGGGAGCTCAGTAATTTCGACTGGCCGGGGTTTACCGATTGATCTTTTTCGCCCTGTACAATTAAAAATGGCGGGTCATTTTTATCGATATATGTAATAGGGCTCGCTTTTTTTGCCAGATCTGGCTTGGTGGTGGCCATCGCACCCAAAAGCAGCGTTATGGGATTGCGCGGGTCTTTATCGTTGTTCCCTTTGAGAGTCAAAAAATCAGATGGGCCATAAAAATCCAGAACCAGGTCTATTTTAAACTTTGGCTTTTTACCGGCTGAACGCGTGGACCGCGCAGATGGGCCACGAGCTGCGCGCGGCATTCGACATCGCGGACGCCGACGACGACGCGCGCGCGATCATCGTCACGGGCGCCGGGCGCGGCTTCTGCGCCGGCGCCGACCTCGCCGGCGGCGGCGACACGTTCGACTACCGCAAGCGCGACGTGGCGGGCGCCGCCGGACGCGACAACGGCGGCGAATTCACGCTCCGCATCTTCGAAGCCAAGAAGCCCGTGATCGCCGCGATCAACGGCCCGGCCGTCGGGGTCGGGGCGACGATGACGCTGCCGATGGACATCCGGCTCGCGGCCGACGACGCGCGCATCGGCTTCGTGTTCGCGCGCCGCGGGATCATCCCCGAGGCCTGCTCGAGCTGGTTCCTCCCGCGCGTGGTCGGGATCAGCCAGGCGATGGAGTGGGTCAGCACGGGGCGCGTCTTCTCCGCACAGGAGGGCCACGAAGGCGGCCTGATCCGCAGCCTCCATCCGAAAGACGAGCTGCTCGGCGCCGCGCGCGAGCTCGCGTTGGAGATCGCCGAGAACACCGCGCCCGTATCGGTCGCGCTCGCACGGCAGCTGATGTGGCGGATGCTCGGGGCCGAGCACCCGATGATGGCCCACCGCGCCGACTCGCGGGGGATGGTCGCCCGCGGCCAGTCGGCCGACGCCATCGAGGGTGTCACGGCGTTCCTCGAGAAGCGGCCCGCGGCCTTCCCGGACCGCGTGAGCGCGGGGCTGCCCGACGTCATGCCCGGCTGGAGCGCACCCGAGTTCGAGTAGTCACAGCGCCGGGAGCTCCTGGACGAGCGAGAGCACCGGCGCCATCAGGTCCCCCTGCGCCGCGACGCGCTCGAGAACCGCGGGCGCGTCGAAGCTGAGCTCGGACGCGTCGCCCCCGTCGAGTGCGCCGTCGATCTCCTCCCAAGCGAGCGGCGTCGAGGCCGTCGGTCGCGCGAGCGCTCGGAGCGAGTAGACGCACACGGTCGTCTTGCGGGCGTCGTTCTGGCTCCAGTCGATCAGCACCTTGCCCGTCCGCTGCGTCTTCGTCATTCGCGAGACGACGAGCTCGGCGTCGTCCTTCTCGAGCAGCTCCGCGACGGCTTTCGCGAACGGCTTCGTCTGGGCGTAGGCGGTCTCGTCCGAGTTCAGCGGGATGTAGACCTGCAGGCCCTTCGACCCAGACGTCTTTGCGAAGCTCTGCAGGCCAAGCCCCGCGAACACGCCGTGCAGCCGCTGAGCAACCTGGCAGCACTCGAGCATCCCCGCGGGCGCGCCCGGATCGAGGTCGAACACGACGGCGGTCGGCCGTTCCATCGCATCCGCCCGCGCGAGCGGCGTGTGCAGCTCGATCGCGGCGAGGTTCGCGAGCCAAAGCAGCGTCGCCTCGTCTTCGCAGAGGGTGTAGTCGATCGGCTTGCTGGCGCTCGCCACACGCGCCGTCTGCACCCAGTCGGGGCGGTGCGCCGGCGACTGCTTCTGGAAGAACGACTTGGCCTCGACGCCGTCGGGCCAGCGCGTGACGGTGAGCGGGCGCTGCTGCAGGTGCGGGAGCAGGACCGGCGCGAGCGCGGCGTAGTAGTCGATCAGCTCGCCCTTGGTGAAACCGGTCTGGGGGTAGAGCACCTTGTCGAGGTTCGAGAGGCTCAGCTCGCGCCCGTCGACCTCGATCGAGGTCCCTCCGGCAGGCGTCTTGCGCCGAGCGGCGCGCGCGGGCGTGCCATTCGCCCCGCCGGCGCGGCCGCCGTGCCCATCCTCGCGGCGCGCGGGCGTGGCTCTGGCCCCGACGCGCGCGTCCTTGCGGCCCGCAGGCGTGGCCTTCGCGCCGCCGACGCGGCCGAGGCGCACGTCCTCGCGCACGACCTCCGCTGCCGCCTTGTCCTCGCGGAGCCCCTTGTAGGAGGGGTGGCGCACGATCCCCGCGTCGGTCCACTCGGCGAACTCGACCTCGGCGACGAGCTCCGGCCGGCAGAACTGCGCCTCGCGCGGCGGGCGCTCGCCGGCGCCGAAGGGAGATTCCTCGGTCGCGAGCGGCGCGAGCAGCTGCTGCAGGCGCCGGAGCTCGGCGTCGCTGAAGCCCGTCCCGACGCGGCCCGCGTAGCGGAGCACGCCGCCGGGCTCATACACGCCGAGCAGCAGCGCGCCGATCGTCTCCCGGCGCCGCCCGCGCCCCGGCATCCAGCCGCCGACGACGAACTCCTGGCGACCCATCGACTTGACCTTCACCCAGCTCGTCGGGCGTCGCCCGGGCTCGTATGTCGACGCGAGGCGCTTTGCGACGATGCCCTCTAGGCGCTGTTCGGCGCTGACCCGCAGCAGCTCCTCGCCGTGCCCGACCACGTGCTGGGGCGTCTGCCAGCGGTCGGCGTCGAGTCCCAGCTCGAGCAGCCGCTCGCGCCGCTCGGAGTAGGGGCGCCCCATCAGCGAATGGCCGTCGAGCCACAGCAGGTCGAACAGGACATAGGTCACCGGAGTGCGCGCCGCGAGCCGTTTGGCGGCCTCGCGGGAGGAGACGTGCATCCGCTGCTGGAGGGCGCCGAAGCTCGGGCGCCCCTCCGGATCGAAGGCGACGATCTCGCCGTCCAGCACCGCCTGGTGGGAGCCGAGCGCGCGCCCGAGCCGGGTCAGCTCCGGGTAGCTCGCGGTGATGTCGTTGAGGTTGCGGCTCTCGAGGCGCAGCTCGCCCGGGGTGGAGTAGGCGATCGCGCGCACGCCGTCCCACTTGATCTCATACGCCCAGCTGCCGTCCTCGTCGGGCAGCTCTCCGGGGCGCGCGAGCATCGGCACGATCCGCGCTGGCATCGGCTCGCGCGCCGGGTCCGCGGGCGGATCCATGCGGTGGATCATCCAATCCTTCGGCGGCTCCTCCTTGTCGATCGGGAACAGCGCGTAGCGGGCATCCAGGCGCTCGCCGTGCAGGCGCACCTCGACCTTGCGCGGCTCCCACTTGAGCGGCTCGTAGGTGCCGCGATCCCAGATCGTCATCGTGCCCGCGCCGTAGTTGCCGGCCGGTATCTCGCCGTGGAAGTCGAGGTACTCCAGCGGGTGATCCTCGGTCGCGGCCGCGAAGCGGTTCTCGCCCGGGGCCTCCGGCATTCCCTTCGGGACGGCCCACGAGGCGAGGACGCCGTCGCGCTCCAGCCGCAGGTCCCAGTGCAGGCGGCTCGCGCTGTGCTCGTGGATGACGAAGCGGAGGCTCGTCGCGCCTGCGCCGTCTGCGGGCTCCGCCGGCGCCGGCTCGGGCGTCGAGGCGAAATCGCGTTTGCGTTCGTAGGGCGCCAGGCCGGACCCCCCGGCCTCCGCACCGGCGCCCTTCCTCGCGCCGCTCCTGCCGCCGGGCGCCCGCCGCGCCGGCACCTAGCGCTTCGCGGTAGCCCGCGGGCGCTTGGCCGTGGCCTTTTTGGCCGCCGCTTTCTTTGCCGGTTTCTTCTTCGCGGCCGGCTTGCCGTCGCTCGCGGCGCCCTCGCGCGCACGAACTGCCTCGAGGCTCGCCTTCAGCGCGCTCATCAGGTCGGGCGCGGGCTCGGCCTCCTCCTCGGGCGGCGCCTGGAAGACGATCTCCTCGCCCTGGGCCTTGCGTTCGATCAGGTCGAGGATCTCCTGACGGTAGGTGTCGCGATAGCGGTCGGGCTCGAAGTCGCCGGCCAGCGAGGCGACGAGCTGCTTGGCCATGTCCAGCTCGCGCTTGGTCGTTTTGACCTCCGCGGCCTCGCGGATCTCGTCGAGCCGATCGGGCGGGAGCACTTCGTCGGCGAAGATCATCGTCGCCATCCCCAGCGCGTCGCCGATCGGGCGGATCGCGACGAGCTGCTCCTTGGAGCGGATCACCACGCGCGCGATCGCGACCTTGCCGGTATCGCGCATCGCGTCGAGCAGGAGCCGGTAGGGCTTCACGCCGCCGGTGCCGGGGGCCAGGTAGTACGGGTGGTCGTAGTAGATCGGGTCGATCTGCGTGAGCTCGACGAAATCCTCGATCTCGATCATCTTCGTCTTCTTCGGCTCGAGCGCATCCAGCTCGTTCGGCTCGACGACCACGTAACGGTCCTTGGCGATCTCATAGCCCTTGACGATCTCCTCGTAGGGGACCTCGTCGCCGGTCGAGGGGTCGACGCGCTTCTGGGCGATGCGAGTGCCCGTCTTGCCAGAGAGCTGATGGAAGCGCACGCCCTTCCGGTC
>DATARO010000083.1:0-10068 GCA_036264095.1 Solirubrobacteraceae bacterium | reverse complement strand
CTCCTCGATCAGGGCCGCGGTGTCGGCCTCGTCATCGCGCCTGCGCGCGAACGCCACCGCCATCAGCAGCAGCTCGGCGCGGCCCTCTGCCGGCAGCAGCGCCAGCGCCTCGCGTGCGAGCGCATCGTCGAACGGCGACGGGAGCCCGAGCGCGGCGAGCACGCCGAGAGCATCGAGCTCGCCCAGCGCGGCGACCGCGTCCGGTTCGCGCACCGCGAGCCACAGCTCGGCGCCGATGCGCCCGCCGGAGACGGTGTCGAGCGCGCCTGCGGCCACCGCCTCGCGCGCGAGCCGGCGGGTGTGCGGCTCGATCTCGAAGCCGAGCCGCGCGGCGTAGCGCGCGAGCCGCAGGATGCGCGTCGGGTCGTCGAGGAAGCTGCGGTCGTGCAGCACCCGCAGCAGGCCGCCCGCGAGGTCCTCGAGCGCGCCCTCGAAGGCGTGCAGCTCGCCGCGCTCGGGTCCCCCCAGGGCCAGCGCGATCGCGTTGACGGTGAAGTCGCGCCGCGCGAGGTCCTCCTCGAGCGTCCCGGCACGCACGTCGGGCAGCGCGCCCGGGGCGGCGTATGCCTCGGCGCGCCGCTCGGCTATGTCAATGCGGCCGTAGCCCCAAGCCACGGAGGCCGTGCCGAAGCGGTCGTAGAGCGTCGGCTCGACCGGATGGCCATACGGCCGCTCACTCGGGGACACCGACGCGGCGAGGGCGCCGGCGAGGCCTGCTGCGTCGCGCTCGACGCTCACGTCGAGCTCGCGCGGCCAGTGGCCGAGCAGCAGGTCGCGCACGGCGCCGCCCACGAGCGCGATGTCCTCACGCCGCTTCGCGGCGGCGAGCAGCTCGCGGCCGCCGGGCAGGTCTCCGAGTCGGTCGAGCGCGTGCTGGGCGCTCTGGATCGGGTGCGTGCGCGCCACGGCTCACGCCTCGCGTACGGGGATGCCCGCGGCCGCCAGGTGCGCCTTGGCCTCGGCGACCGTGAAGTGTCCGTAATGGAAGATGGAGGCGCAGAGCACGGCGTCTGCCCCGGCGTTCAGCGCCTCCACCAGGTGGTCGAGCTCCCCCGCGCCGCCGGAGGCGATGACCGGCACCCCGACCGCTTCGCTGACCGCGGCCGTGAGCGCGAGGTCGTAGCCGTCGCTCGTACCGTCCCGGTCCATGCTCGTCAGCAGGATCTCCCCCGCCCCGCGCTCGACACCCTCGCGCGCCCACCCGACTGCGTCGCGGCCCGCCGGCGTGCGGCCGCCCGCGACGTGCGCCTCCCAGCGCTCGGCGCTGCCGTCGTCGCGCGCGTCGATCGCGAGCACGACGCACTGCGCACCGAACACCCCGGCGAGCTCGTCGATCAGCGCGGGCCGGGCGAGCGCGGCGGAGTTGACCGACACCTTGTCGGCGCCCGCGTCGAGGACCGCCTGGGCGTCGGCCGCCGAGCGGATGCCGCCGCCGATCGTGAACGGGACGAACACCTCATCCGCGGTGCTGCGCGCGAGGCGCGCGATCGTCTCGCGCTTCTCGTGGGTGGCCGTGATGTCGAGGAACACGAGCTCGTCGGCGCCCGCGCGGTCGTAGTGGCAGGCGAGCTCGACCGGGTCGCCGGCGTCGCGGATGTCGACGAATTCGACGCCCTTGACGACGCGCCCGGCGTCGACGTCGAGGCAGGGGATCACGCGCTTGTAGTGCACGGCGACCACGGTACCGCCACCGCCGCGGCGGTCGCGGCTCAGGCGGCGACGGCCTCCAGCGCCTGCGAGACCGTGAAGCGGCGCTCGTACAGCGCCGTCCCCACGATCACTCCGTCGAGGCGCTCGAGCCCGCGCTCGCGGCGCAGCGCCGCGATGCCGCGCAGGTCCTCGAGCGTGCCGATCCCGCCGGAGAGGATCACGCCGCCCTCGCCGGCCGCGCCCGCCACCCACTCGACCTCCTCCGCGCTCGGGCCGTCGAGCATGCCGTCGTGGGCGATGTTCGTGAACACGAACATGCGCGCCCCGCGCTCGAGCAGCGACGCGAACGCCTCGCGTGCCGGCACCGATGACGTCTGCAGCCAGCCGTGCGTCGCGACGTGCCCGTCGCGCACGTCGACGCCGACGACGATCCGCTCCGGGCCGTGCTCGTCGAGCGCGCGCTCGAGCAGCCCGCCCTCGGTGAACGCGGCGGTGCCGATGATCACCCGCTCCGCGCCGGCGGCGAGGGCATCGCGGACCGCCTCCGGGCCGCGCAGCCCGCCGCCGTACTGCACGGGGACACCGCACCCGGCGGCGATCGCGCGCAGCTGCTCGAGGTTCACCGGCCGGCCCTCGCGGGCGCCGTCGAGGTCGACGACATGCAGGTGCTGCGCTCCGTCGCTCACCCACGCGCGCGCCGCCGCGACCGGGTCGGCGTCGTACACGCGGCTCTGCTCGAAGTCGCCGCGCACGAGCCGCACGGCGCTGCCGCCGAGGATGTCGACCGCCGGGTAGAGGTTCACCGCGCGAGCGGGGCGTGCGCGGCGGCGCAGACCTGCACGAAGTTGGAGAGCATGCGCAGCCCCGCCGCGGAGGACTTCTCGGGGTGGAACTGGACGCCGTAGAACGAGCCGCGCGCGACGGCGGTCGCGAACCGGCCGCCGTAATCCGCCTCGCCGAGCACGTCGGCGCGTTCGGCGGGGCGCGCGGCGAACGAGTGCACGTGGTAGAAGGCGCAGCGCGCGGGCACCCCGGCGAGCAACGGCGAGCCGAGGTCGGCGAACTCGACCTCGTTCCAGCCGATGTGCGGGAGCTTCTCCCCGCCCGCGGGCTCGAGCGCGGTCACCTCCCCCGGGACGAGTCCGAGGCCCTCGGCGCCGCCGAGCTCGCTCGAGCGCTCGAACGCGAGCTGCATGCCGAGGCAGATCCCGAGCACCGGCACGCCGGCGCCGATGCGCTCGCGCAGCAACTCGTCGAGGCCGCGCTCGCGCAGGTTCGCCATCGCGCGCGGGAACGCCCCGACGCCGGGAACGACGAGCCCGTCGGCGGCGAGCAGCCGCTCGGGGTCGCCGCTGACGCGCGCGGAGGCGCCGACGTGGGCGAGCGCCTTCTCGACCGAGCGGCGGTTGCCCATGCCGTAGTCGACGACGGCGATCTCGACGGCCGGGCTCACGCGCTCAGGGTTCCCTTCGTGCTCGGCACGCCGGTCTCGGCCGGGTCGATCGCGACGGCTTGGCGGAGTGCCCGCGCGAACGCCTTGAAGGCGGCCTCGATCATGTGGTGGGCGTTGCTGCCGGTCTCGACGCGCAGGTGCAGCGTCAGCTTCGCCGCGTTCGCGACGGCACGGAAGAACTCCTCGGCGAGCTCGTGGTCGAAGCCGCCGGTGGCGCCGGCGGGGAGGTCGGCCTCGAACAAGGTGAAGGGACGGCCCGAGATGTCGATCGCGCACGTCGCGCGCGCCTCATCCATCGGCACCGTGGCGGCGCCGTAGCGGACGATCCGCGCGCGGTCGGACAGCGCCTCGTCGAGCGCCTGGCCGAACACGATCGCCGTGTCCTCGGCCGTGTGGTGCGCGCCGGTCTGCAGATCGCCGGTGACCGCGACGTCGAGGTCGAGTCGCCCGTGACGCGCGAGCAGGTCGAGCATGTGATCGAGGAAGCCGACGCCGGTCGCGCGCGAGCCGGCGCCGGTGCCTTCGAGCGCCAGCGAGAGACGCACGTCGGTCTCGGCCGTCGCTCGCTGGATCGTCGCGGTGCGGGTCATCGGGAGGGATTCTCCCCGATGCGCGCCTCCATCGAGCGCGCGTGGACCTCGAAGCCCTCGGCGCGGGCGATCGGACCCCCGGCGGCGGCGAGGCGCCCTGCGGCCTCGCCGATCCGAACCTCGGCCATGCGGCGGCGGAAGTGGCGGGGCGAGAGCGTCGAGGCGAAGCGCGCGGCGCCCGCTGTCGGCAGGACGTGGTTGGAGCCCGCGACGTAGTCGCCGAACGCGGTCGCGCTCGCCGCGCCGACGAACACGCAGCCGGCGGCGGTCACGGTGTGCGCGAGGCGCTCGAGGTCTCCGCCGATCAACTGCAGGTGCTCCGGCGCGAACGCGTTCGCGAACGCGATCGCCTCGCGCGGCGCGGCGACCTCGACGACGGCGAACGTCGCTTCGCCGACGGTCGGGTGCTCGGTGACGCCGGCTTGCAGCGCAGCGGCGAGCGCGTCGCACACGGCGCCGGGGGCGGCCGCGACGACCGCGCTGCCATCGCCGTGCTCGGCCTGGGCGAGCATGTCGAGCACGGCCAGCTCGATCTCGCGCGCGCCGGCGCTGCCGTCGAGCAACACGAGCAGGTCGCTCGGGCCCGCGAAGCCGTCGATCCCGACGAGGCTCGAGACCTGCTGCTTGGCCTCCTGCACGTAGAGGTTGCCCGGCCCGACGATCACGTCGACCGGGGCGACGGTCGCCGTGCCGTACGCCAGAGCGGCAATCGCCTGGGCTCCTCCGATGCGGTAGACACGCTCGACGCCGCACAGGCGGCAGGCCCCGAGGATCGCGGCGTCCAGCTCGCCGTCGGGGCGCGGCGGCGAGCACACGGCGACGTCGACCACGCCGGCGGCACGGGCCGTGACGACGCCCATCACGACCGTGCTCGGATAGGGCGCGCGTCCGCCGGGCACGTACACCGCGGCCGAGGAGACCGGCACCTCGCGCAGCGTCACGCGCTGGCCCTGGGGCAGGTCCACGGCGGCGTCTGCCGCGACGCCCGCCTCGGCGACGAGCGCCACGTTCGCGATCGCGACCTGCAGGCCCGCGACGAGCTCACGCGGGAGCGAGGTGAGCGCGTCGTCGAGCTCCTGCACAGAGGCGAGCAGCCGCTCGCTCGAGGCGGCGGGCGAGTCGAGCTCGCGCGTGTAGCCGAGCAGCGCCTCGTCGCCCCGCTCGCGCACCGCGGCGAGGATCGCGGCGACGGCGTCCCGCACGGAGGCTCCGTCGGGCACTCCTCCGCGCACGTGCGCCGCCGCGCCGGCGGCGCCGCCGAGCCGCTGCACAGCGTCGGCGTCGAGGCGCTGCAGGCGCATCTAGACGGTTGATTCCACGGGCACCGGCAGCGCGCGCAGCTGCGTGACGAACTCGTCGATCCGTGCCGCCTTCAGCTTGTGCGAGACGGGGTTCGCGATCAGCCGCGCGGTGCACTCGACGATCTCCTCGCGGACGACGAGGTTGTTCTCGCGCAGCGTCGTGCCCGTCGCCATCAGGTCGACGATCGCCTCGACCATGCCCGTCAACGGGGCGAGCTCGACCGAGCCCTTGACCTCGACGATCTCCGCCTGGCGGCCGGTCTCCTCGAGGTGGCGGGCGGCGATCCGCGGGTACTTCGTCGCAACGCGCATCACGCCGAGCCGCCGCAGGGCCTCGGCCGCGGGGTCCGGGCCGGCCTTGCTCGCGAGCACCATCGTGCAGCGCCCGTAGCCGAGGTCGAGCAGCTCATACACCTCGCGCCCCGCTTCGCCGGGCTGCTGCGCGGTCTGCTCGAGCAGCACGTCCTTGCCGGTGACGCCGAGATCGGCGGCGCCCGCCTCGACGTACGTCGGCACGTCCGTGGGGCGCATCGTGATCACGCCGATGTCCGCGAACAGCAGCTTGCGGTCGTTGGAGCGGAGCTCCTCGGTCTCGACCCCGAGCGCGGCCAGCAGATCGACGGTGCCGTCGAACAGAGCCCCGCGCGGTACCGCGATCGTCAGGCCGGCGGACTGGCTCACGGCGTGCTCTCGCCGGACGCGAGGGCGGGCGGGACCTCAACATGGGAGGCCACAGGGCCTCCCCCATAACTCCTCTCCAGCAACGCCCCGGTGCCGCGCTCCTCCCCCGCCAGCGCCATGTGCAGGCGATCCACACCGAGCGCGAAGCCCACCGCGGGCAGGCTGCGCCCGAAGCGCCCGAGCAGCTCGTCGTAGCGCCCGCCGCCGCCGATCGGCGCGCCGAGCGCGGGATCGTAGACCTCGAAGACGGCCCCGGTGTAGTAGCCGATGTTGCGGATCAGGCCGAGGTCGAAGATGACGCGCGCCGCGTCGCCGGCCGCGAGCAGCTCGTGCACGCGCGTGAGCCCCGTCACAGCGCTCTGCGCGGGCGCCGGCAGGTCCGCGAGCACCTCGGGCCCGCCGCGGCGCTGGGGCACCTCGACGAGCATCGCGGTGGCCTCGACCGACAGCGCGGAGCCGGCCAGCAGCTCCCCGAGCCCGACGAAGTCGCGCAGCGCGAGCGCCTCGAGCAGCCGTGGCCGCAGCTCCTCGGGCACGCCGAGGCTCGCCATCAGCGCGGGGAACAGCGACGCGTCGCCGAGGCCGATGCGAAAGTCTTCGAGCCCCGTCGCGTGCAGGCAGTCGCACAGCACCGTCAGCGCCTCGGCGGTGCCCTCGGGCGCGGGCGCGCCGACGAGCTCGATCCCGGCCTGGAGGAGCTCGCGCGGCTGGCCGCGCTGCGGGCGCACGCCGCGGTAGCAGTGGGCGAAGTAGCAGAAGCGCAGGGGCGGCTCGCTCGCCGCGTAGCGTGTCGCCACCACGCGCGCGATCGGGACGGTCATGTCGCTGCGCAGGACGAGCGTGGCGCCGGCCTCGTCGAACACGCGGTAGGCGGGACGCGCTTCGGCCATGTCGGCACGGCTCAGCACGGACTCGTACTCGAGCGCCGGCGTGTAGATCTCGCCGTAACCGCGGCTCTCGAACACGCCGCGCAGCGTGTCGGTGACCGCCCGCACCTCGCGCGTCTCGTCTGGCAGCACGTCGCGCGTGCCGCTGGGGATCGGGTGGATCATCGCGATCCCCGGATTATGCGTGTACGGGCTCCGTGGCCACTCGCTCGATGCGCGCGCCGAGTTCGCGCAGGCGCTCGTCGATGCGCTCGTAGCCACGGTCGATCTGGCGGATGTTGCCGATCTCGCTGCGCCCGTCCGCGCACAGCGCCGCCAGCAGCATCGCCATCCCCGCGCGGATGTCGGGCGACTCCACGCGCTCGCCGCGCAGGCGGCGGGGGCCCGTCACGATCGCCCGGTGCGGATCGCACATCACGATGTCGGCGCCCATCAGGATCAGCTTGTCGGTGAAGATCAGGCGGTTCTCGAACATCCACTCGTGCACGATGATCGACCCCTCGGCCTGGGTCGCGAGCGCGACGGCGATCGAGGTCAGGTCGGCGGGGAACGCCGGCCAGGGGCCGTCCTGGATCTTGCTCTTGTAGTCGCCGACGTCGGCCTGGATGACGAGCTTCTGCCCGCCGGGCACGAACACGTCGTTGCCCCGCAGCTCGCTGCGCAGCCCGACGCGCTCGAACACGAGCCGGATCATGCGCAGGTCGTCGGGCACGGTGTCCTTGATCGTGAGCTCGCCGCCGGTGACGCCGGCGAGCGCCATGAAGCTGCCGATCTCGATGTGATCGGGCGCGACGTCGTGCTCGCAGCCGTGCAGGCGCTCGGCGCCGTTGACCGTGAGCAGGTTGGACCCGATGCCCTGGATGTCGGCGCCCATCTTCACGAGCATCCGCGCGAGGTCCTGCACGTGGGGCTCGCAGGCGGCGTTTCCGATCACCGTCGTGCCGGGGATCAGGGCCGCGGCGAGCAGCGCGTTCTCGGTCGCCATCACCGACGGCTCGTCCATGAACACGTCGGAGGGCCGCAGCCCGTGCGGCGCGCTGAGCACGATCTCGCGCCCGCAGTCGGTGACGGCCCCCATCGCGCGGAACGCATCGAGGTGCGGATCGAGGCGGCGGCGGCCGATCACGTCGCCGCCCGGCGGCGGCATCACCGCGCGGTGGAAGCGCGCGAGCAGCGGGCCGGCGAGCAGGAACGAGGCGCGAATCAGCTCGGCCAGCTCGGGCTCGATCTCCGTGTCCCGCACGTCCGCAGCGCACAGCACGACCTCGTTCGGCCCGCGCCAGCCGACGGCGACGCCGATCCCGCGCAGGATCTGCAGCATCGCCTCGACGTCGCGGATGCGCGGCACGTTGCGCACCACGACCTCCTCCTCGGTGAGGAGGCTGGACGCGAGGATCGGCAGCGCGCCGTTCTTGTTCCCCGCCGGAACCATGGTCCCCGACAGCGACACGCCGCCTTCGATGACGAACTTCTCCATGAGCTTGGGACGCTTGCGGGCTACCCGGAACGGGTCATCTGCGAGGCGCCCAGAGAGCCTAACAGCCATCTCGACAGTCAAGTTCGCGCCTGGGACCGTTCGACCTGCCTGGCGCTGCTCGATCGCGTAGGCCGACCGCGGCCACCGCGTGGGCAGCGGTCGAAGCGCCCGCCCACGAGCGCCACGGGTGGAGCAGTGCAAAGCTCGCCCGGCGGCGCTCCTGCAAGAGCGGTTGCAGACGCGGGGCCGGCATTTGGCTCTACAGAGCCGATCTCGTTGAAGGCGCCGCGGCACGTACACACGTTCGCCCCGATCCGTCCGCTCGCGGTCGTAGCTTGCGAACACATGTTCTGCTCAACGAGAACATCAACGCTTGCCCAGCGCGCGCTCGGTGCCCTGCGCGTGACCCGCTCGCTCATCTTGCTCGAGGACGACTACGACGTCGACTGGGAGGTCGACCCGAGCGAGCACCTTCACGCGCACCATCCGCACCGAGCGCCGCTGCGCAGGCGCACGCGAACGAGGCCGGGGACGCCGCCGGCTCCCGATCACCGCTGCCTCTCCCCCGTTCGCGCCACGCCTTCGCGGGCCTGCGGCTCGCGCTCCACACGGGCCGAGTCTCGGCACGCAGCGCGCTAGCGCTGCGCCCGCTCACACGCGGCTTGCGCTGGCGTAGAGTCCTGCCATGCGTCGCGTGGCCCTCGCGCTCGCCGGTCTGGTGCTCGCGGCGCCGGCGGTCGCCGCGCCGGGTGCACGATCCAACGCGTACGAGCCCGCCGAATGGCCCGCCCAGCTGGCGGGAGACCGGGCGCTCGGTGAACAGGCGGCGCACGAGCTGCTCGCGCGGCTCAACCTGCCGCCCGGCTCGGCGCCGAGCGAACCCGCGTCCGGCTCCGAAGAAGCCCCGGGGTCGAGCACGGCGCGCGCCTCGTTCACCTCGCCGGGAACCGCAGAGCAGGTGGTCGAATACATCCTCGCCCACCCACCCACAGGGGCGCTCGCGCCCCCGTTCCCGCCGAGGCCCGAAGCGAACCCGTTCGCCGAGATCTCGTTCCCCCCGCTGCCGGGCGAGGTCGCGGCTGAGCGCATGACGATCCAGGCGCAGCAGTTGCCAGCAGGCCGAGCCGCGTTCGTCGCGCGTGCGGATGTCGCATGGCTCGTGCCACGGGAGCGGATCCCGGGCGGCGTGCGCGCTGTGGACGTCGCAGTGTCCGTCCTCGGACCACCGCGCATCCGCGGCACGCATCGCTATGTGATCACGCGACCTTCTCGCGTGGCCCAGCTCGTACGGATCGTCGAAGCGATGCCCGTCGACAGACCGTCGTTCGCGGTGCTGAGATGCCCGCTGGAGCGCTCGTCGGTGTCGCTCGGGTTCATCACCGCAGCTGGTGCGCCACCGGTGGCCGAAGCCATACTGCCCACCGGCCCATGCGGACGTCGGTCGCTGACCGTCGAGGGCAACGTGCAGCCGGCGCTCAGCGATACCCACAAGCCCTACCTGCAGGCGACGCTCGAACACGACCTGAACATCACGATCCCACTGTGAGGGCGGGGTGCGGTTGCCGGGGTGAGGCCCCAGGGGGAACGACGAAGGGCCGCCCTCGTCGGGCGGCCCTCGCTGCTGCTGAAGTAAACCGGCGGCGTCCTACTCTCCCAGGCCCTTGCGGGCCAAGTACCATCGGCGCTGAGGGGCTTAACTGCTCTGTTCGGAATGGGAAGAGGTGTTTCCCCCTCGCCAAAGCCACCGGAAAAAGGCGAGAGACCGGCCTCAGCGGTCCTTCAAAACTACACAGCGCCACACTGGGTACCACGCGTCCCATTCGGGACGAGAAAAAAATCCGTCAAGCCCTCGACCCATTAGTACCGGTCTCCTTCGAACGTTACCGTTCTTCCAGATCCGGCCTATCAACCTGGTGGTCTACCAGGGGTCTTACTCCCTCTAGGGGATGGGAGAGCTCATCTTGAGGCCGGCTTCCCGCTTAGATGCTTTCAGCGGTTATCCGATCCACACGTAGCTAGCCTGCTATGC
>DATARO010000080.1:0-82775 GCA_036264095.1 Solirubrobacteraceae bacterium | reverse complement strand
TCCTCCTCGAGGCCCGTGAAGGCGAACGAGTTCTTGCCGCAGCCGACCACGCGCCCCTCCCCGTCGCAGACGAAGAACGCCGCGTCGGGCGCCGGGAAGTAGTCGTCGAGCAGTTCGAACAGGAACGCGAAGCCGCACTTCGCGCAGCCCTTGCGCTGCCGCGTGAATCCGATGTTGCGGTCGACCTCGGTCGTGCGGTGACCGCAGTTGGGGCAGATGAAGGGGTGGGCCATGGCTATCGACACAGAGTAACCGTGGGCGGCCCGGCCGCCGGTAGGCAGACCTAGAAGAGCGCGGCCTCGACGGCCTGCGCGGGCGGCAGGCCGAGGTGGGCGAACGCCGCGGGCGTCGCGGCGCGCCCGCGCGGTGTGCGCTTGATCAGCCCCTCCTGGAGCAGGTAGGGCTCATACACGTCCTCCAGGGTGTCCTGCTCCTCGCCGACGGCCACGGCCAGCGTCGAGAGCCCGACGGGGCCGCCGCCGAACTTGACGCAGATCGCGCTCAGGATCTCGCGGTCGAGGCGGTCCAGGCCCCGCTCGTCGACCTCGAGCAGCGACAGCGCGGCGTGCGCGGCCTCGGCGCTGAGAACGCCCTCCATGCGTACCTCCGCGTAGTCGCGGACGCGCTTGAGCAGCCGGTTGGCCACGCGCGGCGTGCCGCGGCTGCGGCGCGCGATCGCGGTCGCCCCGTCCGGCTCGAGCTCGATCTGCAGGATCTGCGCCGAGCGCGTGACGATCGCCGCCAGCTCGCCGGGGCCGTACGGTTCGAGGCGCGCCTGGATGCCGAAGCGGTCGCGCAGCGGCGTCGTCAGCAGCCCCGAGCGCGTGGTCGCGCCGATCAGCGTGAACGGTGGGAGATCGAGCGTCACCACACGCGCGCCCGCACCCTGGCCGACGGTGATCGGCAGCCGGTGGTCCTCCATCGCCGGATAGAAGGTCTCCTCGAGCGTCCGGGGCAGCCGATGGATCTCGTCCACGAAGAAGACGCTGCGCGGCTCGAGCGCGGTCAGGAAGGCGGCGATGTCGCCCTTGCGCTCGAGCGCCGGTCCCGCCGTCTGCACGAACGGGACGTCGAGCTCCGCCGCGACGATCTGGGCGAGCGACGTCTTGCCGAGCCCCGGCGGGCCGGCGAGCAGCAGGTGGTCGAGCGCCTCGCCGCGCGCGGCAGCCGCCTCGATCGCGACAGCGAGCTGCTCGCGCAGCGCCTCCTGGCCGACAAACTCATCAAGCCGGCGCGGTCGCAGCGAGCGGTCGAGCTCGTCCTCGGCGAGCAGATAGGGGGTCTGGATGCGCTCGCCGGGCTCGCTTTCCGGTCCGCGCGGGGGGGTGGCATCGGGGCGAGTGCTCATCGGCTCAGCCCGCGGCCCGCGCGAGGCGCAGCGCGGCTCCGATCAGCTCCTCGGCGCTCTCCCCTTCGGCCTCCCGCAGCAGATCCTCGGCTTCCGGCGCCGAGTAGCCGAGCTCGATCAGCCCTTCACGCGCGAGCGAGCGCGGGTCCTGGGGCTCGCCGCGGCGGGCAACGATCGGTGTGCGAGCCGCGACGGGGACGTCCGCGGGCGCGCCCACCTTCTCGCGCAGCTCGACGATGATCCGCTCGGCCGTGCGCTTGCCGATCCCCGGCACGGTCTGGAGCCGCGCCGTGTCGCCGGCGGCGAGCGCCGCGACCAGCTCGCGCGGAGGGCCCGCCGAGAGGATCGCCAGCGCCACCTTCGGCCCGACCGCCTGCACGCCGAGCAGCATCAGGAACAGGTCGCGCTCCTGCTCGGCGTGGAAGCCGTACAGCGTGAGCGCGTCGTCGCGCAGGATCAGGTGGGTGTGCAGGGCCGCGCTCTCGCCGGCGGGCGGCACGTGGCGCAGCGTCTCGGCCGAGACCGCGACGCGATAGCCGACGCCCCCGGCGAGGATCACGACGTGGTCGGCGCGCCGCACGGCGACCTCCCCCGAGAGCAGCGCGATCACGCGAGGCTCCCGACGCCGGCGGGCCGCGCGCGCTGCAGCGCGAACTCGAGCGGCGCGCGGTTGGCGTGGCAGATCGCGACGGCGAGCGCGTCGGTGGCGTGGTCTGGGCGCGGCTGGCCGGGCAGGCCCAGCAGCGCTGCGACCATGCGTGCCACCTGGTCCTTGCCGGCGCGCCCGTGGCCGCACACCGCTCCCTTGACCTGCTGCGGCGTGTAGCCGGCGCACGCGAGCCCGTTCCGGCCCGCGACGAGCAGCGCCACGCCGCGCGCCTGCCCGACGGCGAAGGCGCTGCGCGCGTTCTGGCCGAAGTACAGCTCCTCGAGCGCGAGCGTGTCCGGCGAATACTCGCGGACGACGGACTCGAGGGCGTCGTGCAACTGCGCGAGGCGGCGCTCGATCGGCTGCCCCGGAGCGGTCTCGATCACCCCGAGCGCGACCGCGGCGATCGTGCTCGGAGCTCGCGCACCGGGCCGGGGGGCTGTGTCGATCAGGCCATAGCCGGTGTTGGCCAGGCCCGGGTCGATGCCGAGGACGATCACGGAGCCTGATTCTGCGCGCGGCGCCGGACGCCTGCCTGCGCTGCGAGCACAGCGAGGAGCGCTGGCTTAGGGTTCGGGAGATGCCGGACACCCCGATCGACTTCGCCGCCGAGGGCCTGCTGGACGGGCTCGAGGGCGAGGCCCGCGCGGAGCGCCTGACGCTGCTCGAGGCGCTCACCCGCGAGGGGGTCCCGCTCGAGGAACTGCGGCGCACGACCGCCAACGGGACGCTGATGTTCGCCCACGCCGACCGCGTGATCGTCGGCGAGCGCCGCTACACGCTGGCCGAGATCTCCGAGCTGACGGGCGTGGACACGGAGTTCCTGGACCAGGTGCGGCGCGCGATGGGCCTGCCGGTGCCCGAGCGCGAGGAGGCGGTCTACACCGACATCGAGCTGAACGCCGCCCGGCGCGTCACGACCGGGCGCGAGGCCGGGATCGCCGACGAGGACCTGCTCGAGCTGCTGCGCGTCCTCGGCCGCAGCCTCTCGCAGGCGGCGCAGAGCCTGCGGGTCCTGCCGCTGAAGCTCGTGCTCGAGCCCGGCCTCAGCGAGTCTGAGCTGGCGCGGCGCTACGGCGACGCCGTCGCGCGGCTGTACCCGCTCGTGGATCCGATGATCAGCGAGATCCTCACCCTGCACCTCCGCCACGCCGCGGAGAGCGAAGTGATCAGCGCGATGGAGCGCACCGGCGGGCGGCTCCCGGGGTCGCGCGAGGTGGCGGTGTGTTTCGCCGACCTGGTCGGCTTCACGCGCCTGGGCGAGGAAATCCCGCCCGAGGACCTCGCACAGCTCGCCGTGCGCCTGGAAACGCTGGCGAGCGAAACGGTCCGGGCGCCGGTGAAGCTGGTGAAGACGATCGGCGACGCGGCGATGCTCGCCTCGCCCGAGCCCGAGCCGCTGCTCGCCTCGGCGCTGACGCTGATCGACATGGTCGAGGCGGCCGGCGAAGAGCTGCCGCAGGTCCGCGCCGGGGCGGCGATCGGCGAGGCGCTCCCGCGCGCGGGCGACTGGTTCGGCCGGCCCGTGAACCTCGCGAGCCGGATCACGGCGGTCGCCCGGCCGGGCAGCCTGCTCGCCGCCGACGAGCTGCGCGAGCGCGCCTCAGTCGAGGGCTACAGCTTCTCGTTCGCGGGCCAGCGGCGCCTGCGCGGGGTCCACGACCCCGTGCGCCTGTTCCGCGTGCGCCGCGAGCCCTGAGGGCATCGCCGGCCAGGGCGCCCGTCCGCCGCGCCAGAGGTCGTTCAGCGCCACGGCGTCCTTGTAGGTGTCCATGCACTCCCAGAAGCCCTCGTGCCGGTGCGCGCGCAGCTGGCCGTCGGCGGCGAGGCCGGCGAGCGGCTCGCGCTCGAGCACGCTGTCGGGCGCCAACCGGTCGAGCACGCCGCCCTCGAAGCAGAAGAAGCCGCCGTTGATCCAGTGCTCCGAGCGCGGCTTCTCGCGAAAGCCCGTGACCGCGCCGCCCGCGGCGATGTCGGCGACGCCGAACTGCAGGTTCGGCCGCACCGCTGTCATCGTCGCGAGCAGGCCGTGGGCGCGGTGCTCGGCCAGGAGCGCGCGCACGTCGATGTCGGCCAGCCCGTCGGCGTACGTCGCGCAGAAGCGCTCCTCGCCCGCGAGCGCCGGCGCGAGCGCGGCGATCCGGCCCCCGGTGTTCGTCGCGGCGCCGGTGTCGACGCAGCGCACCTCCACGCCGTCGGGCCACGCCTGTCCGGCCACGAAAGCCTCGATCTGCTCGCCGCGGTAGCCCGTGGCGAGCAGGAAGCGGTCGAACCCGTGCGCGACGTAGAGGCCGATCACGTGCCACACGATCGGCAGCCCGCCGATCTCGACGAGCGGCTTCGGGATCTCCTGCGTGCGCTCCTGCAGGCGCGTGCCCCTGCCGCCGCAGAGGATCGCAACAGGCGGGAGCCCCGTGGCGGCCAAGGCGCTAGCCCGCGACGCGCTCGAGCACGTCGGCGGGCACGTCGAAGTTGGCGTGCACGGCGCTGACGTCGTCGTTGTCCTCGAGCGCCTCGAGCAGTCTCATCAGGGTGCGGGCGTGGGCCTCGTCGACGGGGACGAGGCTCGAGGCGCGGTAGGCGAGCTCCGCGCTCTCGGCTTCGACCCCTGCCTCCTCGAGCGCGCTGCGCACGGCGCTGAAGCCAGCCGGGTCGGTGACGACCTCGAACACGCCTTCGTCGGTCGAGATGTCCTCCGCGCCCGCGTCGACGGCGACCATCAGGTCGTCTTCGGAGTAACGCTCGCCGTCCACGACGATCGTGCCCTTCTTGTCAAACAGATAGGCGACCGACCCCGGCTCGCCGAGGCTGCCGCCGTTCTTGGAGAAGACGTGCCGCACATCGGCGCCGGTGCGGTTGCGGTTCTCGGTGAAGGCCTCGACCAGGATCGCGACGCCACCGGGCCCGTAGCCCTCGTACAGCACGCTTTCGATCGCGTCGGCATCCCCTCCCTCCCCGGTTCCCTTCGCGATCGCCCGTTCGATGTTGTCCTTCGGCATCGACGCTTCGCGCGCCTTGCGGATCGCGAGGTCGAGCGCCGGGTTGCCCACCGGATCGCCGCCGCCGTCGCGCGCGGCGACCGTGATCGCGCGCGTGAGCTTGGAGAACTGCGCACCGCGGCGAGAGTCGACGATCGCCTTCTTGTGCTTGATGCTCGACCACTTGGAGTGCCCCGACATGACCCGGAGTCTACGAAGCGCGCGCATTGCAGGCCCCGTAGGATGCGCCCCCGATGAGCGCGCCCCCGTCGCCCGAGATCTTCAAGGCGTATGACATCCGCGGCCTCTACCCGGAGCAGATCGACGGCGACATCGCCGAGCGCATCGGCAGCGCGTTCGTACGCGTCCTCGCCGGACTCGAAGGCAAGCAGGTCGGCGAGCTGCGCGTCGGTCTCGGCCGCGACATGCGCCTGAGCGCGCCCGCGCTCGCGGAGCGCTACCTCGAGGGCATGCTCTCCGCGGGCGCCGACGTCGTGGACGTGGGCCAGGTCGGGAGCGAGATGCTCTACTTCCTGGTCGGCTCACGGCGGCTCGACGGGGGCCTGATGTGCACCGCCTCGCACAATCCCAAGGCGTACACCGGCGCGAAGCTGGTGCGGGAGGGCGCGCTGGCGCTCTCCGGCGACTCCGGCATCCAGGACATCCGCCGTCTGATCGAGGCCGACGACATCTCCGCCAACGGCAGCCCCCCTCCCGCCGGCACAGCCGCGGGCAAGCGCGGCGCGGTCGAGCAGCTCGACATCTCCGGCGACTTCCGGGCGGCGGCGCTGTCGTTCATCGACGCCGATGTGATCCGCGCGGCGGCCGAGCGCGGCCTGACGGTCGTCGTCGACGGCGGCAACGGGATGGCGGGGCCGATGGTCGGCCCGCTGCTCGAGAGCCTGCAGCTCGACCTCGTGGAGACCTTCTGGGTCCCGGACGGCAACTTCCCCGAACACGAGCCGAACCCGCTGCTGCCAGAGAACCGCCGCTTCATCATCGAGAAGGTGACCGAGACCGGCGCCGACCTGGGGATCGCGTGGGACGGCGACGCCGACCGCTGCTTCTTCATCGACGACACCGGCCGCTTCGTCGACGGCGACTTCCTGACCGCGCTGCTGGCGGAGTCGCTGCTTTCACGGCACCCCGGTGAGGCGATCTTGTACGACGTACGCGCCTCGCGCGCGGTGGCGGACACCGTGCGCGCTGCCGGCGGCGTCCCATATGTGAACCGCGTCGGCCACGCCTTCTTCAAGACCCGCATGCGCAAGGAGGGCTCCCTGTTCGGCGGCGAGGTCTCCGGGCACTACTACTTCCGCGACTTCTTCTGCGCGGACTCCGGCACGATCCCGGCGCTGCTCGTGCTCGAGCTGCTGGCCCGCGAGCGCAAGCGCCTGTCGGAGCTGCTCGCCCCCTACCGCGCGCGCTACTTCATCAGCGGCGAGGTCAACTCCGAGGTCGCAGACCCGGCGGCGAAGATGGCCGAGATCGAGGCGCGCTACTCCGACGCCCGCCAGGAAAAGCTCGACGGGATCTCGATCGACTACGACGACTGGCACTTCAACGTGCGCCCGTCGAACACCGAGCCGCTGCTGCGCCTGTGCCTCGAGTCACTCGTGTCCAGCGAGGACATGGAACGCCGCCGCGACGAGGTGCTCGAGCTGATCCGCTCGTGAGCGCCGATCCGCAGCCGGAGGGCACGGAGGAGACGCTCCGGCGCGACGCCGAGGCCGGCGCGCTGGAGCGGGCCGCCGCCGCGGGCATCCACCGGCTCGCGATCCCCACGCCGTTCATGGTCGGTCGCGTCAACGCGTACCTGATCGAGGACTCGCCGCTCACGCTGATCGACTCAGGACCCAACTCCGCCAAGGCGCTCGACGAGCTCGAGCAGGCGCTCGCCGCCCACGGGCACTCGATCGAGGACATCGAGCTGCTGGTGATCAGCCACCAGCACATGGACCACTTCGGACTCGCGTCGATCCTCGCGCGGCGCTCGGGCGCGGAGGTGGCGGCGCTCGACGCGCTGGCGCCGTTCCTCGCCGACTACGGCCGCGAGACCGACCTGGAAGACCGCTTCGCGGAGCAGATCATGCTGCGCCACGGGATCCCCGCGGAGGTGGTGACGGCGCTGCGCGCCGTCTCGGCCGGGTTTCGCGCCTGGGGCTCGGCCGTCGAGGTGACACGGCCGCTCGCGCCTGGGTCGGAGCTCGTGCTCGGGGAGCGCAAGCTGCGCGTCCTGCACCGCCCCGGCCACAGCCCCTCCGACACGGTGTTCGTCGACGAGCAGCGCTCGATGATGCTCGCTGCCGATCACCTGATCGCGCACATCTCGTCCAACCCGCTGCTCGCCCGGCCGCTCGGCGAGGAGGGCGACGCCACGCACGAGCGGCCGAAGGCGCTGCTCACGTACATGGCTTCACTGCACGAAACCCGCGCGATGGAACTCGAGCTCGTGCTCCCCGGGCACGGGGCGCCGATCACCGACCACGCGAAGCTGATCGACGAACGGTTCCGTATGCACGCGCGCCGCGCCGAGAAGATCGGACGCCTGATCGCCGAGCGGCCGATGAGCGCACACGAGATCGCCCACGAGCTGTGGGGCAACGTGGCGGTGACGCAGGCCTACCTGACCCTGTCGGAGGTGCTGGGACACGCCGACCTGCTGCTGCGCGACGGCGTGATCGAGGAACACGAACGCGACGGCGTCGTGACGTTCCGGACGGCCTAGACGCGTGCGCGCCCCAGCACGCCGCGGATGAAGTCGGTCTTGGCCTCCGTGTAAGCCTCGCGGTCGTGCCTGAACCGGCACGCGAGGCGGCGCTTCAGCGCGCCGTATTCCCCGGCGACCTCGCGATCGCGCCGGAGGTAGTCGCAGAACACCAGCTCATCGCGGAATCTCGCCGAATCGGTCGGTACGAGGTGGAGGTGGTGCGTGCGCCGAGCGGGATCCGGCTTGCAGAACCAGTGCATCTCCGCCGCGCGGTAGGCGGCGTACAGGTACCGCAGCCCGGCGAGCGGGCCGAAGCACGGCCGCGCCGCCTCGAGGCTGGCCACACCGACGAGCACGTCGACGATCGGCTTCGCTGCGAGACCGGGCACCGATGTGCTGCCCACATGGTGGATACCGCCCACGATCCAATCGCCGATCGCGGCCGCGAGCGCCGCGCGCTCCCGCTCGAAGCTCTCGGGCCACGCGGGGTCGTACGGGACGATCGTCACGGGTTCGTCGTCGAACATTCCAACTCACGACACCGGCGTGGCAACAGCGATCAACTCGCCGGCGGCCACGGCACGGGCGGGCGGCCGATCTCCCAGTGGTGGCCGAACGGGTCGACGACCCGTCCCAGGCGCCAGCCGTGTTCGTCGCCGACCGGGCGCACCTCGCGGGCGCCCGCGGCGAGCGCGCGCTCGAAGACGCCGTCGGGATCCGCGACCGAGAGCAGCATCTTCACGCTCCCGCCGCCGAGCGCGACGGGGCTGTAGCTCTCGTGCTCGGGCGACTCGTCGGCGACCCAGAAGGTCGCCTCGCCGATCGCGAGCTGGGCGACGAGCGCCGGGTTCGCGGCGCCGCCCCCGGCGCGGTGCAGCTCGACGGCGCCGAACGCGCGGCGGTAGAAGGCGACCGCCGCGAGTCCGTCGCGCACGGAGAGCTGGGGAGCGACGACCACCTCGCCGGGGCCCCTCCCGAGCGTGTCTACGTGATCGACGCTCGCACGATCATCGGGCTCGGCGCTCGGCTCGGCCGAGAACCAGGCGTCGAGCATCTCGGCGAGCAGTGCCTGCGAGGTCGAGCGCAGGCTCAGCGCGAGCACGTTCGCGTCGTTCCAGCGGCGAGCTCCGGCCGCCGTCGCGGCGTCGGGGCAGAGCGCCGCCCGCACCCCGGCGATCTTGTTGGCGGCGATCGAGGCGCCGGTCCCCGTCCAGCAGCACACGACACCCTGCTCCGCGCGGCCCGAGGCGACGTCGCGCGCGACCGCCGCGGACGCCCAGGCCCAGTCGCTGCGCTCGTCCTCGGCGAGCGCGCCATGGAGCAGGACTTCATGGCCCCGCTCGCGCAGCTGCGCCTCGAGGTCCCCTGCAACTCCCGCGCGCTCGTCCGCGGCTATCGAGATCCGCACGGTCCGAGTATGGACGATCGCACGCAGCCGGCGGCCGCGCGCGCCGGCGCTTACGATGCGCGCTCGATGCGGACTGCAGCGCGCCAAGGATGGGCGGCCGGCTCTCGGCGGCGGAGATCGCGCCGGCGGCCTCGCGGAGCGGCGGCGGTCAGGGTCGCGACCGGCGCGGCGGTGGCGCTCGCCGGCTGGGGCGCGTGGTGCTCGCCGTCGCCGGCGGCGACCGGCTTCGGGGCCTTCGCGGGCTACCAGCGCTACGGCCCGGTGCGCTCGCTGCGCGCGGAGTGGGCGGTGCCGCGCCTTGAGAGCGCGAGTCCGTCCGCGCTCGCTTCGACATGGCTCGGCGCGCAGGCACCCCGGCCGGGCTCCGCGTTCATCCAGGTGGGCACCGACGAGGGCTGTGCCGAGGGACCGTGCGGGGAAGAAGGGCCGGGGTACTTCGCGTTCTGGAGCGACACCGCGCACGCCGACCACCCGCAGCGCCTGTTCGACGTCGGGCCCCGCGATCGGATCTCCGCGACGCTCGTGCGCGCGGGCGGGAGCTGGCAGGTGTCGGTCGCCGATGAGACGCGTCGCGTTCGCGCGCGGGTCACGACGAGCGACGAGACCGCCGCCACGCTGGAACTCGCCGAGTGGACACAGGAGGACCCGATCCTCGCGCCGGGGATGCTCGCGCCGTATCCGTCGCTGGACGGCGTGCGCTTCAGCGACGTGGAGGTCAACGGGCTGCGGCCGAGCTACAACCGGCTGTATTCGACGTGGATGACCGTCAACGGGACGAGCCTCGCGCCCACGCCGCTGCAGGGCGGGTCGTTCGCACTCGCGCCGGCGCCGCAGCTGACCGCGACCGCCACCACGTTCCTGATCGACTGCGCCGACGCGGACCAGGCGCGATTCCCGTTCGACGACGCTCTCATCAGATGGAACGGCAGCACCCCGCGCGGCGAAGTCGTCGCCGGCGCCGAACGCTACGCCGCCGCCCTCGACGCCGAGCGCCGGACGGTCGCTCAGGCGGCGCTCGCGCCTGCCACCCTCGGCCAGCGGCGCGAGCTGCTCGCCGCGCTCCGCGCGCTCACCTCGCGCGTCAGGGCGATCGCCGGGGCGCCGAGGCTCGCGCTCGCCACCTGGCGCCGGGGGGTGCTGCTGGCCGAAGCGCGCGTGAGCGCCGCCACGCACGTGATCCGCAGCGAGCTGGGACTTCCCGGGGTGGTCGCGCCCGGTCTGGTGTTGCAGGCGGCGGGCTGAGCCGGCTCGCGGCAGCGGACGCGAAGCTCGCTACACGGCGCTGCGCGAGCCGGCGCACGTCGCCAGGAACATGCGGTGCAGCCTGTCGTCGCCCGCGATCTCGCTGTGGAACGACACCGCCAGCATGTTCGCCTGACGCGCGGCGACGGGATGCCCGTCGAGCTCGCCGAGCACCTCGACGTCCGGGCCGCTCTCGGCGATCCACGGCGCGCGGATGAAGATCGCGCGAATCGGGCCGCCCTCGATCCCGCGCACGTCGAGGTCGGTCTCGAAGCTCCTGACCTGGCGACCGAACGCGTTGCGCTCGGCGCGCATGTCCATCAGGCCGAGGTGGTCCCGGTCGAGCATGATCAGTCCCGCGCACGACCCGAGCACCGGCGTCCCGGAGCGTGCGAGCTCGCGCAGCGGGTCGCCCAGCTGCTCGCGCTCGATCCCGAGCGTCATCGTGGTGGACTCGCCACCGGGGATCACCAGCCCGTCGAGCCCGGTCAGGTCCGCCGCCACACGCACCTGGCGCGTGTCTGCGCCGAGCGACCGGAGCATCCGCTCGTGCGCCTCGAAGTCCCCCTGCAGCGCGAGGACGCCGACGAGCGGGCGGATGGCCGCTACCAGCCCCTTTGTGCCAGCAGCTCGTCGCCCTCGAGCTTCGCGCTCTCGAGGCTGGCCATCGCGGCGCCGAGACCCCGGGAGGCGTCGGCGACGCGCGCGGCGTCCTGCCAGTGCGTGGTGGCCTCGACGATCGCGCGGGCGCGGGTCGGCGGGTCGTCGGACTTGAAGATCCCCGAGCCGACGAACACACCTTCGGCGCCGAGCGCCATCATCAGCGCGGCGTCGGCGGGCGTGGCGATCCCGCCAGCGCAGAACAGCACGACCGGGAGCCGCCCCTCGCCCGCGACCTCGCGCACGACCGAGAGCGGGGCCGCGAGCTCCTTGGCGGCGCTCGCGAGCTCGTCCTCCGACAGGGTCGCCAGCCGCCTGATCTCGCCCTTGATCTGGCGCATGTGCCGCACGGCCTCGACGATGTCGCCGGTGCCGGCCTCGCCCTTGGAGCGGATCATCGCCGCGCCCTCGCCGATGCGCCGCAGGGCCTCGCCGAGATTGGTCGCGCCGCACACGAACGGGACCTTGAAGGCCCACTTGTCGATGTGGTTGCGCTCGTCGGCAGGCGTGAGCACCTCCGACTCGTCGACGTAGTCGACCTCGAGCGCCTCGAGCACGCGCGCCTCCATGAAGTGACCGATGCGCGCCTTGGCCATGACCGGGATGCTCACGGCGGCCTGGATGCCCGCGATCATCTCGGGATCGGACATCCGCGCGACGCCGCCGTCGCGGCGGATGTCGGCTGGAACGCGTTCGAGCGCCATCACCGCAGCGGCACCCGCGTCCTCGGCGACCTTCGCCTGCTCGGGCGTGACGACGTCCATGATCACGCCGCCCTTGAGCATCTCGGCCAAGCCGGTCTTGACGCGGAAGGTCGCCTCGTCGTGCATGGGCCTAGTTTGACATCCCGTCCTGCCGGTCGCCGGCGAGGAGCGCGTGGACGAGCTCGCCGCGCGCTCGCCCGGCGGCGGGGCGCCTCAGGAGACGTGCACGCTGAGCGCGAGCGCCGAGCCGCCGCTGACGCTCCCGAGCAGCCGCGCGACGATCGGAGCGCCGGCTGCGTGCATCAGGTGGGTGCGGCCGGCGGCGGTCTCGCGCAGCGAGACGTTCGCGTGCGCGCCCGCCGCGAGCGCGAAGGCGCCCTGGGCGAGGACGACGGTGCGGTGCAGCGTCACCGAGTGGCCGTGGCGCCGCGCGCGATAGGACACGCGCGTCTGTACGTCCAGCGTCCCGCTGCACGGCGCGCCGGTGCAGGTGAGCGACACCGATACGTGCCCGTGGCGCGCGCGCAGCCGCAGCGAGGACACCGCGATCACCGGGGCGCGCGCCGTTGCACCAGCGACCCCGGCGGCCGGCGCGGGCGTGGGTGCGGGCGGGGGCACAGGCGCCGTGTGCGGGACCGGTACCGGCACGACCGGTGGCGGCTTGACGTAGCCCAAGGGCAGCAGTTCGGTGGTCCACAGCCCGACGCCGGTTCCCGGGCCGACGGCGATCTGCTGCGCCAGCTTCCATGTTCTGCCGCTCGGGTAGTACTGCCACTGGTAGCCGGGCGCAGAGAACCCCACCGCGTAGGAGCCGGGCGCTAGCCCGCGCAGCACGTATTCGCCCTTGCCGTTGGTGGACGCACACGCGGCGGCGCTAGTTTCGCTCGTCAACGCGCATGCTTCGGCGCCCGGCAGGGGTTCGCCGGCAGGCGCCGCCGTGAGCGAGCCCGCGATTTCGCCTCCGCGCTCGAGCGCCGCGTCGATGCCCTTTGCCGTCGTCGCCACGCTCACGGAGACTGGCTTGGCGTGTTCGCGCGTCGGAGAGTCCGCGTAGAACTGCGGCACCCAGTCGAGGCCGCTTTCGTATTCCGGGGCGAAGCGGACGCGGTATTCGCCGCCCGGGAGCGCGGAGATCTCGTAGTCGCCGCCCGCGCCCGTCACGGCGCAGCCGAAGCCTTCTTCGCTCAGCGCCAGCGCGCAAACTTCGATGCCTACGATCCCGTGACCCGGATCTTCGGCTGCGGTGACCTGGCCTTCGATGCGCCCGCCTTCGTGCATCGCGGCGTTCACGCCTGTGACGGTGGCGCCCGCGGTGACCGTGATCGGACCCGCCTTCGCCGCTTGCCATGTTTCGGCGCCGCCCTGATAGACGGTCACGTAGTTGAGGCCGCTGCCGAACGGCGAGAAGAATTCCACCACGTGCTCGCCCGCTTCCAGTCTGAGCGCATAGGTGCCGCCGGCGCCGGTGACCGCGCAAACCGGTTCTTCCGCTTCTTCCGAGAGCCCGTACGCGCACACTTCGATCCCCGCGATCGGCGCGTGCGTGACCGCATCGCTGACGGTCCCTTCGACGATGCCCCTGCCCGCGGCGCCGGCGGTATCCGCCCCCGCGGCGGCGATCAGCAGGGCGACGGCTGCAGCCACCAGCGACGCGAGCGGCACGCGCCCCCCGCACGAGGATCTCCCCTCCCCCATGTGCAAACCATACATCGGCGCTCCCGTCCCTGAGAAGAGTCCTTCGGACTCCGGTCGGCGCATGCGCCGACCGGCGGGTCCGCACATGTGCGGACCCGTGGGGATCGCGCATGCGCGATCCCCGGGTGAGCCGCATGCGGCTCACCCGACTACCATCTGTCACTTCAGCCGGAACGCCTTGATGCGGTCGTCGTACTGGGCGCTGTCCTGGGCGTAGACGCCGTATGCCAGCGCCTGGATCACGCTCAGCAACGCCGTGTGCGAGCGCACGTACGCGGGGCTGTTCGAGGAGTAGTAGAGCTTGATCTGCGCGAGCTTCGCGACCTCGGAAAGCGTGGCGTCGGTGATCGCCGCGGTGCGCGCCTGGCGGTGGCGGGCGAGCTTCATCGCGCGCACGACGAGCGGGTGAGGCCGCCCCGCGGACAGCCCGATGACGAGCGTGTGTTCGTCGATCCGGCCGAGCCGCGAGAGCGCCTCCTGGGAGGGGCTCGCCACGACGTCCACCCGCAGGTCGAGCAGCATCAGCAGGTGCCGCATGTAGCTCGCGAAGAACGCCATCTGGTCGGTGCCGGCGACCAGCACCTTGTCGGCATCGACGATCGCCGCGATCAGCGCCTCGACGGAGCTGCGCGAGACCTTCCGCGCGGTGTCCTCGACGTTCAGGTGGTCGGCCGTCAGGGCCGACTCGAACTCGTTCTGGTCGAGCGAGAAGAGCGGAGCGGAGGTCGTCCCGGCCGCCTCCTTCGCGGCCTTCGCGTTCACGCGGCGATATTCCTCGCGCGCGGCCGCCTGCAGCTCGGGGAAGCCCTCGAAGCCGAGCGCCTGGGAGAATCGAACGACCGTCGAGCTCGACGTGTTCGCCCTGCGCGCCAGCTCCTCGGCGGTCTGGAACGCCGCCTCGTCGAGATGGTCGACGATGTACTGTGCGACGTCCTTCTGGGACCGCGAGCATTCGTCGAAACGCGCCTGGATGTACTTGGAGAGGCTCTGGTGCTGCCCCGCGCCCCCGGCGGATCTCTGTCCGCCCGCCCCGGAGGCGGCAGGCCGCTCCGTGATATCCGTGGCCGCACGCTTCATCGGCGCTGTTGTTCGACGCGCCCGCCCGCCGTTCCTCCCCCGCGTTTCGCGCGAGCCGCGGAGCAGCGGTGATCCGCGCGGCGGCACCGCGACGTAGAGACGGTCACATGACCTGGGCACCGAGGGGGTACGGCAGATGCGGATAGCGATCGTGGGAGCCGGCGTTTCCGGACTCGTCGCGGCGCATCTGCTGCACCGCGAGCACGAGATCGTGATGTTCGAGGCGGCCTCCTACCCCGGGGGCCACACGAACACGGTTCGGGTCGACACCGAGCACGCCACGTATCACCTCGACACGGGCTTCATCGTCATGAACGACCGCAACTACCCCAACTTCACCCGCCTGCTGGCACGCCTCGGCGTGGCGACGCAGCCGACACACATGAGCTTCTCGGTGAAGGGCGAGGAGGAGGACTTCGAGTACGCCGGCACCCCGCGCGGGCTCTACTGCCAGCCGCGCAACGCCGTCAGCCCGCGCTTCCAGCGCATGGTGCTCGACCTCCTCCGCTTCAACTCGAAGCTCGCCGGCGTGCTCGGCGGCGAGCGCGGCGGCGAGTCGCTCGCGGAGTTCCTCGAGCGCCATCGCTTCTCACGCGCCTTCGTCGAGCGCATGATCGTGCCCCAGGTCAGCGCCGTGTGGTCGGCAGACCCGCGCCAGATGGGAAGCTTCCCGGTCCGCTTCCTGGCCGAGTTCTTCGCCAACCACGGCATGCTCGGCTTCCGCGGCCGCCCGCGCTGGTCGACCGTCTCGGGCGGATCGGCGCGCTACGTCGAGGCCCTGACGGCCCCGTTCGCCGGGCGCATCCGCCTGCGCTGCCCGGTGCGCCGCATCGAGCGGCACTCCGACCACGTCGCGCTGCGCGCGGACGGCTGCGAGCCCGAGCGCTTCGACCAGGTCGTCCTCGCCACCCACTCCGACCAGGCGCTGGCGATGCTCGGCGACCCGAGCCCCCGCGAGCGCGAACTCCTCGGCGCGATCCCCTACCAGCGCAACGAAGCGGTCCTGCACACCGACTCGAGCCTGCTCCCGCGCCGCCGCTGGGCCCGCAGCGCCTGGAACTTCCACCTGCTCGCCGAGCCGAAGCCCCTGTCCACCGTCACCTACTACATGAACCACCTCCAACGGATCGTCGCCGACCGCCATTTCTGTGTCACGCTGAACCGGACCGAGGCGATCGACCCGAGCCACGTCATCCGGCGGATCGAGTACGCGCACCCCGTCTACACCCCGGCCGGCGTCGCCGCCCAGGCCCGGCATTCCTCGATCAGCGGCCTCGAGCACCGCACCCACTTCGCCGGCGCCTACTGGGGCTGGGGCTTCCACGAGGACGGCGTTGACAGCGCCCTGCGCGCCTGCGCGCCGTTCGGGGTCGGCCTGTGATGCAGAGCTGCCTGTATGAGGGCGTCGTCCGCCACCGCCGCAGCGTCCAGGTCGCGAGCGAGATGCGCTACCCGCTGTTCATGGCCTACCTCGACCTCGGCGAGCTCGACCACGTCTTCGACTGCAGCTGCCTGTTCTCCTCGCGCCGCCCGGCGCTCGCCTGGTTCCGCCGCGCCGACTACCTCGGCGACCCCGCGCGCCCGCTCGAGGAGGAGGTGCGCCGGGTGGTGCTCGAGCGCACGGGCGCGCGCCTCGACGGTCCGGTCCGCGTCCTCACGCACATGCGCTGCTTCGGCCACTGCTTCAACCCGGTGACCTTCTACTACTGCTTCGAGCGTGACGGGGGAGCGCTGGCGGCAGCCGTCGCGGAGGTCACGAACACGCCGTGGGGCGAGCGGCACGCCTACGTGCTCGGCCCGGCGCAGCTGCACGACCACGGCAGCACACGTGTGCTGCGCGGCAGGCTCGCCAAGCAGCTGCACGTCTCGCCGCTGATGGGGATGGACCACACCTACGACTTGCGGGTGAGCGAACCGGGCTCACGCCTCGCGCTCCACATCGAGTCCCTGCATGCCGACGGCGAGCACGCCTTCGACGCCACACTCGCGCTTCGCCGCCGCGAGATCACGGCCGCCGAGCTCCGCCGCGCGCTCGCCCGCTACCCCCTGTTGACGATGCGCATGCTCGCGCACATCTACGCCGGCGCCGCGCGCCTGCGCGCCCGCGGCGCGAGCTACCACCCGCATCCGGCGGGATCGCGGTGAGCGCGCGCCAGGTCGCCGAGCGCCCGCGCGCGGCCCGCGCCGAGCGCCCGCACCTGCTCGACCGGGCGGCGCGGCGGATCGCACTGGCGCTGCTCTCGCGCACGCGCGGCGGCGAGCTCGTGATCGTCGAGCCGGATCGCACTCTGGTGTTCGGCGACCGCCGCGGGGAGCAGGCCCCGCGTGCGGTCCTGCGCGTGGCGGCGCCGCGCTTCTATCGCGATCTGCTGCGCGGCAGCGTAGGGCTGTGCGAGTCCTACGTCGACGGCCTGTGGGACTGCGAGGATCTCGTCGCGCTGACCCGCCTCGCGGCGCGCAACGTGCACCGCCTCGACTCCTTGCGCCGTGCCCTCTCGCCCGCGCTGATCCCGTGGCAGCGGTGGCTGCGCGCGATCGCACGCAACACGCCCCGGCGCGCGCGCCGGCAGATCGCGGCGCACTATGACCTCGGCAACGAGCTGTTCGCGCTGTTCCTCGACCCGACGATGATGTACAGCTGCGCGGTCTTCGACCGCCCCGGCGCGAGCCTGCACGAGGCGTCGCTGGCGAAGCTCGCGCGCGTCTGCGACAAGCTCGAGCTCGGACCCGAGCACCACGTGCTCGAGATCGGCACGGGCTGGGGCGGCTTCGCCGTGTACGCCGCCGCGCGCCACGGCTGCCGAGTCACGACGACGACGATCTCGCGCGAGCAGTTCGAGTTCGCCACCGCCCGCGTGCGCGCGGCGGGGCTCGAGGACCGGGTCGAGGTCCTGCTGCGCGACTACCGTGACCGCGACGAGCTCGATCGCCGCGGCCCCTATGACAAGCTCGTCTCGATCGAGATGATCGAGGCCGTCGGCTGGCGCGACTTCCCCACCTACTTCCGCCGCTGTGCCGAGCTGCTCGCACCCAACGGTGCGATGCTGCTGCAGGCGATCGTGATCGA
Organism: Solirubrobacteraceae bacterium; assembly: GCA_036264095.1. Classification (GTDB taxonomy): domain Bacteria; phylum Actinomycetota; class Thermoleophilia; order Solirubrobacterales; family Solirubrobacteraceae; genus Palsa-744. Next base: position 65,237 of record DATARO010000080.1, on the reverse strand, counting down.
GGACAGCGCGTACGAGGTCGAGAAGGCCGGGCGCAGCTTCATCAACACCCATATCTTCCCCGGCGGCTGCCTGCCCTCGCTCGAGGTCATCGCTTCGACGCTGCGCCGCGCCGGCGACCTGCGCCAGGTCCAGCTCGAGGACATCACCGAGCACTACGCGACCACCCTGCGCATCTGGCGCGAACGCTTCGCGGCGGCCGCCGACCGCGCCGCCGCGCTCGGCTACGACGAGCGCTTCCGCCGCCTCTGGGAGCTGTATCTGAGCTGGTGCGAGGGCGGCTTCCGCGAGCGCCGCATCCGCGACGTGCAGCTGCTGCTCGCCAAGCCGCGCTACCGCGGCTCGCTCACTCCGCTGTAGGGTGCGCCGCGTGCGACGGACGCTCTTCGACGACCTCCACGAAGACTTCCGCGCGAGCTTCCGCACGTTCCTCGAACGCGAGGTCGTGGGCGAGGAGGGCCGCTACGGCGAGTGGGAGCGAGCCGGGATCATGCCGCGCGAGCTGTACGCGCGCGCGGGCGCCGGCGGCTTCCTCGCGATGGAGGTTCCCGAGCAGTACGGGGGCGCGGGCGTCAAGGATTTCCGCCTGAACCTCGTGATCAGCGAAGAGTGCCAGCGTGCGGGCGTCGGGTCGTTCGGTCTCGGGATCACACTCCACAACGACATCTGCCTCCCCTACTTCCTGCGCTACTGCACCCCCGAGCAGCGCGAGCGCTGGCTGCCGGGGATCGTCAGCGGCGAGCTGATCACCGCGCTGGCGATGACCGAGCCCGGGATCGGCTCCGACCTCGCCGCGATGACCACGCGCGCGATCCGCGAGAACGGCCACTACGTGGTCGACGGCTCGAAGACGTTCATCACCAACGGCATCAACGCGGACCTCGTGATCCTCGCAGCGAAGACCGATCCGAAGGAGCGCCATCGCGGGATCAGCCTGATGATCGTCGAGCGCGGGATGCAGGGCTTCGAGCGCGGGCGCAACCTCGAGAAGATCGGCCAGCACGCCCAGGACACCGCCGAGCTGTCCTTCGACGGCGTCCACGTGCCTGCCGCGAACCTGCTCGGCAGCGAGGGCGAGGGCTTCATCTACCTCGTCTCGAACCTTCCGCAGGAGCGCCTCTCGATCGCCGCGGCCGCGGTCGCGGCGTCAGAAGCCGCGCTGTCGTGGACGCTCGACTACGTCGGCGAGCGCCAGGCATTCGGCCAGTCGCTCGGCTCCTTTCAGAACAGCCGCTTCGTGCTCGCCGAGCTGCGCTCGGAAGTCGACATCGCGCGGGTGTTCGTCGACAGCTGCGCGCAGGCTCTCGACGACGAGTCCCTGTCCCCCGAGGACGCCGCCAAGGCCAAGTGGTGGTGCACCGACCTGCAGGGCCGCGTCACCGACCGCTGCCTGCAGCTTTTCGGCGGCTACGGCTACATGACCGAGTACCCGATCGCGCGCTCGTGGGCCGACGCCCGCGTCACGCGTATCTACGGCGGGGCGAACGAGATCATGAAGGAGATCATCGGACGCTCGATGGGCCTGTAGCGACCGGCGCTCAGGCGGTCGGGGCGCGCATCTCCTCCGCCAGCGCCACGAAGTAGTCGAGCGCCGCGGGATTGGCGAGCGACTCCCGGCTCGCCGCCTGCTCGGGTGGCGCGCCCATCAGGATCCGCTTGACCGGCACCTCGAGCACCTTGCCCGACAGCGTCCGCGGCACCTCGGCGATCTGGCGCACCTCGTTCGGCACGTGCCGCGGCGAGCAGTCCTCGCGGATCCGCTGCTTGATCCGGGCCGCGAGCGCGTCGTCGAGCTCCACCCCCTCTCCCAGCACGACGAACAGGATCATGCGCAGCTCGGGTGGGAGGGATTCGTCTCCACCCATCGGGATGTCGACGACGAGCGCGTCGAGCACCTCCTCCACGCGCGCGGCGGCGCGGTAGATCTCGCTCGTGCCCATGCGCACGCCCTGGCGGTTGATCGTCGAGTCCGAGCGCCCGTAGATGACCGCCCCGCCGCGCGGTGTGATCCGGATCCAGTCGCCGTGGCGCCAGATCCCGGGGTACATCGCGAAGTAGGAGTCGCGCAGGCGCTCGCCGGAGGGGTCGTTCCACAGGAACAGCGGCATCGAGGGCATCGGCTCGGTGATCACGAGCTCCCCCACCGCTTCCTCGAGGCTGTTGCCATGCTCATCCCAGGACTCGACCGCGCAGCCCAGCGCGCGGCACTGGATCTCTCCCTCGTACACCGGTAGCAGCGGGCAGCCCGCGACGAACGCCGTGCACACGTCCGTCCCGCCGCTCGTCGAGAACAGCCACACGTCGGGGCGCACGTGGCGGTAGACCCATCTGAAGCTCTCGGGCGCGAGCGGCGATCCGGTCGACCCGATCGCGCGCAGCCGCGAGAGGTCGCGGCCGTCGGAGGGCTCGACCCCCGCCTTCTCCATGCTCGCCAGCAGCCCCGCGCTGAGACCCATGCACGTGATCCCGGCGCGCTCGGCGAGGTCCCACAGCACGCCGAGGTCGGGGTGCCCGGGACTGCCGTCGTAGAGCACGATCGCCGCCTCCGAGTGCAGGCACCCGATCAGGAAGTTCCACATCATCCAGCCCGTCGTCGTGAACCAGAACATGCGATCCCCGGGACGCAGGTCGAGGTGCAGGCGCTTCTTGAGCTGCTCGAGCAGGATCCCGCCGTGCCCCTGCACGATCGCCTTCGGTAGCCCGGTGGTGCCCGAGGAGTAGAGGACCCAGAGCGGGTGGTCGAACGGGACCTGCTCGAAGCGAAGCGGCTGAGGCGGCTCGGCGGCGAGCAGCCCGCGCCAGCCGAGGCGCGGCGGTCCGTCGGCCCCGGCCGCCGCGGCGGGGGACCCGTCCGGCGGATCGAACAGGTACGGCAGCTCGACGACGTGCTCGACGGTCGGCAGCTCGGCGAGGATCCCGTTCACCGCGTCGCGCCGGTCGAAGTCCTTGCCGCCATGGCGGTATCCGTCGACGGCGAGCAGCACGCGCGGCTCGATCTGCGCGAAGCGGTCGATCACGCTGCGCGCGCCGAACTCCGGCGCCGCGCTCGACCAGATCGCCCCGATCGACGCGCTCGCAAGGAACGCGACGAGCGTCTCGGGGATGTTCGGCATGTAGGCCACGACCCGGTCTCCGCGCGTCACGCCGAGGGCGCGCAGCCCGGCGGCGGCGGCCGCGACCTGGGCGCGGAGCTCGCCCCACGTCAGCTCGCCGCCCGGGCGCGCCTCCGAGGCATGGATGACCGCGACCTCCTCGTCGGGGCGCCCCGTCAGGAGGTTCTCGGCGTAGTTGAGCGCAGCGCCCTCGAACCAGCTCGCGCCGGGCATCTCGCGGCGCCCGAGCACGCGCTCGTACCGTCGCGACGCGCGCACGCCGCAGAACTCCCAGATGCTCGCCCAGAAGTCCTCGAGGTGCTCGACCGACCAGCGCCACAGCTCGCCGTAGTCCGCGAACGGCTCACCGCGCAGCGCGCCGGCGCGTCGCATGTACGCGCCCATCTCGACGGCGTCGAGCATCTGCTGCGACGGCTGCCAGAGGAGCGCTCCGGGGTCCGGCTCTGCCATGCGGCTATTCTCGCCGATCGTGGACGCCTCGCGACTGCGTGCGGAGTTCCCGGTGCTCGCGCGCCTCGCCTTCCTGAACGCCGGCACCGACGGGCCGCTGCCCGCGCGCGCCGTCGCCGCAGCGGCGGCGGAGCTCGAGCGCGAGCTGCAGGACGGACGCGCGAAAGAGCACTTCGAGCGCCGCAGCGAGCTGTCGGACCGGTTGCGCGCGCTCTACGCAGGCGTGCTCGGATGCGATGCGACCGAGGTCTCGCTGACGACCTCGGCCACCGAGGGGATCGCCGCCGTGATGATCGGCCTGCCGCTCGGCCTTGGGGACGAGATCGTCACCAGCGACGAGGAGCACCCGGGGCTCCAGGGCGCGCTCGCCGCCGCGCGCGAGCTGCGCGGCGTCGAGGTCCGCGCGGTTCCGTTTGCCGATGTTGCCGAGGCCGTCGGGCCGCGCACGCGCCTGGTCGCGTGCTCGCACGTGAGCTGGATGACGGGTCGGCTCGCGCCGGCCGCGCTCGCCGAGGTCGATGTCCCCGTCCTGCTCGACGGCGCCCAGGGGGCCGGCGCGGTGCCGACGGACGTGCGCACGCTCGGCTGCGACGCCTATGCCGCCGCCGGCCAGAAGTGGTGCTGCGGCCCGGACGGCAGCGGCTTCTTGTACGTCAGCCCCGAGCTGCGCGAGCGCCTGGAGGTCCCGCGCCGCGGCTACGGCAACCTCGAGGACGCGAACGCGGGCCTCGCGGCCGGGCTGCGCGACGACGGCCGCCGCTTCGACAGCCCGGCACTGAGCGCCGAGGCGAACGCCTGCGCGCTCGCCTCGCTCGAGCTGCTCGCGGAGGAGGGCTGGGATCAGATCCACGAGCGCGCCGCTGCCCTGGCATCCCGGCTGGCCGAGCAGCTGGCCGAGCGCGGCAGCGTCGTGCAGCCGCGCGACCGCACCACGCTCGTCTCGTTCTCCTGCGCGGACGCCGAGCAGGAACGCGCGCTGCTGGCCGAGTCGGGGGTCGTGGTGCGTAACATTCCCGGCAGGCCCTGGTTGCGGGCATCGGTGGGCGCCTGGAACGACGAGACGGACCTCGCGCGGCTTCTGGCCGCCCTGCGCGCGTGAGCCGCAGCCACCGCCGCGCCCGCACCGCGGGTGTACGTAGAGCCATATGAGCAGCCTCCCGACCACCGCCAGCCACGAGATCCCGCTCGCGCGCGAAGCCGACGCCGGCGGCGGCCGGCGCCTGCCCGCATCGCTCGCCCTCGCTCGCCACGCGGGCCTGCCGCTCGTCGTCGCGCTGTCAGCGGTGCTGAACGTGCACCGCCTCTCCCAGAACGGCTGGTCGAACATCTTCTATTCGGCCGCCGTGCGCTCGATGCTCCGCTCGTGGCACAACTTCGTCTTCGTCTCGTTCGACCCCGGCGGGCTGATCTCCGTCGACAAGCCGCCGCTCGCGCTGTGGGTGCAGGCGGCCAGCGCGAAGATCTTCGGCTTCACGCCGCTGGCGGTGCTGCTCCCCGAGGCGATCATCGGCGTCCTGACGGTGGCGCTCCTGTACGTGATCGTCGCCCGCCGGCTCGGCGCCGCCGCGGCCTTCGCCTCGGCGTTCGCGCTCGCCGTCTTCCCGTCGTTCGTCGCCGTCTCGCGCGACAACGGCGTCGATGCGCTCCTGATCCTGCTGATGCTCGCAGCGTGCGGCGCCGGGCTGCGCGCCGCCGAGACCGGCCGCGTGCGCTGGATCGTCGCCAGCGGTGTCTTCATCGGCCTCGCGTTCAACACGAAGACGCTCGCGGCCTACCTCGCCGTGCCCGGCATCGCGGCTGCCTATCTGCTGTGCGCCCCGGTGTCGTGGCGCACGCGCGCGCTCGGCCTGCTCGCGGGAGGCATCGCGATGCTGATCGTCTCCGGCGCCTGGATCGCCTACGTCGAAGCCACGCCGGCGTCCAAGCGCCCGTTCGTGGGCAGCTCGACCAACAACACGCAGCTCGGCCTGACGTTCGAATACAACGGCTTCGGGCGCGTCGAAGGACAGCTCGGCGGGCCCGACACGGTTCTCACGCTGCCCGGCGCGCGACCGGTCTACCACCACAGCCCCCACCACGCCGCCCCGGCCGTCGTGGGCACGACGGTCGGCGCGGCGCACGCCCCGACCAAAGGACCGAACAGCTCGACGTTCCTGAGGAACGGCCACTACCGCAACCCGTTCCCGTTCGGAGGCAAACCGAGCCCCGTGCGGCTGTGGGGCAAAGGCCTCGGCGACCAGGACGGCTGGCAGATCCCGCTCGCGCTGTTCGGGGCGATCGCGCTCGCGCTGCTCGCCGCGCGCGAGTGGCGCGGCAGGCGGCGCCCCGACGACTTGCCCGGGATCGACGGCCGCGAGGAGCCCCGGCCGCAGGCCGGGGCTGGGCCGCTCGAGCGCCTCGTGCGTCGCCTGCGACCTGCGCGAGCTGCGCCCGCGCCCCCGCCCGAGCGCGGCGCGCTGATGCCGTTCCTGCTCGTGATGGGGGGCTGGTTCCTCGTCGAGGTCATCGTGCTGAGCGGGTCCAAGGGCATCGTCCACCCCTACTACGCCTCCGCGCTCGCGCCCGCGACGGGTGCGATGGCCGGGGTGGGCGCGCTGGGCCTCGTCCGGCTGCGCGAGGACGGGCGCTGGCTGGCGGCCGTCGCGCTCGCGGGACTGTCGGTCGCGGGCAGCATCGCGGCGCAGACCGTGCTGCTCCACCGCGAGCGCTACCTGCTGTGGCTCGTGCCCGTGTTCCTCGTCGTCGGCGCGCTCGCCCTGCTCGGCTTCGCGCTCTCGCGCTCGCTGGCGCGGCCTGCCGTCGTGCTGATGTTCGCGCTCTTCATGATCGTCCCAACCGCCTATGCGACCACGACGTGGCTCGGCCCGGTCGAGGGGACGTTCCCGGCGGCCGGCCCGAAATTCGCCGAGGGGACCGGCGGCGTCGGGATCGCGGGGCCCGAGCTGCGGGTCGACCGCGCGCTGATCGCCTACATCACGACCCACGGCGCGACGAAGCGCTTCCCGCTCTTCACCGTCTCCTCCACGCAGGCCTCGCCGTTCATCCTGATGGGGGTCGATGCCGCGGCGCTCGGCGGCTACAGCGGCAGCGATCCCGCGCTCGACGGGACGGGGGTCGCGAAGATGGTCGAACGCCACGAAGCGCGCTACGTGCTGCTGGGCGGCGACTACTCGACGCGCGGCGGCAACAAGGCGACCGCCGCGGTGCTGCGCGCGTGCAAGGAGCTGTCGCTCAGCACGTGGCACAGCCCGCTCCGCTACGTGCTCGACGCGCTGACGCTGTTCGACTGCAAGGGCGACGCGCGCGCCCTGCGCCGCTAGATGATTGATTTCGCGGTCGTGTGCCGTTGTTCCGGTGGTGCGGGTGGTCGAGCAGGCCTAGGACGCAGACCGAAGCCCTTACTGGTGGTAAGGGCGAGGCCGAGGACAACGGCGTGCGAAGGCCAAGCGTGCCACCGGCGGTGCAGGGTCGTGGAATCAATCATCTAAGCGGTGACGAGCAGGTCCCGGCCGAACGCCCGCGCGAAGAGCTGACGCTCTCGCCCCGCCGCCCAGCGCGGCAGCGCTGACTCGCCCTCGGCCAGCAGCCGCAGCTGCACCTCCCCGTTCTGCAGAGCGATGCTGGTGCTGCGCACGAGCTGGTCGCGCGAGCGCTCGAGGTCCTCGGCGAGCCGCAGCAGAACCGCGCAGCGGTCCAGGCGCTCGGCGTCGCCCTCGCCGAACAGGCTCGCGAGCGGACCGGGGGTCGGCATGCCCTTGCGGTGGTAGCGCGCCGCCTGCGCGATGATCGCGGTCTCAACCGGCTCGAACCCCGGGAGCCCGCCGTTGAGGATCAGGTAGCGGGAGTGCTTGTGGTGGTCGTCGTAGTCGATCGACATGCCGATGTCGTGCAGCATGCAGGCGGCCCACAGCAGCTCGCGCTCGCGCCCGTCACCGTCGTGCAGGCCGAGTGCGGCGAGCTCGTCGAACATGCCCAGCGCGAGCAGGGCGACGTGGTTGGTGTGGTCGGCGTCGACGCGGTACTGGGCCGCCATGTTGAGCACGCTCGCCCGCCGCACGTCTGCGAACAGCGGCGGCTCGCGGCCCTCGAGCAGCCGCTCGAAGAACACGCCCTCGCGCAGCCCGGCCTCGGTCGTCTCGAGCCCATCGAAGCCGCCGGCGCGCAGGACGCCCGCGACCACGACGGCGCCGGCGAGGATCAGGTCGGCGCGCGCGGGCTTCACGCCGGGAACGTTCGCGCGCTCGGCTGCCGGGAGCGCAGCGAGCCGCTCGATCAGCTCGTCGAGGCGGTCGGCGCCGATCACCATGCCCTGCACGCCGTTCGAGGGCAGCCCCGCCGCGCGCTGCGCGGCCGCCGCCAGGTTGCGCACCGTGCCGCCTATGCCTACGAGCCGGCCGGGCCCGCGCCGGGTCGCCGCCGCGAGCCAATCGGCGTCGCCGAGCTCGTCGGTGACGTGCTCGCGCAGCTCCTGGAGCTGCTTGCGCTTGGCCGGGCCGTTGGGAGGCAGGAAGCGCTCGCTCATGCGCACCGTGCCGAGCCGCCACGAGCCGCTCTCGCGCGCGTCCCGCTCCTGCACCCGCACGAGCTGCATCGACCCGCCGCCGAGGTCGAGGACGAAGCCGTCCGACAGCGTCGTCGAGTTGTCCGCCGCGAGATAGCCGTAACGCGCCTCCTCCTCTCGGCTGAGCACGCGGATCGGCAGCCCCGACAGCGCGCGGGCGCGCGACAGGAACGCGTCGGCGTTGCGTGCGTCGCGGATCGCGCTCGTCGCCACCGCATCGACCTCGCGGGGTCCCAACCCGCTCGCACGGCAGAAGTGGCTGAAGACGTCGAGCGTCGCGAGCGCGCGCTCGATCGGCTCGGCGCCGAGCTCCCCGGTCTCGGCCATGCCCTGGCCGATCCGCACGGGCTCATAGATCTCGTCGGTACGCCTCCACGACCCCGCTGCCCCCGCCATGAACACGACGAGGCGGAACGAGTTGGATCCGAGATCGATCACCGCCAGGCGCTCCCCCTCCTTCATGGATCCAGCGTATTGGCCGTACCGGAGGGCCCCGGGGCTGCGATGCCGGGAGATCGGCTCAGTCGCGCGGCGGCAGCTGCGGCGCCAGCCCCTCGGCGGCTGCGCTGAGCGCCACCTGCGCGCTGACGGTGCTCGCGTCGACGAGCGTGTAGCCGAAGGCGGCCGATGGATGGACGACGCTGGAGCCGACGTCGACGCCACACGTGGGAATCACGCGTGCGAGGCCCTCGGCGACGACCGCCAGTCCCTCCTGGTCGATGTGCGGCAGCAGGATCCCGAACTCGTCGCCGCCCACCCTTGCCACGAGGTCGGTCTGCCGAAGCCGGCGTGTCAGGGCGCGCGCGACCGACTGCAGCACGACATCGCCCGCATCGGACCCGTAGGTCTGGTTCAGCTCCTTCATGCCGTCGATGTCGATGACGACCAGCCCGGCGACCTCGCCGTAGCGGCGCGAGCGCGCGACCTGCAGGTAGAGGTCGTGCAGGAAGAGCCTGCGGTTGCGAAGGCCGGTGAGCGGGTCGTGGTCGCCCAGCGCACGCAGCTCCTCCTCGAACGCCCGGCGCTCGGAGACGTCCTGCAGCTGGGCGATGTAGTGCAGCGGCGCGCCGTCGCGATCGCGCACGAGCGACATCGACAGCAGCGCGGCGACGATCTCCCCGGAGGCGTCGAAGTACCGCTTCTCGACGCGGTAGGCGTCGACGTCGCCGGCGAGCAGCTGTTCGCGGCGAGCGCTGTCGTTGTAAGCGTCCTCGGGGTGGATGATCCCGTCGAAGCGCTTGCCGATCAGCTCCTCGGACGTGTAGCCGGTGATCTCGCAGAGCGCGCGGTTGACGAGCAGCCAGCGGCCGTCGCGGTCCAGCAGGCCGGTGCCCACGGGTGCTCGCTCGAAGATCTGCTCGAAGCCGTCGCCGCTGCTCGCGATCACGTCGGCCGTCCGGCGCGCGGTGCTGTCGAGCACGACCGCCATGCCACCGACGATGTCCGCTCCCTCCTCGACGCGGCCCTGGTCGTTCAGGCGCAGCGGCCCGATGTCGACGGTCAGGCAGCGCTCGTCGGTCGTCCAGATCTCACGAGAACGTGTCTCGCCTTCGAGCGCAGACTCGAACAGCCCGCCGATCACCTCCCACAGCTGCGGCGTGAAGGCGGCGGCGACCGGCGCGCCCGGCTGAAAGGCGCTGGTGCGGCCGAGCCGTTCGATCGGCTGGCCGGCCGTCAGGATGAAGCGCAGCTCGTTGTCGAACGCGACGATCAGCGCGTCCGGCAGCTCGCGCAGCGCCGCGTCGGCCGCTTCATCGGCGCTCGCGAGCGTGCGCGCGTCATGCGCGTCGTTGCGCGGTTGCAATCCCACTTCGCAAGCATCGGCCGAGTCGCGTTCTTCCTTGATAGAGAAGGCAGTTCTCGCCGCTCGGCGGTCGGGGCCGCGCTCCCCTCGAGGTGGCCCGCAAGGCTCCTCGACGATCGCCGCCGCCCGACGGCGGCTCGCGCGCGCGAGCCGCCGAGGAGGTCAGGCCGCGGGCGGCTGCTCGCCGTCGTAGTAGTCGACGGCGTCGGCGATGCGGTAGAGGGCGTTGATGCCGCCGCCTGCGGGCAGGCGCTCGAACGCCCCTAGCTTGCCCGAGTCCGGGTAGACGACGAGGTCGGGGTCGCCCTGCGTGCTGACCGCGAGAAAGCGGACGACGCCGTCCGTGCGGTTGACGAGCTGGTGCCCGCCCTCCTCGCCGCGCGGGAAGGACAGCACCTCGCCCTCCTCCACCTCGCGCCAGCCCTGGGCCGTGCGCAGGCTGGGGCGCCCCTGGAGGATCACGAGCAGCTCCTCTTCGCCGAGGTGGTAGTGGTACGGATAGGCCGCTTCGCCCGGCGGCACCTCCCACAGGCTCGCCCCCAGGCGGCGGCTGCCGGCGTGCCGGCCGATGCGCGAGCGCTGAGCGCGGAACCCCGGGTGCTCGCGGGGCTCGTCGAAGCGCGGCTCGTTGATGTTCGGCACCGCGCCAGCCTACCGGCGGCGCGCTGGACCGCCCCGCGTGACACCCGCCGGTCTGCCGCCCCGGCGCGGTGCCGCACGCGTGGTCGCCGATCTCGATGGAGCTCGCCGCCCCGGGTGCCGAAGATCCGTTCCCGTTCCTCGAACGGGCGTCCAATTTTGCGGCCGCGGGTATCAAGTCGGGCGCCGCTGCCCGAAAAGGACGACATGACCTGCCCTGATCGTGAGAACGAGCTTCCCGAGTGGGGGTGCGATGAGCGGGCCGCCGGCCGTCCGTGTGAGGTGCGTGGTGTCACCTCGCACGATGGCCCCAAGCCGTCGGCGGATGAATGCCGGCGGCCCGTTTCGGCTGCGGAGCTGGAGTCGCTGGTCGCCGGCCCGCCGCCGTTCGCTCCGCAGAGCGCCGACGAGCGCCTCCTCCGCTGCGTCTCCTCCGGCTACCTGACCCACGGCTGCTCCTGCGAGGCGCAGGTGCCCGCCGAGGTCGTCGTGGCGGCGTGGGAGCGCGAGCGCGCAGAGCGCCGCGGCGACCGCTTCTTCCGCTTCGCCTGGCGTGGCGAAGCCTGGCTCGCCTACGGGCTGCGCAACGGCCGGGTGCGCGGGGTCTACTGCCCCGAACACCGAGCCGAGCGCGAGGAACGAACCTCGATCGGACGCCTGACCGGCCGTCAGCCGGCGCGGGCGTTGGCGGCGTGATGCGCGTGCATCGCCCACCGCGCATGCCGCGCATGACCCCTGCCGCGGGCGACCCCTCCCCCCCGCGGCGGGGTCATGACCCTTCCTCCTCCTCCTCGCGTCGGCGCGACCCGCACGCGCGCGCGCTCCCGGCGTTGCAGGCGTTGACCCCCGGCCCTCCATCCCCTACTCTCGGCCTGCGTCGTGCAAGCGAGCGGAGCCAGGGGGGCTCCGCGCGGCGCCCAGGTGTTCAAGGAGGGACGAACATGGGGGGAGCAACTCTAGGTACGCGACGCGCGTTGGACCGCGCGCGTGAAGATGTCGCGGCTCACTGGCAGGGTGCGGCGCTGATCACCGCACTTGCCGCTAGCGATGTGGCCTACCGGCTACTGATGCGCGAGCCGCTGCGCCGCGCGCTGGGGATCGAACCCAGGCGCGCATGACAGACGGCGCCGGTAGCGGCGCCGCCTTCAGGGAGCTCGCGGCCGGCTGCGTGGGGGCGCAGCCGGCGGCGACTCGCTCACGTGCTCCGCAGCGCCGCGGCCGGTGCCAGGCGCGCGGCGCGCGCCGCCGGGTAGAGTCCTGCGAGCGCACCCAGCACGAGCGCGATCGAGACGCCACCCGCGACCGCCGCGGCCGGGACGACGACGCTCCATCCCTGGGCTGAGGCGTAGATCGCCGTCGCCCCGGCCCCGAGCCCGATGCCGGCCACGCCGCCGAACAGCGACAGCAGGACAGACTCGCCGAGGAACTGGACCCCGATGTGCACGCCCCTCGCTCCGAGGGCCCGGCGCAGCCCGATCTCGGGACGGCGCTCGAGCACCGAGATCACCATCACGTTGGCGATCCCGACCCCGCCGACCAGCAGCGCGACGGCGCCGAGGGCGAGGAACACGGACGTGAGCGTCCCCTGCGCGTCGGCGCGCGCCTGGAGCGCGTCTGAGGGACGGCTGACCTGCGTGTCTTCCGGGCTCTTGGGATCGGCCGTCGCGCCGAGCAGCGCGGAGGCTTCGCGCACCCGTTCGGGATCCGCGCGCACGTACAGCGTGCTCGCGTGGCGCGTGGTGCCGAACAGCCGTTTTGCCACCGGGTAGCCGATCAGGGCGGTGCGTTCGATTTCGGGCACGAGCGGCTGCGGGCCGAGGATGCCCGCGACGGTGAACCAGCGATCGCCGAGGTAGACCTGCACGGGTCCGCCGTCGATGAGCAGCTGCGTGACGCCGAGACGCTGCGCTGCGACGGCGCCGAGCACGACGAGCGGCAGGCGTTCGTCGCCGGCGTCGAGGAAGCGCCCGCGCACGACGCGCCCGCCGAGCGTGTCGAGCAGCTGCGGGTCGGCGGCGTAGACGCCGATCCCGCCCGTTTCCGCCGCTTCGATGTAGGGGCTGCGGCGCACGCTCGCGCCGCTGACCGCGGTGACCGCCGCGGCCGAGAGCACGCTCTGGAGGCCGCGTACGGCGCCGCCCGCGGCTTCGGGCAGCTGCGCATTCGCGCCGAGGAACGTCTGACCGGGGGTGACGGTGAGCAGGTTCGTGCCGAGACGCCCAAGCTCCGCCTCGAGTCCGGCGCGGCTCGAATCCGAGATCCCGAGCACGGCCACCATCGCTGCGATCCCGATCGCGACGCCGAGCGCGGAGAGCGCGGCGCGCAAGCGGCGCGTGCGCAGGCCGATGCTCGCGACCCGCAGGACATCCCCCGGCAAGAGCCGGCTGCGCGGAACCTCGTCCGTCCTCGCGACGGTCCGGCGCCGGACGGTGCGCGCGGCAACACTCATGCCGGCGCGCCGTTCCCCGTCTCGAGCATCCCATCGCGCAGCTCCACGCGGCGAGGCAGGCAGGCCGCGATCTCCCGGTCGTGCGTGATCACGACGACAGTCGTGCCGTGCTCGTTCAGCGAGCGCAGCAGCTCGAGGATCTGCGCCCCCTTCGCGCTGTCGAGGTTGCCCGTCGGCTCGTCGGCGAGCACAAGCGCGGGTCGGCTCACGAGCGCGCGCGCGATCGCCACGCGCTGGCGCTCGCCGCCCGACAGCAGCGCCGACTTGTGCCCGGCGCGATGGGCGAGTCCGACGCGCTCGAGCGCGGCGAACGCGGCGGCACGACGCTCGCCGGCGGGGACGCCGGCGTACAGGAGCCCGGTGGCCACGTTCTCGAGCGCGCTGCCGGCCTCGAGCAGGTGGAACTGCTGGAACACGAATCCGATGCGCCGCGCCCGCAGCGCGGCGAGCCGGCGGTCGGACGCATCGGCCACGCTCGCGCCCGCGATCCGCACCGTGCCCGACGTGGCGCGCTCGAGCGTGCCCATGATGTGCAGCAGCGTGGACTTGCCCGATCCGGACGGGCCGACGATCGCGCACAGCTCGCGCTCCCGCACGACGAGGTCTACGCCGCGCAGCGCCTGCACCCCGCCCGGATACGACTTGGAGACGTCCTCGAGCTCGAGCACCGGCGGCGCGATCACCGCGGCACGAGCACCGTCAGCCCCGAGCGTACGCCCGCTCCTTCGATCTCCACGTAGCCCTGGGCGAACATCCCGGGCGTGACGGGCAGCGGCACCCGCCTCGCCCCTTCGAGCACCTCGATCGCATAGCCCCCTCCCGCGGTGGCGACGAGCGCCGTGGCAGGCACGGTCAGCGCGTCGTGCTGCACGCTCTTGACGAGTTCGACGCTCACGGGAGCCTCGTCGAGCCGCGCGACGCGGTGCTCCAGGGCGAGCGTGACCGAGATCGTCGATTCGCCGGCTTCGGAGCCGCCGCCGTTCGATCCGCCGGCGCCGTGTTCGCTTTCGCTGCTCGACGCGGAGGCGACCGTGCCGACGGACGTGATCCGCCCGGAAACGGTCGCCCCGCCGGGGAGCAGCACCGGCGCGACCTCGCCCACGTGAGCCAGCTGCTGCTGTTCGGCCTTGACCTTCAGCTGGACGATCTGCTGCGTCGTGGTGGTGCTGAGCGCCAGCTCGCCCGCGCCGGCGCCGCCTTCGTTGCCTTTGCCCGACTGTTCTTTGTTGGCGCCTTCGCTCGATTTCGACGACGCCGGGGTTTTGCCGGCGCCGTTCGACGGGTTGCCCGCTCCGCTCGACGGGTGTTTCGCGGGTTTGGATTTTTTATTGGATTTTTTTTGGGGTCTCGAAGGTGCGTGACCATGCGATTTGGCAGGAGCCGTCGCGGCCGGCGCCGGCGCCGGAGTGGTGGACGCGGGGGTCGTGGACGCCGGGGTCGTGGACGCCGGGGTCGTGGACGCGGGGGTCGTGGAGGCGGGGGACGGTGCCGAGGCTCCCGGCGGGTCCTGGCCGAGCGAGACCTTCACCGCCGTCACGCGGCGCGCGCTGGGGGCGAAGATCACGCGACCGAGTTCGATCGAGCCGGTCTCTGGGAGGCCCTCCGCCTTCTGCCAGCGCTCGACCGCCGCCGCCGTGGCCTCGCCGAAGCGGTCGCGTTCGCCGATCGCGCCGTACGGGTCGTCGCCGAGCGCGATCAGGTTGGCGTTCAGCTCGCTAACGTCGGGCCCGTCGCTGACGCCCTGCTTCAGCTCGCGGTATGCGGGGACGGAGCCGTACATGAGGACCACCGGCTCGTTGTCGATCCGGAACAGCGCTCCTCCCCGCGAGATGATCGCCCCCACCGACGGGAGCCACGTGAACGTGCCGCCGAGCCGGTCGTAGAGTTCGAGCGTGCTGCCGTAGCCGAGCGTCCCGTCGATCGTGGAGCCTTCGCTGAGCGTCCGCCGCGCGACCTCGGAGGTGGTGTCTCCCGCGGGGACTCCCGTGCCGGCGCTGCGCGGGCTGGCGGATCCGGAGGAGAGCAGCACGATCGCGATCGCGGCGATCGCGGCGACGAGCACCGCGCCCGCGGCGGCGAGCCTGCGCCGCGCGCGCCTCGGCTGCACCGCGGCGCCCGCGGCGGGGACGTGGGCTTCGGCCTCGACTGCATCGAGCGCATCCACGACGAGACCCTCAGCCACCGGGCGCCAGGGCCGCCCCGGAGCCCTGTCCGTCCGCGGTGGCGCCGCCGGGCCCGGGGCCGCCCTTGGACGGGAGCAGCTTCTGGCAGGCGTTCTGCGCGGCCTGGAACCCGGGACTCTGCGGGTTGGGCCCCCCTGCCCCGGGGGAGTGGATCCTGATCTCCGCGCCGCCGCCCGAGCTCGACGCTTCGAGCTTGATCCCGTGCGCGCGCATGCACGTCGCGAACTTCCGCACGGCTTCTTCGCTTTCGACCTTCTGCTGCGGGGAGAGGTTCACCCGCTTGAACGTGGGCCGGTAGCGCGCGCACGCCTTCTGGGCGGCTTCCATCGCCGCCGGGCTGGCGCCCGCCTTGCCGGGGCTGACCTTCACGCCGCGCCCGCCGAACGGACCCGAGCCGGCTTCGGCGTCGACGCCGTGTTCGCGCAGGCATTTCGCGAAGTTCGCGAGCCTGGTTTCGTCCTGCTGTTCACTCGATGCAGTCGGGTCCTTGGAGGACCCGCCGCACGCGCTCAGCAGCGCGCACGCGAGCAGCGCGGCCAGCGCCGCGAAGATGGGCAACGCAGCGGCGCGGGTGCGCGAGAGGCTGCGGCGGGGGGCGGTTGATCGGACGCTCTGCACGGGGCTCCTTCGCATTCGTTTCCAGCACAGATCAAGCGGGCGGCGCCTGAACGAACGCTGAGAGGCGGCGAGGAGGTTGGTGAACGGCGTCCGCGCTACGCCGCGACGGCGGTCGCGGAGGACGGCCGATCGGGCTCCGCGGGCGGGCTCGGCGGAAGCTGCAGCGTCAACTCCGCGCCGCCGCCCGGATGGTTCTCGGCCGTGGCCGAGCCGCCGTGCAGCTCGGCGAACTGGCGTACGATCGCGAGCCCGAGTCCCGAGCCCGGGAGCGCGCGAGCGGCGCGGGCGCGGTAGAAGCGGTCGAAGACGTGCGGCAGGTCCTCAGGGGTGAAGCCGGGTCCGTGGTCGCGCACGCGCACGCACCCGTGCCGCACGCTGACCTCGATCGGCTCTCCCGGCGGGCTCCATTTGCACGCGTTGTCGAGCAGGTTCGCGACCGCTCGGTCGAGCTGCGCGGGCGCGCCGCGCACGAGACAGGGATCGGCGTCCAGCGCGATCACGCGGTCGGCCGCGCCGTCGGGCGAGCGGCCGGCGAGCATCCGCACCCGCTCGACGGTCGCCGCGACGGCCAGGTCCAGGCGCACGTCCTCCACCTCCTCCGCGTCGAGGCCGGTCTTCGAGAGGTCGACGAGGTCGCCGACCAGCACGGTCAGCTCCGCGAGCTGGTCGCGGGCCGATTCGACCGCGCGCGACCGGTCGGCGTCGTCCAGGCGCCCGCTCGCGAGCGCGTCGAGATTCGCGCGCACGGCTGTCAGCGGCGTGCGCAGCTCGTGCGAGGCGTCGGAGATCAGCGCGCGCTGGGCGAGCCGCGAACGCTCGAGCGCCGCGAGCATCTCGTTGAAGCTCGCCGCGAGCTCGCCGAGCTCGTCGCTCCCGCCCCCGTGGATGCGGTGACCGAGGTCGCTCGTGCGGGCCACGCGCCTGGTCGCGCGCGTCAGGCGGCGGACCGGCACCATAGCCGCGCGCGATACCAGCAGGCCGAGGGCGGCGGCCAGCAGCACACCGCCGAGGCTGACGATCGCGAGCACGAGCCGCAGATGCGCCAGCGTGCCGTTGACGTCGGTGAGCGGCAGCGCGACCTGCCACACCCCGCCGAACGCGGCCCGCGAGGTCAGCGTGCGGACCTTCGTACCCGCGATCGTGGCGTTGCTGAAGAACGGCCCGCGGCGGCCTTCGGCCACGGCGCGCGTGGCGGCGTTGACGGGAAGCCCCGGCCCGATGTCTTCGGAGCGAAGCACCGATCTGCCCGGCACGAACAGCTGCACGTACCCGGCGACCTGCCCGAGGCCTTTGTCCGGCACCAGCACGCGCGCGCCGGCGGACGGCACCCCCGGCCCGGATGGTGTCGCGGACGTGGGCGCAAGCCGCCTCACCGAGCCGGACAGCACTCCCGAGGATGTCCCGCCGAGCGGAAGCGGCGCGCTCGATCGCGCCTTGCCCGTCGAGGACGGCGCCTTCGGCACCACGCCGGCTTCGACGAGCTTCCTGCTGGCCGTCCCGCGCTCGATCACGCGTCCGTCGGCGTCTGTCAATTCGAACTTCACGTTCCCTTCGCCGGCGGCGCTCCCGGAGCCGACGCGCCCGGCGCGGACGACGCGCTGGATCTTCACCGCCTGGGCTCCGCCCGGTGTGATTTTCTGCGTCAGGCTCGCGTCGAGCTGCCCGCTCAGCTCGTGGCTCGTGACGACGTAGACGACAGCCGAGGCGATCACGACCGCCGTCGCGACCGCGCCCGCCGCCAGCAGCACGACGCGCCGGCGGAAGCTCATCGCCGCACCGATCTGAGCACGTAGCCGACGCCGCGAACGGTGTGGAGCAGACGCGGCTCGCCGCCGGCCTCGGTCTTGCGGCGCAGGTAGCCGATGTAGACCTCGAGCGAGTTCGAGGAGGGACCGAAGTCGTAGCCCCATACCCGGTCGAAGATCGTCGAGCGTGGGAGCACCTGGCGCGGGTGCGACATCAGCAGTTCCAGCAGCAGGAACTCGGTGCGGGTGAGGTCGAGCAGGCGGTCGCCGCGCCGCGCCTCGTGCGCGAGCGGGTCGAGCTCGAGATCTTCGAAGCGCAGCGCCGGCTCGTCGCCCTGCCACCCCGTGCGGCGGAGGAGCGCGCGGAGCCGCGCGACCAGCTCCTCGCGGGCGAAGGGCTTCACGAGATAGTCGTCGGCGCCCACCTCGAGGCCCGCGACCCGGTCGCGCACCTCGGCGCGCGCCGTGAGCATCAACACCGGAATGCGATCTCCCGTGGCCCGGATGCGCCGGCACACCTCGAGGCCGTCCAGGTCCGGCATCAGCACGTCGAGCACGATCGCGTCCGGGCGCTGGCTGTCGAGCGCGCGGATCGCCTCGCGGCCGTCGGCGGCGAGCGATACCTCGAAGCCGTCCAGGCCCAGCACGAGCGCGAGCGCATCCCGTACGGCCGGGTCGTCGTCGACGACCAGCAAGCGCATGTTTGGATGCTCCCGCGCGAACCTGAATGCAAGCTGAAACCGGCTGCACGGCGGGGGTGGTCGCGGGAGCGATCATCTAGGCTCCGTTGCAGATCGACCCCGGGAGGAGACCATGGGTGAGAAGCCGACGCTCTATGTGTGCCATGGCGACGAAGGCGGTCCGCGCATGCACCCGTGCCGCCGCGTTCAGGAAGCGCTGAAGGCGAAGGGCATCGAGTACGAGAAGGTGGTCGCGGCCCACGGAAGCCCGATCCCGTTCCTGCGCAAAGGCTCGCGCGAGGAGCTGCGTGCCGCGACCGGCGAGGAGCGCCTGCCGACGCTGAAGCTCCCCGACGGCACGACGCTCGCGCCTTCGCGCGCCATCATGCGCTGGATCGGCGAGCAGACGGCCGCCTGACCCGGCCTAGACGACCGCCGAGGCCTCCCCGAGGCGGGTGGAGGCGCCCCCGAAGAGCTGCACGTGCTCATAGGGCGCCCAGCCGGGATCGCCGTCCTCCACGTAGCGCACCCACGCCGCGTGCATGCGCGTCGCGAGCTCCTGCGGGCCGCCTTCGGTGCCGAGCAGCGCGTCGTCGGTACCCGAGGCGCCGGGCGTGTCCAGCGTGTCGAAGGAAAACGGCAGGTCGACCGCGTGTGCCGCGCCGAGCCTGCCGCCCAGCGCCCCCGAGCGCCAGCTGAAGCGGTAGGCGTGGGTGGCTCCCGAGCCGAGCTCGGCGTGGCGACGCAGGAGCCGCTCGGTGGGCGCGCGGAACGCCACCTCGGTGATCGCCCGCGCCGCCAGCTCCCCCGGGCTCGCATCCGGCTGCTCGGCGCGGAACGCGGCGAGCATCGCCGCCGCGTCGGGCGTGAGACGGCCGGCGAACGCCTCGGCGGCCTCGAGCGGCATCGCATCGAAGCCGGGCACGCCCGCGAGGTACAGCAGCCCCTCCTCGCTCGTGCAGCCTGCGAGCAGATCGACGTCCGGGACCGTGCCGATCGCCCCCACGGGGTCCTCGGCGACGATCTCGCCGTCGCGCACCGGCATCACCCACAGCAGGCCGCCGCCGGGATCGCGATCCGCGGCGGTGTCGAGGTCGAGCTGGTCGGGCGTGATCGCGCCCTGCGCCTCGACGACGCGCGACACTGGCAGGGCGCGCATCGACTCAGCCGTCGCCTCCACCGACAGCGTCCGCGCGACATGGGCGGCGACGCGGTCGGCCTGCTCGCCCGAGAGCGTGAGGTCGAGACCGCCGCTCATGCTGATGGCGCGCGCGAACAGCCCGCGCGAGCGCTCCGATCCCAGCAGCCAGCCGATCGACATGGCGCCGGCGGACTGGCCCCCGACGCACACGCGCGACGGGTCGCCGCCGAAGGCGCCGATCTCGCTCTGCACCCATTCGAGCGCGGCCAGCTGGTCGCGCAGGCCGACGTTCGAATCGCCGCCGGCGAAGTGCACGAACCCTTCGACCCCGAGCCTGTAGCCGACCGTCACGAGCACGACCCCGTCGCGCATCCACGCCGAGCCGTCGTAGACGGCCTGCGCCGGCGATCCGGCCACGAACGCGCCGCCGTGGAGCCACACGAGCACGGGCAGCCCGCTCGCCCCCGGCGCGGGCGTCCAGACGTTCAGCGTGAGCGCCGGGGCCTGTCCGTCCCAACCGCCGAGCAGCGTGTCGCTGCGCAGGCCCGGGAGCACGCGCACGGGCTGGGGCAACGGCGGCCCTTGCGCGGTGGCGTCGAGCGTTCCGGCCCAGGGTGCAGCCGGCTGGGGCGCCATGAAGCGCAGATCGCCGACCGGTGGCGCGGCGTAGGGGATGCCTCCGAACAGCACCCCCGTCTCGCGCCGCACCCCGCGCACCGCACCCGCGGCCGTTCGGACGACGACACTCTCCACACGCGTCACGCTACCCGGAAGCGGCCGGGCGTGCAGAGCTCGCAGCGCGCCCACCGTGATCTGCTTCGGCAGTCAGCCCGCGGGGGGCGCTTCGAACGGGCTGCGCGGGCAGATGCCGCGGCGGTGCGCAGGCCGCTGAGCCGCGGCGCGACCCAGCGCGCGGTCGGCGGCCAAAGCGCGGACGGCCGGCGAGCAGACGCGGTCCTCCCGCCGGCCGCCACGGGCTAGCCGACCCACGCGAGCCGGCCGAGCGCCCGCGTGATCGCAGCGATCAGGCTGTGCATCTGGGACCTCCTTCGGATCGGAACCTGGAACCACGGAACCAGGGTCGCGCCGCTGCCCGTGCCGCCCGTGGGACGATGCTGGGAGGTGCCTGAGCGCCGTGGCGCTCAGCTGACGGCGTGGAGCTCCCAGCGCTCCGGTACGCCACGGAGACCGTGGATCCCGCGGCTGGTGAAGCGGTGCTCGGAGCCTGCGACGAGGTCCTTGACGGTGCGCGAGGCGAGCAGCTCGCCGGCGGATGCGAGCGCGGTGATGCGGGCAGCGATGTGGACGCCGATCCCGGCGATGTCGTCGCCGCGCAGCTCCACTTCGCCGGTATGGATGCCGGCCCGGATCTCGATTCCTGCGTGCTCGAGAGCCACCCTCAGAGCCTTCGCGCAGCGCAGCGCGCCCACGGGCGCGTCGAACCGGGCCAGCATCCCGTCGCCGGTCCCCTTGATGACGCGCCCTCCCCAGTGCGCCACCGCCCCCCTGGAGATCGTGTCGTGGCGGTCGAGGACCTCCCGCCACGCGGTGTCGCCGAGCGAGACGGCGTGCCGGGTGGAGTCGACGATGTCCGTGAAGAGGACGGTCGCGAGTGTCCGCTGGACCGGCACCCACGTGACCTCCCCACCGGCCATCGAGGCCTCGAGCAGCGACAGCTCCGTCTGCACGTCCATCGATCGCGTCTCCCCCATGACCGCATGGTCAGAGGAGCCGATCTTTGTGTCAAGCGTTGCAATCTCGCGATCAACCGGCCGGCTCGCCGCGTCGCGAGGCTGGTCAGGTCAGGCGAAACGTGAGCAGCGGCGCGCTCGTCGGATGCTCGCTGCCGCCGATCGGCTCGCTCGTCACCATCACTTCGGCGACGTGCCGCAGGCCGCTCGGGACGTTCACGGTGCCGCGGCCGTCATTGGTGACGCTGAACAGGGCATCCGTGGGCTGCGGGGCGCCGCCCGGTCGTTTGAGCCACACCTCGTAGACCTTGCCCAACGGCGCCTGGGGCATGTGGCTGACCGAGAGTTCGGCGCGGCCGCCGTACTGCCGCAGCATCGCGCGCGCACCGGTGGCGGCTCCCGAGGCCGTCGCGTAGGTCGTGCGGGGAGAGCCGCCGCCCCCCGCGAGGGCGATCACGAGTCCGGCCGCCAGCGCGAGCGCGGCCGCCGCGCCGGAGAACCTCCAGCGCCGCGCGAGCGGAACGCGCGCGCGGGGGGGCCGGTCGGCCTGCGGCCCCGAGGCGTTCAGCACTTCGGCCTCCGCGGTCACTCGGTCGAGGATCCGCTGCCGCATGGCCTGCGGCGCGCGCACGGACAAAGGCGCCGCCGCCAGCGCCGCGGGCAGCGAAGCCAGCCGCACGATCTCCTCGCCGCACGTCGCGCACGTCCGCGCGTGCTCGCGGAACGCGTCGGGGTCGTCGAGCGCGCCGAGAACGTAGGCGGCCGCATCCTCGATGCGCGGGCAGCGGCTGGACAGGGGAAGGCTCACGCCGCCGCCTCCCAGCCCTGGCAGTGGTCGCGCAGCTTGTGCAGGCCGATCCGCATGCGCCCCTTGATCGTGCCGAGCGGCTGCTCGAGCATCGCGGCGATCTCGCTCTGCGTGAAGCCTCCGTAGTAGGCGAGTTCGATCGTCTGGCGCTGTGTCTCCGGGAGCATGTCCAAGCCGTCGCGGACCGCGTCCGCCGCGACGTTCCCGATCGCCTCGGCGTCGGTGCGCTCCGGCGAGGCGACCTCGAGGTACTCGCTGCCGTCCTCGGAGCCGGCGAGCTTCGAGGTGTGGCGCGCACTGCCCCGCAGCATGTCGACGGCGCGGTTGTGCACGATCGTAAGGATCCAGGTGCGCAGGCTCCCGCGCGCAGCCTCGTAGCGGCCAGCCTTGCGCCAGGCGGTCAGGAACGCCTCCTGGGTCACGTCCTCGGCGAGCGCGCGCGTCCCGCACATGCGGTACGCGAGTGAGAAGGCCGCGTCGCCGTGCCGCTCGAGCACGACTGCGAAGGCGCTCGCGTCGGCACCCGCGACGAGCGGCATGAGCTCCTCGTCCGCGAGCCGGTCGAGCCGCTCGGGTGGTTCGGAATGCGATCGCCTGCCCCGTCTCACGACCCTTCTACGGCGCCGGCCGGCGCGTGGATCATGCGGCTTCGCGCCGCGCGAAGATGCGTGCAAGCAGCACGCTCGCCTCGAACAGGAGGTAGAGCGGCGCCGTCTCCAGCAGCAGCGTGATCGCATCGCCCGGCAGCAGCGCCGCGACACCGGCGCACCCGAGCAGGGCGTAGCGGCGGTTGCGGCCGAGCTGTTGCGGGGTGACGACGCCCGAGCGGGTCGCCGCGAGGATCGCCACGGGCACCTGGAAGACGAGCCCCATCGCCAGCAGCGTGACCGCGGCGAAGTGGTAGTACTGGCTCGCCTGGACGAGCACGTTGAACTGGTCGCTGTTGAAGTTCTGGAAGAAGCGCACCGCAGCGGGCAGCACCACGAAGTACCCGAACACGACCCCAGTCGCGAACAGGAACGGGATCGCAGCGAGCAGCGGTCGCGCGATTCGCTGCTGCTCGGGCGCGAACGCCGGGATCAGAAAGGCGTAGAGCTCGTACAGGACGACCGGCAGGGAGAGGACCAGGGCGAAGAGGAATGCGATCCCGATCGTCGTCGTGAACGGCTCGCCGATTCCGAGCGTGACCGGCTTGTCCCCTTCCGGCGCCGCCGCCAGGCGCGTCACGTCGCGGTCGAGCGCCGGGGCGACGCCGGCGAGCGCGGCTCGCACAGCGGGGCTCGCGCCGCTGCCGGGACGCTCGAGCGCGGCGACGACGGTGCGGAGCTGCACCGCAACAGAACGAGTGCCCTGCTGCACCGTGAACGTGGCGCCGAGGGTCCCGTGGCCCCGCTCGACCTGCTTGCGCGTCTGCTGCGCCAGCGGAGCGTTGACCAGCTTCAGCAGCGCGTGGTTCTGCCACATGCAGAACCCGAACGCGATCGCGACTGCGACGAGCGAGACGATCAGACGCGCGCGCAGCTCGTCGAGATGCTCGACGACGCTGGCGCGCTCCTGGTGACCTATGCGTGCGGTCGCTGCCGCCATCTCGCTCCGCGCCCGCGCTCAGGCGGCGCTGGTCTCGCGGTTCTCGACCTGCGGGCCGGCGACCGGCGCGAGCGGCGTGACCTCTACCGGGTTCTGGCCGCCGATCGCGTCCTTGAAGCCGCGCATGCCGCTGCCGAGCGAGCGGCCCATCTCCGGCAGCCGCTTCGCGCCGAACACCAGCAGCAGGACGACCAGCAGGAAGGCGATATGGATCGGGTTGTCGAGGCCCATGTGTTTCTCCTTTGGTAGATGGTCGACGTCTACTTCTTGATCAGCGGGCCGGCCTTGGCGAGCACTTCGCTCCTGGCCAGGGGCCGGTCGAAGCCCTGGTCGGGCGTCGGGGATGCTTCGATCAGCAGGTTGATCGCCGCCGCGTGGCGCGCCTCGACCTGCACGATGCCGCCGGCGGCTTCGAGCACTTCCTTGCTCTTGATCGAGGGGGCGGCGCCGTTGTAGGCGCCGACGCCGGTGTTCTCGAGGACCGAGGCCAGCGCCAGGAACGAGCGTTCGTCGGTCGCAGGGAACACGAACTTCGGTCTCGCCGCAGGGGTGCCGCCCAGTTGCTTGACGACGGTCTCCAGCGCGTTCACGTGCGACGCCTCCTGCTCGCCGAACATGCGGGCGTAGCTCGCTGCCTGCCCCCTGAGACCGACCGTCCGGCCCTTGACGTTGTAGAAGTCCGACTCGAGGTACTCGAGCGTCAGCGCGAAGTTCAGGATTTCGACGTCGCCGCCTGCGCTCCCGGCCAGCGCCGCCGTTACGAGCGGCGTCACCGCACCGGCGCCATACAGTGCTCCTGCCGCGAGCGCCCCGCGCAGGATGAAGCTCGAGCGAGTGATCCCGCTCACCTCGACCGCGCCGAGGTCGCCGGCCTCCGTGTTGTTCGTCGTCGTCATGTCGATGCAGTCCTTTCTTCGCTGGTGGCTCACGCCAGAAATGGCTTGACCGCGGCGCGGACCGTGGACATGTCCGCCGGTTTCGCGAACGCGCCGTCGGGGGTCAGGGACTTCTTGACGAGCGTGCCGAGCGTCGCCGCGTGGCGCGCCTCGACGGAGTGGATCGCGAGTGCGGCCGCGAGCACTTCGGGACTCTGGATCTTCGCGGCCTGCCCCAGGTAGGCCGCGGCGCCGAGGTTCTCGACCGTGTAGGCGAGCTCTGCGACCTGCGTCGCACTCTTGATCGGGAACCTGCCTTCCGGCTTCATCGCCGGCGTCCCGCCGAGCTTCGCGACCGCCCCTTTGAGCGCTTCGACGTGCGTCTGCTCCTGCGCGCCGAACTCCTTGATGAGGCTCCCCACCTTCCCGCTGAACAGGCCGGCCGCGTTGACCTTCTCGTAGAACTGGGTCTCGAGGTACTCGAGCGTCAGCGCGTAGTTGAGGATCCCGATGTCGCTCGAGCGGGAGGCGCTGGCCTGCGAGGCGCCCGTCGCCGCGCCGGTGGACGCGGTGCTGCTCTTGCTGGCGCTTCCGCAGGCGGCGAGCGCGAATGCTCCAAAGCCGGCTGCGCCGGCGCCGCCGAGCGCCTTCAGGAAGCGCTTGCGGTCCACGTCGTCTTCGACGAGGCGCTGCACGATTCCGGGCGGCGGGTGCTCAGATTCCTGCTGTGTCGCGTGCTGGGTCATGTTCACCTCTGGAGGGCCGAAGGAAGCGGAACCGGCCGGTGTGGTTTGGTGCGCTTCTACGACGGCGACCGCCGATCTGGATCAAATGGGCGCACGGCAGCCCCCGCTCGCTGCGCGTCGGCGCGACCTCGAGCCGGCCCGAGCGACGGTTCGCGTCGAGCGGCCCGGGTATCGCCCGTGCGCAATGGGCTCACGAATGCAAAGCGGGCGGGCCGTCGCGGAGACGCTGCGATAGCCCGCCTCAGGCGCAGCAGCTGCGCCGCGCCGGGCTTCTCGCGCCGGCGCCGCGGCAGGGGATTCGAGTATCGCGACGCCGACGGAGAGCGGATCGACGATCCGGAGGTGATCGAGCGCATCGCCGGCCTCGCGATCCCGCCTGCGTGGCGCGACGTGTGGATCTGCATGGATCCGCTCGGGCACCTGCAGGCGACCGGGCGCGACGCCGCCGGACGCAAGCAGTACCTCTACCACGAGCGCTGGCGCTCGCATCGCGATCGCCTGAAGTTCGACACGATGCTCGCGTTCGGCAAAGCCCTGCCGCGGCTGCGTCGCCGCGTATCGCGCGAGCTGGGCTCCAGCTCGGCGCCCCTGACGGCAGAGGACCTCATTGAAGAGCGGGTGCTCGCGTGCGCCGTGCGCCTGCTCGACGTCGGCTTCTTCCGCATCGGCTCCGACGACTACGCCGAGCGGAACGAGTCCTACGGCCTCACGACGCTGCTGCGCGAGCACGTCACGATCACCGGCGGCTCGATGATCTTCGACTACCGCGCGAAGTCGGGCCAGCGGCGCGTCCAGGAGATCACTGACGCCGGCGCGCTAGCCGTCGTCGCGGCGCTCAGGCGCCGCCGCGCCGGCCAGCAGCTGCTCGCTTACCGGACGGCGCGGGGATGGAGCGATGTTGCGGCGGCCGACGTCAACGAATACATCAAGCGCCACATGTCTGAGGTCTTCTCCGCCAAGGACTTCCGGACTTGGAACGCGAGCGTCCTCGCGGCCGTCGCGCTCGCCGCCACCGACCCGCGAGATGTGAGCGGGCCGGCACGCGAGCGAGCGGTGAGGGACGCCGTGCGCACGGTCTCGGCGTATCTCGGGAACACGCCCGCCGTCTGCCGCACGGCCTACATCGACCCGCGCGTGATCGACCGCTTCCATGCGGGCCACACGATCGCCGAGACCTTGGGCCACGCCGGCGATCTCGCCCGGCCGCGCGAGCGCACGCGCATCGAGGCCGCTGTGCTCGAGCTGCTCTCCGACGCGGACACCTGAGAACGCGACCGCGGCCGGCCCCCGCGTCTCCGGCCGCGATCCGCGTGCCGCTAGGACGTCGCGCCCGCCTGCGCCACCTCGTGACGACCCTCGGCGAACTCCTCGACGATCTTCGCGCAGAACTTCGGGAGATCGTCGGGCTTGCGGCTCGAGACCAGTCCCTGGTCGACGACGACCTCCTCATCGACCCACTCGCCGCCGGCGTTGCGGATGTCGGTCTTCAGCGACGGCCACGAGGTGAGCGTGCGGCCACGCACGAGGTCGGCCTCGACGAGCGTCCACGGGCCGTGGCAGATCACGCCGACGGGCTTCCCCGCCGAGAAGATCCCGCGCACGAACTCGACCGCCTCCGGATCGGTGCGGAGCTGATCGGGATTGGCGACTCCGCCCGGAAGCACGAGCGCGTCGTAACGGCCGGGATCCGCCTCCCCTATCTCGGTGTCGACGTCGAACGTCGAGCCCTTGTCGAGGTGGTTGTAGGCCTGCACCTTGCCCTTCTCCGGAGCGACGAGCTCCGGCGTGGCGCCGGCGGCCTCGACGGCCTTCCACGGCTCTGTCAGCTCGACCTGCTCGACGCCCTCCTGGGCCACCAGAAACGCGACCTTCTTTCCCTGAAGCTGTGCCATCTTCGATCTCCTTTCTCGACTCTCCTGTGCGCTACCCACGGCCGGCGAGAGCACACGAGGTCTCTGTGGTCTGGCAGCGGGACCCACGGGTGGGCGCGAGCGGACTGCGCGCCGCGCGACCGCGCGCGCGAGCTGACTAGAGCTCTTCGCCGGCGGCCCGCGAGGCGACCTGCAGGAAGTCCGAGATGGTGTGGGCGACGAAGATCGTCCCGACCAGCCGCGTGGGCCGGGGCGCCGCGACGAGGCCCAGGGTGAAGCCGCTGGCGACCCACAGCCCGAGGCAGTACGGACAGACGAGCAGCTCGCCGACGGCGAGCTGCACGCCGCGACCGCGCGGTTCCTCCTCGACCTCCCCCTGGCCGGAGGGCTCTTGGAAGCGAGTGAACGGGGCGCGCAGGAAGCTCGTCACCTTGTCCTTGGCGATCAGGCGGCTGAGCTTGTGGGCCGCGACGCCCACCATCACCACGTCGGCCGCAGCGAAGTGCTCGGGCAGCTCGCGGCCGGAGGCACGCAGGCCAGCGAGCGCGCCGCCGAACGCGGTGCCGAACACACCAGCGAGCACCATGTATCCGCGCAGGGGGCGCTCCTGACCCGGTGCGTAGTCGGCGGCGGCCGCCTCGGCGGCTCGCACGGGCTCCTCCAGTCGCGAGCTCACGACGCGGTCTCCCAGGCGAGCGCGCGGGTCGAGGAGCCGCGGCGGCGGTCGAAAGCGGTCATCACGCTACCTCCTTGCTCGCGAGGCGCTCGGCCAGCCGGCTCGAAAGCGCCATGATCGTCAGCGCCGGGTTGGCGGAGCCCTGGGTCGGCATCACGCTGCCGTCGGCGACGAACAGGTTCGGTACCCCCCACGCGCGGTGGTCGGGCCCGACCACGCCCGTCTCTGGCGTCGCGGACATCACGCAACCGCCGACGAGATGCGCGTAGCGGTCGATCTCAAGGACGTCCTGCGCTTCGGCGGCGTCCCAGATTTTGTGCAGCGTGTCCTTCGCATAGGCGATGTTGGCGCGGTCGTTCTCGCACTGGGTGTAGTCCAGGCGCGCGATCGGCATCCCGTGGCGGTCCGTCTCCTCAGCCAGCGTGACCCGGTTCTCGGCTCGCGGCAGCAGCTCCGAGAGGACACCCAGCGTGTACCAGTGGTTGTAGTCGCGCATGTACTCGCGCAGCGCCTGTCCCCAGTGCCCGTCGGCGAGGACGTGCTCCGCCCAGCCGATCGGCAGCGGCCCGACCGTCTGAATCGAGAAGCCGCGCGCGAAGCCGCGCGACTCGTCCGTCTCGTAGAACTGCTCGGAGTCGATCTCCGGCGGCGGAGCCTTGTACATGCGCAGCTCTTCCGGGAAGCGCCCGGCGACCTGGGGCGCCCCCTGCACCATTATCCCGCGCCCCACGAGGTCGTTGTCGTTTGCGAGTCCGGCCGGGAAGCGCTTGCTCGTTGAGTGAAGCAGCAGCCGCGGGGTCTCGATCGAGTACCCGGCGACCGCGACCGCCGCCGCCGCCTGGAACTGCTCCCGGCCCTCGTGGAAATAGGTGACGCCCGTGCACCTCCCGGCCTCGTCGACCTCGATTCGCGTGACCATGCAGTCGGCGCGGATCTCGACCCCGTGCTCGAGCGCATCCGGGACGTGCGTGACGAGCGGTGAGGCCTTCGCATTGACCTTGCATCCCTGCAGGCAGAAGCCGCGGTAGATGCAATGCGGCCGGTGGCCGAAGGAGCCGTTCGCGATCCCGACCGGCCCCACCCGCATCTCGATCCCGAGGCGCCTGGCGCCTTCCCAGGCGCGCAGTGCGCCGCCGCCGACGGGGTGCGGGGCATGCGGGTAGCCGTGCGGGTCCCCCCACGGCCAGAACTCTCCGGCGACCGGGAGCTCCTGCTCGAGGCGCTCGTAGTGGGGCTTCAGGTCCTGGTAGCCGATCGGCCAGTCGGCCCCCACGCCGTCCCGGCTGTAGACCTCGAAGTCGGACGGGTGGAAGCGCGGCGTGTAGCCGGCGTAGTGGATCATCGAGCCGCCGACGCCGCGCCCGCAGTTGTTCTTGCCGAGCTCGACGGGGTCCTCGCCGCCGATGACGCGGGGCTCGGTCCAGTACAGCTCGTGCGAGCCGGCCTCGTCCGAGACCCAGTCCTCGTCGGGATCCCAGAACGGACCGGCCTCGAGCATCAGCACGCGCCAGCCCTTGCGCGCCAGGCGCTGGGCGAGCGTGGAACCCCCGGCGCCAGCGCCGACGATCAGCAGGTCGACTGGCTCCTCGGGCCTGTAGCGGCGCATCCGCTCGCGCCCTGGCACGCCGCGGCGGTGAGGGTCGAGCAGGAACGCCGAGTCGTTCTCGGGCGGGTGCACCGCGCCCTTCAGCGTCACACGGAGGCGCTCTTTCACTCGAGACCCCGGTCGGGCACGTCGTGCACGGGATCGGTGGAGAACTCGGGGGGCGCCTCCCAGTGCTCGCGCTGGCCGGCTCCGAGCCGCGCGTAGCCGCGCGGGTAGGCCGGCCCGCCGAACCCGATCTCGTTCCACGCCCAGGGGTGTGAGTAGAAGGCGCTGAGCACCCCGCGCATCACCACCCCCCATGCCTTCTCGACGGGCAGATCCCAGTCGAGCTCGCCTTCGGAGAAGCGCTGCACGATCTCGTGCTGCAGCTCCGAGCCGGCGGCCGCGAACCCCTCGTCGCAGCCCGCCTGCTCGGCACTCCGGTCGAGCGCGGCGGCGACCTGCCGCCAGGTCTCGGGGTCCGGCGGCATGTCGTGATGGCGGAACCCGTCGAGCTGCCGCGCCGCCATCTTCGCGTCGACCATCTCGAGCACGGGAACGCGCGGATCGTGATCCTGGCCGGCGACTACGTCGCAGAACGCGCGCAGGGTCCTGGCCTCGGACTCGTCGAAGAACGTGATCTCGGGCACGTTGGCAACGCGGTCGAGGACCACGCGGCGCGTGTGGGCATCCCAGTGCTCGGTCTCGGCCAGGACGTCGTAGTCGGGGTAGCGGACGCGCAGCTGCGGCGTGGTCCCCTTGCGCTGCCGCGGCAGGTCGCGCGGCGGGCCGGGGCTCGTGTCGCCGCCCTGCTTCGGTAGATGCCCCGCCCGGCTCGGGGAACGGACGTCGGCCACCGGCTCAGCGCTCCCGCTCGGCGAGGGCAGCCGTCAGGCCCATCCCCCCGACCAGCGCGAGCGAGCCCGGCGCGAGCAGGGGCGGGCCCATCACGATGTTGTAAAGCGGCTCCGCGAAGCCTCCCGGGCGCTTGCGCACGCCCTGGACGTGCGTGTAGACGCCGACCAGTCCATCGAGGCAGTACAGGGCGGATATGGCCGGCAGCACCGTCGTCGCCGCGCGCCTCGAGCCCACGCCGGCAAACCCGGCGAGCGTGAGCAGGGGCGAGAGCGCGACCGGCGTCCACATCCACTTGTCGCCGAACGAGCCCCGGAAGTGCTCGAAGTAGATCTCCAGGCCGAGCGGCAGTGCGCTCAGCGCAGTCGCCGCCGAGAGCGTGCGCTGCACGCGCCCGCGGCGCAGGTTGGAGAGCATCCTCCTGGCGGTGCTCATCGGCCGTGGACGATCTCGGGCAGCATCTGCCGGATCGACTGGGCGATCATCCGCCGACGCGCGGGGTCGCCGTGGGCGACGGCGGACGCGAACGAGCGGGCCTGCTCGATCGTGATGTGCGGCGGCAGCGGCGGGACCTCGGGATCGCACACCACCTCGAGCACGGTCGGCCGGTCGGCTGCGAGCGCTCGATCCCAGCACTCCCCGATCTCCTCGGGATTTTCGGTGCGGATGCCGTTCAGGCCGATCAGCTCTGCCCAGCGCGCGTATGGGATGTCGGGCAACGCCTGCGACTCGGCGAACCGCGGGTCCCCGGACATCGCGCGCTGCTCCCAGGTGACCTGGTTGAGGTCGCGGTTGTTGAGCACGGCGACGATCAGGCGCTGGTCACTCCAGCGCTCGCGGTACTTGGCGACAGTGATCAGCTCGGCGAGCCCGTTCATCTGCATCGCACCGTCGCCCACGAGCGCGATCACTGGCCGATCGGGGTGGGCGAACTTCGCACCGATCGCGTAGGGCACGCCCGCGCCCATCGTGGCGAGCGTCCCCGATAGCGATGCGTGCATGCCGGCGCGGAGCCGCACGTCGCGCGCGTACCAGTTGGCGGCCGAACCGGAGTCGGAAGCGAGGATCGCGCGGTCGGGCAGGCGCTTGGAGAGCTCGTGGAAGATCAACTGCGGGTTGACGGGCTTCGCCGGCTCGTGCGCGCGCTGGTCGATCACCTCCCACCACGAGTGGATCTGCTTTTCGAGCTTCTCGCGCCAGCCGCGATCGGCCTTGCGCTCGAGCATCGGCAGCAGCGCCTTCAGCGTCAACGCGCTGTCGCCGACGAGATTTACCTCCATCGGGTAGCGGATCCCGAGCATGCGTCCGTCGAGGTCGATCTGCACGCCGCGGGCCTGGCCCTCTTCCGGCAGGAACTCCGAGTACGGGAAGCTCGAGCCGACCATCAGCAGCGTGTCGCAGTCCTGCATCATGTCCCAGCTCGGACGCGTGCCCAGCAGCCCGATCGAGCCGGTCACGAACGGCAGGTCGTCGGGCACCGCGGCCTTCCCGAGCAGCGCCTTGGCCACGCCCGCCCCGAGCGCGTCAGCGACCTGGATCACCTCGTCGGTGGCATGCAGGGCGCCGGCGCCGACGAGCATCGCGACCTTCTTCCCGGCGTTCAGGATCTCTGCCGCGCGCTGCAGCTGGTCATCGGACGG
Organism: Solirubrobacteraceae bacterium; assembly: GCA_036264095.1. Lineage (GTDB taxonomy): Bacteria > Actinomycetota > Thermoleophilia > Solirubrobacterales > Solirubrobacteraceae > Palsa-744. The sequence goes on along the minus strand of DATARO010000080.1, from coordinate 33,522 downwards.
CGTCACGCGGGGCGCCGCGTAGCCCGGGCCCGAGTGGACCGTCCCGTGCGCATGCGGCGGGGTGGTGACCGCCGGTTCCATCTGCAGGTCGTTGGGGACGATCACGCACGTGACGGTGCGCTCCGAGAGGGCGATCCGCATCGCACGATCGATCAGGTGCCTGATCTGGCCCGCCTCGGTCGCCATCTGCACGTACTCGTGCGCGACGTCCTTGAAGAGCGTCGTGAGGTCGACCTCCTGCTGGTAGTTGCCGCCGAGGCCGAGCCGCGCCTGCTGCCCGACGATCGCGACGACCGGCTGGTGGTCGAGCTTCGCGTCATAGAGCCCGTTCAACAGGTGGATCGCTCCGGGGCCCGAGGTCGCGAGGCACACGCCCGCCTCGCCCGTGAACTTCGCGTGGGCGCAGGCCATGAACGCGGCCATCTCCTCGTGGCGCACCTGGATGAACTCGGGGCGGTCCCCGGCGCGCCCGAGAGCGCCGATGATCCCGTTGATGCCATCGCCGGGATATCCGTAGATCCGCTTCACCCCCCACTCGTTGGCGAGTCGTGCGAGTAGGTGGGCGGCTACGGTCTCGCTCATGGGGCTCCCTTTCGGTGGCGGTGGGCGCCGCTCCAGCGATCGGGACCGCCGGCCGGGGTGAGCCTGGCCGGCCCGGTGGGCGCCGCGGTGGGGGCGGTGCGGGCTCGACCGAAGGAACGGCAACGCGCCTCGTTCTGCGCAGTGCTCATTGTCCCGCCCCTACCCTGGGCCGATCCCCCAAAACGGATCCGCCGGCGCGGGCGCGGTGCTCCGCCAGCGGGGGGCGTTCCTCGACCGTGACCGGTCGGTTCTCCGTCCCCCCGGCACCGCCCGGGAGCGGCGGCAGGACGACAGACCTGCACGCGTGCCTGTCGGCGAAACCCTCGCCGAGGAAGCGCGTCTCGGCTGCGACGAGCACGGCGTAGGCCATCGCCGACAGGTCGCGAAGGGATTGGTGGCGGTTCTGCCTCACCCCGAGGTCGACCTCGGCGAGCGCGCCGAGCCCGCACCGGCGCCAGCAATCGATCAGCATCGCGATCTCCACGCCGTAGCCGGCGCTGAACGGGATCCCCTCGAGCAGCTCGCGGCGCGCGGCGGTCTCCCCCGCGAGCGGTTGGGCGAAGACCGCCAGCTCGACCGCGTGCAGATTGAGCAGTGGCCGCGCCATCAGCTCCGTGACGCGGCCTCCGCCTTCGGCGGCCACGGTCGCACCGCTGCGGAAGGGGCGGCGGAACGCGCCCTTGACGAGCTCGATGCCGCGGTCGCAGATCAGCGGGCCGACGAGACCGAGGATGAAGCCGTCGTGGAAGCCCTCCGTGTCGGTGTCGGCGAACGCGACGATCTCCCCGCCGACGGCGGATAGCCCCCTCCACATCGCGTCCCCCTTACCCTGCACCGGGCCGTACTCGCTGAGCAGCTCGCTCTCCTGCACCACCGGCAGGCCGGCGCGCGTCGCGATCGCCGCCGTGTCGTCCTTGGAGGCAGCGTCGACCACGAGTACGTCGTCGAGCAGACCCGCGTCCCTCAGGCGCACGGCGCTTTCGGCGATCGGCCCGATCGTCTCGGCGACTTCGCGCGCGGGCAGCAGCAGCGCGATCGTGTCGCGCTTGGCCGCGAGCAGCCGCTCGAGCGGGAACTCGCTCGCATCGAACGCGCGGCGCGCTCGCCAATCGGCGCGGGCGAGGTCTTGGGCCAGACCGCGGGGCGCACGCCCGTCCGTGCGCGCCGAGGTCCGCACCCTGACGCCGCGGCTGCGGTGGATCGAGATGCCCTGCCGCGTGAGCGCCTCGGCCAGCGCCTCATCCTCGAGCGCCGCCCGCACGGGCAGGCCGCCGCAGCGCCTGTAGGCAGCGGCCGTCAACGCAAGCGACGCCCCGGAGAAGTGCGCGTGCTCGACGTCCGCGGGATCCCCGGCCTGCTCGATCGCGCGCGCGATGCGGGCCGCCATGTCGCGCTCGCGCGCTGCGAGCGCCCGCGGGTCGAGCGCGCGGCGCTCATCCGGCTCGAGCTCGATCAGCCCGCCGATCGCCGCTGCCCCGGCGCCGGCCAGCGCCAGCTGGACCGCGAGCCAGTCATCGGCCACGATCGTGTCGGCGTCGGTGCTGGCGATCAGGCCATCCGCGGCGCCGATCCGCATCAGCCGCGCGTAGGCGAGGTCCATACCGAGGCGCCTTGCGCGTCCGACACCCTCGGGCTCGGGCAGGGTGATCGCGTGGACCGAGAGCGATGCGTTGGCGCGCTCGGCCTCCGCAACGACATCCAGGGTGCCGTCGCGGCAGCCGTCGAGGACCACGATCACCTCGTAGCTGCCGGGGGCGACGCCCTCCTGGCCGGCGAGCGCGCGCAGGCAGGCCGCGATGCGCGGCGCCTCATCGCGGGCGGGGACGACGACGATCGCCTGCAGGCGCGGGTCGGGGAGGGGCATCGCTCCGAGATCGGCGCCCGAGGCCCCTGGGGCGGGAACGCTCACGGTGGACCCTCCCCGGTCGCGATCAAGCGCCGTCCCCGCTCGTAGTCCTCGTCGCGCTCATGCGTGAGCGCGCCGACGAGCTCGCCCGCACGCGAGTACCACACGGTGAACGCGCCGCCGGGGTAGGTGTCGAGGCGGCTGCGGTCGTGCCCGTCGCCCCACGCGGCGTACTTGAGCGTGCGGCGGCCGATCGTGGACCAGAAACCGGGGACGTCCTGCCAGTGCGTGTCCTCGCCGGCGAGGACACGTCCCGCGACCTCGCCCTGGCCGAGCGCGTCGCCCCAGTGTTCGACGCGCAGCCGCCGCCCCGCTCTCCGGTTGTGCGCGAACGCGACGTCGCCGACGGCGAGGACCCGCTCGTGTGCGCGCATCTGCGCATCGGTGAGCACCGCTCCCTCGGCGGTCGCGAGGCCCGCGCGCTCGGCCAGCTCGACCCGTGGCCGCATGCCCAGTCCGAGCACGACGTTCTCCGCTTCGACGGGCTCGCCCTCGCGCAGCTCCACGATCCGGCCACCGCGCACCGCGCACACCTCGACGCCCATCCTCAGTCCGACGCCGAGGTCTTCCAGCCATCGCGCGATGTTGTTCGCCGCCGCGGCCCCCAGGCGGCGCTGCTGGGGCGCGGCCTCGTTGCTCACGAGCGTGACGCCGGCCCCGTTGAGCGCGAGCGACGCGGCGAGCTCGCAGCCGATGAACCCGCTCCCCAGCACGACGACGCTCGTCCCCGGCCGCACCGCCGCGGCTATCCGTTCGCTGTCGGAGCGCTCGCGCATCGTGTGCACGCGCGGATCGTCGAAACCCGGCAGCTCCGGGCGCGCGGGCTCGGCACCGGTCGCGAGCACGATCGTGTCGGCGCGCAAAGTGCGGCCGTCCAGGCCGACATCGCCGGCGTCCGGATCGATCGAGGTCACCTCGAGCTCGAGGCACAGCTCGATGTCGTGCTCATCGAACCACTCGGCAGGACGGATCGGAAGCTCGTCGGCATCGAGCTCGCCGCGCACGAACTCCTTCGTCAGGGGCGGCCGCTGATACGGAAGGAGACCCTCCTTGCCGAGCATCGTCACCGCGCCGGAGCCGCCGTGCTCACGGTACGCCTGGGCGGTGGCGAGGCCTGCGGGCCCGGCGCCGACGATCACGATGCGCCGCGGCTTCACGGGCCGTCGAAGCGGTCGAGCCGGTAGCGATCGCGGCGGGCGTCGAGGGTGTGCCAGGCCGAGAGCTCGCGCGCCAGGCGATCGTGCACCTCGTCGCCGGTGTGCGGCTCGTCGCGACCGGGACCGCGCCAGCTGACGGCGAGGACGCTCGCGCCCTCGGAGACCTGTGCGCTGAGCCAGCTGAGCGCCTCCGCGAGGGCCGGCTCGTGGAGGTAGTAGAGGACCTCCGAGCAGAGGATCAGATCCCAGGAGCCCGCCGGCACATCGCTGGGAAAGACAGCCCGCAGCAGATCGACGTTGCGCGCGCCCTGCAGCCGCTCGCGGGCGAGCTCGAGCGCGCTCGGGGAGAAGTCGATCGCCACGAGATGCCCGCAGCGCGCCGCCAGCTGCGCAGTGAACACGCCGATCGAGCACCCGACCTCCAGGCAGAGGCCGCAGGAGCGCTCCGGGAGGGCTGCGAGCGTCGCCGCGTACTTGTCCCGCTCATAGCTGCTGGTGCTGTAGCCCCACGGGTCGGGGCTCTCCCGGTAGAGAGCCTCGAAGCGCTCGATCTCGGCGGCGGTGCTCACCGCGCTCCCGCCTGGAGCGAGTCGCAGCCGAGCGTTGCGAGCTTCGGGTCGAGCCGGTGCTGAAGGAGGAACAGGTCCAGGTCGCGCCGGGCCCGGTCCAGCCTGCCACCGTCGACGAGCGCGCGCGAGCCGCAGGCGCGAGCCGCGAGCGATGCGATCAGACGTGCGCACTCGTGCAGGGCGAGGCGGCATTCGAGCGCAAGCGCTGTCTGGTCAGGCACGGGAACGCCCTCGCCGGGCCGCCCGAGCACCGCGGCGGTGTGGTCCAGCCAGCGGTCGATCGTGCCGAGCGCGACGCGCATCCGCCCGACGGCCTGCGCCTGCGTGGCATCCACCCGCGCGCGGTCGAGCCTGGAGACGGTCTCCGCCACGAGGCCGTCGGACAGGCCGGCCCAGGTCGCGGATGTGCGAACCGCATCACGCGAGAACCACGGCTCTCGCGCCAGCTCGCCCGGCTCGCCCAGCAGCGCGAGCACGGGGGTGTCGTGGAACTCGACGCGGTGGCTCTCGGACGAGCGCAGCCCCGATGCCCGGTACCAGGCGCGGTCCACGCGCACCCCGCTGCCCGTGTCGACGTACGCAAGCCGGCCGCGCTCCTCGCCGTGAGCGGCGACGACGAGCGCCCGCTGCACGCCGCCGGCGCCGGAGCAGAATGTCTTCACGCCGCGCAGCACGAGCCGGCCGTCCCGATCCTCCATCCGGGCGGGAGGTCCCTCGCCGGCCACCGGGTCGGCGCCCCATACGCCGAGCAGCAGCGTTCCCTTCCGTATCTGCCGGAGCTCGTTGAAGCGGAGCTGCTCGGGACCGCTGGACGCCAGCCGCTCGACGCCGTTGAGATGCCCGTCGAGGATGCGCGCCGTCGAGCCGTCGACCGCGGCCACGGCGCGCACCAGGCGAACTTCTCCCGCGAGCCCCCCGGCGGGCGGTGCCAGGGCGCCGGCATCGGCGAGGTCCCTGAAGTTCTCGGCCGGAAACCGAGGGCGCCGGTCGAGGTCGGCCGACCGGGAGGCGATGCGCTCCAGCGCTCCGGCGAGCGAGGCGGCGGCGGGCGCGGCCCGCTCGCGCGCGCTCATACCGGCGCGCCCTTTCGCGCGCCGGTACGACGGCTCACGGCCGCCCTTCGTACTCGCGCAGGAACCCCTCGAACAGGCGGCGGTGCCGTTCCTCGTCGTGCAGGATCGCGATCACCATGTCGTTGGTCACCGGATCGGATCCCTCGGTGGCGTCGATGATCTGCGTGTAGAAATCGATCGCGCCGCTCTCGGCCGCGATCACGCCCTTGATGACATGCACGATGTCGGTCTGCACCTCCGGAGGCTGGAGGTAGGCCTGCTCGGCGTGGAACTCCATCGAGCCCGGCACGATCCCGTAGAGCTCCTTGATGCGGTGGGCGAACTGCGTCGCATGCCCGAGCTCCTCCTCGATGTCCTCGCGCAGCGAGGCGATCACCTCCTGTGCCCGCACGCCGTCCGGGTTCACCGAGTTGGCGAGATAGCTCATCACGGTCTCGAGCTCCATCCAGTACGCCTTGGTGAGCATCTCGACGATTCGCGCGCGCTCCTCACGCGCACCGTCGGCAAGGATCCCTGCACTGGTACGGCTTGCGGCTGCTGACATAACGGCTCCTTCGCGGACGGTTTTTCCTGATCAAGCGGCTACCCAGTGGCGGCGCAGGCAACCGCGTGGCCGCCCCGGCGCCACGGGGCCGCGCGGGTGCCGCGCCTCAGGCGCTGCCGCCGAGGGGCGTGCGGTCGAGGCCTGAGCAAAGCTCCGCGACCGACTCATACACCGCGGCGGCGCCGGCCTCGCAGAGCTCTTCCCGCGCAAAGCCGCCCGTCATCACGGCGAGGGTCTGCACCCCGGCCCGCTCGGCGGCCTCTACGTCCCACGGCGAGTCGCCGACCATCACGGCCTGCTCGGGACCCGACCCGGCCCGCTCGAGGGCCACCTGCACCAGGTCGGGCCGGGGCTTCGTCGACTCGACGTCCCCCGAGCTCGTCCATGCCTCGACGAGCCGGCGCGCGCCGAGCAGGTCGACGTAGTGCTCGACCTCCGACTCCTTGGCCGAGCTCGCGAGGATGACCGTGTGGCCGCGGTCGTGCAGCTCGCGGAGGAGCTCGCCGGCCCCCTCCATCGGCTCGACCTCGTCGATCATCTCGGCGTAGCGGTCGCCCTCGCGTGAGCGGATTCGATCGCCCAGCCGCGCCTCGACGTCCCGGTCGGTGAGCGCGCCCACGAGCTGGTCGCCGCCCATGCCGATGTGGCGGTGGATGCGCCAGATCGGGAGCACGATGCCGCTCTCGCGAAACGCGCGGTACCAGGCGAGCGCGTGCTGGTAGTTGGTGTCGACGAGCGTCCCGTCGATGTCGAGGATGGCGACGCTCATCGCCGTGCGCCGCGGTCTGGGTGCAAACGGGCCATAGGCCGCGTCTACCCGCGTGGCGCGGCGCCACGCGCCTCGATTGCCGCTCGGAGGAGCGGGGTAGCGCCACGACGTGTCCTCCCGGCGCTTCTCGATCTGGAACGAGCTACCCGCGCAGATGGTCCCCCCGGCGGTGCGCCGCCGCAGCGGCCAGGCGGCGGCGCAGCGCGTCGTGGTGATCACGGGCGCGAGCTCGGGCGTGGGGCGCGCGACCGCGCATGAGTTCGCGCGCCGCGGCGCGACAGTCGGGCTGCTCGCCAGAGGGCGAGATTCGCTGGAGGCCGCAGCCGACGAGGTCGAGACCCTCGGGGGCCGCGCGTTCGTGCTCGAGGCGGACGTCGCCGACCCCGAAGCGGTCGAGGCGGCAGCCGAGGCATTGGAGCAGGCCCACGGACCGATCGACGTCTGGGTCAACAACGCGATGGCGTCGGTGTTCGCGCCGGTGCACGAGATCACCGCCGCCGAGTTCAGGCGCGTCACCGAAGTCACCTACCTCGGCTTCGTATACGGCACGCTCAGCGCGCTGCGGCGGATGCGGGAGCGCAACCGCGGCGTGATCGTCCAGGTCGGCTCGGCGCTGGCCTATCGCGGGATACCGCTGCAGAGCGCCTATTGCGCGAGCAAGCACGCGATCCAGGGCTTCAACGAGTCCCTGCGCTGCGAGCTGCTCCACGAAGGCAGCTCCGTGCGGGTGACGATGGTGCAGATGCCGGCGCTGAACACGCCCCAGTTCGACATGGTGCGCACGCGGTTGCCGCGGCACCCGCAACCGGTGCCCCCGATCTACCAGCCGGAGGTCGCAGCGCGCGCGATCGTCGCCGCGGCGGACCGCCCGGAGCGCCGCGAGTGGTGGGTGGGCGCGACGACCGCTGTGACGCTGCTCGGCAACGCCGTGCTGCCGGGCGTGGGCGACCGCTATCTGGCACGCAACGGCTTCGAATCCCAGCAGACCAAAGAACCGGTGGGGCCCGATCGAGCGGACAACCTGCTGCATCCGCTGCCCGGCGACCACGGTACGCACGGGGACTTCGACGACCGCTCGCACGGCCACAGCGTCCAGTGGCTTCTGACCCGTCACCGGCGCCTCCTCGGCGCCGCCGCGATCGCGGCGGGCTTCGCCGCGGGCCGCGCCGGCCGGCAGCGATGAGCGAGCCTTCCGGCGAGCAGCCCTCGATCGGCGACTACGGCCTGATCGGCGACTGCCACAGCTCCGCGCTCGTCTCCAGCGACGCGTCGATCGACTGGTGCTGCCTGCCGCGCTTCGACAGCGGAAGCTGCTTCGGGCGGCTGCTCGACCCCGAGCGCGGCGGCTTCTGCTCGGTGCTGCTGAGCGGCGCCGACCCGGGCTCGGGCTCGAGCTCATACGTCCCGGACACGCTGATCCTGCAAACCGTGCTGGAGAGCCGCGAGGCGACCATCCGCGTGCTGGATTTCTTCGCGATGCACGACGGCGGCGCGCTCGACCCGCACCGCGAGCTGGTGCGCGTGATCGAGTGCGTACGCGGCGCCGCCGAGGTCGAGATCACGGTCGCGCCGCGCTTCGACTACGGAGCGGTGCGCCCGTGGCTGCGCCGGGAAGGCACCCAGGCGTTCAGCGCGATCGGGGGCGACGACGGCTTGCTGATCGCCGGCGACTGCGAGCTCGAGAGCGACGGCCAGCAGCTGTCCGAGGTCCGGACGCTGCACGCGGGCGAGCGCGCCCGGCTCCTGATCCGCTACGTGCGCCCGCACCTGCTCGAGCACGAACCGCCGGAGCTGCCGACGGCGGCGGACATCGACACCCGGCTGGAAGACACGACGGCCTGGTGGCGACGCTGGCGCGAACGCGTCGGGGCGGACCTCGACGACGACGGCGCGCTCGTGCGCTCGGCGCTGACGCTGAAGGCGCTCACGTACGCGCCGACGGGCGCGATCGTGGCGGCGCCTACCACCTCCTTGCCCGAGACCCTCGGAGGCGCACGCAACTGGGACTACCGCTACAGCTGGATCCGCGACTCGACGCTGGCCGCGCACGCGCTCGCCGAGCTCGGATGCGCGCGCGAGGCGGAACGCTTCCGCCACTTCATCGTCCGCAGCTCGGCGGGTCACGCCGAGGACCTGCAGATCCTGTTCGGCATCGGCGGCGAGCGGCGCGTGCCAGAAGAAGAGATCGAGCTCGCCGGCTACCGCGGCTCGCGCCAGGTGCGCGTCGGCAACGACGCGGCGCGCCAGGTCCAGCTCGACGCGTACGGCGAGATCCTCAACCTCGCGTGGCGCTGGCACCGGCGCGGGCGCTCGCCGACCGACGACGAGTGGCGCTTCTTCGCGGAGCTCGTCGATTCGGCTGCCGAACGCTGGAGCGAACCGGACCGCGGGATCTGGGAGTGGCGCGGCGAGCCGCGGCATTTCGTCCACTCCAAGGCCTGCTGCTGGGCTGCGCTGGACCGGGGCCTGCGCCTGGCGGAGGAGTGCTCACGCAGCGCGCCGCGACGCCGCTGGGAGAAGGCGCGGCGCGAGATCGAGCAGGCGATCGACAAGCGTGGCTATGACGCCGATCGCGGCATCTTCGTGCAGTGCTTCGACGAGCCGGAGCTCGACGCGGCGCTGCTGCTGCTGCCCGTCGCCGGCTTCATCGCATTCGAGGACGAGCGCATGGTCCGTACGGCCGACGCGGTCCGCGAGGAGCTCGACGCCGACGGCTTCCTGTACCGCTACCGGCGCGACGACGACCTCCCGGGCCAGGAGGGCGCGTTCATCGCGTGCTCGTTCTGGCTGGCCGAGTGCTACGCGCGCCAGGACCGGCTGGCCGCGGCGCGCGAGGTCTTCGACGGCGCGATGCGTGCTGCGAGCCCGCTCGGGCTGTTCTCCGAGGAGATCGACCCCCGCACGCGCGAGCCGCTCGGAAACTACCCGCAGACGCTCACGCACCTCTCTCACGTCGCGGCGGCGATCGCCCTCTCCGAGGCCCCGGCGCAGGTCTCCGTTTGAGCAGGGACGCCCCGGGTAGGCGCCCAAGCAGTGGAAATCGGAGGCTTCTTCATACTCCTGCTGGTCCTGATCGTGCTGGCTGTGCTCGGCGGCGGCGTGTATGCGATCGCCGCGGGGCTGCGTAACCGGCAGCTCCATCCCGAACGCGACAAGGTCGAGGGCCGGCGCGATGCGCCGGAGCGACCGGAGCACGTCGCGGTCGAGAACGAGCAGCACAGCCGCTACGTGGGCACGCGCCGGTAAGCGGTAACGGAGCCGTGCTGCGGTGAGCACGCAGGCCGTTGACACGTCGACCGGAGCGCCGGCCGTGGAGCGCGTGCGCGCGCGCGTGTTCGAGATCCCCACCGACGCCCCGGAGGCCGACGGGACGCTTGCATGGGATGCGACGACGCTCGTGCTGGCCGAAGCGACGGCCGGAGACGAGACCGGCATCGGCTTCTCGTACACGTCGTCCGCCGCGGCGGACGTGATCCAGGGGATGCTCGCGGGCGTGGTGCAGGGGCTCGACGCGACGTCGCCGGGCGCCGCCTGGGAGAAGATGCGCGCGGCGGTGCGCAACGCCGGCTACCCGGGCGTGATCTCGAGCGCACTCGCAGCGGTCGATACGGCGCTGTGGGACATGAAGGCGCGGCTGCTGAACATCTCGCTGTCCGGCCTTCTCGGGCGCGTGCACGACGGGGTGCCGGTCTACGGCAGCGGTGGCTTCACCTCCTACTCGGACGCCCGCCTCGAGCACCAGCTCGCCGCCTGGGTCGAGGGCGGGATGGCGAGGGTGAAGATGAAGGTCGGCTCCGATCCGGGGCGCGACCCCGAACGCGTCCGCCGCGCGCGAGACGCGATCGGGCCGGATGTCGAGCTGTTCGTCGATGCCAACGGCGCGTATGAGCGCAAGCAGGCGCTCGGCCTCGCGCACACGTTCGTCGAGGAGTCCGGCGCGACATGGTTCGAGGAGCCTGTCTCCTCCGATGACCTGGAGGGCCTGCGCCTGCTACGCGACCGCGTCCCCGCGCCGATGGCGGTGGCCGCCGGCGAGTACGGCTACGACCTCTTCTACTTCCGCCGCATGCTCGATGCGGGAGCCGTCGACGTCCTGCAGGCCGACGTCACCCGCTGCGGCGGCGTGACCCAGATGCTGAGGGTGGCGGCGCTGTGCGAGGCGAACGCGGTTCCGCTCTCGGCACACACCAGCCCGTCGATCCACGCCCATGTGGGCAGCGCGATCCCTGCCCTCGCCCACGTGGAGTACTTCCACGACCACGCGCGGATCGAGTCGCTGCTGTTCGACGGTTTGCCCGTCCTGCGCGAAGGGAAGCTCTGGCCCGACGCGGGGGTGCCCGGGCTCGGACTCTCGCTGCGAGTAGGAGACGCCGAACGGTATGAGCGCTGATGTCTGACAACAACATCCACCCCGGCGGACCGGAGCCCGCCGAGTGGCGTGTGCAGGAAGTCGCTCGCGACGCAGCCAGGGTGCGGCGCAGCCCGGGGCGGCGGCGTGCACGGCTCGGCGACGCGCCGGCGAGGCCGGCGGCGCCGAAGGCCGCCGATCTCGCGGCGCTCTCACGCTCGGTGGCGGCGATCTACAAGCGCACGCACGGGCGCGCTCCGACCAGGACCCGGAGCCTGCTCGCGGACGACGTTCTCACGATCGTGCTCGAGGGCATCTTGACGCGCGGGCAGCAGACGCTGGTGGAAGCCGGCTCGGTCCAGGAGGTCGCGCTCGCGCGACGCGCGATCCAGCGCGCCCTGCACGGCGAGCTGCGCGCCGCGGTGCAAAGCCACCTGACGTGGTCAGTGCGCTCCGTGACGAGCGCGTGCGACCCGACCCATGGAATCGAAACTGACGTGTTCCTGCTGCTCCCGCCCGGCACGACCGGAGCGAACATCCCCGCTCGTTTGGCGGAATGACCCCCGGGTAGGCGGACCTATGTGCGCGCGGGTTCGCAGGAGCGGCTGCAGGGTGTCGCTGGTGGCGGACCGCAGGCGCGCCCCGTGCGAGGAGGGTCTCGGCGCCGCGGCGCGCTCGCTCTGCTCCTGCTCGCCGCCGCCGCTCTGAGCGGGTGCGGCGGGCAGCAGTCGATTCTGCGCTCGGACAGCCACCAGACGCACGTGATCTCCGTGCTGTGGTGGTGGATGCTCGCCGCCGCGGGGGTCGTCTTCGCCGGCGCGGTCGTGCTGCTGGTGCTCGCCTACGTCCGGCGCGGGCGAGCCGGACTGCCGTTCGTCGGCGAGCGCGAGAGCCTCGCCGGCGCGATGGTGATCGTGTTCGGGATCGCCGTGCCCCTGATCGTGCTGCTGGTGCTCTTCGGCGCGAGCGACATCTACGCCGTGCGCTTCAGCGAGGCGCCCCCGGCGGGCTCGACGAGCATGTCCGTGGAAGTGAAGGGCCACCAGTGGTGGTGGGAGATCCACTACCCGGGGACCGCGGCCGTCAGCGCCAACGAAATCCACATCCCGACCGGGACCCGCGTGCGCCTGTACGCGACCACGGCGGACGTCATCCACAGCCTGTGGGTCCCGAGCCTCGCGCGCAAGATCGACATGATCCCCGGGCGCACCAACGCGATCCTGCTCGAAGCCCCCTCCCCCGGCTCCTATCTCGGCCAGTGCTCGGAATTCTGCGGGCTGCAGCACTCGTACATGCGCTTCACGGTGATCGCGGAACCGCGCGCGTCGTTCGAGGCATGGCTCGCCGACATGGAGCGGCCGGCCGCCGCTCCGGCGAGCGGCGAACAGCGCGAAGGGCAGCAGCTGTTCATGTCCAAGGGATGCGGCGGATGCCACCGGCTCGCCGGGACGAGCGCCGAAGGAACGGTCGGGCCCGACCTCACGCACCTCGCCACGCGCTCGACGCTCGCGGCGCTCACGATCCCCGACACGCCGTCCGAGCTCGCAGCCTGGATCGAGAACCCGCAGGCGATCAAGCCCGGGAACCACATGCCCGACCTCGGTCTGAGCGGCGCCCAGGCGAAGAAGGTCGCTGCCTTCCTCGGCGAGATGCGTTGACGATGGCGAGCACCCTCTCACCTCCGGCACGCGCTCATGTCGAGCTCCTCGAGCGCGTCTGGGAGGAGCGCAAAGGCGTGTTCGGCTGGGTCACCACGGTCGATCACAAGCGCATCGGGCTGATGTACCTGTTCGCCTCGATGGCGTTCTTCGCCGCCGGCGGAGTCGAGGCGCTGTTGATCCGCACGCAGCTGATCGGCCCGCAGCAGCACCTGCTCTCGCCTGAGACATACGACGAGATCTTCACCATGCACGGCATCACGATGATCTTCCTCGTCGTGATCCCGATGACGACGGGGGCGTTCGGGAACTACCTCGTGCCGCTGATGATCGGCGCGCGCGACATGGCCTTCCCGCGCATGAACGCTGTCTCGTTCTGGATCTTCCTCGGGTCCGGCGTGTTCCTGTACGTCGCGCTCGCCACCGGCCAGGCGCCGAACGCCGGCTGGTTCGACTACGTCCCGCTCGCGTCAAAGCAGTTCGACCCCGGCACCAACATCGACTTCTACGGCTACGGCCTGATCTTCAACGGGATCGCCAGCACTGCGACCGCGATCAACATCATCGTCACGATCTTCAAGCTGCGCGCGCCCGGCATGTCGCTGAATCGCATGCCGCTGTTCTGCTACGCGTTCCTCGCCGCCGCCTTCTCGCTCGTGTTCGCGCTGCCGGCGCTGACGCTCGCCACGATCTTCCTCGAGCTCGACCGGCAGCTCGGCTTCCACTTCTACGACGCCGGCTTCGGAGGCGATCCGCTGCTGTGGCAGAACCTGTTCTGGATCTTCGGCCACCCCGAGGTCTACATCATCATCCTGCCCGCGTTCGGGATCGCGACCTCGATCATCCCGACGTTCGTGCACCGACGGATGGTGATGTTCCCGATGGTCGCGCTGGCGGAGCTGCTGGTCGCGTTCCTCGGCTTCGGGGTGTGGGCGCACCACATGTTCGCGGTCGGCCTGCCGACGCTCGTGACGGTCTACTTCGCCGCGACGAGCCTGATCATCGTGATCCCGAGCGCGATCCAGCTGTTCGCGTGGATCACGACGATCCTGACGGGAAAGCCCGAGTTCACGACGCCGCTGCTGTGGATCATCGGCTTCATCGTGTTCTTCATCATCGGCGGGCTGTCGGGCGTCACGGTGGCCGCGATCCCGTTCGACCAGCAGGTGAACGCGAGCTACTACATCGTCGCCCACTTCCACTTCGTGATCTTCGGCGGCGCCGTGTTCCCGATCCTCGGCGGCCTCTACTACTGGTTCCCGAAGGTCACGGGCCGCATGTACCACGAAGGGGTCGGCAAGCTCAGCTTCTGGCTCAGCTTCATCGGCACGCTCGTCACGTTCTTCCCGATGCACATCGCCGGCATCGAAGGGATGCCGCGGCGCATCTACACCTACACGGCGGCGAGCGGTTGGACGACGCTGAACGCGCTGGAGTCGGCCGGCGCCTACCTGCTCGCCGCCGGCCTGTTGCTGGTGATCGTCAACCTCGCGGTCAGCCTCTTCAAAGGCGCGCCCGCCGGGGCCGATCCATGGGGCGGCGACACGCTCGAGTGGGCCACGTCCTCCCCACCCCCGGCTTACAACTACGCGGTCATCCCGACCGTGTCGAGCGCCTACCCGATGTGGGACGAGGAGGACCGCGAGCGCGATCGCCGCCGCCTCGAGCGCGGCCAGGGGCTGCTCGCGCGCGGGCACGAGACGCCGGGGACCACCGTCCAGGACGCCCTGCTCGACGAGGTGCTCGCGATGCCGCCGAGCTCTCCGCTGCCGGCGCTGGTGGGAGCGGTCGTGTTCGCCGGCTTCATCGCGCTGGTGCTCGCGCACTTCCTGATCGCGGCCGGAATCGGCGGGCTCGCGGCGGCGCTGCTGGTCGCGTGGCACGTCCCGCCGCGCGGCGAGAAGCCGGCCGCCGAGGGAGGCGCTCGATGAGCGGCGCCCACCCCGACGCGGCGGGCGGTCGCGAGCTCTCGCTCGCCCCGCAGCGGCCGTCGCTCGCCCCGACCCCCGCCGCGGCCGGGCGCGTCGCCTCGCGCCGGCGCGCACTGCCGAGCGGGATGTGGGGCATGGCGCTGTTCCTCGGCGCCGAGTCGATGCTGTTCGCCGGGTTGATCTCGAGCTACTTCTACCTCGACTTCCGCGCGACGCGCTGGCCCCCGGCCGGCGCCAGGCTCCCGGAAACGCTCATCCCCTCGATCCTGACGGCGGTGCTGGTCACCACGTCGGTCCCGGTGGCGCTCGCCGCGCGCCGCGCGATCGCCGGGCGAAGGGCGGCGACGATGGCGCTCCTCGGCCTGGCGGCGTTCGTGCAGTCCGGATACCTCGCCTACCAGCTCCACGACCTGGTCGACCAGGTCCACTCGCTGCCGCCGCAGGGCAGCGCCTACGCGTCGGCGTACATCGCCCTGCTGGGGCTGCATCACGCGCACGTGCTGCTCGGCGTGCTGCTCGACCTCGGGATGCTCTTCTGGCTGGCGCTCTCGGGGCTCTCGGACTACCGCGTCACCGGCGTGCGCTGCGTGGCGCTCTACTGGCACGTCGTCAACGTGATCGCGGTCGCGGTGCTGCTGACCGAGCTGACCCCGGTCCTATGAGCCCCGCCGTGCAGACACGTGCGAGCCGGAGCCTGTCGCGACTGGGCCGGTTGGTGTGGCTCGCCGTCCTCGCCGGCCCCGCCGCGTGGGCGCTGCAGTTCCTGTTCGCGATGCAGTTCAGCCTCGCGCGCTGTGAGTCCCCGGACGCCCGCTTCCAGTTCCCGGTGCACGCGATCGCGGCGGCGCTCGGAGGAGCTGGGTTCATCGTCGGGGTCGCCGCCGAGCTGCTCGCACTCGCAGTCTTCAGAGCCACGCGCGCCGATCCGGGCACCCAGGAGCCCGATGACATCGCCACCGGGCGCATCCACTTCCTCTCGGCCGTGGCGCTGACCGTCAATCCGTTTCCAGCGGTGATCTGCGCGATGGTCGCGATCGGTCACCCGCTGCTCACGCTCTGCCGGCAGTCATGACCGCGCCGAGCCGCCAGACCGCTTGCAGCTGGCTCGCCCGCGCGGCCGCGGTGCTGACGCTCGTCGGCCTGGCGGGCGGCGTGACGACGGCGCTCGCCGCCTCCCAGAACGGCATCGTGCGGCCCTCGTCCGAGCCGTCCACACCGTCGCTCGAGCTCGGCCGGCAGCTGTTCAGCGCGAACTGCGCGAGCTGCCACGGGATCGCCGGCGAAGGGATCAGCCGCCCGCGCATCGGCGCCGGCGTCGTGCCCGGAGCCGGCCCGCCGCTGCAAGGGGTCGGCGCGCTGGCGGCGGACTTCTATCTGCGCACCGGCTTCATGCCGCTCGCCGGCATCCACGACGAGCCGGCCAACCATCCCGTGCAGTTCACGCCGACCGAGATCGCCTCCATGACGGCGTTCGTGGCGTCGCTCGGCAAAGGGCCGGGGATCCTCCACCCGGAAGTCCGCCGGGGCAACGTCTCGCGCGGGTTCCAGCTGTTCACCGAAGACTGCGCCGGATGCCATCAGAGCCTCGGGCGCGGCGGCTACGTCACGGGCGCCCGCGTCCCGCCACTGCAGGGGATCGACGCGAGCGAGATCGCCGAGGCCGTGCGCATCGGCCCCTACCTGATGCCGCGCTTCCCGGCGAGCCAGATCTCCGAATCCCAGCTGGCCTCGATCGTCAGGTACGTGCTCACGACGAACAAGCCCGACAACCGCGGCGGCTGGTCGATCGGGAACCTCGGGCCGATCCCCGAGGGCATGGTCGCCTGGCTCGCCGCGCTGCTGCTCGGCGTCTCCTGCCTGGCCGTCTCGCGGAGGCTGCGCTCGTGAGCCGCCCGCCCTCAGGGGAGTCGCGGCCCGGCCGGGGCCGACGCGCGATCGGATGGCTGCTCGCGGCCGTGGCGATCTTCTACGGACGCCTCCGCCGCCGCCGCCGCGAGCGCGACGGCGAGGATGCCGAGCACCGGGTCCACGTCTCGAGCCCGCCCCCGCCCGGGCACGTGGCGCCGCACCCCGAGCCCGACAGCAGCGCGGAGCTGCTCGTCGCGGCGCTGCTGCTGCTCGCGGCGCTGTTCGCTGCCGGCTTCGTCGTGGTGTACGCCGTCTTCAGTCCGGGCTCGATGCCCAACCAGCTGCTCGGCGCCTGCATCGCGGGCTCGCTGCTGTTCCTCGCCGCCGCGCTCGTCGTGGTTGCGCGGCGCCTGGTCGCCAGCGAGGAGATCGCAGAGGACTACCCGCGGGAGGACCCCGAGGCGCAGGAGGAGATCGCGCAGCTCGTCCGCGACAGCGCGGGCGGGATCACGCGCCGCAAGCTCCTGATCGGCGCCGCCTCCACCGCCGGCGGCGCGCTCGGGCTCGCCGGTCTCGCACCGGTGCTCTCGCTCGGCCCGCTGTGGGACACCCGACCGCTCGATGCGACGCCCTGGCGGCGCGGCCGCAGGCTGGTCGGCGTCGACGGCAAGCCGCTGCGCGCGAGCGCCATCGAAGAAGAGACGTTCTACAGCGCCTTCGCGGAGGGCTGGGACCAGGAGGACATCTCCTCGCTGCTCGTCGTGGTGCGCCTGCAGCCGTCGGCGCTGAAGCTCCCGCGCGGCCGCGAGTCGTGGGCGCCGTACGGGATCCTCGCGTACTCCCGCATCTGCACGCACGCGGGCTGCGCGATCAACCTCTACCGCAAGCCGCGCTTCCCCGTCACCGAGCCGCGCCCCGCGCTCGTGTGCCCGTGCCACTACTCGACGTTCGACCCCGCGGACGGCGCGCGCGTGATCTTCGGACCCGCCGGGCGCCCGCTGCCCCAGCTGCCCCTGATGATCGACGTCAACGGCTACCTCGCCGCGGCAGGCGACCTCTCGGGCCGCGTCGGGCCGGCGTGGTGGGGCGTGAGGGAGCAGCCGGCGTGAGCGACCGCGTGCTCGATCCCGTCCGCTTCGTCGACGAACGGACCGCCTCGGCTGGCCTGATCAAGAAGGCCCTTCGCTATCTGTTCCCCGACCACTGGTCCTTCCTTCTCGGTGAGATAGCGCTGTATGCGTTCATCACGCTGATCCTGACCGGGACCTACCTCGCGCTGTTCTTCGACCCGAGCGTGGCGAAGACGACCTACCACGGCGCCTACGCCCCGCTCCAGGGCCAGCAGATGAGCGAGGCCTACAAGTCGGTCGTCGAAATCTCGCTGTCGTACAAGGCCGGGCTCCTGATCCGGCAGACGCATCACTGGGCCGCCGACGTGTTCCTGGCGTCGATCGTGCTGCACCTGATGCGGGTGTTCTTCACCGGCGCCTACCGCAAGCCGCGTGAGCTGACGTGGCTGCTGGGGCTGCTGCTGCTGTTCACCTCGCTGCTCGAGGGCTATCTCGGCTACTCGCTCGTCGACGACCTCCTCTCCGGCATCGGGCTCGCGATCGGATACGGCGTGCTGCTGTCGGTGCCGCTGCTCGGCGGCCCGCTGGCGCTGCTGGTCTTCGGCGCCCCGTTCCCCGGCAAGGGCCTGTTCGAGTCGCGCATGTACATCGCGCACGTGTTCCTGCTCCCCGCGCTGCTGACCGTCTTGATCGCCGCGCATCTCGCGCTCGTCGCCGCCCGCCACCACACCCAGTTCCGCCGCGACCGGCGCCACACCGACCGCCGGCTGATCGGGATGCCGATGTTCCCCGCCCAGGTCCCGCGCTCGCTCGCGCTGATGCTCGTCGTGATGGCCGTGCTGTTCCTGCTCGGCGGCCTCGTGCAGATCAACCCGATCTGGCAGTGGGGTCCCTACGAGCCATGGCTGGCGACGAACGGCGCGCAGCCCGACTGGTACCTGGGCTGGTTGATCGGGGCGCTGCGGCTGATGCCGGGCTTCGATGTCGTGATCGGCAGCTACACGGTCGTCCCGAACCCGTTCTGGGGCGGCGTCGCGTTCCCGCTCGTCGTGCTCGGGGTGCTCGCCGCCTTCCCGTGGGTGGAGCGCGTCTTCACGCGCGACCGCGCTGTCCACAACGTGCTCGACCGTCCTCGGGAGGCGCCGACGCGCACCGCCTTCGGCGTGGCGTTCATGAGCTGGATATTCCTGGTGTTCGTCTTCGGAGCCACCGACCGCCTGTACGTGCTCTTCGGCGTGAGCTACGAAACGCTGCTGAACGTGTTCCGCATCGCGATCTGGGTCGTGCCGATCGCGCTGTTCGTGATCGTGCGACGCCTGTGCCGCGGGCTGCAGGAGGCCGAGGCGATCGAGCGGCGGCGCGAGGACGCCGAGCGCGAAGCGGCGCTCGGCGAGTCCGAGCTGCTCCGCCGCGGCGAGGCGGTGATGTGAGGCTTCAGGAGAGCGCGCCCGCCCGCGCCTGACCGAGGCGCGGAAGCACCTCCGCGGCGTAGACCTCGAAGAAGCGCTCCTGGTCGGGGCCGATCTGCTGGATGTAGAGCTCGTCGAACCCTGCCTCCTCGTAGGCCCGGATCGCCTCGAGATGGCGCTCGAGGTCCGGCCCGCACGGCACCTCGGAGGCGATCATCTCCTCGTCGACGAGCTCGACGGCCTGTTCGAAGTGCCGCGGCGTCGGCAGGATCTGGGCGAGCTCGCCGGGGAGCTGCTCGTTGGGCCACAGGCGGTGAGCGGTCGCGCGCGCCGCGCCCTCGTCCTCTCCCCAGCACACCTTCATGCCGCCGGCCACGAGACCGGCGGGCTGCGCCTGGTCGCGATATTCGCGCACCGCGTCTGCGTCCGGCCCGACCGTGCAGTACCCGTCGCCGATCTGCGCAGCGAGCGCGGTCGACTTCGGCCCGAATCCGGAGATCAGGATCGCGGGCGCCTGCGGGGGCAGGTCATAGATGCGCGCGTTTTCGACGCGGTAGTGGCGTCCGCGGTGGCTCTGCATGCCGCCCTCCCACAGCATGCGATCACGGTCACGGCCTCCTCGAGCATCTCGCGGCGCTCGGCCGCCTCGGGCCAGCGGTCGCCGAGGATGTGCTCGTTGAGCGCCTCGCCGGTACCGAGGCCGAGCGTGAAGCGGCCTTCGAGCAGGATCGCGGAGGTCGCCGCCGCCTGGGCGACGAGCGCCGGATGGATCCGCACCGTCGGACAGGTCACGGCGGTCGTCACGTGCATCCCGCTGGTCGCCTCCGCGAGCGCGCCGATCGTCGACCACACGAACCCGCTGTGGCCCTGCTCGTCGTTCCAGGGATGGAAGTGGTCGGAGATCCACAGCCCCTCGAACCCGGCGTCCTGCGCCATGCGCGCCTGGCGGACGAGCTCACGCGGGCCGAACTCCTCGCTCGACAGGAAATAGCCGATCTTCATCGCTGGACTCCTTGCTCTCGCTCGCGTTCCTCGACAGGCCGCTACCCCTAGGTTTGGGCGCCGAACCGGCGCTTAGCGCCATACGACTTGGGTAGCGAGCAGGCAGGGTGCACGCGGGAACCCGACATCGCACGCGGAGCCTCGGGGCGCTCGTCATGCTGATCGCCTTCGCCTTGTTCGTGGGCGTGTGGCTGCTGCTGGTCGACACCTCCTCGACGGCGGAGTGGGTCGGCGCGTTGATCGCCGCCGCCATCGCCGTGGTGGCCGCGGCGCTCGTGTATGACAGCGGGACCGCCCGCCTGCGCTTCGGTCTTCGCTCCGCGCGCGGGCTGTTCGCACAGCTCGCGCGCGTCCCGGTCGACGTGTGGCTGCTCGTCCGCGAGCTCGCGCGCGCGATCGCCGGGACGCACACGCAGGGCCGCTTTCACGAGCTGGCGCTGGAGCTGCCGATGAGCCCGCGCGGCAACGCCAGGCGCGCGACGATCGAGCTGGTCGGATCGCTGGCCCCCAACACGATCGTGCTCGGGGTCGACGAGCGTCACGTCGTCGTGCACCAACTCGTCGCGCGCCACGAGGAGCGGGCCGGCGTCGGGGAGATCGGCGCATGAACGCGTGGCTGATCGCGGCGCTCGCGCTCCTCCCCGCCCTGCTCGTGTGCGGCGTCACCTGCTTCTTCTCGGCCGCCATCGACGGCCTCGTGGCGCTCGAGCTCGCGAGCACGCTGTCGGTGGTCGAGCTGATGCTCCTGTCCGAGGGCACGGGGCGCCAGCCCTTCATCGATCTGGCCCTCGTGCTCGCCGCCATGGGGCTGATCGGCTCGGTCGCGTTCGCGCGGCTGATGGAGGGCGGGCCGTGAGGACCGTCATCACCGACGTGCTGCTGATCGGGGGCGGGCTGCTCTTGCTGGTGTGCGCGCTCGGTGTGCTCGTGATGCGGGGGCCGTACGACAAGCTCCACTACGCCTCGGCGTCGGGCTGGGGCACCCTGCTCGTGGCGCTCGCGATCCTCGTGCACGAATCCTTCTCGCTCATCGCCGACAAGGCGCTCGCGACGGCGGCGCTGCTCGCGGCCTGCGGGCCCGCGCTCGGCCACGCGACAGCCCGCGCCGCGCGGATCCGTGAACGCGGCGAGTGGAACCCATCGCACCGGGGCGAGCCGGCGGAGCGCGAGAAGTGAGCGAGCTGCAGGCGGGACTGCTCGCGCTCGTCGCGCTCGGCGGGCTCGCCGTGGTGCTCACCCGGGACCCCTTGCGCCAGGCGATCGTGGTCGGGGTCTACGGGCTCCTGCTCGCGCTGCTGTTCTTCGTGCTCGGCGCGCCCGACGTCGCGCTCTCCCAGATCGTCGTCTCGACGGTGGCACTGCCCCTGATGATCCTCGTGACGCTCGCCAAGGTGCACTCGCACTCGGGCGACGACGAGCAGTGAACGGGGCGGCGCGATGACACCTCGCGCGCGAATGTATGTGTTCGGCGCCGGGGCCCTCGGCCTCGCGGCGCTGCTCGTCCTGGCGCTCACGGGGCTGCCCGCGTTCGGGGAGTTCAACGGCGCATACGCGATCCTCATAAACCACGTCGTCGTGCCGCAGCGGCACGCGACCGACGCGGTCACGGCTGTCAACTTCGACTACCGCGCGCTCGACACGATGGGCGAGGAGTTCATCCTCTTCACCTCCGTCGTGGGATTGGCGGTGCTGCTGCGCGAGCAGCGCGGCGAGCACGAGCACCCCTCCGACCGGACCGCCCGGGAGCACCGGTTCCAGGGAGCGAGCTACGCCCTGCGCGCGCTGACGCTCGTGTTCGTCGGGCCCGTCGTCGTGCTCGCGCTGTATCTCGACTCGCACGGGGCGCTCACGCCCGGCGGCGGCTTCCAGGGCGGCGTCGTCGGCGCCGCCGCCCTTCTGATGGTCTTCCTCGGCGGCTCCTACCTGACGATGCGCAGGCTCTCCCCCCACGCGCTCGTCGAGCTCGCCGAGTCGAGCGGCGCCGCCGGGTACGCGCTGGTCGGCCTTGGCGGCGTGGTCTTCGCAGGCGTGTTCTTCAAGAACTTCCTGCCGTACGGTACCCCGGGCGAGCTGCTCTCGGCCGGCACGATCCCGCTCTCGAGCATGGCCGTGGGCCTCGAGGTGACGGGCGCCTTCATCCTGCTCTGGAGCGAGTTCCTCGATCAGGCGCTGGTCGTGAGGGGCTCGTGAGCGAGCTCGCCTACGGCGTCGCCGCCTGGCTGCTGCTCGTCGGCCTCTACGGCGTCGTCTCGAGCGACAACCTGATCCACATGGTGATCTGCCTCTCGGTGGTGCAGTCGAGCACGTACGTGCTGCTGCTGACGGTCGGCTACCGGGCGGGCGCCGCCGCGCCGATCTTCGCCGACATCCCCCGCCGCACGCGGGCGGTCGATCCGATCGTGCAGGCGCTGACGCTCACCGACGTGGTGGTCGAGGCGACCGTCGTCGCGCTCCTGCTCGCGCTCGCCGTGCAGGCGCACAAGCGCTTCGGGACGCTCGACCCGAGCGAGCTGACGCCGCTGCGGGGTTGATGGCGATGCACGGCCTCGTCCCCTACCCCGTGCTCGTCCCGCTGCTCGGCGCCGCCTCGCTCGCCGCCGCCAACAAGGTCCTCCCGCGCTGGGCCGTCGACGCGCTGACGCTCGCGTGCGCGATCGCCACGCTCGTGCTCTGCGCGCTGCTGGCTTCCGGGGCCGGCAACGTGATCGTCTACTGGTTCGGCGGCTTCCACCCGCGCGGCGGCGTGGCCGTCGGCATCTCCTTCTCCGTGGATCGGCTGGGGGCGGGGATGGCGACGCTCGTGGGCGTGATGGTGTGCTCTGCGATCGCGTACTCGCTTCGCTACTTCGAGGAGGTCGGTGCGCTGTTCGGCGCGCTGATGCTCGTGTTCCTCGCGGCGATGGTGGGCTTCTGCCTGACGGGCGACCTCTTCGACCTGTTCGTCTTCTTCGAGCTGATGAGCGTCGCCGCGTACGCCCTGACCGCGTACAAGATCGAGGAGGCCGGGCCGCTTCAGGGCGCGATCAACTTCGCGATCACGAACAGCGTCGGGTCGTTCCTGATGCTGACCGGGATCGCCCTGCTGTACGGGCGCACGGGCGCGCTGAACATGGCCCAGATCGCGACCGCGCTCGCCGGTCATCCCGCCGACGGGCTTGTCGAGGTCTCACTGCTGCTGATCATGTGCGGGCTGCTGATCAAGGCGGCGATCGTCCCTCTGCACTTCTGGCTCGCCGACGCGCACGCCGTGGCTCCCGTGCCGGTGTGCGTCCTGTTCAGCGGCGTGATGGTCGAGCTGGCGCTCTACGGCCTCGCACGCGTCTACTGGACGGTCCTGTCCGCTCCCCTCGCCTCTCACGCGGAGGGACTGCGCGCCACGCTGATCATCCTCGGTGTGGTGACCGCGCTCGTCGGGGCGGTGATGTGCGTCGCACAGCGGCACATCAAGCGGCTGCTGGCGTTCTCGACGATCAGCCACACGGGCACGTTCCTGATCGGACTCGGGCTGCTCACACCCGCCGGGCTCGCGGCAGCGAGCGAGTACGTGGTCGAGCACGCCCTGCTGAAGGGCTCGCTGTTCATGGGCGCGGGCATCCTGCTGCACCGGTTCGGCTCGGTCGACGAGCACGACCTGCGTGGTCGGGGCCGCGGGCGCGACGCCGGCCTGTGGGTCGCCGCGATCGTGTTCGCCGGCGGCGGCCTCGGGCTGGCCGCGCTCCCTCCACTCGGGTCCTTCTTCGGCAAGTCGGCGCTCGAGGCCACGCTCGGCGACACCCCGGGCTACGGCTGGGTGATCGCCGTGCTCGTCATCTCCTCGGCCCTCACGGCGGGGACGATCCTGCGCGTCGCCGGACGCGTGTTCGCGGGCTGGGGGCCGGCGCTGCCCCGCCACCACGAGCTCCTGTCCGCTGTGAGCGAGATGCCGGAGACGCTCGGGCCGCACGATCGCACCCCGCCGCCGATGGTCGCGATGCCGGCGCTGCTGCTGCTCGGCGGACTCGTCGCCGGCCTGGTGTCGCCGCTACGGGACGCGATCGGCGCGGCGGCCGCCGCAATGGCAGACCGCGCGGGCTATGTCGCGCGCGTGCTGGGCGGCCACGCCGGAGCCGGGGTGCCGGCGCCCCACCCGACCGTCGCGACCAGCGACATCCTGCTTGCGACGCTGACGGTCGCCGGGGCCCTGCTCGTCGCCGCCCTCGCGCTGCGGCCGCCCGAGGGTCGCTGGGCGACCGCCCTGGGGCGTGTGATGACGCCCGCGATGATCGCAATCCGACGGCTGCACTCGGGCTGCGTCAACGACTACGTCGCGTGGGTGACCGCGGGGGCGGCGACGATCGGCGGCGCGCTGCTCCTCTCATGAGCGGCCGGCCGGATCCTCGCGCCGGCGCCGCGCCGGCGGCCGGCGACGGCGACCCCGATAACCCCCGCCGCGAGACGTCGCGCGAACGCCTCGACCGCAATCTCGAGGAGCTCACGGGCGAGCTGCGGGTCGTGGTCACCGGCGTGCAGGTGCTGTTCGCCTTCCTGCTGATTGTGCCGTTCAACACCGGCTTCGCGCACGTCGGAAGCTTCGAGCGCACCGTCTACTTCGTCACCCTCGTCCTCGCCACGCTCGCCGCGGTGTGCATGATCACGCCCTCCGCGCTCCATCGCTTCGTGTTCCGGCACGACGACAAGCACCACCTCGTCTTCAGCTCGAACAAGGTCGTGATCGCAGGCCTCGCGTGCTTGGCGCTCGCCATGAGCGGCTCCCTGACACTCGTGACGACAAAGCTCTTCGGCGCAGGAGCGGGCGCGGTGGTCGGCGGGATCGCCGCGCTCGTATTCGCAGTGCTGTGGTTCGTGCGGCCGCTGACGCGCCTTCGCGAGCTCGAAGCGGAGCGCCGCCGCAGCGGCCGCGAGCTTTGAGCGCGGTCCCGCCCGGGCGGGACCGCCGCGAGCGTCGCGTCGCTGGGGGGCAGTTTCTCGCGCAGCGATTAGAGAGCCGCGCACGCGGGTACATGCCGCGCACGTCAGGTCAGTTCGATCCGCGTCGGGTCGAGCTGGCGGGGGTCGATTGCAAACGCGTGTCTGGGAGGAATTGAATGTTGCGTGCTGAGCGAACCGTCGGGTTTCGTCACGTCCTGAGCCGTGCGCCGTCTCCTCGCGCGCGGTTGGGTCTCGCCGCCCTCGTGGCGATCTTCGTCTGGCTCGTCGCGGCCGCGAGCGCGTCGGCGTTCAGCGCGAACGGGAGCGTGGACCAGGTGTACGTCACCGGCCTTGCGCCCGAAGCGGGGGCGACGCTGCTGAACTCGACGGGAACGACCGTGGCCACGCAGACGGCGGACGGGCTCGGGGGGCTCCTCTTCAGGAACGTCAAACCGGGCCACAACTACCGCGTCAGCTCCGGCGGCGAAACGTCGAGCCCGCTCACCGTGCATCCGGCCACGTCGCAGCCGTGGGACCCCCAGATCTATGAACAGTCGATCCCCGACAACGGCTACACCTACCTGACGACGCGGGACGGGACCCAGCTCTCGATCGACGTCCATCCGCCCACCAGCCCGGCGGGTGAGCCGGGCGCGCCGTCGGAATTCCACTTCCCGACGCTGCCGATACCCGGCGTCCCGACGCCGAGCTACACGGCGCCCTATCCCACGCTGATCGAGTACTCGGGCTACGGGTACGCGAACCCGGCCGGTCCCGAAAACGGCATCGCCGTGCTCGCGAACCTGATGGGCTTCGCCGTCGTCGACGTGAACATGCGCGGGACCGGCTGCTCGGGCGGGGCCTTCGACTTCTTCGAACCGCTGCAGAACCTCGACGGCTATGACGTGATCGAAACGATCGCGAAACAGCCGTGGGTGCTCGGCAACAAGGTCGGGATGCTCGGGATCTCCTACGGCGGCATCAGCCAGCTGTTCACCGCGCAGACCGACCCGGCGGGCCTCGAGGCGATCGCTCCGCTGTCGGTCATCGACGCGACCGCGACGACGCTCTATCCGGGCGGCGACCTCAACAACGGGTTCGCCGTGGCCTGGGCCGAACAGCGCCAGCAGAACGCCGAACCGGCGGGCGAAGGCCACGGCCAAGCGTGGGCCTACAAGCGGGTCCAGGAAGGCGATCAGACGTGCGCGGCCAACCAGGCGCTCCACGGCGAGGCCGCCAACCTGCTGCAGAAGATCAAAGAAAACTCGACCTACAACCCGAAGGTCGCGGATCCGCTGGACCCGGTCACGTTCGTCAACAAAATCACGGTGCCGACGTTCATGGCATGCCAGTGGGAGGACGAGCAGACCGGCGGTCACTGCGCCGATCTGGCCCAGCACTTCACCGGCGCGACGCGCAAGTGGTTCACG
Organism: Solirubrobacteraceae bacterium; assembly: GCA_036264095.1. GTDB lineage: Bacteria > Actinomycetota > Thermoleophilia > Solirubrobacterales > Solirubrobacteraceae > Palsa-744. Next base: position 7,318 of record DATARO010000080.1, on the reverse strand, counting down.
TTCACGAACGGTGCGCACATCGACTCGCTCGATCCGACGACGTATGACAGGTTGTATGACTTCCTGGAGCTGTACGTCGCCCATCAGGCGCCGGTGCTCAACTCGGCGGTCGTCAGAGCCGCGGCTCCGGTCGTCTACGACGAAGCTATGGGCCTTCCCAAGACGGACGTCGTCACGCTGCCCACCGACCCGATCCAGGAGCAGCCGACCTACGAATCAGCGCTCGCGGCATTCGAAGCGCTGCCGTCGATCCGTGTGCTGTTCGACAACGGCGCCGGACAATCGCCGACCGACACCGCGAGCGCCGGCGACCCATATCCCGGCTTCGAACAGTCGTTCGCGGAATTCCCGATCCCGGGCACGGTCGCGCAGTCCTGGTACTTCGGACCGCACGGGACGCTGAACGAAGGGCCCTCGACGACCGCGGGCGTCGACACCTACACCTCCGACGCACACGCGACGCCGGCGAACGACTTCACCGGCAGCACGGGCACGGGCGGACTGTGGGGCAACGCGTCTGAGTGGAGCTGGAACTGGGTGCAGCCGCCGGAAGGCGATCAGCTGTCCTACGTCTCGGCGCCGCTGTCCGCGAACACGACCGCGATCGGTGGAGGTGCCGTGCACCTCTGGCTGAAGTCCTCCACGCCGGACGTCGACCTGATGGCGACGGTCAGCGAAGTGCGCCCGGACGGCAGCGAGACGTTCGTGCAGAACGGCTGGCAGCGCGCGAGCGAGCGGAAACTGGCCACGACGGCGGGCAACATCCTCAAGCAGACGCCGACGGTGCTACAGCCGATTCCGACGATGCGGGCGGCTGACCTCCGGCCGATGCCGGCGAACACGTTCGTCCCGGTCGTGATCCCGCTGTACTTCGAGGGTCACGCCTACCGCGCCGGGTCGCGCATCAGGGTGACGATCTCGGCGCCGAACGGATCGCAGCCGATCTGGTCGTTCGACGAGACGCAGCCGGAAGGGACGACCGCGACGGAGTCGGTCGAGTTCTCGAGCACGAAGCCGTCGAGCCTGATCCTCCCGATCGTGCCCGGCGTCAGCGTGCCGACCGAAGAGCCGCCCTGCCCGAGCCTGCGCAACGAGCCCTGCCGGACCTACCAGGCAACTGTGAACAACGGGGCCTGAGCGGCTCGCGGCGACGCCGCCCCTGACCGGGGGTGGCGTCGCCGCAGGCGGCCGCGTCGAGTTCGCGCGGCCGCCGGCGCCCGGCGGGCGCGCCTCAGGTCGTTCCCGCCGCCGCTCTCGCGCGTGTGCGCGCGGGAGCGCGTTTGCTGCGGGCGCGGCCCGACGCTTTGGTGGTCCTGCGCGTTGAGGCGCGCGAACCGCCGCGCTCTGCGCGGGGAACCTCGGCCTGCACCACGGCTTTGGTGAGAGCCGGGATCTGCCGCTCGAGGAAGCGCGCCATGCGCTCCTCCTCGCGGCGGATCGCGCGGGCGAGCTTGGCCGTATCGGTGTCGCCGAGCTCCTCGGCGAGGGTCTCGATCGCCGTGTACGTGGCGATCTCCTCGTGCTCGTCGGCGTACTCGCTCTTGGCGTTCTTGAGCATCTTCTCCTGCTCGCCGGTGCCGCGGATCGCGTGCAGGGGGCCTTGCGCGAGAGCGACCCCGCGGCCGGCGAGCTCGGCCGCGGCGCCCGCGCCTTTCGCCAGCAGCTCGGGGTCGATCGGCACGGTGTGCGGGGTCCCGCCCAGCTTCTTGACACGACGCTCGACCTCGCGCGCGTGGCGCTTGGTCTCTGCGAGGTGCTGGCGGAGCCGCTTCTTGTACGGCTCGCGCACCGTCATGGAGATGTGCGCGGCGAGCGAGGTCTCCAGCTGCTTCTCTTTTCCGTACGCCTCGTTGAGGTACTGCACGAGCTTGCCGTCGCGTGCGCTCAGTTCGGCCATGGTGTCTCCTTCCGGTTGATCTCAGCCGTGCACTGTCGGCGTTGCCCCGTATCGGAGGATCGAAAAGCAGGATGGCCGAAGCGGCGTTGCGTGTCGGACACGCGCGCTCGACTTTGCCGAACGCGCGCGCGTTGCGTGCCTCTGGGGTCGGGGCCGCGCGCTACCGGAACTCGGCGACCGAGTAGACGTCCTTCTTCTTCAGCACGAACGGGGTGTCCGGTACCCCGTGGAGCTGGGAATGGTGAATCGTGAACAGCTCTCGGCCGAGCTGGAAGATCGCGGCGACGACCGAGCCCGGGATGGCGCCGGGCTCACCGATGCGGACGAGGTGATCGGTGCCACCGTAACGGCACTCGATCTCCTGGATCCTTCGCTTGCTCGACACCTCACCGGTGTAGGTCTCGGCCTGTTGGCGCAGCTCCTCGTAGCTGTGCTCGGCCGTATGGGGCACGTGCGCCATCAGAAGCGCGCTAGCGGTGCTTCTGGGAGTTGCGACGGCGAGTATCGGGACGGGCTGGGGGCGGGTAGCGCTTGCGCTCCGCCGCGGTCATCTGCCTGATGACCAGCTTGCCCTGAGCAACCTGCTCACGGAGATCCTTGAGCTTCTGCTCGTGCCGTTCCTGCTGGCGGAGCTGCTGCGGCCCGGTCATGTCCTCGCTGCCGATCGTGTGGGCTCACGGGGCACACCTGCCGACGGGACGGCTCATGGGCGGCGCGAGTGGATACCTGGAGCGTAGCGGAGTCGGGCGCCGGCGGACCGCCGGCGCGCCGAGTGCGCCGCCGAAGACCTGCGAGCTCGGCGGCGTATGACACGCGCGCGCCGGCGCCGGTCGATCATCGGCTACTGCTACGGTGCGCCGATCAGGTTGGGCCATCGCCCGACGTCGAATCGGCGCTTTCCCACCGACCATCGCGGCCGAAGCGCCCTTGAACGGTAGGCATCCACGGTGGGCGGACACCTCGGGCCTCGACCCGAGGCAGATGGGGGTCCCGCCCCGACGGAACGGATAGAAATGGCTTCGACCGGTAAGAAGAAGATGACGATGGCCAAGCGCGAACGCGAGAACAAGCTTCGCGAGCGGCGGCAGGACAAACAGGCGAGGAAGGCGGCACGCAAGCACGCCGCGCAGTTCCCGGAGGAGTCGGCAGCGCACGGCAACACCGGCGAGGGCGACGAAACGCCCGCTGTCGAGCCCATCGCGGAGATCGACCCCGGCGCGCCACCGTCGTCGCCGTAGAGTTCTTTCCCGCGCTCGTTACGGGTGCTCGGGGTGCTCCGCTTGGGCGTCCCTTATCTCTTGCTCGCTGGCCCCGGCCGCTGTCGCGTCCTCGCGGAGGTTGTGCTCGAACACGGCGAGGATCTCATCGGAGGCGTCGTGCAGGCGCCGGAGCGCGGCCTTCCTGACCCTGCCGCCGTCTCGTGTGGATCCTCCGCCCGAGCCTTCGCCGGCCGGCGGCAGAGGCGGAACCGGGCCGGGCTGGTCGCGTTGCGGCGCTCCGGAGCTTTCCTCGGGCACAGTCAGACGTTAGCGCGCTCGGCTCGGCTCGGCGGGCACCGAGATCGCGCTCCACCGCGACCACGGGATACCCAAATGGGCCCGCCTGGACTCGAACCAGGGACCTACCGATTATGAGTCGGCAGCTCTGACCAACTGAGCTACGGGCCCGCTGCCCGCTCGCGCGGACCGCGCACGGACGCTACCAGCGCTCGCCTTACCCGCGGCCGCGCCGGCCCGCTGCGAGCGGCCCGACGGACCCGGGCGCCGGGTCGCGGCTGCGCCGATGTGGAATGCTGCGCGCGCCGGCTCAGGCGTTTACCGGCTCGTGATCGAAGGTCGACCTGAGAGGGGATAGATGGCAGCGCAGCGTGCAGCGATCGTGACGGGAGCTTCCAGCGGCATCGGCCTGGAGGTGGCGAGGGTCCTGGGCGAGGAGGGTTACGGACTGACGATCGCCGCCAGGCGCCCCGAGAAGCTGGAGGCGGCGGCAGAACAGTTGACGGGCGAAGGCTTCGAGTTGCAGGCGCTCGCCGCGAACCTCGGTGACGAGGCCGAGGTCCAGAAGGTCGTGACGGCCCACAGCGAGCGCTACGGGCGCCTCGACGTGCTCGTCAACAACGCCGGCGTCGGCGTCGGCGCGTCGGTCGCCGACATCGAGACGAAGCGAATGGACATGCAGATCAACATCAACCTGCGCTCGATCGTGATCTTCTACCGCGAATGCATCGCGATGCTCCGCGCGGCCGCCGCCGAGCACAAGAACGCCCTGGTCGTCAACACCTCATCGATCTCGGGCAAGCACGGCGAGGCGTGGCTGTCGGTCTACTCGGCCACCAAGCACGCCGTCGTCGGCTGGACCGAAGCGATGAACAAGGAGATCGGCAAGGAGGGCATCAAGTCGACCGCCCTTTGCCCGGCGTTCGTCGACACGCCGATGACCGACTTCGTCAAGGAGGCCGTGCCCGCCGGCGAGATGATCCGCCCGCAGGACATCGCCGAGTCCGTGCGCTTCCTGCTGCGCGTCTCGCCCGCCTGCGTCGTGCCCGAGATCATGTTCGTGCGGCCGGGCGAGGGGCTGTAGGCGACCGGCCGCCGCCTCAGCCGCGCAGGGCGAGCGGCCGCTCGGAGGCTTCCTCCGGGCGGCGGCGCCTGCGCGGGAGCCGCAGCCTGCGCGCGCGCACCTCGCCACGCGGGTCAGCCTCGCCGGCCACGCGCGCGCGTCTGCGGTGCTTCGCGGCGAGCAGCGCGCGGTGCTCGGCGATCGCCTGGTCGAGCTCGAGCCCGGAGTCGTCGTCGAGGCTGGCGCGCAGCTGGTCGGCGAGGATGCGCAGCTCGCGGGGCGTGGCGGCGCGCTTGCCCTTGCGCGGGCGCGCGAAGCGGTCCCATGACTTCGCGAACGAGAGGAAGTCGGTGCGCCCGCCGCAGCGGTGGGCCGCGAGCATCGGGCAGACGCCGCCGTGCTCGTCCGTGTACGCCCCGGCGATGATCCGGTCGTATCGCGTGATGCCGGCGAGCATCGCCTCGCGCGTCGCGACCGGCATGCAGTCGATCGCCAGACGAAGGCCCTCGATCGTGCTTCGGGATCGGCGGGAGCGGTTTCGCATAGGCTTTGCGCCGCCGCGCGGCGCGGGGTCCGCGGCGGTGCGCGGCCAAGAGTAGGCCACGACCTCCACACGGGCAACGGATGTCCTTCCGCTGAAAGGAAACTTGCACATGAAGCTCGGCGTGCACATCGGCTACTGGGGTCTCGGGCTCAGCTCGGAGGACCAGCTCAACATCGTCCAGGAGGCCGAGCGGCTGGGCTACGACTCCGTCTGGGCCGCTGAGGCCTACGGCTCGGACACGGCGACGGTGCTCGCCTGGCTCGCCGGGCAGACGTCGAAGATCCGTCTCGGCGCGGGGATCTTCCAGATGCCGGCGCGCTCCCCCGCGATGACCGCGATGACCGCGGCGACGATCGACCAGCTCTCGAACGGCCGGATGGTGATCGGCATCGGCTCCTCGGGCCCGCAGGTCGCAGAGGGCTGGCACGGGCAGCGCTTCGCCAAGCAGCTCCAGCGCACGCGCGAGTACGTCGCGGTCGTCCGCAAGGCGCTCGCGCGCGAACGGCTGGAGTACAAGGGCGAGACGCTCGAGCTGCCGCTTCCCGACGGCCCGGGCAAGGCGCTGAAGCTGACGATCAGCCCGGTGCAGGAGCGCATCCCCGTGTACCTCGCGGCGATCGGTCCGAAGAACACCGCGCTTGCCGGCGAGATCGCCGACGGTTGGATCCCGACCCTGTTCAGCCCCGAGCACGTCTCGGAGCTGCGCCCGCTGCTGCAGGAGGGCGCGGACCGAAGCGGCAAAAGCCTCGAGGACTTCGACATCGCCCCGACGGTCAACGTGTTCGTCACCGACGACCTCGAGGCCGCGCGCAACGCGATGCGGCCGTTCATCGCGCTCTACGTCGGCGGCATGGGCTCGCGCAAGCAGAACTTCTACAACCAGGTCGTTCAGCGCTACGGCTACGAGGAGGCGGCGCAGAAGATCCAGGACCTCTACATCGAAGGCAAGCGCGATGAGGCGATGGCGGCGATCCCGGACGAGCTGATCGACACCGTCTCGCTGTGCGGACCGCCCGACGTCGTGCGCGAGCGCCTTGCGGTCTACCGCGACGCCGGCGTGGGCACGCTCGGCGTGACCCCGACCGCGTTCACCGCGCCCGAGCGCCTCGAGCAGCTGCGACTCGTCGCTGAGCTCGCCGCCTGAGCAGCCGCTGCGCACGGTCACGCGCCCCGGGCCGCCCCGGCGCGTGCTGCTCGGCGCGTTCGGCGACCCCGGGCACGCGTTCCCGATGCTGGCGCTGGGGGAGCGTCTGGCGAAACGGGGCCATCAGGTCTTCTTTGAGACCTGGGACCGTTGGCGGGAGCACGTGGAGGCGGCCGGCATGAGCTTCGTCGCCGCGCCCGAGTACCCGGTGTTCCCCACCCATGAGCGGCCGCTCTTGCCCTACCAGGCCGTGGTGCGGGCGACGGTCGAGACCCGGCCCGCGGTGGCGACAGCCCGACCCGACGTGCTGGTCCACGACATCCTCACGCTGGCCCCCGCGCTGGCCGGTGAGCTCGAGGCGGTGCCGGTCGCGACCCTGGTCCCGCACGTTTACCCGGTCGGTGTGCCTGGCCTCCCGCCGTATGCGTTCGGGGCCCGATTGCCCCGCACGTCGCTCGGGCGCCGCAGCTGGTCGATGCTCGACCCGCTGCTGCAGGCAGGGCTGAGACGCGGCCGAGACGAGCTCAATGAGACCCGGGGCAGGCTGGGGCTGCCGCCGGTGGCGCGGCTGCACGGCGGGCTGAGCGAGCGGCTGGTGTTGGTTGGCACGTTCCCCCAGCTCGAGTATCCCCGCGCCTGGCCGCCGCACGTGCAGGTGGTGGGACCGCTCCTGTGGGAGCCGCCATACCGCGACGTGCAGCCCCCGCCCGGCGAGGGGCCGTTGGTACTGGTGGCTCCGACCACGGCGCAGGATCCCCAGCATCGGCTGCTCCGCGCTGCGGTCGCCGGGCTGGGGGATGAGCCGGTGCGAGTGCTGGCCACCTGGAACCGCCGGGCCCTGGACCGGCCGCTGCCGGTGCCGGCCAATGCACGGCTGGTGGAGTGGCTGTCGTATTCGCGGACCATGCCGCGGTGCGCGCTGGTCGTCTGTCACGCCGGCCACGGCACGCTGGTTCGAGCGCTGGCCAGCGGGACGCCGGTGCTGGCCGTGCCCCAAGCCGGGGACATGGCCGAGAACGCAGCCCGGGCCGACTGGGCTCATGTGGGAGTCCGGCTGCCCTGGCGGCTGCTCAGCCCGGCCGCGTTGCGACTGGCGGTCCGCCGGGCGCTGGCCGAAGCTGAGCTGGCCGTGCGGGCGCAGGAGCTCGCCGGCTGGGCGGCAGCGCACGATGGC
>DATARO010000049.1:0-35188 GCA_036264095.1 Solirubrobacteraceae bacterium | reverse complement strand
GGTTGACGTTGCCGAGCACGAATGGCAGTTCCGCGACGGTGGTGCGCAGCGGCACCGACTGCGCCGCAAACGACGCGAAGAACGTGTTGAAGTTGCCGATCAGTTCGCTGAGCTGCTGTTCGTGCACGTTCAGCGCCGCGGTCACCTTGCCGATGCTGTGCACGAGCTTCGAGAGGTCGTGCGGTTCGCTGCCGGTGATCGCCTGGTTGAGCACCGCGGTGCCGCGCAGCGATCCCGGTCCGCGCTGATAGGCCTTGTTCAGCGCCTGGGCCGCGTCCAGACCCCGCACTTCCTTGTCCTGCGCCGCGTTCTGGGCGGGCGTCGGCTTGGCCGTCAGGCCCGCTCCGTATTCGATCAGGAACGTCTGCAGGTTCTGGCGCGTGTCGGTGTTCAGCGCGTCCAGCACCTGGTCGAGCTGCACGGGGTCGGAGGTGTGCGTGATCGGGATCGTGTCGCCGGAGTGGAAGCTCGGCGCCGAGGGGCTGCCCGGCTGCAGTTCGACGAACCAGTTGCCTTCGAGGAAGATGCGCGGCCGGATCTTCACCGTCGCGTCGTTGTGGATCGGAAGGCCGTTGTTGTTGATTTCCATCGTCACGACCCCGGTGTTGCCTTCGCGCTTGATCGCCGTGACCTGGCCGACGTCGACGCCCGCGATGCGCACCGGCGACTTCGCGTGGATGTTGATCGCGCTGGCGAACACCGCGTGCAGGCGGAAGCCTTCTTTGAACGGGATGTGCTTCGTGAACCCGAAGTACGTGACGATCGCGATCACGACCAGCGCGATCAGGCCCGTGCGCACCGGCCGGTAGCGCTGGAGCTCGACGACGGGGGTCTCGTCCCGCCTGCGCCACCAGCGGCTCATTTCTTGCCTTTCTTCTTCGTGGTCGGCGCTTTGGGCTTCGTGATACCGAGCGACGCGAGCGTTTCGGCGGAGTACTTTTCGCCGAAGATGTTGTTGCTGCGCGATGTGATTTCGCGGTTTTTGGTGACGTCGGCGGCCGGCAGCGGGCCGATCTCGGCTTTGCCGGCGAGGTAGGTCTCGTTGCCCGCTTCACATACCGGGGGCTGTCCGGGACCTGCGACGGCCGGATATGGGTTGAAGTGCAGGTGGTTGTTGTCGAGGATCTGCGAGCTGCCCTTCGAAGCGGGTTCGCTCGACGGGCCGTTGGCGTGTGAGGAGGACGGGAAGCCCTCGTTGTTGGCGCCGACCGGTGCCAGCACGAACCCGGCGCGAGCGAGCGTCCCGACGCCTACGCTCTCGGCCTCGAGGCTCCCGAGGTTGCGGAAGGCCAGCGTCAGGTAGTTGCACTGGGCCTGCTCGGGCGCGATCCCTGCGAGCAGCGGATTTCCGACTTCGACCGTGTGCGTGAAGTCTTCGAAGCTCGCTGTCACGATCGGGTTCTGCCCGAATTCCTCGAGCGCCTGCGAGGATTCGGCGAGGCGCGTGTTCAGCGCGGTGGCGGCGCGCAGGTTCACCGCCCCCACTTTGAAGGCGTGGCCGAGCGGTTTGGCGATCGAGGCCAGTATCGCGGCGCTCGGCCGCAGCAGGTGCATGAACTCGGCGGACTTTTCGACGAGCGGCGCCTCGAAGGGCAGCGAGTGGGTCGCCTGTTCGAGCGACGCGGGCCCGCCCTCGGTCGCCTTTTCGAGCGCCGGTGTCACGCTCGCGAATGCCTTGAAGAAGATGTCGAGGTCGGTGTAGTAGCTCGCCTGCGCTTCGGCGACGGGCGCAGCCTCGCCCGACGCGCGCTCGAGCGCGATGAACAGCTCGCGAAGCCCGGTCTGCGGCGCCGCCAGGTTGTGCAGCACCGGGACCGCATTCGTGACGAGCGGGCGAAGTTCGGAGATCGTGTTGTTCAGGCCGAGGCCGCGGCCGGCGAGCCCGTCTCCGAAGTTGTTCGTGTTGACCTTGATCGCCGTGCGCGTCGGCTTGTCGAACATGTTGAAGAGTTCCTCGATGTTCACCGGTTCACGCGTCTGGCTGACGGGGATCGTGTGGCCCGCCTTGATCGTTTCGTGCGAGCTGCCCTTTTCGAGTTCGAGGTACTTCAGCCCGATCGCCGACACCGACTGGACGATCGCGTGTGTGTCCGCGGGCAGCGGTTCGACTTTTTTTTCGAGCTTCAGTTCGGCGATCGCGCTGACACGGCCCGTGCGCGGGTTCTGCAGCGCTTTGAGCCCGCTCACGACGCCGACGCGCGAGCCGGCGATGCGCACCTGGTTGGCCTTCTGCAGGCCCGAGGCCTCCGGCAGTTCGACCTTGATGTTGTAGGTCGGGACGAACGGGAGCCCGTTGTTGGCGTTGTAGGAGAGGAACACCGCCACGACCACGATCAGCGCCGTTATCGCCCCGATCAGGAGCGGACTTCCCGCCAGCGAGTTGCGTCGGCGCCGGTCCATCAGGGCGTCTGTGACGGGTCGCAGGTGAGCTTGCCTTCGTCGGTGAACGGCGAGGAGCCATCGGCCGACGGCTGCGTGGCCCCGCCCGGGCAGCGCCGCAGCTGGCCGCTCTTCATCGACTTGAACGCCTGCGCCGGGCTGGTCGGGACGAGCGTGTTGTTTTCACCGAGGGTGAAGTCAGGGAACACCGGCGTCACGCGCGCGTAGTGGCCGTCGGCGTCGTAGTAGGCGCCGCCCGCGCCGAACGTCCGCAGCGTCCCGACGAGGTCGGGCGAGTACGGACCGAAGAAGGCGGTGATCGGCACTGATTCCTGCAGCGCGGTGACGCTCGCCGGCGAGGAGGATTCGAGTACCTTGGCGAGCGCAGGGAGGCCGCGCACGAGGTCGGTCAGGTCGTTCGTGGGACCGGGCCGGCTGAACGCGAGGTGCAGGTTGTGCACGGTTGGCGTCGCGGTCGTGACGAGTCCCTGCAGGTGCGAGAACAGGGCGACGAGCGGCTTGCTCGTCGGCTTGGAGGCGTCGACCAGTTCTTTCAGCGCGCCGAATGTCGAGGGCAGTTCGGCGAATGTCCGATTGCCCTGGCGCAGCGCCACAGGCAGCTCTTTCAGCCCTTGCGCGAACTGCGTCTGCTGCGACCCGATCGCCTGGAACGTCTTGTTCGAGTTTTCGATCAGGTCGGCGAGCTGTTCCTGGCGCCCTCCGATCGTCGTGACCGCGCGCGCGGTTTCCACGAGGAAGTGCGTGAACGTGCTCTGGTCACGCACCAGCTCGCCGAAGAAGTGGCTCGTCGCGCCGAGGAACGGCGGGAAGTATTCGATCGATTTCCCGAGCGCCGGACCCGAGCCCACGTACTGTTCCGCCGTCCCCTGGATGAACTGCGAGAGCCCTTTGCGCGTCTTCGGGTTCAGCGTGTTGAACAGCGCATCGAGGTCTGTCACTTCTTTCGTCGCGCTCGCCGGAAGCGTCGCGCCGTTGCTGAGCTTCCCGCTGCTGTTGGGCCCGGGTGAGAGCAGCACGTAGCGGTTGGCGACGCTCGAGAGCGATGGCACCCGCACCTGCGCGGTCGTCCCTTCGTGCAGCGGCGTGAGCGAGCCGTCGACGTGGATCGTCACGTCGGCCTTGAAGTCCTTGCGCAGGCTGATGTCGGTGACGCTGCCGACCGGCACTCCCCCGACCTGGACCTGGTCCCCGCGGACGAGCTGGTCCGCTTCGGCGAACACCAGGTGGTAGTCGGCGCCGCCCTTGCCGCCGAACAGCAGGTAGAGGATCGCCAGCACGACGAGCAGCAGCGCGCCCACGCCGAGCCAGCGCGTCAGCGACCCGCGCGCCGACCGGCCACCGGCAGGCGCGGCTCCGCCGCCGACCGGCTGCCCGCCCGCGGCCGGCGTCGGAGGAGGGCTAGTGGTGGCCACCGGCTGCTCCTTCCTTGGAGGTCACGCGGATCGCGGCCGACGACGGCGCGCTGGACACGGTCGGGTCGGGAATCTCGCCGAGGCGCGCGACGAGCTTGATCCAGCCCGCCGGCGAGAGCTCGGTCCCGCCGAGCGCTGCTGCGCGCGCGATCGCGCCCGTCGCCGCGAACGTGACCCTGATCGCGCTCGCGCGGGGGTTGGTCCGGGCGATCTGGGCGCCCGGGATGCTGATCGCGCTGACGACACGCTGCGGACGCGCGAGTCCCTGCAGCATCAGCAACCGGTGAAGCGCCTCGTCGGCGAGCGACCCCGGTGACTGATGCCCGGCGACCCCCAGGCCGTTGATGGCTGTGATCGTCATCGACGTGCTGCTCTGCGCGGCGCTCGGGTTGCCGGCGCCGGCTGCCGCCGAGCTGCACGGCAGGCCGCCGGCCGTGGGCTTCAGGCCCGAGACCGCGAGGTACTCGAGCGCCGCGAGCACGCGCCGGTCCACGCGTCCGCCGGCGACGTCGGCGCGGCCGCAGCGGCTCAGCCGGATGCCGCCGTCGCGCAGGACCTGCGGCTCGAGCTGCTGCTTGGACTCGAGCAGCACCTGGCCGGTCGTCGGCGAGGTCCCGAGGAATGGGTTCTCGCCCCTGGCGCCGAACACCGAGGAGCTCCCGAGCGCGACCCAGCCGTCGAGGATCGGCTTGGGGTCGATCAGCGGTGCTCCCAGCCCTGCCGGGCGGATCTGGAAGAACATGTGCGTGCCGCCCACGCGGCCGAGCACCGTGCCGGCGATCACCTGGACGCCGGGCTTGAGCGGATGGAGGTAGACGTCGTTCGCACCCGAGCGGAACGCTCGAGCGCGCGTCGAGCTCGCCTGGGCGGGGAGGATCGGCGGGGTGCTCGGCGCCGTGGTCGGCGTGGGCGCTGCTCCGAGCTGACCGGCGGCGCCGCCGGCGAGCCCCGACGCCGTCGCGCCTTCGCTGAGTGGCGAGCGCGGCTGCACGCCCGCCGTCGCGGGTCCGTTCGGAGTGGGTTCGCGCCCTTCCGAGGAGGCGCTGATCCTGCTCGAGACGGTGGAGTCGACGTGCGGTGTGATCACGGGATAGAGCGAGGCTACGCCGGCGAGGTGGGCGTACGTGTAGGTGTTACCGAATGCATCGCGGAGCACAACGAAGCGCCCGAGTGCCGCAGAGCTGCCGATCTGGGCGACCTCTCCGTCCTGGACCGCGATCACCGGCGAGCCCGCCGCGGCGTAGATGGTCGTGCCGACGAGCTGGCGCGCCGGGCGCTTCCCGCTGGCAGGCAGCGTCGCGAAGCCGTCGCTGAAGTGGGCCGCCGCGTGGACGGGGAAGCGCGCCTCGGTCAGGCCCGTGATCGCGCCGAGCAGTTCGGTGGGGGTGCCGCCGAGCAGCTGCGCCCGCAGCATGACCGAGTCGACGTAGGCCTGGGAGTGGTTGTAGGAGAAGATCGCGGCGCGGAGGTTCTTCTGTGCGCCGGCCGCGCGAAGGTAGCGCGCCGCGGCGAAGATCGCGTCCGCCGGGTTGTAGGGGTCGGCGTAGCCGTCGCCGTTGGCGTCGATGGCGTACTGCGACCACGAGGAGGGCAGGAACTGCATCCAGCCCTCGGCCCCGGCGCTCGAGACGCTGAGGTCGCGGCCGTAGTCGGTCTCGACCTCGTTGATGGCGGCGAGCACCTGCCAGGGCACGTCGTAGGCGGTGCCTGCGGCCTGGAAGATCGGGAGCAGGAACGGGGGCACGGCGAAGCTTTCGATGAAGAACCCGGGCAGCCGCGACAGGCCCGACTGCAGGGTGAGCGGCAACCCCGGCGTGAGCGTCGCGGGTGAGACGGCCTTGGCCCCCTTCCTGAGGGCGGCTCCGCCCCCCTTTCCGCCGGTGGCGGGTTCCTTCGCGCCGGCTCCCTTGCGGCGCGCGTGCGCCGGAGCCGGGCTGGACGGTGTGATGCCCTGCGAGTACTGCGTCTGCACCTGCGGCGCGGCGGGCGCGGTCGTCGTTTCGGCCGGCGCTGTCGTCGCGGGAGTCGTCGTCGGGGCGGGTGCCGCTTCGGGCGCCGTGGGCGTCGTTTCGGCGACCGGCCCTTCGGCCGAGCCCGACGCGGGCAGCACGAGCGCGGCGGCCCCCAGTGCCGCGATCGTCAGCAGGAACGGTCGCGCGCGCATCTAGTTCCCGAGCAGGTAGTTGAGGAGCATGCCGCCGGCTTCGCCGCCTTCTGCCGAGGGCGAGTAGTACGTCGTGCCCGCGGTCGACCCGCCGACGGGCTGCGTCGTCGCCGCCGAGGCGGGCGCGACGCTCGGGACGCCGCCCACCAGTTCCCTGGCGGTCGGGTTCGGCCCGGGGAACTCCGCGATCGCCTGCGCAGGGCTCGCGCCTTTGACGACGGCCATCGTGCGCTCCATGATCAGACCGTTCGGTTCGTTGGCGAACGGGTTGGCGGCCTTCGCGGCCTGCGCCACGGTCGCCGCGGCCGTGCTGCCCGAGTTGGCGAGCTTGCGCGAGCATTCGCCACGGAGGGTGATCGCGTATTTCAGGCAGATCGTCGCCACGCCCTCGGTGCGCAGGAAGTGACCGAGCGCGTCGTAGCCGTTGGCCGCGTTCGCACCGAGGAAGCTGAAGTCGAGCAGGCGCTCGAGCCCGCCGGTTTCGCGGAAGCTCGTCAGCAGCGTCGCCAGATTCGTCGAGAACGGCTTGGCGGCGTTGCCGAACGATTCGAGACGTTTGAGTAGCGGCTGCGTCCCGACGATCGCGGGGCCGGAGACCTTCGCCGTCTGCCCGAGGTTCTTGAAGAACGTCGACGAGCTGCGCGAGAACGCGGGCAGGTTCGTGAACGCCTGGTTGATGCCGGGCGCCGCCGCGCGCAGGTCGGTGAACACCGGCGTCGTCTGTTCGGCGAAGCGCTGCAGCCGTTCCATCGCCGGGCCGAGCTGGCGCAGGAACGGCGGGAAGTCTTTGAGGTTGGCGGCCAGCGCGCCGCGGTGCGCCGCGGACGCCTGCGCCACCTTGTTGCTCTGGACGATGAAGTCTGCGACGCGTTCACGCACGCGCGCGAACGGCTGCAGCGCGCGGTCGGAGTCGACGGCGAGCTGGGCGAGCACGTTGTTCTCGCCCGCCAGGATCGCGAGCACCTTGTCGAGTTCCTGCAGCGCCGGGTCGGCGCGCCGGATGACCGCGTTCAGGTCGCTGCCGCGGCCGGCGAGGCCTGTGCCGAGTTCGTTCAGGATGATCGTCAGGCGCTGGCGTTCGGGCAGGCGCGAGATGTCGCCGAGGAGGTCGACGTCGACCGGGCTGTGGGTGTTCTGGACGGGCAGCAGGTACTGCCCCGAGCCTTCCCCGTGCTTGATCTTCCGCAGCGGCGGGGGCAGCGGCGTGCCTTCGACGCGGGGCTGCGTCGGGAGGCAGTCGACGTACTTCTCGCCGATCAGAGCCTGCGGGCGGACGCTGCAGCTCGCATCGGCGCGAAAGTCCTTGAAGCCGGGGTTGCTGATGTTCAGCACCACCGCCGCCCGCGCCTGCGTCGTCGGCGTGACCGAGCCGACGGTGCCGACCTTGACGCCGTCGATCTTGACGTCCTCGCCGGAGATGACGTTGCCGGCATCGTCGAAGATCGCGCGGACCGTGTAGCCGCCGTTGCTGCCGCCGGCTGCGAGGGCGAGCAGGACGACGGCCGCGATGGACGCGATCGCGAGGATGCCGGCGAGGCCCGCCGCGAACCCTTTGCGCCCCACCCTCTCCTTCCTCACCCTGTCCCCGATCCTTCCTGACCGTTCACAAGCAGGAGGCGGCCCCGCCCTGGAGCGGGGCCGCACTCTCCTGCGTCTGCTGTTCGTGAGCTTACGCTACGCCGTCCGTGGCGCGAAGCTACGCATTTCGGCTTGCTAGTGCTTCGGGCAGGGGGACGTGATCAGCGTCGTCACCGTCTGCGGCGAGAGGCCGCCGAGTCCGGCGAACATGAATTCGGCCTTGCCTTTGAAGCCGCCTTTCGGGCACTGGCCCTTCTTGGGCACGGTGCCGTAATAGGTCGTTTTGCCGTGGCTCTTGATCGCGGAACCCGCCTGGACGACGATTTTCTCGACCGACGCGTCCTGCGCGCCCGGCACCGTTTCGACCAGCGGCACTTCGGTGATGAGCTCGGGGCCGTAGCCACCCGCGCCGTTCAACGAGACGTAACGGCCTTTGGACAGGATTTCGAGCGACACCGGCGAGTGGCCGGAGGTGAAGAACTCGAGTCCGCCGCCCGGTTTGTAGAAGGACTGAACGGTCGCTTCCTCAGGCACGATTTCTTTCCCGAACGCGACCTCGCCCAGGACGTGGCCGATCGGACCGGCAGCCGAGCCTTTGGGGCATGCCCCTGGACCGGGGCCCGACACTTCGAGGTCGGACAGGGGGCACGTCGGGAAGCCCGACGTGTGCAGCTTTGTGCTTTTCGGCAGGTAGAAGTTGACGCCGATCAGCGGCGGCGGGAAGCCGCCGTATTCGTTGCCCGAGATGTTGATTTCCGCCTTGACGGCGGCACCCTTGCCGTAGTAGTTGCCGGTGCCGGGGAACCCCGGGATCGGTACGGCGCCGGCTTTCACCGAAACCGTGGGCGTCGCTGCGGCAGTCCCGGTGAGCGCAAGCAGCGCCAGGCCGAGAACAGCGACACACGTGGATGCTCTACGCATCTGTATCTCTCCTCTGATGGATGGACAGCTCCGCCTCGAGCCGGGTAGCTCCGGAGCCATACCGGTCCGGCGACATCGAGATCCTCTGCTCTCGCAGGGGAACATGGCGACAAGTGATTTCACAATATCCGCACGTAGCTACGCATTCAAGACGGAACCGGCGCGCTGCAGGGACGCGCCCGCACGCGGGCACCCGGCGGGCCTGCGACGTGCTCGGCGACCGCCCCCGCAGCAGCGTGATCCTCAGCCTCAGGTTGAAGCTTCGCCCGGCTCCGCCGCCGGCGACAGCTCGAGCTGCTCGCCCGTGAAGGTGACCCCGACGGGCTCGAGCACGACGGAGCGCGGCCCCGCCTCCACCCTCCCGGCGAGGATCGCGTCGAAGCCGAGCCCGGTGGCGGTGGCGGCGATCTCCGCGCCCGATCCGCGCGAGCAGTAGAGCGCGTACCCGGCCCCCATGTTGAACGTCGAGTACGCCGCCGCCGGGTCGAGCCCCGCCTCGGCGACGAGCATCGCCAGCACCGCCGGGACGGCGGGCAGGCGCTCGATCCTGTACGTGAAGGGCTGCGGGGGACGCATCAGCTTGAGCAGGCCGTGGCCGGTGATGTGGCTGATGTACGTGAGCGGCGCGCGCTCGCCGACCAGCTCGGCGACGAGGCGCGCGTACATCGGGGCAGGGTCGAGCAACGCCTCGCCGAGCGCCCTCCCGTCTCCCAGCTCCGTCGCGTAGCCGCGGTCGAGTTTGCTCGCGACGAGCCGCGCGAGCGAGGCGCCGTTCGCGTGCAGGCCGCTGGCCGCCACGAGCACGATCTCGTCGCCTGCGGCGAGCTGCTGGCCGAGGATCGCGCGGGCTCCCGCGGGGATCGCCCCGACGGCCGCGCCCGCGAGCTCGATCTCTCCCTCGTCCAGCAGCCCCGGCAGCGAAGGCGACTCGCCCCCGCCCCACACGCATCCGGCGTCGGCGCAGGCCGCGCGCCAGCCCTCGAGCAGCGCACCCGCCCGCTCCTCGTCGAGGTACCAGTCCGACGCGCCGGTCGCGAAGTACGCGTTCGCGACGAGCGGCAGGGCGCCGACGCAGCAGAGGTCGTTCAGGATCGCCGCAACGGCGTCATAGGCGACGTCGGCGAAGCGGTTCGACCCGAGCTCCTCGAGCACGCGCCGGGCGATCATCGACTTGGTCCCGAGCCCCTCGACCACGAACGCCAGCGTGCGGCCGTCGAGCTCGAACACGAACGCCGGCTCGCCCCTCGAGCGCTCGATCGCGGCGCCCCCCCGCGCCGCGAGCAGCGGTGAGGTGGACAGCGCCTTGGCGATCGCCAGGCGCTTGGCGGCGTCGAGCGCCTCGTAGTCCACGCCGGCCGCGCGGTAGCTGGCGCCGCTTTCGCTCATCCGCGATGATCCTAAGCGCTAACGCCCGCCGACAGGAGGATCGATGGACTTCGAGCCGAGCCCGCGCTGCATCGAGTTCAGGGAGCGCCTTGAGGCGTTCATGGATGAGCACGTGTACCCCGCCGAGCCGGTCTACGAGCGCCAGCTGCGAGAGTCCGGCGACCCGCACCACCAGCCCGCGGTGATGGAGGAGCTCAAGCAGCACGCGCGCGAGGCCGGCCTGTGGAACATGTTCCTGCCCGACGCCGAGCACGGCGCAGGGCTCTCCAACAGCGACTACGCGCCGCTCGCCGAGGTGCTCGGCCGCTCGGGCATCGCCTCCGAGGCCTGTAACTGCTCGGCTCCGGACACGGGCAACATGGAGGTGCTGCACCAGTTCGGGACGCCCGTGCAGAAGGATCGCTGGCTGATGCCGCTGCTCGACGGCGAGATCCGCTCGGCGTTCGCGATGACCGAGCCCGACGTCGCGAGCTCCGACGCGACCAACGTCTCGATGCGGATCGTCCCCGACGGCGACGAGTACGTGCTCAACGGGCGCAAGTGGTGGACGTCGAACGCCCTGCACCCCCACTGCCGGATCATGATCGTGATGGGAAAGACGCAGCCGGACGCGCCCATGCATCGCCAGCAGAGCCAGATCCTCGTCCCGATCGACACGCCGGGTGTCACGATCGTGCGCGGCTTGCCGGTGTTCGGCTATCAGGACCAGGAGGGCCACGCCGAAGTCGAGTTCGCCGACGTCCGCGTGCCCGCCGAGAACCTGATCGCCGGCGAGGGCGACGGCTTCATGATCGCCCAGGCGCGCCTCGGCCCGGGGCGCATCCACCACTGCATGCGCGCGATCGGCGCGGCCGAGCGCGCGCTCGAGGCGATGTGCAAGCGGGCGGTCTCGCGTGTGACGTTCGGAGCGCCGCTCGCGATGCGCGGCAACATCCAGGACTGGATCGCCGAGTCGCGGGTCGAAATCGAGATGGCGCGCCTGCTGACACTCAAGGCCGCCTGGATGATGGACACCGTCGGCAACCGCCAGGCGCGCATGGAGATCTCGGCGATCAAGGTCGCCGCGCCGAACGTCGCGCTGAAGGTCGTGGACCGGGCGATCCAGGTGCATGGCGGCGGCGGCGTCTCCGACGACTTCCACCTCGCCAGCGCGTATGCGCACCTGCGCACGCTGCGGCTCGCCGACGGCCCGGACGAGGTGCACAAGCTCTCGATCGCGCGCCGGGAGCTCGCGCCGTACGCGCCGCGGGAGGAGTAGCCACTCCCTTCGAAGCGGCCGGGGTTGCGCACCACCGTGCTCGCGGTCACGGGGACCCGGGCGGCCCGTCGCGAGACTCGTCACTTCGTCGACGGGCCGAATAGCGCGCTGGAGTGCGGGTAGAGCCGTCCCTGATGAGGAATGCAGGCAGAGTTGCCCTGGCAGTCGCGTGCCTCCTCCTCGGGGCGCCGGCGAGCGCGCCGGCCTCGTTCGGCGTCACCGAACCGAATTGGGAAGCGGGCACTTGCGAAGCGCGCGAATGCACCTACGCGAGCATCAAAAGCAACCCGGCGGAAGCGTTCACGCAAGCCGCCGGTCACCCCTCATGGGGCATCACCTCGTTCGAACTGAACCACAACGGCGAAGGCGTCCCTGAAGGCCAGCTCAAACGGATTCGCGTCGACGTCCCCGAAGGCCTCGCGTCGAACCCGCAGGCGCTCCCGACCTGCAGCAAGGCGCAATTCGAAGCCAGCGCCGCATCGTGCCCCCCGTCGAGCGTGGTGGGAGAAACCGAACTGAACGCGGTCGCCGAACCGCTCTCGCCGCTCCCGAAGGTACCGCTCGAAAAACAGAAAGGGACGGTCTACAACCTCCAGCTCGAACCGGGCCTGCCGCTGCTTTTCGGGATCGCGATCGAACCCGCGGGCTTCTTGGTTGCCCCGGTGCACCTGCTGCTCAAGGGGCACGTCAGCTTCGCCCACGAACCCGTGCTCGCAGCCCGCGGCGTACCCTCGGGCGACTACCACGAGTGGTTCGAAATCGACGAAGTCCCGACCGAAACCGAAGTCAAAGTCGGTCTCATCGGCGTCAAAGCGAAGCTGAGCACGCTCAAGTCGAAGCTTCTGTTCAAAGGCCGCGCCGGGATCGGGAACTTCATCACGCTGCCGAGCCAATGCTCGGCCACGACGACCTCGTATCTCGAAGTCGAATCCTACGAACACCAGGTCTCGACGACGGCGACCCACACGCCGGTCGGCGTCGAACACTGCGAACGGGTGCCGTTCACGACTCCGCCGCTCGTCCCGACCGCCTCGTTCGTGCCCGAAACATCCGCACAGGACGCGCCCGACGGCGCCAGCGCGACCGTGACGGTCCCGCAGCAGGCAGAAGGGATCAACACCGCCGACATCAAGGACGCGAGCGTGTTGCTGCCCGAAGGCGTCACGCTCAACCCCTCGGCGGCGCGCAGCCTTGCCACGTGCTCGCCGGAACAGATCGGGATCCACACCACCAACACGGTCTCGTGCCCGCCGGCGTCGAAGATCGGGACCGTCGCGATCGAAACGGACCTTCCGCCCCACAGCCTCAAGGGCAACGTCTATCTCGCAGCCCCCTCCGGCACGCCGCTCACCGGACTTCCCTCTCCCTTCTACATATACATAGACGCCGAGAGCGAATACGGCGTCTCCGTGAGGCTCGAGGGTCAGGTCGAACCAGATCCCACCACGGGGCGCCTCAGAGTCACCTTCCTCGGCAACCCGCAGCTCCCCTTCAGCCAGCTCACGCTGACGACCAATGGCGGAGGCCAGGCGCCGCTGGCGAACCCGCTCGCCTGCGGGACGTCCCAGACCGGGTTCACGTTCACCCCGTGGACCGGCCTCGCCGCCTTCTCGGGCACGAGCCCGTTCGTCACAGACGCCGGTAAAGGCGCTGCGTGCCCCTCGCCCCTGCCGTTCGTGCTTTCGCAGACGACGGCGAACGCTCCGACCACGGCCGGTGCCGACACGAACTACACGTTCGACCTGCATCGCAACCAGGGCGAACAGTACGTCTCGAACATCTCGACCGTGCTGCCCGCGGGCCTGCTCGGCGCGATCCCGTCGGTCGCGCTGTGCGAAGAACCCCAGGCCGCGCAGGGCTCCTGCGCGGCGAGCAGCCAGATCGGCACGGCCACGGTGCTCGCCGGATCCGGTGAACCGAGCAGCTTCAGCGGCCCCGTCTACCTGACCGGTCCCACGAGCGGCGCGCCATACGGACTCTCGATCCCGATCGAGGCCGCTTCGGGCCCGTTCGACCTCGGCCGCGTCACGACCCGCGCGGCGATCAACGTCGACGAGCACACGGCGCGGGTGATCGTCACGGCGTCCCCGCCGCCGATCGTGCGCGGCGTGCCGCTGCGGCTACGCGACATCGCCGTCGCCGTCAACCGCGGCTCCTTCCTGTTCAACCCCACGTTCTGCGGGAAGCTCGCGACCGAAAGCACCGTAGGCGGCTCGCTCGGCGCCACCGCGCGGCTGTCGAGCGCCCTGCCCGTCGCGGGCTGCGGGAGCCTGCCGTTCAAACCGTCCTTCGCCGCCGCGACGAGCGCGAAGACCTCGCGCGCAGCCGGTGCGAGCCTGACGGTCACGATCACGCAGGGCGCGCACCAGGCCAACATGCAATCGGTCGTGGCCTCGCTGCCCGTGCAGCTGCCCTCTCGGCTGACGACGCTGCAGAAAGCCTGTCCCGAAGCGACCTACGCGGCGAACCCGCGCAGCTGTCCTGAAGCCTCCCTCGTCGGCACCGCGCTCGTGCACACGCCGGTGCTGCCCAAGCCGCTGTCCGGCCCTGCCTACCTCGTCTCCCACGGCGGGGCCGCGTTCCCGGATCTCGACCTGCTGCTCGAAGGCAACGGCGTGCGCGTGATCCTCGTCGGCAACACCAACATCAAAAACGGAATCACGACCTCGACGTTCGCCTCGATCCCCGACGTACCCGTTTCGAGCACCACGCTGACGCTCCCCACGGGCCCGCATTCGGCGCTCGCGGCCTACGGCAGCTTCTGCGGCCGCGCGCTCGTGATGCCGACGACGATCACCGGGCAGAACGGCTCCGTGCTCAAACAGAGCACGCACGTCTCGGTGAGCGGCTGCGGCGTGCGCATCATCCGCCACCGCGTCAAAAAGCACACGCTGCTGCTCACGATCCAGACGTTCGGCGCCGGCCGCGTCACGATCGCGGCCAAGGGCCTGCGCACCGTGCACCGCCGCATCGCCAAGGCCGGCAGGCTCACGTTCCACATCCCCCTCACGCACCGCGGCCTGGCCTCCCTGAGCCTCCACCGCAGCCACGGGCTGAAGGTCAAGGTCCGCGTGAGCTTCGCCCCGAAGGTCACCGCGGAAGGGCGCTCGGCCGCCTCCGCGACCGTCCGCTTCAGGCACTGAGCCGGCGGCCGGGGCGCCCGGGCGCTCCTCTACCGTTCGCGCGGTGATGCCGACCCTTCGCCGTCTCCGCGCGTCGGTGCGAGCCCTGCCCACGGCGCTCCTGCTCGCCGCGGCGACGCCCGCGTCCGCCGCTGCGGCTGGGCCGTCGGCCGAGCCCGCTCCGCGCATCACGGTCTCCCCCGCGGAGATCACGATCGGCGCGAGCGCGACCGTGAGCGGCCAGGCGGGCTCCGCCGGCGTCGCGCTCGAGCTCCAGGGCGAGAGCTATCCGTTCCACTCGTGGGACACGCTCGCGACGGCGGTGAGCGCGCCCGACGGGACGTTCGCCTTCCCGGCGATCGCGCCCCAGGCGAACACGCGGCTGCGGATCGCGACGGCAGCGGGGCCGGACTCCGAAACGCAGCTGTTGACGGTCGACCCGGCCGTCGCGCTCGCCGCGCGCACGCTCGGCCCCGGGCGCACGCTGCTCTCGATCCGCCTTCGTCACGCCGCCGGCGTGCGCGCGCTGCCCGTGCCGGCGCTGTGGTTCGTGGGCGACGGTCGCGGCACCCCGGTGCTCGCCGCGACGACGATCACGCGCGAGCTGCCGGGCCACGTCACATACGCCAGCGCCGTCGTCGACCCGCCCGCGCGGCACTTCCGATATCGCGTGTGCCTGAACGCGACCTGGGAACACGCGATGGGCACACGCGCCGAGCACGGCCGCTGCCCGCGCGCCCCGACCCACGCAGGCCGCGCGAGCGGGATCCCGCTGGTCCCGTTTCCGGGGCACGCCTCGATCGCGGCCGCCTGGCGCTTCCTCGAATCGCGCGCCGGGCGCACCGCGTTCGCGATCGTCGACAGCAGCGGGAGCGTGAGCGGGGTCCGGATCCACGAGCACTTCGAGTCCGCGAGCGTCGTGAAGGTGATGATGCTGACCGCGTACCTGCAGCGGCTGGCCGCGGCGCATCGCGGGCTGACCGCCGCCGACACCCAGCTGCTGTACCCGATGATCCACATCTCCGACAACGAAGCCGCTTCGGCCGTGCTCGCGCGCGTCGGCGAGGGCGCGCTCGCGCGCGTCGCGCGCGAAGCCGGGATGTCGGACTACGCTCCCGGGGTGGGCTGGTGGGCGTTCACGCAGACCTCGGCCGCCGATCAGGCGCGCATGTTCGCCGCTCTCCCGCGCCTGGTCCCGGCGCGCTTCTACGGCTACGCGCGCTACCTGCTGTCGACGATCGAGCCCTCGCAGAGCTGGGGCGTGCCGCCCGTCGCGCGGCCGCGCTGGCAGGTGTTCTTCAAGACCGGCGCGCTCCCGTCGCAGGGCCTGTTCAGCGAGGCCGCGCGCCTGGAGCGCGGGCCGCTCTCGTTCTCGCTCGCGGTGTTCACCGACGGCGAGCCCTCGATGGCCTACGGCGAGCAGACGATCGAAGGCGTCGCCGCGGCGCTGCTCGCGCACACGCCATGACGCTCGTCCACCGCGAGCGACCGGCGCGGGTCCCGGCCGAGGGCCTGCTCGTCCTGCACCACGGCCGCGGCGCCGACGAGAACGACCTGCTCACGCTCGGCGACGTGCTCGACCCGGGCGGCCGCCTCCACGTCGTCACCCCCCGCGCGCCGCTGCAGCCCGCGGGGGCGGGCGGCTATCACTGGTACCTCGTCCCGCGTGTCGGCACGCCGGACCCGGCCACGTTCGACGCCGCGTTCGCCGCGCTCGCGGCCTTCCACGACGAGCTCTGGGAGCAGACCGGGATCGGACCCGAGCGCACGCTGCTCGGTGGCTTCTCGATGGGCGCCGTGATGAGCTATGCGCTCGGGCTCGGGCCGGGCCGGCCCGTGCCGGCGGGCCTGCTCGCGTTCTCGGGCTTCGTCCCGGCCGTCCCGGGATGGAAGCCGGATCTACCCGCTCGCCGCGGCCTGCCGGTGTTCATCGCGCACGGTCGCCGCGATGCGGTGATCGACGTCTCGTTCGGACGCGCGGCGCAGCAGCTGCTGAGCGAGGGCGGGCTGGCCGTCTCCTACCGCGAGTCGGAGGCCGGCCACCACATCGATCCCCGCGAGCTGCCGGCCGCGCAGGAGTGGGTGCAGCGCACGCTCGCGCCGCCGCCGCCGGCGGCCTGAGCACGCCCTCGGCGCGAAGCGCATACTCTTGGTCGGGTAGGAGGGGCTCGGAGTGGAGGACGTCGTGTCGGCCGCAGAGGCTTCAGGGAACGAAGGCAGCGACTACCAGGTCGTGATCGTCGGCGCCGGCTTCGGCGGGATCGCTGCCGCGATCGAGCTTCGGCGCCACGGCTTCGAGCGCATCCGGATCCTTGAGCGGGCACCGGACCTCGGCGGCACCTGGTTCTACAACAGCTACCCCGGCGCGGCGTGCGACGTGCCGAGCCATCTCTACTCGCTCTCCTACGCCCAGCGCCGTGACTGGTCGCGGCTGTGCTCGCCTCAGGAGGAGATCCACGAGTACCTCCGCGGCGTCGCGCGCGCGCACGACGTGACCGAGCTGATCCAGACCGGCACCGAGGTCACGGCGTGTACGTGGGACGAGACGGCGCAGCGCTGGACGCTCGAAACCGCGCAGGGCGAGCCCGTTCGCGCCGCAGCCCTGATCCTCGCAACGGGCCAGCTGCACCGGCCGGCGACGCCTGCGGTCGAGGGCCTCGACTCGTTCGCCGGGCACAGTTTTCATTCGAGCGCCTGGGACCACGACTACCCGCTCGACGGCCGCCGCGTCGCCGTCGTCGGGACGGGCGCGAGCGCCGTCCAGTTCATCCCGGAGATCGCACCCGAGGTGGAGCGCCTGACAGTCTTCCAGCGCACGGGCAACTGGTTCCTGCCGCGCAAGAACCGCCCCTACCCGGGCCCCTGGCGCGCCGCGATCCGCGCGCTCCCCGGGCTGCAGGACTTCCGCCGCCGCTTCGTCTTCAACTACGGCGAGTCGCTGACGGCGGCGATCCGCCACCCCGACACGTTCGGCCGGCTCGGCGCCGCGCGCTCCGCGGCGTTCATGCGCTCGCAGCTGAAGGACGAGGAGCTGCGCGAGCGCGT
Source organism: Solirubrobacteraceae bacterium (assembly GCA_036264095.1). Lineage (GTDB taxonomy): Bacteria > Actinomycetota > Thermoleophilia > Solirubrobacterales > Solirubrobacteraceae > Palsa-744. Next base: position 17,902 of record DATARO010000049.1, on the reverse strand, counting down.
CTGGCCGGACTACACGTTCGGATGCAAGCGAATCCTGTTCAGCTCGCAGTTCCTCCCGGCGCTCCAGCGCGAGAACGTGGAGCTCGTGACCGAGGCGATCACGCGCGTCGAGCCCGGCGGGCTCGTGACCTCCGACGGCCGCCGCTTCGACGCCGACTGCATCATCTGGGCGACCGGCTTCCGCACGAACGACTTCATGTTCCCGATGCGGATCTCCGGCGCCGGCGGCGTGCAGCTCAGCGACTCCTGGAAAGACGGCGCGCACGCGCATCTCGGGATGACGGTCCCCGGGTTCCCGTCGATGTTCATCCTCTACGGCCCGAACACGAACACCTCGGGCGGCTCGATCATCTTCTACCTGGAGTGCCAGACCGCGTACGTGCGCCAGGCGCTGCAGGCCGTCGCGCGGCGCGGGGCGGCCGCGATCGACGTGCGCGCCGAGGCCGAGTCGGCGAGCGACCGCGAGACCCAGGCCGGCTTCGCCGGGACCGCCTGGACGCGCTGCGACTCCTGGTACCGCAACGAGGGCGGACGCGTCGTCGCGAACTGGCCGCGCTACATGCGCCAGTACATCGAGCGCACCCGCAGCCTGGACGAGAGCGAGTTCGAGTTCCTCGCGCCGGCCGCCGGCAGCTCGCCGAACGGGTCGCGCGCGCACGCCGCCGACGCCGTGCGGAGCGCTGCGGGCGCGCTCGGGACAGATGCCTGACTACGTGATCGTGGGAGCCGGCTCCGCCGGCTGCGTGCTCGCGAACCGCCTCTCGGAGGACCCGTCCGTCAGCGTGCTGCTGATCGAGGCCGGCGGCAGCGACCGCTCGCCGAAGGTCAAAATCCCGGCGGCGTTCCCGCAGCAGTTCCACACGAAGCTCGACTGGGACTACGCGACCGAGCCCGAACCGCACGTCGACGGTCGCAGCCTCTACATCCCGCGCGGCAAGATGCTCGGCGGCTCGAGCTCGATGAACGCGATGCTCTACGTGCGCGGCCGCCCGCTCGACTACGACGGCTGGGAGGCGCAGGGCGCGCCCGGGTGGTCCTACCAAGACGTGCTCCCGTACTTCAAGCGCTCCGAGGACAACGCGCGCGGCGCCTCGGAGTTCCACGGCGCCGGGGGCCCGATGCGCGTCAGCGAGCAGCGTTCGCCGAGGCCGCTGTCCAAGCGCCTGCTCGCTGCCAGCGAGGCCGCCGGGATCCCGCGGATCGCCGACTACAACGGCCCCGAGCAGGACGGGGCATCGATGTTCCAGGTGACGCAGCGCAACGGCGCCCGCCTCAGCGCCGCCGACGCCTACCTGCGACCGGCGCGCTCGCGCCCCAACCTCGAGGTCCGCACGGGGGCGAGCGTGCTCGGCGTCGAGCTCGAGGGCAACCGCGCGGTGGGGGTGCGGATCGGGCGCCGCCGCGGAGGCGTCGAGCTCGTGCGCGCCGAGCGCGAGGTGCTGCTGAGCGCGGGTGCGATCGGCTCGCCCCAGCTGCTGCTCCTCTCCGGCATCGGGCCCGGGCAGGAGCTGCGCGAAGCGGGCGTCGCCGCGCGCATCGACCTGCCGGGCGTCGGGCGCAACCTCCAGGACCACCCGTTCCTGACGGTCCTGTGGGAGGTGTCCGAAACGAACACGCTCTTCGGCGCCGACAAGCCGAAGCCGATGGCGGAGTGGTTCCTGCGCCGCAGCGGGCCGCTGACCTCGACGGTAGCCGAGGTGTGCGCGTTCACGCGCACACGCGGCGGCCTACCGGCGGCCGACATCCAGTTCCACATGGGCGCCGCCTATTTCGACGACCACGGCGCAGAGGAATACGACGGGCACTGCATGGTGATCGCGCCGGTGCTCGTCTCGCCGCGGGCGCGCGGGCAGGTGTGGCTGCGCTCGGCCGATCCGGCAGCCAAGCCGCGCATCATCACGAACACGCTCTCGGCCCCCGAGGACCTCGAATCGCTGCTCGCCGGCATCGCACTCGCGCGCGAGATCGCGGCACAGGACCCGCTGCGCGAGCTGGTCGTCAAGGAGATCAAGCCGGGCCCCGGCGCGCGCGATCGCGAGGCGGTCGAAGCCGACCTGCGCAGGCGCCTGATGCTGATCTACCACCCCGTGGGCACGGCGAAGATGAGTGACACCGCGCCCGACGCGGTCGTCGACTCGCGCCTGCGCGTGCACGGGACCGACGGCCTGCGCGTCGTCGACGCCTCGGTCATGCCGACGATCGTCGGCGGCAACACCAACGCGCCGACGATCATGATCGCCGAGCGCGCTTCCGACCTGATCCGAGCGGAGGCATGAGCCTCTCGATCAACCACCATCGCGAGGGCGACGGCGAAACGCTCGTCCTGCTGCACGGGATCGGCCATCACTGGCAGGCGTGGGAGCCCGTCGTCGGACTGCTCGCGCGCGACTTCGACGTGCTCGCCTGCGACTCGCCCGGCTTCGGGCGCTCGGCGGCGCTGACCGCCGGGATCGAGCCCACGATCCCCGCCTACGCCGACGCGTTCGAGTGGTTCTTCGCCGAGCTGGGACTCGAACGTCCGCACGTCGCAGGCAACTCGATGGGCGGCGCGATCGCGCTCGAGCTCGCGCGGCGGCGCGCGGTGCGCAGCGCGACGGCGTTCTCGCCCGCGGGTTTCTGGACGGCGCCGGAGGCACGCTACTGCCAGGTCTCGCTGCGCGCTTTCTCCAACCCACCGCCGCGCGCGCGCCCGGCGATGCTGGCGCTCGCCCGGACGCGCGCGGGCCGGATCGCGCTCTTCTCGGGGACGTTCGGATACCCCGCCCGGCTCCCCCCCGAGGAGGCCGTGGCGACCCTCCGCGACGCCTGGGCCTCACCCGCCTTCCCGAGGGCGCTGGACCTCCTCGTCGACTACCGCTTCGAGGCCCCGCAGGAGCTTCGCCAGCTGCCCGTGACAGTCGCCTGGGGAGAGCGCGACCGGCTGCTCCCCTACCGGCTGCAGGCGCCGCGCGCGCGCCGCATGCTGCCGACCGCCACGCACGTGACGCTCGGCGCGGGCCACGTGCCCTTCTATGACGACCCGGCGGCCTGCGCGGCGGTGCTGCGAAGGTGCGCGCGCAGCGCACGCGAGCCCGCGGGTGCTGCTCAGACCGGCGCCGCGTAGACCAGCGGGCCTGCGGCGGATCGCCGCCGAGCGACGCCCACCACGGAGCTCACGCGCCAGCGCGCATACCGCGCAGCACGAGCTCGAGGTGGCGCTGCCACTCCCACACCTCCGGCTTGCCCATCGTCGCGCACAGGCCGCACATCACCATCCCGATGTCGTGCGCCTGGAAGTCGGGCCGCAGCTCTCCCGCCGAGCGCGCGCGCTCCACGAGCACGGCGGCGCGGCGCTCGAACTCCTCGATCTCGTTCTGGGCGTGGGCGAATACGCGCTCCCCGCCCGTCATCAGCGCGCGCCGGGTCGCCGCGTCGGATGCCGTTTCGGCGGCGTTCGCGCGCAGCGCCGCCGCCAGCGTCTCGAACGGGTCGCCGCCGCCGTCGTCGATCGCCTCCTGCAGCCGCGCGTTGAAGCCGTTGAAGCGCTCCCGCACGAGCTCCCCCATCAGGGCCTCCTTGTCCGGGAAATGGCGGTAGACCGTGCCGACGCCGACTCCGGCCCGCGCGGCGATCGCATCGATCTGGACATCGGGCTGATCGCTCGCCAGCAGCTCGCGCGCGGCCGCGAGGATCAACTCGCGGTTGCGGCGCGCGTCGGCGCGCATCGGTCGTGGGGTTTCGAGCTCCGGCGGCATGTGAACGTCCTCACTTAAACGGAATCGTAGCTCATGTTATCCTGCCGGAGACCGAAACGGAAACGGAGTTCATCTTCCATGTCTGCTCTCGACACCCCCCGCGCCAGGAACATCGCGCTGATGCTGCTCGCGATGACGCAGTTCGTGATCGTGATCGACGCATCGATCGTCAACATCGCGCTGCCCTCGATCGGCCGCGCGCTCGACTTCTCGCAGGCCGACCTGTCGTGGGTCGTCAACGCATACACCCTCACGTTCGGCGGCTTCCTGCTGCTCGGCGGACGCCTCGCCGATCTGATGGGCCGTCGGCGCATGTTCATGCTCGGCCTCGTCCTGTTCTCGCTGGCGTCGCTGCTCGGCGGCCTCGCCCAGTCGGAGACATGGCTGATCGCCGCGCGCGCGGTCCAGGGCCTCGGTGGCGCGATCGTCTCGCCGGCCGCGCTGTCGATCATCACGACGACGTTCGCCGACGGCGAGGAGCGCAACCGGGCGCTCGGCGTCTGGGGCGCCGTCGCCGGCGCCGGCGGGGCCGCCGGGGTGCTGCTCGGCGGCGTGCTGACGAGCGGGCTCAGCTGGCGCTGGGTTCTGTTCGTGAACGTGCCGATCGGTCTCATCTGCGCCGCGCTCGCGCCGCGCCTGCTGGCGGAGAGCCGCTCCGAGCAGCAGCGGCGCACGTTCGACATCCCGGGCGCGATCACCGTCACGGCCGGACTCGCGCTGCTCGTCTACGCGTTCGTCGAAGCGGCGCACGCCGGCTGGGGCTCGAGCTCCACGATCGCGCGCATCGCCGTCGCCGTCGCGCTGCTCGCCGGCTTCATCGTGATCGAGGCGCGCCAGCGTTCGCCGCTGATGCCGCTGCGGATCTTCCGCCTGCGCACCCTGCGCGGAGCGAACGCGGTCGCCCTGCTCGTGGGCATGTCGCTGTTCTCGATGTTCTTCTTCATCTCGCTCTACATGCAGCAGGTGCTCCACTACTCGGCGCTGCGAGCCGGCCTCTCCTACCTCCCGCTCGCGGTCACGATCATCATCGCCGCGGGCCTGGCGTCGGCGCTCGTGACCCGCTTCGGCTTCAAGCCGGTGCTGTTCACGGGCCTGCTGTTCATCGCCGGCGGCCTGCTGTGGTTCTCGCGCGTGCCGCCGACGCACGGCACGTTCGCCGGGAGCGTGCTCGGGCCGTCGCTGCTCGCCGCGGTCGGCCTCGGCTTCTCGTTCGTTCCGGTGACGATCGCGGCGGTGACCGGCGTCGAGGCGCGCGAGGCGGGGCTCGCGTCGGGCCTCGTCAACACCGCACAGCAGGTCGGCGGGGCGCTCGGCCTCGCGATCCTCGCGACGATCGCGAACACGCGCACCGAGCACCTGCTGCGTGGCGGACGGCACACGGCCACATACGCGCTGACGCTCGGCTTCCAGCGGGCGTTCCTGACCGGGTGCGGCTTCGCCGTCGTCGGCGCGGCCCTGACGCTGCTGCTGATCTCCTCGCGCGACAGCCGCGCGCACTCCGACCACGCGCGCACGGCCGGCGGCGAGCAACCAGCAGCGATCGCAGCCTGAGCCCGAGCCGCTGCGGGGCGCCGCCGGGGCGCCCCGCAGCTCAGGGGCAGTTCTGCGGCGCGGGCCGGCCCGCGAAGCGTTCGGCGATCCAGGCGGCGACGTCGGGGGAGGCGACGATCCCCGCTTCGAGGTGCCCGACGCTCGGATAGACGCGCTCGTCGACGCGGTCGCCCGTCGCGCAGAGCCTGCGCACGAGCCGAGCGGTGATGTGGGGCGGGACGATCTGGTCGGCCCCGCCCTGGGTTATGAGCACGGGGACCCCGATCGGGGCCTGGCCGGGAGCGTTCTGGTGGGCGATCGTGCGCCAGGGCTCCGTGCCCCACGGCGGGCGGTGCGCGAAGGTGAGGTTGAGCAGCAGGGCACTTGGAATGCCTGCCAGGATTTCGCGTCCGTAGAGGCAGCGACGCGAGATCGCGGCGACCGCCGGGCGGGCGACCGCTGTCAGCACCTTTGCGAGCCGCGCTTCGCCGTAGAGACCCTCCCACGCCGACATCGCCATCGCGATCAGCACCTTGCCGACGGTCGTCTTGATGTTGACCTTGAACAGGTCGATGAGATCGGGGACGGGCGCGCCCGCCGCCGCGCCGACGAGGTGCAGGTCGGGCGCGTAGCCGGACGCCAGCTCGGCCGTGAACAGCGCCGCCTGGCCGCCCTGCGAGTGCCCCCATACGGCGAAGTCGACACCCGCGTGCGCGGCTCGCAGGCGGTGCGCCGCGCGGACGGCGTCGAGCGCGTCGACCGCCTCGACGCGGCCGATCAGGTAGGGATGCGGTCCCGGCGTGCCGAGGCCCTGGTAGTCGGTGGCCGCGACGACGTAGCCGGCGGCGATGAACGCCCCCAGCCCCTCGATCGTCTGAACGGCGTTGCCGACCTGCAGCGACGGCGCGCAGTAGCTCGCGACCCCGACGGTGCCGTGCGTGAAGGCGATCACCTTGCGCCCGCCCTTCGGCGGCGCTCCTTCGGGCACGACGACGAGGCCGCTGACGGCCGTCGGTCGTCCGTTGAAGCCGACCGACTTGTAGAGGATCCGGTAAGCCTTCGCGCCCCGGTAGAGGCGCGCGATCGGCTCCTCGCGGATGAGCGTTCCAGGAGGCCCATCCGGCAGCGGCGAGGGCGCCGCGTAGAACGGCCCGGGACGGGGCGGCCCCGACGCATGCAGGGCGACGCTCAGCCCTGCGCCGGCGAGCGCGACCAGCAGCGCGGCGAGCGCCCCGCTCCAGCGGATGGGGCGCGGGCGCGCGCGCCCGGCGGCCAGGACCCGGCCGTTCGCGACGACGACGCCGCTGCGCATGCGCATCGGGCGGAGCGCGACCGCGAGCTGGGCGCATCCGAGCAGGAACGTCCTCACGCCGAACATCACGGCCAGCGCGAGCACGGTGATCGCGGGCCAGGCGAGCGCGAGCACGCCGACGATCACACCGGCGAGCCCGCCGATACTCGCGAGCAGGCGCTCCTCCCCCTGCTCGGCGCCCGCCAGCCTCAGGCTCGCGAGCCCGGCGACGAGCACGCCCAGTCCCGCGATCACGGCGAGCGTCACGATCGTGATCGCGGGCCACGCGAGCGCGAGCACGCCTGCCACGAGCGAAGCGAGCGCGGAAAGGCGCGCGTGCCACGGCCGCGCGGCCGCCGAGGCGCCGGCGAGCTCGCCGGCGCCGCCGAGCAGCAACGCGATCGCGACGAGCGTCGCGAGCAGTGTCAGTGCGCGGAACGGCTCCGCGATCATGTAGACGCCGAGGGCGACGCCGGCGAGACCGAGCGCCAAGGAGAACCACCACGGCAGCCGCCGCGCGCTCAACTGGACATTGCCCTAGATCGTCGCGCTCCCGCAGCCGCTTGCAGCGACGGCGAACGGACCGGGCGCGAGGAGGATCGTGACGGCTCGTTTCATCGCGCTCCCGCCGAGGCGGGTCGCCCGCGCACAATAGCGGCGATCGGACCGCCCTGAGCCGGCGGGCGGAGGCACGCGCGTGAGGTACTTCGCGGCGGCGCCTCAACTGGCCGACCCCGCGCGGGTCGCCGGCCCCGTCGCGCACCGGCGCCGACCGTCGCGCGCCGGGTTGGTCCAGATCTCCCGCTCGGCCTCAACATCGGGCGCTCAGCAGCCGATGCATTCGAGCAGAACTTGCAATGCGCCGCTCGTATGCCATCCACGCGCCCGCCCCCGCCGCAGCCGAGGGTCCGGCGCCCGCCCCCGTTGAGGCGTGTTCAGGAGAAGAGCCACCCATGGCCAGCCCGACCGGTTTTGACCCCTCGACACTCGCCCGCGGCGCCGACGCGCTGCTGCGCGAGCACCCCGACGCGCTCGTCGCCGGCCTGGCGAGCAATGGCTTGATCGTGCCCGTCCCGCAGACCGTCGGTCTGTGGGGCCAGGGCCTGATCGAGGGCCGCGCGGTGTTCGACAACGTCGTCGCTGCCGACCGCAACACGGTTGCCCGCATGTGGGTCGACATGCGCCACGAGGGCGCCACCAGCGGGAAAGTGCGGATGCTGCGCCGTCCGAAGATGTGGATGACGCTGCACTTCATCGATCTCCTCGAGATCCATGGGATCGTGCTCGCGGTCCTGCTGCCGAGCGACGACCAAGGCGACGAGCCCCAGGAAACGGAGGAGGTTCACGCCGCCCCGCGCTTCTGCACGCTGACCGAGGACGAGGGCGCGCGCGTGCTCGACTGCGACGACGCCTTCACCGAGATGTTCGGGTTCGATCTCGCCGAGATGTACGGGCAGTCGGTGCTCGATCAGATCCACCCCGACGACCAGGGTCGCGCGGTCGAGGGTTGGCTGACCGTGCTCTCGACCAGCCGCAACCAGCAGACACGACTGCGACGCAAGCGCAAGGACGGCAGCTGGATGTGGGTCGACACGACGCTCCACAACTTCCTGAACGAGCCCGGCCGCAACCACGTGCTCGTCGAGATCATCGACATCTCAGCCGAGATGCACGCCCAGGAAGCGCTCCAGGACCGCGAGGAGCTGCTGCGCCGGCTGACGAACGCGATGCCCGTCGGACTGCTGCAGCTCGACGTCGCCCGCAACGTGCTCTACAACAACTCGCGCCTGCTCGAGATCCTCCACGGCAAGAACGTGGACGCGACCCCGGGCGCCCCGGAGTCCGCGCACATCACGGCGCGTGCCGGCGTATCGGACCCCGGCTCGCTCGGCACCGACGCCGGCGAGCAGCCGTGCGCATCACTGGAGGAGGCGCTCGCCACGCTCACCGAGGAGGCGCGCGCGGACTTCGACGCGGCGCTGGCGGAGGTCCTCGCCGACGGCGTGGACCGCGACGTCGAGCTCGATGTCGCGCTGCCCCACGGCGAGCTTCGCCGCGCGCTGTTCAGCCTACGGGCGCTGTTGCGCCAGAGCGGCGAGGTCAGCGGCGCGATCACGTGCGTCCTCGACGTCACCGACAGCGCCCGCGCCCGCAGCGAGCTCGAGCGCCGCGCGACCTACGACATGCTGACCGGCTGCCACAACCGCTCGTCCATCCTGAGCGCGCTCGAGGACGAGCTCGCGCGCGAGGACGCCGCCGGACTCGGGGTCGTGTACGTCGACCTCGACGAGTTCAAGCCCGTCAACGACCGCCTCGGTCACGCCGCCGGCGATGAGCTGCTCGTGATGGTCGCGCAGCGCCTGCGGCACGCCAGCCGGGACAGCGACCTCGTCGGGCGGCTCGGAGGAGACGAGTTCCTCGTGATGCTGCAGGACGTGCCGAGCGACGACGTCGCGATGCTCGTCGCGGAGCGCATCTGCGGCCTGCTCGCGACGCCGTTCGAGCTCGCCGGCGGAGCGGTCGAGCTGCGCGGCAGCGTCGGGGTCGCGTGCAGCGCCGGAGAGGACATGAGCGCCGAAGAGCTCGTGCGCCGCGCCGACGCCGCGATGTACGAATCAAAGGGCCACGGCCGCGGCCGTCCCGTGTTCGCGGCTTGAGCGGCCGCCCGCCTCGGCGGGTCACGCGGCGCGCTGTCGCCCGCGCCACCACCGATCTGCCTCTCAGGGTGACGTCGGCGCCGGCTTGGCTCCCGGCACGAGACGCCTGATCTCCGCAGCGCCCTCGCCGCGAGCTGCGCTCAACTCGTAGGAAGGCCCTCGAGACCGGCGTCGAGCTCGACCTCGAGCGAGTTCAGCGTGAACGCGACGAGGTGGTAGTGGCCGACGAGCATCGCGATCTCGATCAGACCCCGCTCGTCGTAGCTCTTGGCGAGCTCGGCCCAGGTGGCATCGGAGATCTTCGCGCCGGCGTGGAGCTCGTCGGCGGCCTTTAGCAGGAGCGCGTCGGCCGCGGACCAGCCGGGCGCGCCGGGACCCTCGGCGACTCGCAGCACCTCCTCGCGCGGGATCCCGACGTCCGCCGCGATGCGCACGTGCTGGCCCCACTCGTAGGACGAGCCGCAGTTGAAGCCTGTGCGCAGGATCAGCAGCTCGCGCTCGCGCGCCGGCAGGACGCCGCCACCGAGCAGGAAGCCGCCGAACGGAAGCCACGCCGAGAACAGCGCGGGGTGTCGCGCGAACGTCGCGAAGATGTTGTTGTCGCCGAGCCGCTGTCCGACCGCGGGCGGCCGCGACTGCAGGACGCGCCGCACCTCCTCGGGCCAGTCCGCCTCGGGCAGTGGCTCCAGTCGCGGCACGCGCGCGAGTGTAACGCGCGCCGGCTCAGCCGGTGAAGCGAGGGCTCGCGGTCGCCGCGGCGCAGCGAGCGAACGTCAGCGTGCGGGTAGCGATCTCGGCTTTGGCCGAGGCCGTCAGCGGCGTCATCGTGATGCGGGCCTTGAGGCGGTGGACGCCGACCCCGAGCGTCGCGACCCTGACGTGGATCGCGAGCTTCCCGTGGCGCGCGCTGCGGCGCGTCAGCGTGCGCAGGCGATGGTTGTCGATGTAGAAGGTGACGCGACGCACGCCCTTCGAGCGGATGCTCACCGTGAAGTTCGAGCGGACGCAGCCGCGCGGGCGTTCCGTGAAAGCCGGGACGCTCGCCGCTTCGGCCGCTGACCCCCCGGCGGGCGACTGCGAGCCGCTCGTCCCGAGGACGCCGCCAGAGCCGGCGCCGCTGCCGGCGCCGCTTCCGGTGGCGCTGCCCGTGCCGGTGCCGGTGGTGGTGGTCGTCGTCGTCCCGAGCACTTCGCCCCCTCCGCCGCCGCCGCCGCCACCGCCGCTCCCACCGGAGCCGCCGCCGCCGGGCAGTTCAAGCGAGCCTCCGGCGGGCGGGACGGTGACTTCGACGGTGTTCGTGCGCTTCATTTCCGGAGGGCCGCCGTTCTGCGGCGTGCCCGTGACGCTCGCGACGTTCAGGACCGAGCCGGCGCTCTGGTCGGCTTCGGTGATCTTGTGCGTGCACGTGAAGCGCGAGAAGGCGCCGGGCGCGAGCGGGCCTTCGAGTCCGCCTTTGAGCGTCCCGGGATCGCAGCGCGGATCGCTGAAGCCGGTGAGAAGGATCTCTTCGCTGCCCGTGTTCGTGACGGTGATCTGGTATTCGACGGTCTGCCCGATTTCGCCCGTGAGCGGGGTGGTGACGAAGCCGCCGCCGCTTTTGACGATGTTCTGGCGCTTCTCGATCGTGTAGGCGAAGCCGGTGCCGCCCGTGCCGCACACGCGGTGGCTGGCGATGTCCCAGCCGCCGCGCACACCCCCGAGCACCCATTTCGCGCGCGCGTCGATGCGGTGCGACGAGGCCGTCTCGCTGATCGCCGTCGTGTCCACGGCACCGGAGCCTTCGAAGGTGAACGTGGACGCCGGCCGGCGTTCGCCGTCGACCGCGACGATCTCGGTCACCGTGTGCGTGCCCGGCCCGAAGTTTTCGAAGTGCCACGTGACGAAGCCGCAAGAGATTTCCACGTAGCCGTGTTCGGTCCGCCGGGTGCCGCTGCGCGCTTCGCCTTCTTCGCGTTTCTTGACGGCGCGGGCTTGGCGTTCGGCGATCAGGCGCGCCCGGCGCTGCTGTGCTTCGACGCGTCGCTGGGCGAGCAACGCCTGGTGCGCAGCCACCAGTTCGGCCCGGTGCTGTGCGAGCGCTTCGGCCGTCGCGGGGGTCACTTCGGTCGCAGACAACGCGGGCGCGGCGCTTGCGCCGAACGCGCACACGGCGAGCGCCGTGAGCAACTGCGCGCGGGCGCGCGCCGACGCGCCCCTGCTCGCGCGCGCAGGGGCCAGTCGGCCCACCTTGCGGACTAGGGTTGCGAACGTCGACATCACTTCGGCCAATCCATGGTTCCTTGTCTCAGCGCCTCCAGCTGCTGGCCCGCGCCGCCCCAAGATCCGGCGAGCCGATGCGATGCATCGTGGCAGGTTCGGCGCCCGGACAGAAGCGGTAAGCGCCCACTTTGGGGTGATTTAGGGGTGAGGACGTAGTACGGTTAGGGGTGAGATTCACATCACCCGTGACGACCCGAAAGCGGGTACCATCACTCCCACATGGAACAGCCGCAGGTGACCGTGGCGATCGGCCCGTTCGACGACCTCCTCGAGCGCGGGCTGCGCGCGATCGTGGAGGAGCAGGAGGAGCAGGGCGGCCTCGAGCTCGTGACATCCGGACGCGAGGACATCCGGCGCGTTCTGCGGCGCCGCCGCCCGCGCGTTGCGATCCTCGATCGTGCCTCCCTCGGCAGCGCGGTCGAGATGCGCGCGCTCGCCAAGCGGCACGCCGACACCCGGTTCGTCCTGATCGCAGACGGCCTCTCGAATGCGGAGTGCACGCAGCTGCTCGCATTCGGCGCCTCGGCCTGCCTCAGCCGCAGCACGCAGGCTCGGGACGTGCTGAGCGCGATCTACATGGCTGCGCGCGGCATGCAGCTGACGCCGCGCGACTTCGATCGCGCGGGCCCGGACACGACGACGCTCACCGAGCGCGAGGCGGAGGTCCTGGCCGAGCTCCAGCGGCGCCGCGCCAACGCGCAGATCGCCTCCGACCTGCACATCAGCGTCGAGACGGTGCGCACGCACGCGCGCAGCATCTACCGCAAGCTCGGCGTCTCCTCGCGGCGCGAACTGATCGCGCCCGGTCCCGAGGCGGCCGGCGCGGCGCGGCCGGCCGACTGACCGAGGCGGCCGCGACGATGCCGGCGCAAGGCTGACTCCAAGCGTCGCCGGGAAGCTGCCGGCGATCGCGCCGGCCGCGCTGGTCGGCTCGATCGACTCAGGCCGGGGGGCCGAACCAGCGCTCGCGCCGAGTGGAGCCGAAGCGCTCCTTCTGGGCGACGAGCTCCGCCGAGGGCGGGTTGAACGTCCCGCTCCTGGTCGGGCCCGAGAGGAAGTCGATGTCGACGCTGCCGATGCGGCCGTGGCCGAACTCGATGTAGCAGGTGCCGCGCCCGAGGTGCCGTTCGGGCTCCTCGCCGTCGCGGAGCTCCGCGAGCAGCGCCTGGGCGACGACGCGCGCGGCGCCCTCGGCGAACACGCCCGCCTTCGGCACCCCCGCCGTGGCGACGTCGCCGACGGCGTAGACCCCCGGCCAGCGCGTCCTCAGCGTGGCGGGTTCGACCGGGATGTAGCCCTCCTCGGTCATGCCGCTCGCGATCACGACGTTGGGCGCGCGGTGCCTCGGGACACCGAGGAAGAGGTCATAGGGGAGCTCCGATTCGTCGTCGAGCACGACGCGGGCGCGGTCGCCGTCGAGCGCCGCCACGCGATGCCCGGCGAGGAACTCGATGCCGCGCTCGGCGAACTCTCCTTCCAGCGCCACCGATGTCTCGGGCGAGGGCGGGACCGGCGTGCCGAGCGGTGTCACGAACGAGATCTCGCACTGCCCGCGCACCCGGCGCGCGACGAGCTCGTCGTGGAGCAGCAGCGCGCACTCGCTCGGCGCCGGCGGGCACTTGAACGGCGCCCCGCACACACCGATCACGACCCGTCCGCGCTCGAACGCCGGGAGCACGCCTGCGAGCTTCGCTGCGCCCGCCATCGAGTAGAACTCGTCGCCGGACTGCGCGAGGCCCGGGGTCGCGTCGAAGTCGTAGTCGGCGCCGAGCGCGACCACGAGCGCGTCGGCCTCGTGCGCGCCGGCATCCGTCGTCACGCGCCGCGCGGCGGGATCGATCGCGGTGATCGTCTCGCGCAGCACGCGCACGCCCGGCTTGACGAAGTCGCGGTAGGGCATGAGGACATCCTCGACACTCGTTCGTCCGAACATCACGTCGAGCTTTGAGAAGCCGAACGCGAACGCCTCGCCGCGCTCGATCAGGGTGACTTCGAGCGCGTCGCCCGCCCGCTCGGAGAGGACGCTGCAGAGCTCCAGACCGCCGAACCCACCCCCGAGTACCAGTACCCGCCCGCTCACCGCGCGTACCGTACATCACGGCCGCACCCCCGCGGCTAGGCTGAGCAGATGGGCGGCATCGGCGAGGTCGGCGCGGCGGTGGCGGGGCTCTCCGTCCTCGCCACCGACTGGACCGCGATCTCCTCGGTGGTGACGGGCGCGGGGACCCTCGTGCTCGCCGTCGCGACATTCGCCGCCGTCCGCTCCTCGAACCGCGCGGCTCGCATCGCCGAGGCGGCCCTGCAGGAGCAGCGGCGCCCGGTGCTCGTGCCCTCGCGGTTCGAAGACCCGCTGCAGAAGATCATGTTCGTCGACGGTCACTGGGTGAGCGCGGCGGGCGGCCACGCCGCCGTAGAGCACCTCGACGGGATCGTCTATCTGGGTGTGAGCCTGCGCAACGTCGGCAGCGGCATCGGCGTTTGCCAGGGCTGGACGGCGCGAGCCGGTCTCGGATCCTCGGCGACGCAACCGACGCACCAGGTCGAGGACCAGTTCCGCATGCAGACGCGCGACCTGTACGTACCCTCGGGCGACGTCGGCATGTGGCAGGGCGCGCTGCGCGATCCCGAAGATCCCCTGCGCCGAGCGGTCGCGGACGCGATCGACGCACGCGAGCCGATCACACTCGAGCTGCTCTACAGCGACCAGATCGGGCAGCAGCGCACGATCACGCGCTTCGGGCTGATGCCCGCTTCCGACGCGTGGCTGACGAGCGTCACGCGGCACTGGTACCTGGATTGGGACGGCCCACGCACCGAGCGCGACGTCCAGGCTGCTGCCGACAGGATCCAGCGTGAGCGCGACGCGGCCGAGCGCACCGGCGGCAGCGAAGACGCCGCGAGCGACCGCGGCGAAGCGGAGCGCGCCGGGGTCTCGCGCGAGCCGTAGCGGGCGCGGCTCACCCCCGCGCCGGCGCACCCACCGCACCCCGGGTACGTGCCGAGCGCGGAGGCGAGCGCGTCGACCGCGTCCTCCGCCTCCTCGAGCCGGCGCCATGCCGAGGAGGCCCGAGGCGTGCGCGGGGCGACGGCTGCCAGTTCTCGCGCCTGTCGCCGGCGGGATCCCCCGGCGGGGCTCGCGGGCGATCTCAGGCTCACGGCCCCACCTCAGCGAGCGCGTCGTCGCGGTGGGGCTCGGCGCGGATCGCGGGTAGCGTGGGAGCGGCACCGCAACCGGAGATGAGGAGGGAGGCAGATGCGCTACCGCAAACTCGGAAGCTCTGACCTGGAGGTTTCGGAGATCTCGCTCGGATCGTGGCTGACATACGCGGGCGGCGTCGAGGGCGAGCAGACCCGCGCGTGCACGGAGGCCGCGTTCGCGGCCGGCATCAACTTCTTCGACACCGCCAACGTCTACGGCCGCGGCGCGGCCGAGACGGCCTGGGGCGAGATCCTCTCCCAGCGCCCACGCGACTCCTACATCCTCGCCACGAAGGTGTGGGGGCAGATGTCGGACGACCCCACAGACCGCGGGCTCTCCGCGGCACAGATCGCCAAGCAGATCGACGCTTCGCTGGCCCGCCTGCAGACGGACTACGTCGACCTCTACCAGGCGCACCGCTTCGATCCCGACGTCGCGATCGAGGAGACGATCGAGGCGCTCCAGCGTGTCGTCGACGAAGGCAAGGCGCGCTACCTCGGCTTCAGCGAGTGGACGGCAGAGCAGCTGCAGGCCGCGATCGACATCGCCGGGCCCGACCTGTTCGTCTCCTCCCAGCCGCAGTACTCGATGCTCTGGCGGGCGCCCGAGCAGGAGCTGTTCCCACTGTGCGAGGCGAACGGGATCTCGCAGATCGTCTGGTCGCCGCTCGCCCAGGGCGTGTTGACCGGCAAGTACGAGCCGGGGGCGCCCCCGCCGTCGGACTCGCGCGCGGCGCACGAGTCGATGGGGGGCTTCATCGCGGGCTTCATGGCCGAGCCGATCCTGCGCGCTGTCGCCGGCCTGCGACCGGTCGCCGAGCAGGCGGGGCTCACCCTCGCCGAGATGGCGCTCGCATGGGTGCTTCGCCGTGAGGAGGTCGCCTCCGCGATCGTGGGCGCATCGCGGCCCGAGCAGGTCGTCGCGAACGCCGCCGCCTCGGGCATCGAGCTGAGCGACGACGTGCTCGAGGCGATCGACACGGCGCTCGAGGGGGTGGCGATCACCGCGCCGATGCTCGCCCCGCTGGCCCGCACCGGCGTCCTGCACCGCAGCTGAGGCGACGCAGCCGCCGCCGCCGGCGCCGGCGAGCGGCGCAGGGCGCGGTTCACGGGGCCGGGTGGCGGCGCCCGCTCAGCTCGCGGCCTTCCGGGACGCGTGCGCCCGGGCCTCGCCGCGGTCGAATGCCTGCCGGATCAGCGCAGGCGGCGGCAGCGGCGGGCGCGCGCGACCCAACGGATCTCGGCCGCGCCCGCCTCGCTCAGCGCCGGCGTACGGCGCCACAGGGCGTCGATCTCCGCCAAGCGCTCGGCCCGCACCTGCTCCGGCAGCACCGCGAAGCTGCTGCGCGAGCTGGCGTAGTCGCGCAGCTGCGCCAGCGTGATCTGCTGGACGTGCGGGAAGTCGCGATCGTCGACTTCGGCGAAGGTGCGAGCGAGGCGCTCGGGCTCCGGCCAGTGCCCGGGCCGCCCGAGCGTCGCGGATCCGAGGATCTCCCTCAGCTCCGCTTGCCACTCCACCGAAGTGTCGAAGGAGTTCCCCACGAGCACGAGGACACTCGGACCTCGCAGGACGCGGGCGATCTCGGCGAGCGCCTGCTCGTGGTCGAACCAGTGGAAGGCGGCGCCGACCACGACGGCATCGACGCTCTCGCCGGCCACCGGCAGCTCCTCTGCGCTTCCCTCGACCACGCGCACGTCGGGCAGCCGTTCTTCGAGCAGCGCCCGCATCTGCGCGAGCGGCTCGATCGCCACGACGCGATGGCGCGCCGCGACCGCTTCGGTGAGCTTGCCGGTCCCGGCGCCGACGTCGAGGACGTCGAGCGGCTCGGGGCCGAGGGCCCACTCGACCAGCTCGGCCGGGTACCCGGGCCGGCCGCGCGCGTACTCGGCCGCGACGGAGCCGAACGAGCGCGCGCGGAGGGCGCGTTCGGCCGGCGGCATGAAGGGCTGGCTGCGGCTCATCACGTCTACATCTAGCACGGCGCTATCGTCCCGCCACGGCGCTCGCCACGACCGTCGGGAGCACGAGACATCCGAGGCCTTCGAGGAGCAGAGTGAGCGGCACGAGCAGCAGAGCGGGCAAGGTCGTCGTGAACCGGTGCATGTCGCTCGACGGCTTCATCGCCGCTGCCGGCCATGTGATGGACTGGGGCGACGGGCGCCAGCTGACCGACTTCGTCGACCCGCACGACTTCCACGAGACCGCGGCAGCCACCGGTGCGATGCTCGTCGGCCGGCGGACCTCCGACGTCGGCGAACGGATGCAGGCCGAGAAACCCGGGAGCGTCGACTACCCCTTCACCGGTCCCGTGTTCGTGCTCACCCACCGGCCACCGGAGCCACCGAATCCCGGCATCACCTACCTCGCCGGTGACGTCCGGGACGCGGTCGCGACGGCGCGCGGCGCCGCGGGGGAGGGCAACGTGGAGATCCTGGGCGCCGACGTGGCCGCCCAGTGCCTGCAGCGGGGCCTCGTCGATGAGGTCCTGGTCTACGTGCTCCCGCTGCTGCTCGGCGATGGCATCCGGCTCTCGCCGCCGAGCCTTCCCCGGATCGACCTCGAGCCGATCAGCGCCGTGCGGTCGGGCAGCACCACGATCCTCCGGTTTGGCGTCCGCAGCTAGCCGCGGCACCGCGCCGGACGCTCTGCCGACCTGCCGGCCATTCTTCTAGCCGCCGATGGGTGCGCGTGGGTTGGCGCCCCAGAAGAACTGGGTGCCGAGCATGCCGATCAGGTGTACGAGGATCAGGTTCAAGACCATCGACTTGGCGGTCGCCTTACCCACGCCAACGGGTCCACCGGAGGCGTTATAGCCGTAGTAGCAGGCCACGAGCACGATCGCGGTCGCCATGAACATCGCCTTGATCAGGCTGTATAAGAAATCAGGGGGGTTCTGGAACTGCCAGAAGATCAAGAAATACCCCCCACTCGAGACATAACCGATCTGCAGCACCACCGCGATATAGGAAGCAAGGAACGCCGCACCGATCCCCGCCATGTACATGAACGGCAGCACCAGCCAGGAAGCCAGCAGCCGCGTGGCGCACAGGAACGTCATCGAGTTGATCCCCATCACCTCGAGCGCATCGATCTCATCACTGATCCGCATCGCGCCGAGCTCCGCCACGATCCCCGTCCCCACCTTCGCGGCCATCATGTACCCAAACGCATACGGCGTGATCTCCCGCAGATCACACCACGCCGTAAACACACCCGAATACGCCGGCGCGCC
>DATARO010000007.1:0-104479 GCA_036264095.1 Solirubrobacteraceae bacterium | reverse complement strand
GTACTTCTTGGCGAACTTCGCGAGCTGCGCATTGGTCTCCCGGAACGGCTGCCAGCGCTGCACCGAGTCGGGCAGGAAGCCCGAGCGCGAGGGCTCGAGCGACCACTCGAGCCGTTTGGCGATCTCGATCGCGGTGCGCCGCAGGACCTCGGCGTAGAGCTCGTAGGACCCGCTCTCGATCTCGCGCGATATCTCGTGGAACAGGGGGATCAGCACCGACCGGTCGATCTCGACGCCGTCGCGCGCGGCCTCGGCCGCGAACGCGTCGTACACGCCGGTCTCCCAGTCGATGAGGGTGCCGTAGACGTCGAAAGTGACAAATGTGACGTTTTTGGGGAGCGCCATGCGACGGGCATTATGCCCTGCGGCGGGCAGCGGGCGCAGCGCGCCACGCCGGCGCGGCGCGCTCCGCCTCCCTGGCGCCGTTGCGTTAGAGTCCCGCGCCGCAAATGGACCTGCTGGAGTACCAGGGCAAGCAGCTCTTCGCCCGCCATGGATTGAAGGTCTCCCCGGGCGAGGCCGTCACCGACGTGGACGCGGCGGTCGCCGCGGCCTCCGCGATCGGCTATCCGGTCGTGGTCAAGGCGCAGGTCCTGATCGGGGGCCGCGGCAAGGCCGGCGGCGTCAAGCTCGCCGCCGACGAGGCCGAGGTGCGCGAGCACGCCGGCAACATCCTCGGCATGGACATCCGCGGGCACCTCGTCCGCACGGTGTGGATCGAGCACGCCTCGGACATCGCCGCGGAGTACTACGCCTCCGTCCTGCTCGACCGCTCCGCGAAGAAGCCGCTCGTGATGTTCAGCACCGAGGGCGGAGTGGACATCGAAGCGGTCGCAGAGGCCACGCCCGAGAAGCTGATCCGCAGCCACGTCGACCCGCTGCAGGGGCTCGGGCGCGAGCAGGCGATCGAGATCGCGCGCGACGGCGGCGCCGACGCCGATGTCGTCGAAGGGGTCGCCGACGCGCTCGTGGCGCTGTATGAGGTGTGGCTGCAGGAGGACGCGACCCTCGCGGAGATCAACCCGCTGATCGTCACGCCCGAGCGCGAGGTGCGCGCGCTGGACTCGAAGGTCTCCCTCGACGGGAACGCGCTCTACCGCCACCCCGAGAACCAGTCGCTCTCCGATGCCGAGAACGAAGACCCGATCGAGCGGCGCGCCAAGGAAGAGGGTGTCCAGTACGTCAAGCTCGACGGCGACATCGGCATCCTCGGCAACGGCGCGGGGCTCGTGATGTCGACGCTCGACGTCGTCGCGCGGGCGGGCGGCTCGCCCGCCAACTTCCTCGACGCGGGCGGCGGCTCGGACGCAGAGAAGATCAAGCAGGCGGTGCGCCTGATCCTCGCCAACGATGCCGTGCGCGCCGTCCTGTTCAACATCTTCGGCGGCATCACGCGCTGTGACGAGGTTGCGACCGGGCTGATCGCGGCGTTCGCCGAGCTCGGCCCAGAGGAGAAAGCGATCCCGTTCGTCGTCCGCCTCGACGGGACCAACGACGCCGAGGGCCGCCGCCTGCTCACCGAGGCCGCGCTCCCCAACGTACACCCCGCCGCGACGATGAACGAGGCCGCCGAGAAGGTCGTCGCGCTCGCGGCCGGCGCCGCGGTGGCGGGCTGATGTCGGTCCTGGTCGACGAGCGAACGCGGCTCGCCGTGGCCGGCATCACCGGCCGCGAGGGCAGCTTCCACACGCTCAACAACCGCGCGTATGGCACCAGCGTCGTCGGCGGTGTCACGCCCGGCAAGGGCGGGCAGGACGTCGAGGGCATCCCCGTGTTCGACAGCTGGGTGGACGCGGTGGCCGAGGTCCAGCCCAACACGGCGATGATCTTCGTCCCGCCGCGCTTCGCCGCCGACGCGATCCTCGAGGCCGCAGCGGCCGGCGTGGAGCTCGTGGTCGCGATCACCGAGGGTATCCCCGCCCACGACGAGCTGCGCGTTTACAACACGCTGCAGCGCGACCATCCGGCCACGCGCCTGGTCGGCCCGAACTGCCCGGGCATCCTCTCGCCCGGCAAGGCCAACGTCGGGATCATCCCGGCGTCGTTCTTCGATCAGGGCAACGTCGGCGTCGTCTCGCGCTCGGGCACGCTCACCTACCAGATCGGGAACGAGATCGCCCAAGCCGGCTTTGGCTGCAGCACGATCGTCGGCATCGGCGGCGACCCGGTGCCGGGCTCCTCGTTCGTCGACGTGCTCGCGCTGTTCGAGGCCGACGCACAGACGGAGCTCGTCGTGCTCTCGGGCGAGATCGGCGGCTCCGCGGAGGAGGAGGCCGCCGAGTACATCGCCGCGAACATGAGCAAGCCGGTCGTCGCCTACATCGCGGGCTTCACCGCTCCGGCGGGCAAGCAGATGGGTCACGCCGGCGCGATCGTATCCGGGTCGGCCGGCACAGCCGCCGCGAAGGCCGAGGCGCTCGAAGCGCACGGGGTGCGCGTGGGACGGACGCCGACCGAGGCGGCGGCGATCGCGGTCGAGCTTCTCGGTGACGCGCCCGCCCGCGCCTCCGCTCCCGCGGCCTGACGCGGCCGAACGCGCCGGAACGGCCCCTGATGCGGCCGCTACGCTTGGCGCGTGGACCCGCAGGTGGCAGCGAGCCTCGCAGAGCTCGAGCGCAAGCTCGACGCGCTCGAACGCACGCTCTCGGGCCTGACGGCCGCGACCGGCGCCGCAGCCGAGCCCGGACACGCCGCCGCACCCGCGGTCCCCGCGCAGGCGCCCCCCGTCGCCGCCGACGCGCCGTCGTGGGGCCGGATCATCGATGAGTCCGCCGAGGGGCGCGATGAGATCGCGAGCTTCGCTCCGCCTGCACCGTCCACGCCCGCACCGGCGCAGACCGTCGCCGCGCCTCCACGCAGGGCCCCGCCCGGGCCCGCCGAGCTGCTGCGCTTCCGCGAGCGGCTCGAGGCCGTCACCCGCGATCTCGCCGACGACTACGACGCCCTGCTCGGGCGCCTAAGCTACCCCGCTATGCCAAGCACCCCCTCTTCCACGATCTCCTTCGCCCGCGGCGTTCCCTCGCTCGACATCATCGACGTGACCGGGCTGCGCGACGCGGCCGTGCGCGCGTTCGATTCCGACCCCGAGGGCACCACGGCGTACGGCACGTCCGTCGGCTACCCGCGCCTGCGCGCGTGGATCGCCGACCGCCACGGCGTCGAGCCCGAGTGCGTGCTGGTCACCAACGGCTCGCTGCAGGCGGATGCGTTCCTGTTCGACCAGCTCGTCGGCAGCGGCTCGGAGGTCGTGGTCGAGCGTCCGACGTATGACCGCACGCTGCTCGGGCTCAAAGAGCGCGGCGCGATCGTGCACGCGATCGCGCTCGAGCACGACGGGATCGACACGAGCGCACTGGGCGGCCTGCTCGCGGGCGGGGCGCGGCCGAAGCTCGCGCACGTGATTCCCAACTTCCAGAACCCGGCCGGCTACACGCTCTCGCTGGCAAAGCGCCGCGAGCTGCTCTCGCTCGCGGCCGCGCACGACTTCCTGATCCTCGAGGACGACCCCTACGCCGACCTGCGCTTCAGCGGCGAGCCGCAGCCGACGATGCTCTCGCTCGACCCGGCGCGGGTCGTGTACGCATCCTCGTTCACGAAGACGGTGTGCCCAGGTGTGCGCGTCGGCTACCTCGTCGGCCCCCGTGACCTGATCGCGGGCATCGCGCGCCGAGCCACGAACACCTACATCTCACCCGGCATGGTCTCGGAGGCGATCGTGTACGAGTTCTGCGCCTCGGGCGCGCTCGAGCGCTCGATCGAGACGGTCCGAGCCGCGCTCGCAGAACGCGCTGCGGCGCTCGCCTCGGCGCTTCGCCGCGACCTCCCCGTCGCCGAGTTCGTCGAGCCGCAGGGCGGGTACTTCATGTGGGTCACGCTCCCGCCTGGCACGAGCGTCGACGCCCTGTTCGACGCGGCCGCCGCAAGGGGCGTCGCGTTCGTGAAGGGCACAGACTTCATGACCGACGGTGGCGAGAACGAGTTCCGACTCGCCTACTCCGGGGTCACCGTCGAGCAGGTCGACGAGGGCGTCGCGCGCCTCGCCGAGGCCTACCGGTCGCTCTAGCCCCCGGGGGTCAGCGTCCGTAGCGCGAGCCGAGCACGAGCTGCTCTGGCAGCGCCGTGCGCTCCGGCGGCGAGGGATCGGCCGTGACCGACACGGTCTCGGCGACGCTCGAGGTGAGCGCCACCCGCCGGCCGTCGGGGGTCTCCATCACGACGTGGCTCGGCTCGCGCGTCGCGAGCACGCCCTCCATCCCGGGCTCGATCCCTGACGCCTTCAGGTAGTGCAGCACGTCCTCGGCCTCGTTCTCGAAGCGCAGCACGCGCACCTTCGCCCCCGGCTCGACATCCGCGAGCGGCACGCCCGCCAGTCGCTGACCGACGACGATCGGGTGCCCGTGCGGGCACGTCTTCGCGTCGCCGATCGCGGCCAGCATGCGCTCTTCCAGCACCGGCGACATCGCGTGCTCGAGCCGCTCGGCCTCCTCGTGCACCTCGTCCCACGGCACGCTGAGGACATCCGTCAGGAAACGCTCGATCAGGCGGTGACGGCGGACGATCCCTTCGGCGTGCTCGACGCCGCTGCCCGTGAAGGAGATCAAGCGGTCGCTGGCACGCGTGATGTAGCCGTCGCGCTCCAGCCGTCCGATCATCTCGTGCACCGTCGGAGCCGACAGCTGCATCGCGCGGGCGAGGTTCGCGCCGGTCATCGGCAGCCCGGCCTCGTGCAGCCAGTAAAGGCTCTGGAGGTACTCCTCCTCGGCCACCGTGGCCGTGTTCGGGGCCTCCGCGCTCACGGCGCTGATGCTAGTGCACCCCGGCGGGGCGCAAACCGCGCCCGCTCAGCTGGAGAGCTGCTCGAAGCGGCACTCGCGCGCGGGCTTGTCATCGCGCCAGCGCCTGAGCTTTGCGCCGTGCCGGATGCGCGCAGAGGAGACGTGGTCGAAGTCGATCTCGACGACGAGCTCTGGGCGCAGGCCGATCCACTGGAGCTCCTTGCCCGAGCTCCAGCGGCTCGGGTCGGCCGAGCCGCGCTCGCCGCTCTCGAACTCGCCCAGGAAGCCGACGAGCCGCCGCTTCTCCGAAGCCGAGAGCCCCGAGCAGTGACCGACCACGCGCAGCTCGTCGCCGTCGTAGAGCCCGAGGATCAGGGCGCCGACGGTCCCCTCCTCCTTGCCCGGCCGCCATCCCACGACGACCGCGTCGATCGTGCGCACGCGCTTGACCTTGACCATGCCCTTGCGCTCCCCGGGCCGGTAGGGAGCGGAGCGCTCCTTGGCGATCGCTCCCTCGGCGTGGGCGAGCCACTCCGCGGCGTCCTGCGCACGCGCCGCGGTCTGCATCAGCTCAACGGGAGCCCGCGCGAACTCCGCGCCGGCGAGCAGCCGCTCGAGCTCCTCGCGGCGGCGCGAGAACGGCTCGTCGAGCAGCTGCTTGCCCTCCCACGCGAGCAGGTCGAAGGCGACATAGACCGCCGGCGTCTGCTCGGCGAGCATCGCCACGCGCGAGGCCGCGGGGTGGACTCGCTGCCCGAGCGCATCGAAGTCCTCGCGCCCCGCGCCGTCGCGCACGACGATCTCGCCGTCGAGCACGTAGCCGCCTGCGGGGAGCTTCAGCTCCGGGAAGTAGCGCCCGAGCGGGCGGCCGTTGCGCGACTGCAGGAAGACGTCCTCGCCGTCGACGAACGCCACGCAGCGGAAGCCGTCGAGCTTGACCTCGTAGCAGTAGTCCTCCCCGACGGGGAGCTCGCGGCGCGAGAGCGCGAGCTGGGGCTTCAGCGGCGGCTCCAGCGGGAGGGTCACGCTCCCTTCGCTCCCCGTGAGCGCCCGCCGCTCGCCGCTCGCTTGCCCTTGGCGCGCGAGGGGGCCACGCGCGGCGCCTCGCCCGTGCGCTTGCGGAAGTGCGGTGGCCACGGCGCGTCGCCGAGCCCGTCGCGCTCGTCGCGCGCGGCCAGCTCGAGCAGCCCGCCGAGCGACCCCGCGTCCTCGTCGATCCTCGCCGACGGGTCGCCGCGCTCGCGCAGGCGCGCGGGGACGGTCCGCAGTGTGAGCTCCGCGGGGTCGACGTCGGGCACCTCGTCCCACTCGAGCGCGCAGGAGACGCGCGCGTCGGGCACGGCGCGGACCGAGTAGGCGGAGGCGACGGTGCGGTCGCGCGCGTTCTGGTTGTAGTCGATGAAGACGCCTTCGCGTTCCTCCTTCCACCAGCGGCTGGTCGCGCGCCCCGGCATGCGCCGCTCGACCTCGCGCGCAAGCGCGAGCGCGGCGCGCCGCACTTCTTCGAACGGCTCGCTCGGCTCGATACGGACGTTGATGTGGATGCCGCGCGAGCCCGACGTCTTCGGATAGCCGTGCAGGCCGTGCTCCTCGAGCGCCTCGCGTGCCGTCAGCGCGACCTCCCGGACCTCGGAGAAGGGCACGTCCGGCCCCGGGTCGAGGTCGACGCGCAGCTCATCGGGGTGATCCAGATCCGAGCGCCGCACCGGCCAGGGGTTCCAGTCGATCACGCCCAGGTTCACGCCCCAGACGAGGTGCGCCGCGTCGTTGGCGACGAGCTCGCGCGCGTGCCGCCCGCTCGGGAACGTGACCGTCGTCGTCTCGAGCCACTCGGGCGCGGTGTCGGGCACGCGCTTCTGGAAGAAGGGCTCGCCCCTCACGCCATCGACCCAGCGCTTGAGCACGGTCGGGCGCTCGCGCAGGTGGAGAACGACCGCCGCCTCGCACTCGATGTAGTAGTTGACGAGGTCGAGCTTCGTGATCCCCGCGTCGGGGAAGAACACCTTCGAGGGACTGCTCACGCGGACCTCGCGCCCGCTGACCTCGACGACGGTGTGCTCGCGCTTGCCCTCAGCCATTGCTGGAAGGATGCCCGATCGTGCCCGATCGCACCGCCCACGCTCCCGCGAGCCGGCCCGGATTCCCGGGACCGCCGCTGCTCGCGGGCAGCGGCGGCATCCCGCGCCTCGCCGCCGCCGACGCGCTCGCTGCCCTCGCCCGCGGGATGCAGGAGGCCGGCTGCGAGCAGCCCGATGTGCTTCCGGTGCCCGGCGCCGGCGCGGGGGACCCCGTACGCCTGCGCGAGCTGCTCGCCTACGAGCGCTTCGACGAGCGGATGCGCGCGGCGCGGGCGCTTGTGATCTGCGTGCCGCGGCTGCTGCCGGCGGCGCTCGCCCGCAGCCTCGCGTTCGAGCTCGCGACGAGGGCGCGCCAGGCCGGCGTCCCCGCGCTGGCGGTCGCCGGCGAGAGCCGCATCGACGCGTTCCAGGCGCGGATCCTCGATCTCCAGGCGATCGAGCTCGCGCGCGGCCGCGAGGGGCTGCGGGCGGCGGGCCGCGCCGTCGCGCGGATGCTCAGCGCTGGCAGCCAGGACACCAGTAGGTGACCCGGTTGTTGTCCCCCTGCCCGCGCTCGCGGATGGTGGCTCCGCACCGCGGGCAGGGAAGGCCGGCGCGGCGGTAGACCGCGCGCGGGCGCGAGTCGACTCCGCCGCGCACGGCCGCCCGCATGCGCTCGCGCGCGTAGCCGACCGCCGCGAGCGCCTCCTCGTCGGCGATCTCCGCGACCCTGCGCCAAGGGTCTATGGCGACGGCGAAGCATGTCTCGGACTTCCACAGGTTGCCGATCCCCGCGACGTTGTGCTGGTCGAGGAGCGCGTCGCCGAAACCGCGCGTGGGGTCGTCTTCGCGCAGGCGCGCGAGGAACGCGCGCTCGTCGAAGCGCTCGCCGAGCACGTCACCTCCGAGCGCCGTCAGCTGCGGGTGCGAGCGCACGCGGGTCTCTGTGAGCAGCTCGAGCAACGGTCCGTCGAACTCGACGACGTCGAACCCGCGCCCGCGGAGCACGAGCCACGCGCGCCTGGGCGAGCGCCGCCAGCGCTCGCCCGTCGGCCCGATCCCCCACAGCCCCGTCATACGCAGGTGCGAGTGCAGCGCCAGCTCTCCCTCGAAGTGCAGCAGGAGGTGCTTTCCGCGGGCCTCGGCGCCGAGCAGCGCGCGGGCGGCGAGCCGCTCCGGCCAGCGGTCGAAGCGATGGCGGGGATGCGGGGTCAGCACCTCGTCGGGGACGCTGCCGCCGAGCGCTGCGCCGATCCGCTCAGCCGCGCGGTGGATCGTGTCGCCCTCGGGCACGGGGCGGGCTACGCAGAGGCGGCCTGTGGCGCGTGGGCGCCGGCGACGCGCTCGGCGAGCGAGCGCGCGAGCTCGAGGACGATCCGGACCGCACCGGCGACCGAGTCGTAGTCGAGGTTCGCGGGGACGTCGGTCGCCAGGTGGTAGTTGGCCGGCGAGCGCCAGTCGGTGATCGAGACGAGGGTCGCTATCGGATATCCGGCGCGGCTCGGGATCACGCTGTCGGTCGACGCGCGAGCGCGGAACCCGCGCTCCAGCCGCACCGAGGAGCGCTCGGCGCATACCTCGACGAGATCGCGCAGCCACGGGCCGTTGTAGTACTCCATCCGCACCGGACCCTCCGCCTCGAGCATCGCGAGGATCGGGGAGCCGACGGTCTCGAGGTTCACGAACCAGGTGCGCCCGGGATCGAGCTCGCTGCCGTGGCGGGCGACGAACGCGCGGATCCCGTCCTGCAGCGTCTCCTCCGCCCCGCAGGAGACGAGCAGCGTCGAGAGGCCCGCCGGCGCGTCGTCCGAGAGCGTCTCGGCGAGCGAGACGAGCGAGGCGACCCCCGACAGGTTGTCGTTCGCCCCCTGCACCGTCTCGCTGCGCCACACGTCGGCCATGGCGCCCGTCGCGAGTGCGCCCACGCCGAGGCCGAAGCCTGTGAGCCGGCGGCGATTCGTGATCGCGCCCACGAGCGTCGCCAGCGGTCCGGCGAGCACGGGCCACCACAGCGGCGGCGGCGTCTTGCCGCGTTCGATCAGCTGCGGCCAGCGCTCGTATATCTGCTTCTGCAGCGTCTGATCGAAGATCATTCCCGTCTGCGGCGCGTCGTGGTGGGCGAGGACGACGAGCGTGCCGGCGTCGTGCGCGCCCGCGCCTGGCCCGTCCACACGGGCGATCACGTTCACCGTCGAGCGCCTGCGCCGGATCAGGCGGCGCGCGATGCGAGGGCCGTTGTCGGCCTCGTCGAGGAGCCCCGCGAACGCAGCGGCGGCCAGCAGCGCGCCTGCACGGCGCGAGCCCGCCCGTACGAGGGCGGCAGCGACGAGCCCCGCAGCGCAGAGCGCGGTGGCCGTCGGCGGGAACGTGCCCCACGACGGCTCCTCGTCGACGCTCACGTCGACACCCGGGATCGCGCGGAAGCGCCCGGCGAGCCAGTCGGCGGCCTCGCGCTCGCCCGCTGAGCACGGGGTCCGGTCGAGCGGCGCAAGGCGCTCGACCACCTCGTGCAGCACCTCGTTGCGCGTCGCGCCGCTCACAGAAAGCATTGTGACTCACCGCGATAGGTCGGGACGCGGTCGACGACGCGACCCCCGGACAGGAGGTGCAGCGCGTCGAAGCGCTCGCTGAGCTCGCCCGCCTTCGCGTGCCTGAAGTAGACCCGTGCCCCGACTCGCAGCCCGTCGC
The DNA here is from genome assembly GCA_036264095.1 of Solirubrobacteraceae bacterium. Lineage (GTDB taxonomy): Bacteria > Actinomycetota > Thermoleophilia > Solirubrobacterales > Solirubrobacteraceae > Palsa-744. The sequence continues at coordinate 94,959 of DATARO010000007.1, read as the reverse complement.
AGGCGTCGCCCAGCAGGGGCGTCTGCACCTCCCCGGCGCCCTCGAGCGGATCGAGCTTCAAGCCGCGCGGGAGATGGGGCGAGGGCAGCCGCGCGGCGTCGCCGGCGCCTGAGGCGAGGTAGCCGCCTCCGAGCACGGTCACGATCCCCGGCCCGGGGCGCCGAACGACCGGGAGCGCGAACATCGCCGCCGGGCGCGGCGCGAACGAGCGGTAGGCGTCGAACAGCGTCGGCGCGTACAGCCCCGACCCGGCCGCCACCTCGGTCACCGCGGGCTCGGACGACGTCCCCTCGATGCTGCCCGTGCCGCCCCCGTTGACGAGCTCGAGCGGCGGCTCGCCGGCCGAGGCGAGCACGTCCTCGACGGCCGCGACGATCGCCGCGCGGCGTGCCGCGAGCTCCGCCGCCGAGCGGCGCTGCATGGCGCGGATCGCGATGCCCCGCAGCGGACGGCCGGGCGGGTCGTCGCCGATGCCGGCGATCTGCGCCTCATAGACCATGATCGCCACCATGCGTAGCTGCCGGCGGCCGAGGACCTCCTCCGCGAGCGCGGCCGCCTGTGGGGCGTCGTGCAGGGGCGAGCGCTTGGCGCCGATCGCGACCCGCCCGCCGAGCATCCGCCAGCGGGCGTCGACGTCCAAGCAGACCCGCACCGAGCGCTCGCGAGCCTGCGGGAGCGCATCCACGATCAGCTCCAGCTGCTCGACGGAGTCGACCATCACGGTGATCTCCCCGCCCGCCGGCCCCGCGAGCTCCGCGAGCGCCTCGCGATCCGCCGTCGGGTAGGCGACGAGCAGGTCCCGCACGCCGCATCCGGCGAGCCACAGGGCCTCCGGCAGGGTGAACGCGAGCGTGCCGCGAAAGCCGCTGCGGGCGAGCACGCGCTCCTGCAGCGCCCGGCAGCGCAGCGACTTGCTCGCCAGGCGCAGCGGCTTGCCGGCGGCGCGGCGTTCCATGTCGGCGGCGTTCGCGTCGAACGCATCCAGGTCGACGAGCGCGAACGGGGCGCGCAGCCCGGAGGTCGCCTCCTCCAGGCGGGCGTGCTCGGGGTCGCGGGCCGCGGTCACGCCGCGACGGGGCCGAGCACGCGGTCGGTCCACTCGTTCGCGAACACACCGCCCGGATCGAGCCGCGCGCGGACGGCGGCGAACTCCTGCCACGCGGGATAGCGCTGCCGCAGCGTGGCGGCGGTCTGGAAATGGCGCTTGCCCCAGTGCGGACGGCCTTCGAGCTCGTCCATGATCGCCTCGACCGCCCGGAAGTAGGGCTCCCACGCCATCCCCTCGAACATGTGGACGGCGACAAAGCCGGTGTCGCGGCCGCTCGCCGTGCTCAGCGTCGCGTCATCGGCGGCGACCGTGCGCACCTCGACCGGGAAGGGGACGTGAAAGCCGCGCTCGGGGATCATCGCCAGTACGCGCCGCACCGCCTCGGGCGTGCGCGCCCGCGGCACGGCGTACTCCATCTCGGTGAAGCGCACGAGGCGCGGGCTCGCGAAGATCGCCGCCGAGCTCTCGACCCGCTCCGAGCGGCCGGCGAGCTTCGTGACGAGGCGGTTGATGCGCGGGATCGCGCCCGGGGCGCGGCGCCCGAGGCGGCAGCAGGCGCCGAAGGCGTGGTTCGTCAGGACGATGTCGTTGAGGTAGGCCGACACGCGGCTGCGCGGCCGGGGCGGCCGGTCGGTGCGGTTGTTGGTGCGGGTGAGCGCCTCCTCCGCGTGGGGGAACACGAAGAACTCGAAGTGGTCGTTGGCGAGCGCGAGCTCCTCGAAGCGCTCCAGCGTCTCAGCGAGCGGCGCCGGCGCATCGACCCCGTGCAGCGTGAACGCCGGCACGCAGCGCAGCGTGACCTCGGCGACGATGCCAAGGGCGCCGAGGCCGACCCGCGCCGCGCGGAAGACCTCGGGCTCGTGCTCGTCCGAGCACCGCAGCACCGTCCCGTCAGCGAGCACGAGCGCGATCTCTGCGACCTGCGAGGAGATGTTGCGCAGGCGCGCCCCGGTGCCGTGCGTGGCGGTCGCGATCGCGCCGCCGATGCTCTGCACGTCGATGTCGCCGAGGTTCTCCATCGCGAGACCGTCGGCGGCGAGTCGCAGGCCGAGCTCGCGGATCGTCACACCGGCCTGCACGCGCGCCTCGCCGGAGCCGCGGTCGACGTCGAGCACTGCGCGCATGCGGTCGAGCACGATCATCGCCCCGCTGGTGAGCGCGACGTCGCTGAACGAGTGGCCGGCCCCGGAGGCGCGCACGCGAAGGCCGGCGGCCGCCGCCTCCGCGACCGCGGCCGAGAGCTCCTCGATCGAGGCCGGGTGCAGCACGCGTGCGGGGATGCAGCGCTGGTCGCCGGCCCAGTTGCGCCATCCGGCGGCGGTCGGGTGTGGGTCGCTAGGCTCGCGCATCAGATGAACGAGCGCGAGCCTACTGCGAGCCCGGCCCCGCGCGCGCCTCGCGCACGTTCGCTGCCCTCGCCCGGGGGGCGGCGGGCGACCGTCATCGGCGCGGGCTCGTTCGGAACCGCGCTCGCGGTCCTCTTGGAGCGCGGCGGTGTGCGCACGACGCTGCAGACGCGCACGCCGGAGCAGGCGCAGGCGCTCGCCGCGCAGCGCGAGAACACCGTCTACCTCCCGGGCGTCGCGCTGGCCGCCGGCATCCGCATCGAGCCGGTGTCCGCGGGCGTGGCGCGCGCCGACTTCGTGTTCCTCGCGGTCCCCTCGCAAGGCCTCGCCGAGGTGATCGCGAGCCTCGCCGGGGCCGGCCTCGGACGCCGCACGGCGATCGTCTCGGTCGCCAAGGGTCTCGTTCCGCCCGAGGGGCTGCCCCCCACGGTCGTGCTCCGCGAGCGCTTCGGGGCCGGGCGTGTCGCCTGCCTCGGCGGCCCCGCCCACGCGCAGGAGATGGTGCACTCCGGAGCCGCGCTCGTCGCCGCCTCGAGCGACGAAGAGCTGGCGAGCGCGCTGGCGATCGCCTTCACACGCGCGGGCGTGGTGTGCGAGCGCTCCGACGACCCGGTCGGCGTCGAGCTCGCCGGCGCCGCGAAGAACGCCGCGGCGCTCGCGGCGGGTGCGACCGAGGCGCAGGGGCTGAACGCGGCGGGCGCGGCCGCGGGGCACATCTTCGCCGAGGTGTGGCGTTTCGCCGAGCAGCTCGGCGCGCGGCCAGAGTCGATGATCGGGCTGGCCGGCGCGGGGGATCTGGTGGCGACCGCCCTGGCACGCGAAAGCCGCAACCGCCGCGCCGGCGAGCTCCTGTCCGAGGGCGTGCCGGCGGGGGAGATCCCGGGGCTGATCGGCCAGGCCGTGGAGGCGCTCGAGTCGGTGCCGCTGCTCGCGGCCGCGCTCGCGGGCGCCGAGGTGGGCGCGCCCGTCACCTCCGCGCTCGCGCGGCTGATCGCGGGCGAGCTGCCGCTCGACGACTGGGTTGCGCTGGTGCGCGCGACTGTGCCCCCGCCCGCTCTGTGGCGCCGCCGCCCGCGCCCGGGCTTCTGGACGCGGCTGTGGCGCTCGCTGACGATGCGGCAGGGGCGATCCGCGGGCGCGCTCCCCACCGTCGGGGCGATCCTGCCGCACGAGCGCGACTCGGCAGATGGGATGCCGACGCGCTCTCAGCAGGGCTGAGGCGACGGTGACGGGAGGCCCGCGTCCGATCAGCGGCGCGGGGCGCTGAGCATCACGGTGTCGTAGGCCAGCTCGAAGCGGCCGCCGTGTCGCTCGATCACCTCCCCGACCGCCTCCAGCAACCGCGCGCGCTGCGGGGGGGCGAGCGCCTGGTGGTCGCTGTGGGTCAGCAGCTGCTCGCACCACTCCTCCGCCGAGTACGGCTGCGCCCAGTGCCAGAGCTCGCGTTGCGGGGCCCCGAAGCGGCCGCTGGCGGCGAGGGCTGCCGTGAGCCGGTCGAGGCGGTCGTCGCGGTTCCCGAGCAGGACCGCGTAGGACTCTACGGAGGGCGCGAGGCGCGCGTACACGCCGCGGAGCTCATCCAGCAGGTCCTGCGGCAGCGACCCGAGGTTCCAGAAGACCGCCAGCCGCGCGCCCGGCCGCAGCGCCTCGGCCGCCTTCGCCGCGCCCGCATCGGGGTCGACCCAGTGCCAGGCCTGACCGCTGACGGTGAGGTCGAAGCTCCGCCCGGCCGGCTCCCACGCCTCGAACTTCGTCAGCTCCACCGCGAGGCCGTGGCGCCGCGCGACCGCCGCCATCCGCGCATCCGGCTCGATGCCGAGGACCTCGCATCCGGCCGCCAGGAACATGCGCCCGGCGATGCCGGTCCCGCAACCGACATCGAGCACAGTGTGCACGTCCGGCGCGAGCAGCTGCGCTACGAGCGCCTCCGGATAGCCGGGGCGGACGCGGTCGTAGCGGTCGGCTTCGACGCCGAAGGACTCGGCGCGACGGCGGTCGCGATGCAGGAGCGTCATGACTCGCCGCCGCCCATCAGCGTCCTCACGACCGCCTCGTACACCCCCGGCCCGTGCTCAGCATCGGTCACCCGCACGTCCTCGAACGCCGCCGCCACCTGGCGCAGCGACGGGTCGCGTGCGACGGCGTTGGCGACGAGCCACATCGCGCCGACCTCGGGCGCGCAGGCGAGGTCCTCGCGCGAGTCGCCGACGGCGAACGTCTCCTCGCGGGCCAGACCACGCGCCCGGCGGTGCGCCGCCACCGCGCCGGCCTTCGAGGCCGCCGCCGGGACGAGGTGATAGCCGCGAACGTGGGGCAGCTCGGCGAGGGCGGCCGAGCGGCGGCTGACGACGCCGTTGTCGACGAGTCGCAGGCCTTCGAAACCGTTCTCGCGCAGCAGCGCATCCACCTCCGCGGCATCGACGAGTCCCCGGAACAGGTGTGAGACCTCGCGCTGGACGTGCCACGGCTCGTGGTACTCGAGGCGCCCGGCATAGCGCTCGAGCAACAGCGCGGGCGCGCCGCCCTGCTCGATCTGCTCCGCGATCGTGAGCTCTCCAGGGAGCATCTCGCCGGTGAGCCAGTGCTCCTCGCCGTCGAGCACCAGGCAGGCGCCCGACTCGAAGATGAACGAGCTCTGGCCGAGCAGGCGCGCGTCCTCGTGCACCTGCGTCCGGCGCCGCCCCGACATCAGCACGACCTCGACGCCGGCGCGCAGGCAAGCCTGGATCGCGCGCACGCCGTCGATCGTCACCGCCCCCTCCCCATCGTGCAGCAGCGAGGCGCCGCGGCCCAGCAGCGTGCCGTCGAGGTCGAGGTAGAGGCAGCGCACGACCGGGGCGCTCACGCGAGCGCGAGCGTGTCGTATGCGGGCCGCTCCGGCGGGGCCGAGTCGGCGACACCCAGCAGGCGCCCTTCGCGCGCGACGCGGCGGGCGATCGTGGCCAGCACCGTCTCGGCCATCGGCGTCAGCGCGGCGAGCGGCTGGCTGCGGTTGTGGTGCAGGTCGAGGTCGACCTGGGCGAGCCCGTCGAGCCCGACTCGCTGCCACACGTCGATCAGCATCGCTATCTCGACGCCGTAGCCCGTCGTGAACGGCAGCGAGAGCAACAGGTCGCGCCGCGCCGCGACCTCCCCGGCGAGCGGCTGGCGGACGGCGGCGAGGTCCGGGTAGAAGAGGGCGAGGGCGGGGCGCGCGAGGAGATGGTTGACGCGGCCTCCGCCGGCCTGCACGCGGACGTCGCCGTGCGCCAGCGGCCGCTCGTAGAAGCCCTTGACAAAGGACACGCCCGGCTCGTCCACGAGCGGGCCGATCAGGCCCGTCGCGTAGTGCGGTGAGAAATCCTCCACGTCCGCGTCGAGGTACAGGACGATGTCGCTGCCGATCGCGCCGAGCGCGCGCCACATCGCGTCGCCCTTGCCGAGCACCGGGCCGTGCTCGGGCATCAGCTCCGACTCCTGGACCACGCGCGCGCCCGCTTCGGCGGCGACGTCCGCCGTGCCGTCGCGCGAGGCGGCATCGACGACGAGGACCTCATCGATCACGCCCTCCTGCTTGAGCGTTCCCAGGGAGCGAACGATCGCCGCGATCGTCGTGGCGCATTCGCGCGCCGGCAGGCAGGCGCACACGCTCTGCCCCCGCACAGCCGCGATCGACCGCGCGGCGTAACGCGAATGGTGGAAGGTGCGGCGTTGCGCCCACCCCTCGGCTGTCGTGGGGGACATCGGTTCTACTATCTCAAGTCCTTGGCCCTGGATCGCAGAATCGAGCCGTGGACCGCGCTGCTGGACGAGGCCCGGACGGATGGGCGGCTGGTGCGCGAGTCGCGCGAGTCCCCGCGGCGGGCGCGCCTGCGCGACGCGCCCGCCGAGCTCCACGCGGACGTGCGCGAGGCGCTCGCGCGCTGCGGGATCGACCGCCTCTACTCGCACCAGCTCGAAGCGCTCGCGGCATCGTGGGAGGGCCCCGCGATCGTCACGACCGGGACCGCCTCGGGCAAGTCGCTGTGCTTCAACCTCCCCACTCTCGACGTGCTCCGCCGCGACCGGCGCGCGAGGGCCCTGTACCTGTATCCGACCAAGGCGCTCGCCCAGGACCAGGCGCGCGCCCTCGCCGCCTTCGGCCTCGGCGACCACGTCCGCCCGGCCATCTACGACGGCGACACCCCGCGCGAGTCGCGCGCCCAGATCCGCCGGCGGGCGAACGTCGTCCTCACCAACCCGGACATGCTGCACGTCGGGATCCTGCCCAACCACCACTCGTGGGCCGAGCTGTTCGCGAACCTCGCGGTGGTCGTGGTCGACGAGGCGCACGTCTACCGCGGCGTCTTCGGCTCCCATGTCGCCAATGTCCTGCGGCGGCTGCGGCGCATCGCCGCCGCGTACGGCACCGAGCCGCGCTTCCTGCTCGCTTCCGCGACGATCGCCAACCCGCTGGAGCTCGCCGAGCGGCTGACCGGCCTCGAGGACTTCGCCCTCATCGACGAGGACGGCTCGCCCGGCAGCCGGCGCAGCATCGCGGTGTGGAACCCGCCGCTGATCGACGAGGCGCTCGGCACGAGGCGCTCGGCGCTCGGCGAGGCCGGCGCGCTGCTGGCACGGCTGATCGCCGACGGCGCCCGCGCGATCTGCTTCATGAAGTCGCGCAAGGGCGTCGAGGTGCTGAGCAAGGTCGTCCGCGATCAGCTCGCCACCGAGGCTCCCGAGCTCGCCGAGCTCGTCGTTCCGTACCGCGCGGGCTACACGCCCCAACAGCGCCGCGAGCTCGAGGCGCGCCTGATGCGGGGAGAGCTGCGCGGAGTGATCACGACCGACGCGCTCGAGCTCGGCATCGACATCGGCGAGCTCGACGCCGCGGTCGTCGTCACGTTCCCGGGAACGGTCGCCTCGCTGCGCCAGATGTGGGGCAGGGCCGGCCGCCGCGGGCGGGGTCTCGCGGTCTACGTCGCCGGCGAGGACGCGCTCGACCAGTTCTTCTGCCGCCACCCGGACGAGTTCCTCGAACGCGCCGTCGAGGCCGCGATCCTCGACCATGAGAGCCCGCTGATCCACCGCGCCCACCTGCTGTGTGCGGCGCACGAGGGACCGCTCGGAGCCGGCGACGAGGAGTTCCTGGGCCCGCGCTGGGAGGCCCATGCCGAGATCCTGCAGAGCGCGGGCGAGCTGCGCAGGCGCCCTGCACCACTCGGGAACGACGGGGCGCGCTACGTGCTCAGGCGCAGCGGCTCATACCCGGCCGCAGAGGTCTCGCTGCGCTCGGCCTCGCCCGACTCGTTCGCGATCGTCGACGTGTCCTCGGGCGAGCTGCTCGGCTCGACCGAGGCCGCGCGCGCGCACTCGACGGTGCACGAGGGCGCGGTCTACATGCACCTCGGCCGCTCGTATGAGGTGCGCGAGCTCGACCTCGACCAGCGCCGCGCGCTGGTGGCGCCGTTCGACGGAGACTGGTACACGCAGCCCAAGCGCACCACCGACACGGAGATCACCCAGCTGCTCGACCGCCGCGAGGCCGCCGGCGTGACGCTCTCGCTCGGCGAGGTGCACGTCACCGACACCGTCCTCGCCTACCAGCGCCGGCGCCTGCAGGACCACGTCCCGATCGACATCAGCTCGCTGGACCTGCCGCCGAGCAGCTTCACGACGCAGGCGCTCTGGTACGAGCTCGACGCCGCGGAGCTCGCGGAGCTGATTCCGCTCGACGCGCTGCTCGGCGCGCTCCACGCCACCGAGCATGCGCAGATCGCCGTGCTGCCGCTGATCGCGATGTGCGACCGCTGGGACATCGGCGGCCTCTCGACGAACAGCCACCCGCAGACGGGAACGCCGACGATCTTCATCTACGACGGACATCCCGGCGGCATCGGCATCGCCCGCACCGCCTTCACCCGCTTCGAGGAGCTCTGCGACGACGCGGCGCGGCTGATCGGCGGCTGCGCGTGCGCGAGCGGCTGCCCTTCGTGTGTGCAGTCGCCGAAGTGCGGGAACCTGAACGAACCGCTCTCCAAGGCGGGCGCGCTGGCGCTGCTCGGGGAGCTGTGCGCACGAGCAACGGCGCCCGAGCCGGCGCCGCTCTGAACGCGCGCGCCGGCTGTTCAAGCATGCATCGCAGAGCGACCCGGGACAAGCACGTGAACAGGCCATCGCGCTCACGCGGCCGGCTGACCCTCGCGGCGCTCGCCGCGGCCGTCGCGGCGCTCGCCAGCGCGGCGTCGGCCGAAGGTCCGAAGCCGCGGGTGACCGGCCCGGGCGGGAGCGTGCCGCTGACCCGGTGGACGGTGCGCGAAGATCCCGCCGCGCGCGGGGACGCGCTCGGCTGGAGGCGCGGGAGCTTCGCCGGCGCGCCGGTCACGGTGCCCGACGTCATGCACCCGAATGCCTTCCAGGGTCGCGCCGGGACTCGCAACTACGAAGGCTCGGTGGCGTGGTACCGGACGACCTACCGCGCGCCGTCGGCGGGCATCTACGCGCTCGACTTCGCCTCGGCGAACTTCCTCGCGACCGTTTGGGTCGACGGGCGCGCGGTCGGCAGCCATCGCGGGTCCTACCTGCCGTTCGAGCTGCGTGCCCGTCTCGCCGCAGGGCCTCATACGATCGTCGTCCGCGTCGACTGGCGAAACCCCGGGGCGCAGTCGCGCGCCGGCTTCCACCGCACCTGGTTCAACTGGGGCGGGATCGACGGCGGAGTCCGCGTGCGAGCGATCGGCGCCAGCGACCTCTCGGAACCCGCCCTGCAGACGACTCTGAGCGGCGCCGGCGCCCGCGTCGAGGTGAGCGTGCGCGTGCGCAACGAAGGCAGCGAACGCACGCTGCAGCCGGTGGGGTCGCTCGTGCGCGGTGGCGAGAGCGTCGCCATCCCGTTCGGAGAATTGACGCTCGCGCACGGCGAATCTGCGACCGCGCGAGCGACCGTGACGATCCCCTCCCCCGCCCTGTGGTCGCCTGCCGCTCCGAACCTGTACGAGCTCGAGCTGTCGGTCCCCGGCGAGTCGACGTATGACGAACGCGTCGGGCTGCGGCAGCTGACCTGGCACGGGGGGCGCATGTACCTGAACGGAGTCATGCTGCGGCTGCACGGCGCCACGATCCAGGAGGACGCCCCCGGGCACGGAGATGCGCTCACCGAAGCCGACGACGAGCGGCTCGTCGCGGAGCTGCGCGCGGTGCACGCCAACGCCGTCCGCGCCCAGCACCCGCTCGACGCGACGCTCCTCGCGAAGCTCGACGAAGCGGGGATCGTCGTGTGGCAGGGCGTCGGTCCCGTCGAAGGCGCGGGCAACTGGTTCTCGGACACGCCGCGGCTGAACGCCGAAGCCGAGCAGCGGGCGCGCAGCGCCATCGCAGCGGAGCAGATCCACCCGTCGGTGATCGCGTGGAACCTGGTCGACGAGGTGGCCGGGAACGGCCGCAACAGCTACGAGGTCTCCTACGTGCAGACGCTCACCCATTGGCTGCACGCCCACGACCCCACGCGGCTGGTCGCGGTCGACGTATGGGGCGACCACCCGCCGCGGCAGCCCGGCTCGCTGTTCGCGGGGGTGGATGCGGTCGCGGAGACCGACTACACGGGGTGGTATGACGCGCCGAGCGACACGCCCGCCCAGCTCGTGGCGCTGATGCGCGCGCGCCTGTCGGCGATGGCGCGCGCGTTCCCCGGCAGGGTGCTCGTGATCAGCGAGTTCGGAGCCGAATCGAACTCGCTGAACGCCGGCCAGGCTCCAGGCTCCTACGGGTTCCAGGCGAGCCTGCTCGAGCATCACATCGCCGTGTACGAGCGCGACCCCCGCCTGTCCGGGATGCTCATCTGGCTGCTGCGCGACTACCCGCTGACGCCCACGTTCGAGGGCGGCTCGATCCACGCGAAGCTCCCGGGTGTGCGCCTGATCGAAGGCATCAACCAGAAGGGGCTGTTCGAGCGCGGGGGCATCGCCAAGCCGGCGGCACGCGCGGTGGCGAGGCTGTTCGCGGCGCTTCCGGCGATGTAGCGCGAGCGCTCAGCGCGGATGCCGCGCGCGGAGACCGCTCAGCCGCGCCCGCGCGCGGCCGCGTTGCCCCGCGCGATCCGCTTGAGATCGATCGTCTCGTCGTAGAGCTTCGCCGGGACGCCCTCCTCGAGCGCGACCTCGCGCAGCGGACGCCCGGAGGCCGTCGCCTTCTGCACGATCGCCGTGCCCTTGTCGTAGCCGATCGCCCCGTTCAGCGCGGTCGCCACGGCGAGCGTCGCGCCAGCGCTGGCATCCGTGCCGGCGCGGTTGGCCCTGATGCCGTCCACGCACTTCTCGGCGAACACCCGTGAGGCGTTCGCGAGCAGCAGCTCGGACTGCAGCAGGTTGCGCGCCATCAGCGGGATCCGCACGTTCAGCTCGAACTGGCCCTGGAGGCCGCCGACGGTGATCGCCGTGTCGTTGCCGATCACCTGCGCGGCGACCTGCAGGACGACCTCGGGTATCACCGGGTTGACCTTGCCCGGCATGATCGAGGAGCCCTTCTGCAGCTCGGGCAGGAACAGTTCGCCGATCCCGGCGCGCGGCCCCGAGCCCATCAGCGCGAGGTCGCCCGCGATCTTCGTCAGTGACACCGCGACGACCTTCAGCGCACCGGACAGCTCCACGAGCGCGTCGCGGCTGGCCTGCGCCTCGAAGCGATCGAGCGGAGCCGCGATCTCCTTCAGCCCCGAGTCCTTGCGCAGGCGAGCGCGGACCTTCTCGGCGAAGCGGGGGTGGGTGTTGAGGCCGGTGCCGGTCGCCGTGCCCCCGAGCGGGATCTGGCCCACGTGCACCAGCGCGGCGCGGATCCGCTCGGAGCCGAGCGCGATCTGGGCGGCGTAGCCGCCGAACTCCGCACCGAGCATGACCGGCACCGCGTCCATCAGGTGCGTGCGCCCCGACTTGACGATGTTCTGGAAGCTCTTCGCCTTCGCCGCGAACGATCGCTCGAGCTGTCTGAGCGCGGGCAGCAGCTCAGCGTGGGCCACGTCGAGCGCCGCGAGGTGGACGGCCGACGGGAACACGTCGTTTGAGGACTGGCCCATGTTGACGTGGTCGTTTGCGTGTGCGCCGCCTCCCGCGAGGTTCGCGATCACCTCGTTGGCGTTCGTGTTCGACGACGTCCCCGAGCCCGTCTGGAACACATCGATCGGGAACTGCTGGTCGTGCTTGCCGGCGGCGACCTCGTTCGCCGCGCGCTCGATCGCGCGAGCTTTCGTCTTCGGCAGCAGCCCGAGCTCGCCGTTGACCGCTGCGGCGGCGCCCTTCACCCGCGCGAGCCAGTGGATCACCGGCACCGGAACGGTCTCGCCCGAGATCGGGAAGTTCTCGACCGCCTTCGTGGTCTCCCCGCCCCACAGCTGCTGCTCTCGTGGCATTCGTTCTCCTGGTGGCATTCGTTTTCAGGGCGCTCGCGCGCCGCGAACCCTACCCGCAGAACGCCGCCAGCTCCCGGCCGAGGCCGACCGGATCGTCATAGGCCATCAGGAAGCCGGTGCCGGGCAGCACCCGCAGCTGACCCGCCGGGAGCAGCGCCAACGCCTCTTCGGCAATCGAGAGCGGGTGCATCGCGTCGCGGTCCGCCCACAGGAGCAGAACCGGCATCTGCAGCTTCGGATACAGCGCGAGCAGCTCGCGGCGGGGGCCCCACGACCAAGAGCGCGCGCACTTGGCCCACGAGCGGGCGAGGCTCGCATTGCCGGGGACATCGGCGAACGCGTGCCGGATCAGGTCGGCCGCGGCCGGGTTCCCGCGAGCCGACAGGGCCACGCCCCGGGCGGGCGTGAACACCACGCGCGTGCCGTAGGAGAGGGCGCCGTCGAGCCCGGGAACGGCCGCTAGCGCCAGCGCGACGCGCAGCGCGTTCCGCGCCCGGCGCCGCTCGGGCTGCCCGTGCAGCCGGCTCGACATCAGCACCAGCCGGCGCGGGACCACGGTGCCCGCGGCGATCGCCGCGAGCGCGAGCTCGGCGCCCGCGCCGTGCGCCGCGAGCAGCGGGGAGGGGCCGAGGACCTCGGCCGTGAAGCCTCCGATCACCTCGGCGAGCCACTGCGGCGTGTACGGGTGCCGCGGGCGGCTCTCGGAGTCGCCGTGCAGGGGGAGGTCGGGGAGCACGACGCGGAAGCGGTCGGCCAGCTGCTCGACCGCCGGCTCCCACTCCTTGTGCGAGAGCAGCCCCGAGTGCAGGAGCGCGAGCGGCGGACCGGCGCCCACCTCGCGATAGGCGACACGGGCGCCGTCGGGATGGTGGTACAGGCGCAGCCGCATGCGGGCATCGTAGGCGCCCACCCGCGCGCCGGGCGGGCTATTCCGCGGGTACCAGCTGGAACACTCGTACGCGCGCTCCGCCGGCGCGCGAGGAGAACGAGCCGATGTCGTAGCGCCTGCCGTGGTAGCGCACGCTGCCGCTGTTCCGCAGGGCCGGAGCCGGGCTCGAGCTGCCGGCGAGCTGGTGCGAGCCGGCGCGCACGAACACGAGCGCGCCGGTCAGGCTGCCGAGCGCATGCGCGTAAGCCGTGACGGGCGCCGAGACGAGGATGAAGCGGCGCCAGACGCGTTCGCCGATCGAGAACAGCTCGCGCTCGGCCACCGCGCGGCAGCTCTGGGAGGAGCTCGCGGGGGCGCGGATCAAGAGCGTGACCTGCAGGTGCCCGGCCGGGAACGCGAGCGCACCGAAGCTGACGGCCCGGTAGGCGACGCCGCGGTAGGTGACGGCGCCCTGCTGGGAAAGCGAGGATGCATCGGAGGCGAGCGTGCCTTCGACGGGCAGGCGGCGACCCCCGGACCGCAGGATCATGGGCGCGCCGATGAAGCGCTGCTCGAGCTTCACGTAGCCGAGGTCGTCCTGGACGGAGAGCAGGTACCGCCCGACGGTGCGCCCGCGGTAGCGGAGCACCCCTCCGACCGGGGCGATGATGTACGGGCCGCCCACGTCGGCGAGGACCGACCCTTTCGAGATCACACGCAGCCTCACGATGTGTGTCCCGGAGAACACGAGCGCCGTCACGGCGGACTGGACGGCGGCGCGTTCCCCTCCCGCCACCGCACTCAGCAGCGCTTCGTTGCCCTCCACCTCGCGCCGGTCCGCGCGGGTCTCCGGGCTCGACAGCTCGAGCGCGTAGATCCGCCGCGCGACGTCGCTCGCAGAGTGCGCCGCAGCGGCGCCCGCTTCTCGGCACGGCGCGTTGCTCGCAGCCGGTCCGGGTGCGGCCGCACCGTAGGCGCGCGAGGGCACATACTTGTCGTCGTCGTCGCCTGTGGCGCGCGCCGCGCCGGCGGCCACGAGCAGCACGAGCATCGCCGCGAGGGCCCGCCAGAACCATGCCCGCCGGGACTGCCCGGCGTAGCGAGCGCGCCAACGTTCCCTCTCTCTCACAGCACGAACCACGATAGTCAGCGGCCGAGAAGGCCCCGCCGGTCCGGGATGAGAATGCACCCACCTAGAATTGGCCGCCCGATGGACACCGAGCGCGACCACAGCACCCTCCTCCCGCGGCGGGCGATCGACCCGCGCCAAGACCTGCCCTCGCTCGAGCTCGAGGTGCTCGAGCGCTGGCGCGATCGCGATGTGTTCGCCGAGTCGCTGCGGATACGCGCGGGCGCGCCGCGCTGGGTCTTCTACGAGGGACCGCCGACCGCCAACGGGCCGCCTGGCTCCCACCACGTGCTCTCGCGCGTCTTCAAGGACATCTACCCGCGCTTCCAGACGATGCGCGGCTTCCGCGTCGACCGCAAGGGGGGCTGGGACTGCCACGGCCTGCCGGTCGAGATCGCGGTCGAAGAGAAACTCGGCATCACCTCGAAGATCGAGATCGAGGAGAAGATCGGGATCGAGCGCTTCAACCGCGAGTGCCGCGAATCGGTGTTCGCCTACCTGAAGGAGTGGGACCGCCTGACGGAGCGGATCGGCTTCTGGATCGATCTCGATCAGGCATACCGCACGCTCGACGAGAGCTACATCGAGTCCGTCTGGTGGGCGATCTCGGAGATCGACGCCGCCGGGCTGTTGTACGAGGGCCACAAGGTCGTCCCCTATTGCCCCCGCTGCGAGACGACGCTCTCATCGCACGAGGTCGCGCTGGGCTACCGCGACGTCATCGATCCGAGCGTCTACCTGAAGCTGCCGGTCAGCGGGGGCGAGGAGCGGCTGCTCGTGTGGACGACGACGCCGTGGACCCTTCCCGGCAACGTCGCTGTCGCCGTCTCGCCGACCGCGGCGTACGCGCGCGTGCGTGCGGATGGCGAGTCGTACCTCGTGGCGGAGTCCCGCGTGCACGCCGTGCTCGGCGATCAGGCCGAGGTGCTCGAGGTGATGCCGGGGACCGAGCTCGCCCGTCGCTACGGCTCCTACGAGGGGCCGATCTTCGACGTGCCGACGCCGGGCGGCTTCCCGATCCTCACCGACGCCTTCGTGACGACCGAGGACGGCACCGGGATCGTCCACCTCGCGCCGGCGTTCGGCGAGGACGACTACCGCGTGACCGCGGCGGCGGGCATCTTCACGGCGGACCAGCCGGCGACGCTCCCCAACCCCGTGCGCCCCGACGGCACCTACGACGCGAGCGTGCGCAGCTGGGCGGGCGCCTCCTACGAGGGCCGGGACGTCAAGGACGGGGCGCTCGCGCAAGAGCTGATCGAGGCCCTGCGCGAGCGCGGCCTGCTGCTGCGCGTGGAGGACTACGAGCACTCCTATCCGCACTGCTGGCGCTCGGGCAACCCGCTCATCTACTACGCGAAACCGTCCTGGTACATCGCGACATCGCGCCTGCGCGAGGACCTGCTCGCGGCGAACGAGACGGTCGCGTGGCACCCGCCGCACGTCAAGCACGGGCGCTTCGGTGACTGGCTGGAGAACAACGTCGACTGGGCGCTCTCGCGCGAGCGCTACTGGGGGACGCCGCTGCCGGTGTGGCGCTGCGCGGGTGGTCACACAAAGGTGATCGGCTCGTTCGCGGAGCTCGAGCGCCTCTCGGGGACGGCGCTGGGAGACCACCACCGCCCCTACGTGGACGAGGTGACGTTCGCGTGCGAGGCGTGCGGAGAGGCGATGCACCGCGCCCCCGAGGTGATCGACGTCTGGTTCGACTCGGGGGCGATGCCCTTCGCGCAGGACCATTACCCCTTCGACGACGCCGGTGCCCACGGCGAGCGCTTCCCGGCGGACTTCATCTGCGAGGCCCAGGACCAGACGCGCGGCTGGTTCTACTCGCTGCTTGCGATCTCGACGCTCCTCGGGCGGGGAGCGCCCTACCGCAATGTCGTCTGCCTGGGCCTGATCCTCGACGCCGAGGGCCAGAAGATGTCGAAGTCGCGCGGCAACGCGGTCGAGCCGTGGCAGGTGCTCGACACGCACGGAGCCGACGCTTTCCGCTGGTACTTCTTCACCTCGAAGCAGCCGTGGGACGGCTACCGCTTCTCGGTCGAGACGATCGGCGAGGGCGTGCGGCTGTTCCTCAAGCAGCTGTGGTCGACGTACTACTTCTACGTGCTCTACGCGCAGGCGGCGGGCGCGGCGCTCGCCGGCCAGCCGGCCGGCGCGAGCGCGGAGCACGACCTCGACCGCTGGATCCGCTCGCGCACCGCGGCGACGGCGGAGCTCGTGGCGGAGCAGCTCGACGCCTACGACGCGACGACGGCCGGGCGCGCGATCGCGGAGCTGCTGGACGAGCTCTCCAACTGGTACGTGCGGCGCTCGCGCCGGCGCTTCTGGGACGGCGATCCGCAGGCGTTCGCCACGCTGCGGACGTGCCTGCTCGCGACCGCGCGCATGCTGGCTCCGTTCTGCCCATTCATCGCGGACGAGATCTACGACAACCTCGACGGGGCGCTGGCGAGCGTCCACCTGTGCGACTTCCCCACGGCCGCGGAGATCGGCGAGCGCGAGCCGGAGCTCGAACGCTCGATGGGTCTCGCGCGCGAGACCGTGCGCCTCGGGCTTGGCGCGCGGGGGCAGGCGAAGATCAAGGTGCGCCAGCCGCTCGGCGAGGCCGTCGTCGTCGCCGGCGGGCGCGAGCGCGAGGCGCTCGAAGGCCTGGCCGACGTCGTGCGCGAGGAGCTCAACGTGCGGCGCGTGCGCTTCGTCGAGGGCGCCGAGGAGCTCGGTACGTACGAGGTGAAGGCCAACTACCGCCGGCTCGGCCCCCTGTTCGGGCCCGAGATGCCGCTCGCCGCCGAGGCGATCGCCGCGCTCGACTCCGCCCACGTGGCGCGCGCGCTGCGCGAGGGGACGCCGATCGGGATCGTCGTGGGCGGGCGCGAGCACACGCTGGACGCGGAGGACGTGATCATGACGATGAGCGCCCCGGACGGATACAGCGTCGAGCGCGAGGGCTCGCACGCCGTGGCGCTCGACCTCACGGTCGACGACGACCTGCGCGCTGAGGGCCTCGCGCGCGAGATCGTCCACGCCGTTCAGGGCGCCAGGCGCGGCGCCGGGCTGCAGGTCGAGGACCGGATCGAGCTCGTGCTGACCGGCGAGGACCAGCTGCTGGCCGCAGCGGGCCGGCACCGCGACTACATCGCCGGCGAGACCCTCGCCACCGCGCTGCGCCTCGACGGCGAGCAGCTACCGGACGCGTGGGCGCCCGAGCACGAGGAGCAGGTCGAACTCGAGGACCTGCTCCTCTATGTGGCCCTGCGCCGCTCTACGCCGCGGTGAGCGCGGGCTCGAGCTCCTGCTCGAGGCGCTTCTTCGGGTAGGCGCCGATCACTGTCTTGACCGGCTGGCCGCCCTTGAAGAGGATCATCGTCGGGATCGAGAGGACCTGGAAGCGCGCCGCTGTCTGCGGGTTCTCGTCGATGTCGAGCTTGACGATGCGAAGGTCCTGGCGCTCGGAGGCGATCTCCTCGAGCACCGGTGCGACCACCCGGCACGGCCCGCACCACGGCGCCCAGAAATCGACGAGCACCGGGTTCTCCGACTCGAGCACCTCGGCGTCGAAGTTCGTGTCTGTGACCTGCATGAGGGTCCCTGCCATGAGAGCTCCTTGTTCGCTGTACTCCTCACTATACAAAATGAAGCGGCGGTCGTCGGCGCGTGTCTCGGGGCGAGACACGAAGCCGCTCGCGCAGGCACCGGGCGATCCGTAGCGCGCCGGCGCGCGGACCCGTAGCTATCGTCTCAACGATGGTCCCGCTCGCGCTAAGCGGACAGATCGTGATCGGCGTCGCGGTCGCCGGAGCGCTGCTGCTGCTGTTCTGGCTGCTGCGCGAAGAGGCGCGCATCCCAGACGAGGAAGAGCGCCCGCCCGATCCCGGCGAGTCGGCCTAGGGGGTCTATTCCACGCAGGGCCCAACACGGCCCGCGCCTGCCCTTGTCCTGCGCCCGTCACCCGCACCCCTAGAGCGCCAACCACCTAGCGGACGACCACCGTCCAACCTTCGCTGTGGCGGACGATCGGCCCGTGCACGCCGGTCAGCGCCGTGAACAGGTGCGGGGAGACGTACACCTCGATGAAGCCCGCCAGCACGAGCACGGGGACGGCGAGCGCGACGGTCACGACGGTCGCGGCGAGCAGCTGCTCCCACTCCCCGCGCCGGCTCGCGATGATCCATGCCGCGAGCGGGAGGAACAGGGCGATCAGCTCGGGCACGGCGTGCGGCAGGACGCCGAGCAGCAGCACCCCGGGGGCGACGCCGAGAAACCGCGAGACCCCGGACAGGCTGTGGCCGATCACGTAGGCCTGGGCGCTCAGCGAGAACGTCGTCGCGCATACGACGAAGCCGATCGCGAGACGGCCGCCGTGCTCGTGCACCCAGCGCGAGACGCCGCTGCGGCCCTCGGCCTGCAGCGGCAGCGAGCTGCCGGCGATGAACCCGGCGACGCACGCCATCGCGTGCAGGGCGAGCACGAGCAGGTTGCTGCGGACGACATGCGCGACGTCGCCGAGGTCGCCCGTCGCGAACGGCGGCTGCAGCGAGACCACCTGCTGGTAGCCGCTGTCGATCAGCGCGACGGCCCAGACGGCCAGCAGCAGCGCCGCCGCCGCTACAGCCGAGCCCGCGGTCCAGCGCCCGACGATCCGCAACGGAGCGCGCTGCCATGCGCGCAGGGTCGCGCGCGTGTGGCGAACGCCGTGGGCGAAGGCGTATGCCGAGGCGTCCATCCCCTCAGCATCGACGGCGCGGCTGGCTATCTGAAGCGGAGCAGCGGGACGAGCCACATCGCCTCGACGGCGATGCGCCACGACATCTTGCTCGTACCGTGCTCGCGGTCGCGGAAGACGATCGGCACCTCGAGCACGCGGAACCCGGCCTGGACGGCGCGGTAGGTGAGCTCGACCTGGAAGGCGTAGCCCTGCGAGCGCACGCTGTCGAAGTGGATCGCTTCGAGCACCTCGCGGCGGAAGCACTTGAAGCCGCCCGTGAGGTCGCGCACCTTCAGCCCGAGCACGAGCCGCGCGTAGGTCGATCCGCCCTCGCTGATGAAGCGCCGCAGCAGGCCCCAGTCGCGCACACCGCCGCCCGGCACGTAACGCGACCCGAGCGCGAGGTCGGCGTCACGCGAGGCCGCGGCGAGCAGCCGCGCGAGGTCTGCCGGGTCGTGGGAGAAGTCCGAGTCCATCTCCATCACGTAGTCCGCGCCGTGGTCGAGCGCGTGGCGGAAGCCGGCGAGGTAGGCGGGTCCGATCCCGTTCTTCTCCGTCCGGTGGAGCACTTCGACCCAGTCGTGCTCGGCGGCGAGCTCGTCGGCGATCTGCCCGGTGCCGTCAGGCGACCCGTCGTCGACGACGAGCACCCGGTAGCCATCGCTCGAGGCGGCGGCGAGCACGTTGCCCGCGGCGCCGACGATCGCGCGCACGTTCTCGGCCTCGTTGTAGGTGGGGAGTATGAGCCACGGCACGCCCGGCATCGGTCGGCGTACCCTAGCCACGCGGGGGGCGCCGTGGACGTAGGCTGGGACCGTGGCCGCGAGAGACCCCTCCAACGCCGAGATCGCCGACGCGCTGGCAGAACTCGGCGACCTCTACGAGCTCGACGGCGCGATCGTGCACCGGGTGCTCGCCTACCGCAGCGCCGCTCGCAGCGTCCGCGAGGCGTCCGTGTCGGTCTCCGCCCTCGCGCGCCAGGGCCGCACGGCGGAGCTGCCGGGCATCGGCCCGACGCTGCACGAGAAGATCCTGACGCTACTCGAGACGGGCTCGATCCCCGCGGCGGAGCGCCTGCGCGAGCGGTTCCCACCCGGGCTCGTGGCGATCACACGCCTGCCCGGGCTCGGCCCGAAGCGCGCCCGCCTGCTCCACGACGAGCTCGGCGTCGACTCGCTCGAGGCGCTGCGCGCGGCCGCCGAGGCGCACCGGCTGCGCACCGTGCGGGGGCTCGGCGCGCGCTTCGAGGAGAGCGTCATGTCCTCGATCGAGCAGCTCGGCGGCGATGAGCCGGGCGGCGCGCCGCGGGTCCTGCTCCCGCGCGCGCTCGAGCTCGCCGAGACGCTGGCGCGCGGCCTCGCCGAGCTCGGCGGCGAGGGCACTATCGTCGTCCCCGCGGGCTCGCTGCGGCGGCAGGCGGACAGCGTCAAGGACCTCGATCTCGTGGCGAGCAGCAAACGCCCCACGACGCTCGCCAAGAACCTCGCGAGGCTGCCCGAGATCGAGCTCGTCAGCAGCGCGGGGAAGGCCGGCGCTCGCGGTCGCACGCACTCGGGCATCCCGGTGGACCTGCGCGTCGGCGCCCCCGCGCAGCTCGGCAACCTGCTCCAGCACTTCACCGGCTCGGGCCCGCACAACGCGGCGCTGCGGGAACGCGCGGTCCGCCGCGGCCTGCACATCTCCGAGTACGGGATCCTCGACGACGCCACCGGCCGCACTGAGACGAGCGAGCGCGAGGAGGACGTCTACGCGCGCGCCGGCCTCCCCTACCTCGCACCCGAGCTGCGCGAGAACCGCGGCGAGCTCGATCTCCAGGAGGCCCCCGAGCTGATCGAGCTGGGCGACATCCGCGGCGACCTGCACAGCCACACGATCGCCTCCGACGGCCACAACACGATCACCGAGATGGCGCTGGCCGCGCGCGAGCGTGGCTATGAGTACCTCGCGATCACCGACCATTCGGCCAGCCACGGCTTCGGCAACGCCGTCTCGCCCGAGCAGCTGCGGACGCAGATCGAGCTCGTCCGCCAGGCCGACGCGTCGATCGAGGGGATCGACCTGCTCGCGGGCAGCGAGGTCAACATCCTCCCGGACGGCTCGCTCGACTACGAGGACGACCTGCTCGCCGAGCTCGACTGGGTCGTCGCGAGCGTCCACACCTCGTTCGCGATGAGCGAGCAGGCGATGACCGACCGCGTCATCCGGGCGATCGAGCACCCGCTCGTGGACGCGATCGGGCACCCGACGGGTCGCAAGATCGAGGCGCGCGCGCCGTATGCGATCGCGCTCGACGCCGTGTTCGAGGCGGCGGCGCGCACGGGCACGCTGCTCGAGGTCAACGCGAACCCCGACCGCCGCGACCTCTCCGACGTGAATGCGCGCGCAGCCGTCCGGGCGGGCGTGACGCTCGTGATCGACTCCGACGCGCACCGCACGGCGACGCTCGCGAACATGCGCTGGGGCGTCGCCACGGCTCGCCGCGCGTGGTGCGCGCCCACACATGTGGCGAACACGCTCGCGCTCGCCGCCCTGCGCGCGCTAGGAAAGCAGGCGCGGAAGTAGCTCGCGCGCGACGAGCGCGTCGACCGCCGCCGGGGCGTACGGAGCGAGGGCGGCGGCCGCGCGCTGCGCGTAGTCGGTAAGCGGCCGGCCCAGCGCATCGCGCAGGCCCTGCGCGAGATCCTCGCCCACGAGTCGCGGGTCGAGCTCGCGCGCGATCGGCAGCGCGGCGTAGGGGCCCGGCGCCGGTGAGGTGACGAGCATGCAACCGTCGGCGAGCGCCTCGAGCTGCGCGATCCCGTAGTCCTCGCGCCGGGGCGCGCAGACGAACACGCGGGCGCGGCGCACGAGCGAGAAGTACTCCGCAGTCGACAGCGGGCCGAGCGTTCGCACGCGCGGCACGCCCGCGACGTCGATCCCGGCGCGTGCGCACTCCTCGGGGTTCGTCCCGGCGACGAGCAGCTCCTCGCCCGCGGGCCGCTCCGCCTCGACGGCCCCCCACGCGGCCAGCACGCGATCGAGGCCCTTCTTGCTCGGGTTGGCGGCGTACGTGAGGGCGGCGATGTCGCGCTCCTCGGACGCGGGCCCCGACGGCGCCGCCGCGACGGGCACCACCAGCGCACCGCGCGCGGCGGCGGGCGGGGCGCCCTCGCGCAGCGCGCCCTCGCTCCAGGGCATCAGCAGCGTCGCCTGCGCGAGACGCCTGCGCTCGAGCGGGCGCTGCCAGACGCCGTGGCGGCCGGGGCGGTTCCCGCGCGCGGTGGCGTCGAAGCGGACCGCACCGCGCGCGGGCCACAGCAGCGCGGCGGTGGTCGTCGAGTAGACCACCGCCCGCGGCGGGCGCGACGCGGCTGCGAGCGCGCGACGGGCGGCGGCGCGCGCCGAGAGCGCCCAGGCGAGGTCGGTGGCCGCCATCGTGCGCAGCGGGCGGGGCCTCGCGGCCGCGGCGATGCTCGCGCGCACACCGGCGCGCTCGATCGAGTCGCGCAGCTGCGCGTCGGCGCGGCGCAGGCCTTCGGTCGCGCCGAGGGAGACGATCAGCACCTCGGCCGCGGGCGACGTCATCTATGTGACGGCGCCGTCCACGCGCTCGTGGCGGATCGACTTGAACCCGGGGGTGCGGTCGAGCGCCATCGGACGCACGGGCGATGTCGGGCGCACGTAGAAGCAGGCGCCGTCGCGCTCCTCGATCGCGGCGACGGCGGCGTCCTGCCGCCGCCACGCGAGCGCCCAGATGATCGCGAAGCCGGCCGCGATGCCGGGGATCTGGGGCGCCAGGAACGCGAGCCCGCCCGCGATCAGGGTGAACACGAGCAGCGGCCACAGGCGGTTCAGCAGCGTGGCTCCCGGGCGGTGCTCCGGGAGCATCGTCACCGCCTTGGCGCTCGACAGCAGCCGCGCGATCGGCGGCGAGGTCTGCGCCCGCCGGCCGAGGCGCGCGCCGATCCCGGCGGCCACGACCCACCAGCCGATCGCGATCGGCACCAGCAGGTTGTTCGATGCGCTCGCCGCGGCGAGCACCGTGATGGTCGCAAGCGCCGTGGCAGCGGCGGCGCTCAGCAGCACGGTCGAGCGCAGGAAGTCGACGAACCGCACGCTAGAGCAGCGCCTCGAGCAGCCCTCGCACCCCCGCGGGCCCGTCGACTGTGAGGTCTGCCTCGCGCGCGAGCTCGGGCGGTGCTTCATCCGAGCTGACGGCGACGCACAGCGCGCTCTGGAGCGACCCGTGCTCGACGTTCTCGCGCAGGCCCCGGAACGCATCGAGGTCCGTCGTGTCGTCGCCGACATAGACCGCGGCCTCGACGTCGGCGCTGCGCAGCAGGGCGGCGATCCCGAGGCTCTTGTCGAGCGCGAGCGGCGGGCGCACCTCGAGCACCTTGCGTCCCCAGTGGACGGCCAGCCCGCGCTGCTCGGCCGCGCCGGCGATCGCCCGAACGGCCTCCTCGGCCCGCTCTTCGTCCGGCGCACCCCGCCAGTGGAAGGCGGCGATCGCCTGCTTGTCCTCGATCCGCACGCGCAGCCGCTGGACCTCCGCCGTGTGGACCTCGCGCGCGAACTCCTGCACGCGCGCGGTCCAGGCTGCGAGCTCCGGGTCCACCTCGGGCTGCGTCGCGCGCGGGCGCAGCAGCTCGGCGCCGTGGTTGCCGACGTAGGCGATCGTGCCGATCGCGACGATCTGCCGCGCGGTCGTGGCGCGGCGGCCGCTGATGCAGCCGACGAGGCCGTAGCGTCCGGCGATCGCGATCAGCAGCGCGCGAGTCGCCTCGGGAACGTGGGCGTCGGCAGCGTGGCGCACGATCGGGGCGAGCGTGCCGTCGATGTCGAGCAGGACTGCTGAGTGCTCGGGATCCGCGCGGAGCGGCTCGAGCGCCTCCACGAGCGTTGCGGCGGGTGACACGGGTCTAGTATGGCGGAACATGGCCCGCTCGCCCGCCCGTGCGCCAGGCCCCTGACGCACGCCTGCGACGCCCGCTGGCACTGGCGGCGACCGGCACTCTGGCCGGGCTCTTCAGCGGCCTTTTCGGGGTCGGGGGAGGTGCCGTTCTCGTCCCTCTGCTCGTGCTGTGGCTCGGCTACGACGAGCATGCCGCGGCCGGGACATCGCTCGCCGCGATCGTCTTCATCGCGGCCTTCGCCGCCGGCGTCCAGGCGATCTACGGCAACGTGCGCGTGGTCGATGCGCTGCTCGTCGGTGTGCCCGCCGTGGCGGGCGTCGTGATCGGGGCGCGACTTGCGCAGCGCCTGCCCCCGCGCGCGATCGCGCTGCTGTTCTCGGCCGTTCTGGCTACCAGCGCCGTGGAGCTGATGCTGCAGTGACGGGGGCGATCGCGATCGGGGTCGCGGCGGGGATCGTCGCGGGGATGCTCGGCGTCGGCGGCGGGGTGCTGTTCGTTCCCGGACTGGTCATCCTCCTCGGCCTGAGCCAGCACCAGGCGGAGGCGACGTCGCTGCTCGCGATCGTCCCCGTCGCGATCGTGGGGACGGCGCGGCAGGACCGCTACGGAAACGTGCACCGGCCCGACGCGCTCCTGATGGGGCTGACGTCGGTGGCGGGCGCGGCGCTCGGGGTCGTGCTCGCGAACGCCCTCTCGGGCGAGGTGCTGCGCGACGCCTTCGCGGGGCTGCTCCTGGTCGTGGCCGCGCAGCTCGCCCGCCGCGGGCTCTCCCGCGGCGCCCCCGACCGTAGCGAGGCGTGAGCGCCTGCCCGCTTGCGCGCGCCCCCCGATCGCCTAGACTGCGGGCAGATATGGGACTCGACAATCCACTGCACATCGCGTTCCTCGTGGTCGTGCTGCTGCTCGTGTTCGGGGCCCGGCGGCTCCCGGAGATCGGGCGCTCGCTCGGCTCGGGCATGCGCGAGTTCAAGGACTCGATAACGGGCGAGGCGAAAGGGCCGACTCAGACGGCGATCGCTCCTCCCGCGCAGCCTCCTGCCACGACGCCGGCCGCGCCGGCGCCGGCGCCGGCCGAGGCCGCATCCACCGAGCCCACCCCCTCGGCCTAGCGCCCGGGGACGCCTGATGCCTCGCGCCGCTCAGCCGCGGTGGTGGATCGGGCCGCTCGCAACCGCTTCGAACGCGGAGCCGGGCACGCGCCGCAGCTGTTCCAGATCGGCGTCGTTCCAGCGCGGATCCGGCGCGCCGGTGATGTACCAGGGCGAGCCGTTGTCGGCGACGATCAGGCCGTAGAGCTTCAGGGCGCGCAGGATCACGAGCGCCTCCCCGCGGAACGAGCCGAGCGGATAGGACGCGCGCAGCCGCAGGCGCAGCCCCATCGGCGGCAGCGCGGGATCGGAGCTGCTCGAGGCGAGGTGCGTCGCGGGTTGCACGTAGCCGCGCTGGGTGCGCGGGACGGTGACGCGCAACGCGTGGTCGATGCGGCCCGCCCGCACCTCCGGGTAGCGCACGAGCAGCGGCAGGATCGGCAGGCCGGCGGCGTCGGCCGAGGTCCAGCCTTCCGGCCGCAGCGCGTTGCTGCGCAGGTTGAACTCGGCGCCGGACCCTGCGGTCCAGCCGCCGCCGCTGCGCGAGGCGGCGTACAGCTCGTAGTCGCGGCAGGAACCGCGCTGGAGGACGAGCACGTGCCGGTCGCCTTCGGCCCCCGGGCCCCCCTCGACGGGCGCATCGAGCGGCACCGGGTAGGGGCCGGGATCCGATTCTTCGCCGTATTCGTCGAAGCGGATCGGGGCCGGCGGCTGCGCCGGCCCGACGATCTCATACGGGATGCCGTATTCGGGGTCCGTGCCGAAGTCGGGGTGCAGGTGGGCGAGGAGACCGATGCTCGCGACGTACTGGGCCGAGCGATGATCGACGGGCGCGCGGGAGATGTCCCGGTTGAGCGGGTTGCTCGGAGGGAACATCGGGCAGCCGGCTTCGCGCGGCGGCGGCGCGGTCTTCGCGCCGGAGGCCGCGGGCGCGGGCAGCGAGCACCAGCACAGCGCGCATGCGAGCGCCGCGCACGCCCGCAGCGCGGCATGCAGTCGGGATCCAGATCGGGGGCGGTGGGCCACCGCCAGGGCACGCTAGCCGCCCCGACGGCCGCTCCCGGCTCCTGCTAGCCGCTCGTCCGATCCGCCGGCAGCACCGACGGGCGGGCCTCCGCGAGCAGGCCCGCGCCGCAGTGCCAGCAGTAGGCGGCCCCGCGGCTGTGTACGGCCCCGCAGGAGCGGCACTGCCCGTGGACGCCGGCCTCGGCTGTCGCGAGCAGCCGCTGGACCTCGCCGAGCTGCGCGTCGGCCTCCTGCAGCTCGGCGGCTCTGCGCGCGATCACGTCGAGGCGGTAGTGGTCGCGGATCGCCATCTCGTACGCGAGGCCGCCGAGATCCCAGGTGAGAGAGGCGACGCGCTCGGCGAGCTCGCCGCGACGCCGGCGCAGGTCGGACATCGAGCCCGCTCCGGCGCCCGCGTTCGCTGGCACCAGGCCGCCGACGGGCAGCAGCGTCCCGGTCGCGTCGGAGTCCTCGTAGGGGGACATCGGCTCAGCCACCCGTCGTTTCGATCGGTTCGGCGCCGAGGGCTTCGATTTCTTCGTGGTGTTTTTTGCCGCTCGAGCTCGACAGTTTCTGGAGCTTGGTCGAGCTCACTTTTTTGGGTGCCGGAGGCGGCGCTTTTTCGGCTTTGGTTTCTTTGGCGGTTTCTTTGGCCGCTTCGGCGGCTTCCTTGTGCGTCACGGAGGAGCCGCCCGAGGTCGTGGTGCCGCCGGCCGGTGTGGTGATCGCGCCCGCTGCCCCGAGCCCGCCCAAGCCTTCGATCTTGACCGTGCTCGGTCCTGCCGTCTGGCGCCCCTGCGAGGCCCAATGGCCGACGAGCAGCCCGGCGATCACGCACAGGAGCAGGACGCCGAGCAGGGCGAGCAGACCGGTGTTGCGCCGCAGCCAGCCCTGCATGCCGGGTGCCGCGTAGACGGGCGCATAGCCGGCCGCCGCGAGCTCCAGCGCCTGCGGCGCGGCCGCGTTCGTGCGTGGCCGCTCGGACTCCAGCACGTCGAGGAACGCGAGGCGCACAGGCGAGGCGGGGCGCCCGCACTCCAGGCAATAGCGCTGGTCGGCGGCGAGCTCGGCACCGCAGTTCGCGCATGTCGTCGGCTGCTGCTCCGCCGGCACGGGGACGAGGCTCACGCTCGACACTCCGTTCAGCCTGCCGAGCGGGCGCTCATCCGAACGCTCCGCGCACGTAGTCACGCGTGCGCTCGGCGCGCGGGGCATGAAAGACGTCGGCGGCGGTGCCGTACTCGACGAGGTCGCCGAGGTACATGAACGCGACTTTGTCGGCGATCCGCTGCGCCTGCGCGAGGTTGTGGGTGACGACGACTACGGCGAGCTCGCGGCGCAGCTCGCCGATCAGCTGCTCGATCGTCTTCGTCGATATCGGGTCGAGCGCGCTGCACGGCTCGTCCATCAGCAGCACCTCGGGGCGCGGCGCGATCGCGCGGGCGATGCACAGGCGCTGCTGCTGCCCACCGGAGAGGCGCAGCGCCGGCTTGTCGAGCTCGTCGCGCACCTCCTCGTAGAGCCCGGCGCGCCGCAGCGCGTCGACCACGAGCGGCTCGAGCTCGGAGCGGCGCGGGCGCTTGCGTGACTGCTCGCGCAGCGCGAACGCCACGTTGTCGAAGATCGACATCGGAAACGGGTTGGGCTGCTGGAAGACCATCGCGACACGCGCCCGCAGCTTGGTGTCCTCGAGCTCGTGGATGTCATCGCCGTCGAGCAGGATGCGCCCGCCGCGCGACGCGCCGGGGGTCAGCTCCGTCAGGCGGTTAAGCGAACGCAGCAGCGAGGTCTTGCCACACCCCGACGGGCCGATCAGCGCGAGCACCTCGCCCTGGTGGATCGAGAGCGATACGGATTTCACGGCTTCGCGCTCGGGGAACTTGATGCGCAGGTCTTCGACGCGCAGGCGCTCGGGGCCGGCCGCTCCGCGTGAGGGCCGCACCGCCTCCCGGTCATCGGGCGGCGCGACGGGCAGCGGCGCGCGATCGACGACGATCGTGCGGACGGGCGGCACGGCTGGCGAGCGGCGCGTGCGACCGCTGTCGCGATCCTGATCGCGGTCGCGGGCTTCGGCGGGGCTGATCTCCTCGAGCAGCATCGACTCAGGCGTCATCGAGAACAATCTCCATTGATAAAGCTTTGCACATCGATTTGCTGAGGATAGCTGGCCGAAAGCGCGTTGTAAAGGAGGTGCTCAGACGATCGCGCCGGCGACGGTGAGGCCGGTCGCGTCGGCCTGCGAGCGCCCGATGCGGGCGACGATCAGGTTCAGGGCGAGGACGAACAGCAGCAGCAGGCAGGCGGCCGCGTAGGCCTTCTGCGGCGCCGCGCCTTCGCCGGCAGGCGAGTTGTCGTAGACGTACGTGGTGAGCGTCGAGCCGGTGCCCCGCAGCAGGCCGACTACCGGCACCGATCCCTGCGATTCGAAGCGGAGCGTCGGCGCGAGCAGCAGCACGACGATCGCCGTGTCGCCGATGATCCGGCTGACGCCGAGCGTCACGCCGGTGGCGATGTTCGAGCGCACGCTGGGCAGGAGCACGCGCCTGATCGTCGCGATCCGCGTCTTGCCGAGCGCGAACGCGGCCTCGCGCATCTGCGCGGGGACCGCGTTCAGGCCGTCGCGCGTGGCGGTGAAGAGCGGTGGCAGCGCGATCAGCGACATCATCGACCCCGCCGCGATGAACGATCGGCCGTACACCGCGCCGCCCGACGCCGTGAACGAGAACGGTGCGAACAGGTGCAACTGGAAGATCACGAGGCCGAACAGCGCGATCACGATGTCCGGGGTGCCTGCGACGACCTCGATGCTCGACTCGACGACGCGCGCGAGCCACGACGGGCGCCCGTACTCCGCGATCCAGAGCGCGCTCGCGACCGCCAGCGGCAGCGCGAGCACGACCGCGATCAGCGTCAGCAGCACAGTTCCAAGCAGCGGGTCGAGGAAGCCGCCCGTGGCGTTCTGCGTGGTGCCCTCGGCAGGACGCGAGAAGATCAGCGACGGGCGCAGGTACTGCACGCCCCTGTATCCCATGTAGATCACGATCGCGGCCGCGATCGCACACAGGGCGAGGCCGATGATCCATGCGAACGCGAGCGCGAGCCGGTCGATCCAGCGCCACTGCAGCGGCGAGGAGCGCCGGCCGGGCCCCGTCGTCAGCTCCTGCTGCGGTGCGGGTGCCCAGGCGCTCATGCCTGCCCCTGGTAGCGCCGCAGGGGGAGCTTGATCAAGTAGCCGCCGACGGACAGGACCAGCGCGCTGAAGAGCAGCAGGAGCGCGAGCGCGTAGAGGCTCGAGCCGAGCGCCGGCGCCGCGATGCCTTCGCGGAAATCGACGATCGCCGAAGCGGCCGTACGGACCGGCTCGAACAGCGCCACGATCCCGTCGCTCGGACGCGGCGAGAACGAGCGCGAGCCCGAGACCATCGAGACCATGATCGCCTCGCCGAGCGCGCGCGCGGTGGCGAGCACGGCGGCCGCGACGATCGCCGGGCGCACCGCTCGCAGCGTGACGGCGAGAATCGCCCGCAGCGGGTTCAGCCCGAGCGCGATCGCCCCCTCGCGCCAGGAGTTCGGCACCGAGGCGAGCGCCTCGCAGATCAGCGCGATCATGATCGGCGTGATCATCACCGTGAGGATCACGACGGTCACCAGCAGGCCCGCGCCGGTGAGCTCCACCGTGTTCTGCACGGATGCCTTGTCGGCGCTGCTGATGATGTGGTTGCCGACGAACGGGACGAGCACGAGCACGCCGAGCAGCCCGTAGATGACTGAGGGAACCGAGGCCAGCAGGCGGATCACGGGAACCGCGAAGGCGCGCAGCCGCGCCGGGGCCAGCTCGACGATGAAGATCGACGTCAGCACCGCCACGACCAGCGCGAGCGGCACGGCGATGCCCGTCGTGAGCAGCGTCCCGTAGATGAGCGGCCACGCCCGCAGGTGGTAGACGGCTGGCGCCGGGTGGGCGCTCGCCGCCTGCATCCGGCTGAACTGTTCATCGACGTTCCCGCCCGGGCCCAGCCAGGAGAGCCCGTTGTGTTCGATCGTCGGCCATGCGTGCACCGCGACGAACACGATCATCGCCGTCACGATCGCCCCGACCAGCAACGACACCGCGCCGAGCAGACGCTCGGCGCGGTGGTCGGGCCAGGGGCTCAGCAGGCGTTCGCGCAAGCGCTCAGCCGATCGAGATCCACTGCGTGTTGATGATCTTCTTGGCGGCCGACGATTTCTCGATCCAGCCGATGAACTGCGAGGAGGCGCCGGAGGCTTTGCCTTTGGTCACCTCGTAGAAGCGGGCCACGCCCGAGTACTGGCCCGAGACGGCGTCGGCGCGGTTGCACTTCACCCCGTTCAGGCCCGCGACGTTCACACCGCCCTTGTCGGACTGGTAGTTCGAGATGAACCCGATCGAGTTCGGGTCGTTTTCGACCTGCTGCTTGAGCAGGCCCTCGGACGGCTCTTCGGCGGCGAGGCTCGAAACTTTCTTCCCTTCCAGCAGGAGCGTCTGGAAGTTCGTGAGCACGCCCGCGACCGACGTGCGGCTGATCAGGTCGATCGAGCCCGTGGCGGTCGCGCCCGGGACGCCGCTCCAGCTGCGCGTCTTGCCGGTGAAGATCGAGACGAGCTGGGAGGTCGTGAGGTTCGGCAGCGTGTTCGCTTTGTTCGTCACGACGCAGATCGCGTACTTGGCGATCGGGTAGAAGACCAGGCCCCCGGGATCTTTAGCTTCGGGATCGCGCGAGACGTCGCCGATCGTGACGCGCCCCGCGGCGACGTCGTTGATGCCGATCTGGGCCCCACCCTGCGCGATCTTGAACTTGTATTTGCCGGGGTGGAGCTTCGAGTACTTCTGCGCCAGCAGCGACACGAGCGGGTAAGAGGCTGTCGCTCCGGAGATCGTGATCGTGGTCGCAGCGGACGCGGCCGCAGGCGCCGCGACGCCCAGCGCGCCGGCCACCACGAGGGCGGCGGAGAGACGGCGGATGCGAATCATGTGCAAGGAACTCCGTTTCTGTGTGCTCATAGCGATGGATTGACAATCGGTCGGCGGGAACATACCATAATGTCGATTGAATAGATCAAGATAGGCTGGATTATGCGCAATGGGTGATGCCCGTGCGCCGCTTCACCACCGCCGCCATTCGAGTCATGGACGAGACGCCGCCCGAGCCCGTTGCAACCAACGCCCCCGCGGGAGCCGTGCGCCTGCCGCGCGCGCGCTTCAGCGCGATCCTCGCCGCCGTCATGCTCGGCCTCGGCACCGCGGCCGGCGCGGCGGTCGGCCCTGCCCCCGCGAGCTCTTCCGCGGCTTCCGACGCCGCGGCTCAGGTGCCACGGCTGCTCGCGCTGCTCGAGGCGCGCGAACGCGAGCGCGCCGCGCTCGCGGCAGCTGCGGCGGCCGCGACGCCGGCCGTCACGGCCGCCGCGGCCACGCCGGCGGCGGCACGCGTGCGCGTCCGTTCCGCCGCGGCGAGTGTGCCCGCGACACCGGCGAGCACGACCACCACGACGGCGGCGAGCAGCGAAGAACCCCGCTCCACGGCCACGAGCCCGTCGTCCGCGAGCAAGCTGCCCGCGATCACCAGCGTGTGGCTGATCGAGCTGTCCGGGACGAGCTTCGCGAACGCGGTCGCCCAACCATCGGCCGCGCCCTATATCGACGGGCAGGCGATCGGCGCGGGTGAGCTGCTCAGCGGCTGGTCGGCTGTCTCCGCAGACGCCCTCGCCGGCGCGGCGGCGCTCGCGAGACCCGTGGCGGCGGGCTCGGCGCCGGCGCTGCTGCACCAGATAACGCAGCCGCCGTGCCCTGAAGGCGCGGCCGGCGCGGCCTGCGCCCCCGAAACCCCCGGCCAGCTGACCGCCGCCGACACGTTCTTGAAGGAAACGCTTGCGACTATCACCTCGACAGCGGCCTACCGTGAAGGCGGGCTCGTCGTGGTCACGTTCGCGAGCGTCGCGCAGCCGACCGAAGCAGGGCTCCCGGCCGGCAGCTCGAGCGCGACGCTGACATCCCAGCCGCCTGCGGGCGTGCTGCTGCTCTCACCGTTCGCGCACGCGGGGTCCAAACCCGCCGGCGCGTTCGACCCAGCCTCACCGGTGCGGAGCCTCGAATCGCTCCTGCACTGACGCACGACCCACAACAACGACTGGAGACACGTTGCACCGAACAATCACCGCCCGCCCCAGAGCGATCGCATTGCTCGCTTCGACCCTGGGCGCCGCTTCGCTGTTGCTCGGCGCGCCGGCGCTGGCCCAGGCAGAAGAATCGAACCCCAACAACTACTCCTGCCTCGGCAGCCTGAAGGCGGGCACGCCCGAAGCCGGCAGCGAAGAACAGCAGGTGAGCTACTCGTTCTACTGCGACGGCCCGGTCACCGGCTACCAGCTCCAGTCGCAGGTGCCCGTGACCGGCATCTCCAGCCCGCCGACCGTCACCAACACGGCGGGGGCGACCATCTCCGACACGTTCTCCTGCTCGGGCGAAATCCCGGGCTGGGCGGTCAACTGCGTGGGCGCCGCGAAGGCCGGCTACGAGACGATCAGCGGGCAGTTCGCGATCGGCAGCAAGCTCTGCAAGGAGCCGCGCGTCGACGCGCTGCTGACGGTGACCTACGCCTACCTCGAAAAAGGTGCGGTCGTGCAAGCGATCTCGGGGCCGTTCGATCTCGGCCGTCCGACGAGCTGCAAGGCGGACTCGCTCTCGGGGGGCACTCGTCTGAACCCGCGGACTCCCGTCAAGAAGAAGCACAAGCACTCGAAGCACAAGAGCGCGAAAAAGAGCAGGCGCAAGTAGGCAGCCCGGGCGCGCGCGGCGCCTCGCGCGGCGCGCGTCCGGCCTACAGCATGCTGGTGGTCATGCGTTCGATCTCGGCGATCGAGGTCAGGCCCTCGCGGACCTTGGTGAGGCCGTCGTCGCGGAGGCGCAGCATGCCCTCCTCGAGCGCGACGGCGACCATCTCGTCGACCGAGGCGCGCTCGATGATCAGGGAGCGGATCTTCTCGCTGACGCTCATGACCTCGTACAGGCCGACCCGGCCGCGGTAGCCCGAGCCGCCACAGCGCGAGCAGCCGACCGGCTCATACGGCTCGGCGCCCGCGAGCCCGTGCTCGGCGAGCACCTCGTCGGAGACGGCCTGCTTGCGCTTGCAGTGCTTGCAGAGCATGCGCACGAGGCGCTGGGCGACGATGCAGTCGACCGCCGAGGAGACGAGGAACGGCTCGATGCCCATGTCGATCAGCCGGCCGAGCGCGCTCGGCGCGTCGCGCGTGTGCAGCGTCGAGAGCACGAGGTGGCCCGTGAGCGCGGCCTCGACCGCGATGTGCGCGGTCTCGCGGTCGCGGATCTCACCGACCATGATCACGTCGGGGTCGGCGCGCAGCATCGAGCGCAGCCCGACGTCGAACGTGACACCGGCCTTCGGCGCGATCTGCATCTGCTTGATCCCGGCGATCCGCTGCTCGACCGGATCCTCGATCGTGAGGATGCTGCGATCGCCGTCGTTGAGCACGTTCAGCGCGGCGTAGAGCGTCGTCGACTTCCCCGAGCCGGTCGGGCCGGTCACGAGCACGGCGCCGTTGGGCCTGTGGATGGCTTCGTCGAAGCGCGCTTCGGCGGCCCCCTGCATCCCGAGCGCCGTCAGGTCGTCGACCGAGACGCCGCGGTCGAGGATGCGCATGACCGCGCCCTCGCCGAACACGAGCGGCAGTGTCACGACGCGGATGTCGACCCGGCGACCTTCGACGGTGAGCGCGAAACGCCCGTCCTGCGGCACCCGTTTCTCGGAGATGTCGAGGTCGGCCATGATCTTGATGCGCGAGACGACGCCGGCCGCCATCCGCCGCTTGACGGTCGCCGCCTGTGAGAGGACGCCGTCGACGCGGAAGAGGACGTGCGAATCGCCCTCTTCGGGGTTCACGTGGATGTCTGAGGCGCCGAGCTGGATCGCCTGCGCGACGATCGAGTGCACGAGCTTGATGATCGGCGCATCGCTGTCGACCTCGTCGGCGAGCGTGCCGGCCGCTTCCTCCTCTGCCTCATCGTCGACGATGTCTTCGATCGAGTCGTCCATCTGGACGCGGCGCGTCAGGAACAGGTTGAGATCCTCGACCGACGCCGCCGCGGCGCGCACCCGGCGGCCGGTCATCATTCCGATGTCGTCGATCGTGAGCACGTTCGTGGGGTTCGCCATCGCCAGCAGCAGCGCGCCGTCGTCGGTGAAGCCGACGGGGAGGGCCTGATAGCGCTTCGCGGTCTCGGCGCTCAGCAGGTTGACTGCGCCCATGTCGATGTCGAACACGGACAGGTCGACGAAGTCGAGACCGAAGCGCTCGGCGACGACCCGCGCGAGCTGGTCGTGGCGAAGGACGCCGAGCTCCACGAGCACGAGCCCGGTCGGGCGTCCCTGCTCGCGCGAGGCCGCGACCGCCGCCTCGACGGTCTCGCGGTCGGCAAAGCCGAGGTCGACGACGACCTCGCCGATCATCCGGGTCGAGCGGCCGCTGCTGCTCGGGGGATAGAGGCCTGTCGGGTTGCGGCTCCCAGCCGCGCCGTTCTCTGCCTCAGCCGGAAGCTCGGGAACGACCGTTGTCGTGGCGCTGTCGCCCATCACGCTCCTTATCGGCATCGCGATACCGGCTCTTGACCGGAACCGCTCTGCAGAGCGGCTGCCGCCCCCCGGCCGCCTCCGCGGGCGCCGCGGCACGCATCCATTCGGCAGGCAGCGCCGCCGCCCCGTGGTCCTGTCCGCGGTCGCTCGAAGGAGGGCCGTGCCGGCGCCTGCCGTTCGCGGCCGCTCAGCCGGTGCGCGACTCCGCGAGGATTCCGTGCTCGAGCGCCCCCTTGACGTGCGCGTCGAGCGCGTTCAGGCGGTAGAGCGCGAGCGCCTCGGCGGACGCGAAGCGCCGCCCGGCCGCGAGCTCGGGGCCATGGTGCAGAAGCACGCAGTGCTCCAGCGCCAGGCGCCGCTCGCCCTCGAGCTCGGGCGGCGCGTGCTCGGCGATCACGCGCAGCCCGAGCTCGATGTGCCCGAGCATGCGCCCGGCGTCGCTGATCCCGATCTCGGCGCCGTACGTGAACTCGCGCGTGCGCCCGAGGTCGTGCACGAGTGCGGCACAGACGAGCAGGTCGCGATCGAGCCGGGGATGCAGCGTGCACGTCTCGAGCGCGAGCGTGGCGACCGCCACCGTGTGCTCGAGCAGGCCGCCGAGATAGGCGTGGTGCCCGCGGCCCCCCGAGCCACCCTGCCGCGCCACCGGCACAGAGCACGGGGCGCGGCGCAGCTCCGCGCGCAGCGCCGGGTCGGCGAGCAGCCGCGAGAGCAGGGTCCGCAGGGCCGCGTCGTAGACCTCGCGCGCGAGGTGCTCGAAGAAGCCCTCGAGCTCGTCGCGGTCGCGATATGCCGTGGGCAGGAACCGCTCCGGATCGGCCTCGGCTCCCTGGGCCCGCGAGATCTGCTGCAGGTCGAGCTGTCGCTCGTCGCGGTAGCTGCGCACGCGTCCGCGCACGCGCACCAGGTCGCCGCGCTCGAAGCGCCCTGCGAGCACATCCGCCTCGCGGAACGCGCGGCCGACGATCGCCCCGGTGCTGTCGCGCAGCTCGACGGTCAGGAAGGGCGTGCCGGTGCGCGAGAGCTGGCGTTCCTTGCGTGTGCACGCGTACACCGCGTCGACCTCGTCCTCCGGCCGCAGCGTGGCGACGGTCTGCCCGGCATCGTTGTTCTCGCGGGTGCCCACGCGCCCATGATGTACGGTGATTCGGATGCAGCCGTTGATCTGGGACCGCCGTCCGGATGACCTCAGGGCCCCTGCGATGGTGTGCGCGTTCAAGGGCTGGAACGACGCCGGCGACGCCGCGTCGAGCGCGGTCTCGTTCCTCGCCGGGGCGCTCAGCGCGCGGCGCTTCGCGAGCCTCGACTCCGAGGAGTTCTTCGACTACCAGTCCAACCGCCCGTGCATCCGCCTCGGCGAGCACGACGAGCGCGAGATCGCGTGGCCGTCGGTCGAGATCTTCGAAGCGCCGGCTCCGCGCGCGCCGCGCGACCTGGTGCTCGTGCAGGGTTCCGAGCCGTCGATGCGCTGGCGCACGTTCGCCGCCGGCATCGTTGACCTCGCGGAGGCGCTCGGGGTGCAGCTCGTGGTCACGCTCGGCGCGCTGCTCGGCGACGTGCCGCACACGCGGCCGGTCGCGATGACCGGGCACGCATCGGATCCGCGCCTGGTGGAGCGGCTCGGCATCACGCCGTCCTCGTATGAGGGCCCCACCGGGATCGTCGGCGTGCTGCACGCCGCCTGCGCGAACGCGGGCCTGCCCTCGGCGAGCCTGTGTGCGGCGGTGCCCCACTACGTCGCCGCGGCGACCAACCCGAAGGCGGCGCTCGCCCTGCTGCGCAGGGTCGAAGGGGTGATCGGCGTCTCGGTCGACGCCTCGGAGCTCGAGTCGGCCGCCGGCGACTACGAGCGCCAGGTGGCGCTCGCGGTCCAGAGCGATCCCGAGATCCAGGCCTTCGTCGAGCGCCTCGAGCAGGCGAGCGACAGCGACGCCGGCGACGACGCCGTCGAGGTGCCCTCGGGCGAGGCGATCGCGCGCGAATTCCAGCGCTTCCTGCGCCAGCGCGGCCGCGGCGCCTAGCCCGGCCTTTAGACCTCGGCCGCCGGGCAGACGATCCGGTGGTCGCAGATCGAGCACGCGCTCTGCGACGGTGTCGGCTCGAAGCGCTGGGCGAGGATCCCCTCCCCCACCTCTAAGACGATCTCCTCCACCGTCGCCGCGTCGCGCTCCCCGCGGGGCACCGGGACCTTGACGTCGTCGAGCACGTAGTAGTACGCCTGCCGCGAGCACTCGAGGCCCCAGGCCTCGCGCGCGGCGAGCGCGTAGAGCGAGAGCTGGACGTCGTCCTGGAGCTGCTCGACGGTCTTCGGACGCGAGGTCTTGTAGTCGATCAGCTCGTAGGCGTCGCCGGCGCCCTCACGCAGCCGGTCGACGCGATCGACGCGTCCGCGCACCTGGTGGGGCCCGAGCCGGAACGAGAACGCCCGCTCGAACCACACGGGCGTCGCATCGTCGTCCTGCAGTCTCGCGTGATAGCTCCTCAGCGCCGTGCGGGCCATCTCGTAGAGCTCGCGCTCGCGCTCGCCGTCGCCAAGCCCGCTGCGGCGCCAGCCCGCGTCGAGCAGGTCGAACAGCGACTCGAGCGAGCTGCCGTCGACCGAGTGGTAGCGCTCGAGCACCTGGTGGACGGCGATCCCGAAGCGCTGGCTGAGCGTCTGCTCGGTCGGGATCCGCAGGACGCGAGCGAACTTGTAGCGCAGGGGACAGCTGCGGTAGGTCTCGACGTCGGAGGCCGAAAGCGCCAGGCCCTGGCCGCGGCGCGGCAGGAACGGGCCGAGCGAGGGCTCGCCGCGGGGCGCGATCGCCTGGGCCCAGGCGCGCTCGTCGAGGCCCTCGGCCAGCAGCGCATCGTCCAGCGCCGAGGTCAGGAAGATCTCGCGCTCGAGCGGGGTGGTCGCCGCGAGCAGCCGCGCGTTGACGTCCGCGAGCGCCTCCTGGAGCCCCTGGCCCTCGGGGCGCTGCATCAGTGCCGACACCTTCAGCAGCTCGAGGTAGCGCACGACGCCGTGCGAGATGTCGAGGTCGGTGTCGAGCCGCAGCTCGCCGACCTGGCCGCCGATCCGCGCCACGCTGTCGAGCACGGCCGCACGGAGCATCTGCAGGGTGTCCTGGAGCCGCTCGGCCTCCGCGTCCGTGCCGGCAGCGTCCTCGCCGGCAGGCGGAGGGGCCTCGCCCGCTGCCGTCCCCTCGGGCTGCGCCGGCCCCGAGGAGCGCTGGTGGGGAACGAGCGCCGCCAGGTGCGCAGCCGCCTCGCGCGCGCTCGCGCCCGGGCTCGAGCGCAGGAAGTCGGCGGTGATCGCGCTGAGCCCGGCCAGGCTCGCGCGCTGCTCGGCGGCCTCCTCGGGCGCCAGCAGCGTGCGACCGCGCGTGCCGAGCCGCTCGATCAGCCCCCCGACGAACGCCGCCGGCTCGGCGCGGTCGATCTCGGCCGCGAACGCGCGGTGCAGCGCGAGGAAGCGCTGGATCCGCTCGCGCGCCTCCGGCGGGACCTGAGGGGACTCGGTGGCAGCAGCGAGGCCGCCCACGAGGTCGAGGCGGCGGCGGCGCGCGAGTTGGATCACGCGCGCCAGGTCCACCTGGCGGAGCTCCACCGGCGGCCGGGCGAGGGCGCGCACCACCGCCGAGGCGTCGTGCGGGTCGAGCAGCAGGCGCATCCAGGCGAGCACGTCGCGCACCTCCGAGCGCCGCAGCACGTCCTCGACCGCGGCGGGTGCCGGCACCGGGCTCTCCTCCGCCGGCAGCGCCGGCGCTCCGGGTCCGGCAGGTGGCGAGACGATTCTCGAGCCGGACACACGCCAAGGATACGCGGGAGCACCGCGGCCCACGGCTACGCTCTGGTGGTGGAGCTGATCGATTGGGGCACTGCCCAGCGCGTCGGGGAGCTCGTGGCCGGATCTCCGCCACCGGGCGGGATTCGGGCGGCCGCGGTCGAGCCCCTGGCGCACGACTACGCGCGGCGCGTGAGCGAGTACAGCGGCCTGGCGGAGCCATCTGAGCTGCCACCGCTCGAGGTCGTCGACCGCCCGGCGTGGATCGCCGCGAACCTGCAGTCGATGCGGCCGCTGATGGCATCCGTGACGGACCGCATCGAGGACGGCGGCGGCATCTTCGCCGGGCCGTTGCGCGCCGCGTCGGGTGTCCTGCTCGGCGTCCAGGTCGGCGCGCTGACCGGCGTCCTGTCGCAGCGGGTGCTGGGGCAGTACGACCTCGCACTGCTCGACGCCGCCGTGCCGCCGCGCCTGCTGCTGCTGGCCCCGAACCTCGCCCAGGCGGCCCGCAGCCTCGGCGTGGACCGCGAGGAGCTCGTGCGCTGGGTGACGATCCACGAGGTGACGCACGCCGTGCAGTTCTCGGGCGCCCCCTGGCTGCGCGAGCACATCGGCGGCCTGCTGCGCGAGCTGCTCGACGGCCTCCAGATCGCGATGGCGCCGCAGGCCGGCCGCTCCGCGCTGCGCCTGCCGCGGCTCCCCGACGCGGGCGACCTGCGCGATCTCGTCGCGCGAGCTCGGGAAGGCGACCTCTTGCGGCTGACGCTCGGCGAGGACCGCTGGCAGCTCGTCCAGCGCATGCAGAGCGCTATGTCGCTGATCGAGGGCCACGCCGAGCACACGATGGACGCAGTCGGAGCCGAGGTGCTGCCGTCCCTGCCGCGGCTGCGTGCCGCGATGACGCACCGCCGCGAGACCCGCGGACTTCCCTGGCGGGTGCTGGAGCGCCTGCTCGGGCTCGAGCTCAAGATGCGCCAATACGAGACAGGCCGGCGCTTCTGCGACGCCGTCGTCGCCGACGGCGGGCCGCCGGCGCTGGCGCTCGCCTTCAGCGGCCCGCAGGCGCTGCCCAGCGCGGCAGAGCTCGAGCGACCGGCCGACTGGCTGGCCCGCATGCGCGCAGCCTGAGCCGAACAAAGTTCTCTGTTTGCGGCTCGCGAGGCGTGGTAACGCAAAGCGAGGCTGTCGGGGAGGAGCGCGAACACATGTTCCGCCTGTTACAAGCTGAGCCGGGCCCCAGGGCCGTGGTTACAGCCTTTTTACGTGGTGTCAGGATCGTGCTGTAACGATCTCCCACGGACGGGTTACAAACATGTGTTCGCTGCCTGACCGTCGCGGCAGCCCACGAACAGCGCACATCGAAACCCCTTGCCTCGCAGCAGCGAGCGACCACAGGAGATCCACCTGATGCCCACCGCCAGCAAACCCAAAGCCGTCAAACCGCGAGCCAAAGCCGCTCGCAAACCGTCCACCAAAGCCAAACCGGCCGCGCGCAAAACGACGCGGGCGAAAACGACGCGGGCGAAAACGACGCGGGCGAAATCGACCCGGGCGAAAGCGACCCGCGCGAAAGCGTCGCGCACCCGCGCCGTGCACCAGACCGAGTCGGCCGCACGCCAGGCGCAGACGGCCACGCGCGACACCGCGCAGGTCGTCGGCGACTACGCCGAGCGCGCGGTGCTGATCCCGGTCGGCGCCACGCTGATCGCCCGCGATCGCGTCTTCTCGGGCGTGACCGACACGATCTCGACGTACTCGTCGAAATCGAAGACCCAGCAGCAGCTGCGCCGCTTCGAGCGCCGCGGCGTCACGGCCCGTAACCGCCTCGAGCGCGAGGTGCGCAAAGCGCGCGTCCGCGTCGAGCGCGAACTGCGCCAGCGCCGTCGTTCGCTCGGGAGCACGGTCAGCGAGATCGACGACCGCCGCGAGTCGTTCGCCAAGAACGGAACGGACATCGCGAACCGCATCCCGGAGCTCGCGAAGGAGGCTCAGGAGCGCATCCTCAGCCTCGTCTGATCGGCCCTTCCCCCGCCGCGGTCCGGAGAGGCCGCACGCGGGTAGGTCTGTCGGCCTCATATCCCGCCGGCAGTAGTAGCACCCTCTCCTCCCCGACCCGCGGGCGGCCACACCGCCCGCGGGTCACTTTTTCAGAACAGGCCCGGCGCCGGGGTTTGGCACAATGACCGCTCGTGGTCGGAACCGAGGACATCCGGCGGGCACTCGAGGCCGTCATCGACCCTGAGCTCCATCGCTCGATCGTGGAGCTCGGGATGGTGCGCGCGATCGACCCGAGCCCGAACGGCGTCGTCGACGTCACCGTCTCGCTGACGACGCCGGGCTGCCCGATCAAGGGCCACTTCCAGACGGGTGTCGCCGCGGCGGTCTCCCCGCTCGACGGCGTGACCCACGTCAACGTTTACTTCGACGTCCTCACCGACGCCGAGAAGGAGGCGCTCCAGCAGCGCCTCGGGCGCGGCGCGCTGCCCGCCGGCGCCCTGGCGCAGGTCGCCAATGTGCTGTGCGTCGGCTCCGGCAAGGGCGGCGTCGGCAAGTCGACGCTGACCGCGAA
Source organism: Solirubrobacteraceae bacterium (assembly GCA_036264095.1). Lineage (GTDB taxonomy): Bacteria > Actinomycetota > Thermoleophilia > Solirubrobacterales > Solirubrobacteraceae > Palsa-744. Next base: position 54,567 of record DATARO010000007.1, on the reverse strand, counting down.
CCTCGCGGCGGCGCTCGCGGCCGAAGGCAGGCGCGTCGGCGTGCTCGACGCCGACGTCTGGGGGTACTCGATCCCGCGCATGTACGGCCTCGGCTCCACGCGTCCCCCGGTCTCGCCGCAGCGCAAGATCGTCCCGCTAGAGGCGCACGGCGTGAAGGTCATGTCGATCGGCTTCTTCGTCGAGGAGGACGCGGCCGTCGTCTGGCGCGGGCCGATGCTGCACAAGGCGCTGACCCAGTTCCTGCAGGATGTCGAATGGGGCGCGCTCGACTTCCTGCTCGTCGATCTCCCGCCCGGCACCGGCGACGTCTCGATGACGCTCGCCCAGCTCCTGCCCGAGGCCCGTTTCGTGATCGTCACGACGCCGCAGGCGACGGCGCAGAAGGTCGCCCGCCGCGCGGCGCAGATGGCGGACAAGGTGAACCTCGAGATCGGCGGCGTCGTGGAGAACATGTCGGGCTTCACGACCCCGGGCGGCGAGCGCTTCGCGATCTTCGGCGAAGGCGGAGGCGACGAGCTCGCGACCGAGCTCGACGTGCCGCTGCTCGGCCGCGTGCCGCTGACGATGCCCTTGCGCGAGCACTCCGACAGCGGCACCCCGCTCGTCGTGCTCGACCCCGACAACCCCGCCTCGCAGGCGATCCGCCACGTCGCGCGCGGCTTGATCGCGCTCACGCCGAGCGTCCCGTTGCCGGTGCTCAGCGACCCCGACCCGGTCCCGGCCGGAGCCGAGGCGCAGAAACCCGTGGGCATGTCGCTGCCCATGGCCTGAGACGCGCGGGCCGCGGCCGAGCGAGATGCCCTTGCCACCGGGCCGGCGCGCAGCGCCGCTGCCCCGCCGCGCAGCGCGCGGGGGGTGTCCTTGACAAGCTGACTCGACGTGGAGGATCGTTTTCGAGATGTCGGTGACCGATCAACAGGAGGAGGACCCCGCCGCTGAGGCCGACGGGCAGGCCGAGCGCCCCGCAGGCGACGGCGACGCGCAGGTCGTCGAATTCGACGAACGCCGCGCGAAGATGGAACGGATGCGTGCGGAAGGGATCGAGCCCTACCCCGCCGTCACGCTGTGGGGCCGCCGCACACGCATCATCGACGTGCTCGGCGCCCACGACGCCGCCGAGCTGGAGCACGGCGAGCATCCCGAGATGCGCTACCTCGTCGCGGGCCGCCTGATCTCCCGGCGCGGGCACGGGAAGACGGCGTTTCTGGACCTGCGCGACCTGTCGGGCTCGATCCAGATCGTGCTGCGCGTCGACTCGATCGGCCAGGAGGCCTACGACCGCGCCATGAACCTCGACATCGGGGACATCATCGCGGTCGACGGCTGCGTGTATGTGACGCAGCGCGGACAGCTCGCGCTCGCGGCGATCGAGTGCACACTGCTCACGAAGACGCTGCGCCCGCCACCCGACAAGCACCACGGGCTCGGCGACACCGGAACGCGCTACCGCTACCGCGAGCTGGATCTGATCGCCAACCAGGAGACGCGCGACCTCTTCATCACGCGCAACAAGATCATCCTCTCGATCCGCGAATGGCTCGCGGAGCGCAACTTCGTGGAGATCGAAACGCCGGCGCTGCAGTCGCTCGCCGGCGGTGCCGGGTCGCGGCCGTTCACCACGCACCACAACGCCCTCGACCGCGACCTGTACCTGCGCATCTCCGTCGAGCTGTTCCTCAACCGCTGCATCGTCGGCGGGATGGAGAACGTCTACGACATGGGCAAGGTCTTCCGCAACGAGGGCATCTCTCCGAAGCACTCGCCCGAGTTCACGATCATCGAGTTCATGTGCGCGTACTCCGACTACAACGACGTGGCGACGGTCACCGAAGAAATGTTCCGCGACGTGGCCCAGAGGGCGCTCGGCCGCACGGTCGTGCGGCGCAACGGGGAGGACATCGATCTTGCAAAGCCGTGGCGGCGCGTGACGATGAGGGACCTGATCATGGAGCGCTTCGGGGTCGACTTCATGGAGTCCACGCGCGAGCAGCTCGCGGAGCTCCTCGACGAGCCGATGGACCCCGCGGCGACGTGGGCGGAGGTCGTCGCCGACATCTACAGCGAGAAAATCGAGTCGACGATCAACCAGCCGACGCACGTCTTCGACTTCCCGCTCGAGCCGTTCCCGATCACGCGCCGCCACCCGGTGCACCCGGAGCTGGCCGAACACTTCGACGCCGTGATCGGCGGGATCGAGCTCGTGAGCGGCGACACCGAGCTCAACGACCCCGTCGACCAGTGGCAGCGCTTCGTCGACCAGCGCAAGCGGCGCATGATCGACGACGCCGACGTGCCGCACCCCAACGACGAGGAATACGCGCGCGCGATCGAGTTCGGCTACTCGCCGACGGCCGGCGGCGGGATGGGCGTGGACCGGCTCGTGATGATCCTCACCGAACGCGACACGCTGCGCGAGGTGATCCCCTTCCCGATCGTGAGGGACCTGAAATGAGCACGGGCGGGCACGCGCAGTCCAAGCTGGACCTCGACCCCGGCGTCGTCAGCGCCTGCCGCCAGGCGGCGCACCAGATCGCCGCGAGCGTCACCGAGCAGATCGCCGGTCTCACGACCGTCTCGGTCGAGCGCAGCGTCACGCGCATGCTCGGCATCGACGGCGCCGACCCGCACGAGGTGCCGCTGCCGAACGTCGTCGTGGACCACGTGCACGCCGCCGGCGGACTGCCGCGCGGGATCGCCTTCTGGCTCGGCAACGCGATCATCCAGACCGGGCGCGCCCCGCAGGAGATCGCCGAGCAGGTGGCCGCCGGGCAGCTCGACCTCGGCGCGATCGAGCTCGCCGACGAGCACCAGGTCCGCGAGCGGGTGCGCGAGGAGTGCGCGGCGCACCTGGCGCAGATATCCGAGCGCTTCGGCGAGCGGCGCGCGTGGCGCGAGCAGCTCGGCGAGGCGCCCGCACCGCTGCGCTACGTGCTGACGGCGACCGGCGACGTCTATGAGGACGTCGTCCACGCCCTGGCCGTGGCCGAGGCGGGCGGCGACATCATCGCCGTGATCCGCTCGACCGCGCAGAGCCTGCTCGACTACGTGCCGTTCGGGCCGACGACCGAGGGCTACGGCGGCACGTTCGCGACGCAGGCGAACTTCCGGATCATGCGCGAGGCGATGGACGAGTACGCCCGCGAGCACGGCCGCTACGTGCGGCTGTCGAGCTTCTGCTCTGGGCTCTGCATGTCGGAGATCGCCGCGATGGGCGCGTGGGAGGGGTTCGACAACATGGTCAACGACGCCCTCTACGGGATCCTCTACCGCGACATCAACCCGATCCGGGGCCTGATCGACCAGCGTGTCTCGCGCATGATCAACGGCTACTTCGGCGTCGTGATCAACACCGGCGAGGACAACTACCTGCGCACCGCCGACGCCCTCGAAGCCGCGCCTTCGGTGACCGCTTCGCAGTTCATCAACCACCAGCTCGCGCGCGAGTCAGGCGTGCCGGACGCGCAGATCGGCCTCGGCGACGCCTTCGAGATCGACGTGCCGGTGACCAACGGATTGCTGTACGAGTGGGCCCAGGCCCAGCTCACCCGCGAGCTGTTCCCCGACTGCCCGGTCAAGTACATGCCGCCGACCCGCCACATGGACGGCAACCTGTTCCGCACGCACGCCGCGGACACGCTGTTCAACCTCGTCACGGTCGCCACCGGGCAGGGCATCCAGACGATCGGCGTCCCGACCGAGGGGATCTTCACGCCGCACATCCACGACCGCGTGCTCGGCCTGCAGAACGTCGACTACGTGTTCAACGCGGCGCAGGACCTCGGCTCGGAGATCGAGTTCAAGCGCGGCGGGATCGTGCAGACGCGCGCGCAGGAGGTGCTCGCCGGCGCCCACGCGCTGCTCGAGCGGATCGCCGGTGAAGGGCTGTTCGAGGCGATCGAGGGGGCGACGTTCGGCGACGTCAGCCGCAGCCGCGAGGACGGGCGCGGGCTCGAGGGCATCGTCAAGACAGACGAGGGCTACTTCAACCCCCTCACGGAGTTGATGCTCGAGGCGAGCTATGCCTCATAGGGAGGTCGATCTGGGTCGCGTGCGCCCGTACGCCGACCACCTCGGCGACGGGCTCGTGCAGATGAGCTTCACGCTGCCGGTGCCCCACTCGCTCGCCGCCCGCCGCGCGGCGCTGGAGCTCGCGGCGCAGATGGGCTTCGAGGAGCCCGAGGTCGTCCACTACGAGCAGGTCACACCCGGCTACACCTACTTCGTGATGTACGGCCGCTGCGCGGTCACAGTCGACTTCGCCTCCCTGCAGGAGGAGGGCTTCGACATCGAATACCTGAACGAGGACGAGATCGAACGCTTCGCGGCCGAGCGGGTCGGCCGGCCGATCGTCGTGGTCGGCGCGAGCACCGGCTCGGACACCCACAGCGTCGGCATCGACGCGATGCTCAACCTCAAGGGCTACCACGGACACCACGGCCTCGAGGGCTACCGTGCGTTCCAGACCCACAACCTCGGCAGCCAGGTCCCGAACGCCGTCCTGCTCGCGAAGGCGATCGAGGTCGACGCCGACGTGATCCTCGTCTCGCAGACGGTCACCCAGCAGAACCTCCACGTGCAGAACCTGACAGAGCTCGTCGAGATGGTCGAGGCCGAGGGGCGCCGGCGCCAGACGATCCTCGCCTGCGGCGGCCCGCGCGTGACGAACGAGCTCGCCAAGGAGCTCGGATACGACGCGGGGTTCTCGAAAGGGACCTACCCCCACCACCTCGCATCGTTCATCGTGCGCGAGCTCGCCGCCCGCGCGGCGGTGCCGCGCTGAGCCGTTGCTGCTGTCGGAGCTGACCGGCGACGCCCGGCGCCTCGCGCTCGTGGGGCTGGCCAAGAACACGGGAAAGACGGTCACGCTCACGGCCCTGCTCGCAGAGCTGCGCGCCCGCGGGACCGTCGTCGGCGTCACCTCCGTCGGCCGCGACGGCGAGCAGCACGACGTGATCGACTTCCGCATCGACAAGCCGCGCGTCGATCTGCCGGCCGGGTCGCTCGTGGCGACGACCGACGCGCTGCTCGGCGCGAGCGGGATCGAGCACGAGGTGCTGGAGCGCACGGGCCTCGGCACGCCGCTCGGCGAAGTCCTCCTCGCGCGGCTGCTCGCGGGCGGCGAGATCGAGATCGCCGGGCCGAGCGCCGCCGCGGATGCGCGCGCCGTCGCCGACGCGATGCTCGATCACGGCGCCGGGCAGGTGCTGATCGACGGGGCGATCGATCGTCGCGCGGCGTCCTCGCCGCGGATCGCCGACGCGCTGCTGATGTGCACCGGCGCGATCCTCAGCGAGGACATCGAGGAGGTCGTCGCTCGCACCGCCGACGCCGTCGCGCTCGCACGCCTGCCGGCACTGTCCGCGTCGAGCCCGGTGGCACGCCGCGCGGCCGAGCTCGCGAGCGCAGGGCACGCGAGCGCGGTCCTGGACGAGGAGGGGCGCGAGCTCGAGCGCCTCCCGGCGCGCTATGCGCTCACGGCCGCGGCGAGCGACGTCGCGGCGCTGCTCGCGCGCCACGCGAGCGCGCGCACCCTGCTGATCGCGGGTGCGATGCCGGAGAGCTTCGTGGCCGGCGTCGCAGCCGCCGCCCGGCGCTCCGGGCGCGAGATCGCGGTCGCGATCGCCGACCCCACCCACGCCTTCCTGCAGGAGCGCGGTCCCGAGCACTACCGCGCGCAGGGCGCGGCGATCGTCGCGCTCGCGCCGATCGACCTGCGCGCGCTGACGGTGAACCCTGTGGCGCCGCAATCACACAGCTTCGACTCCGCGCGGCTGCGCGAGCTGCTCGCGACGGCGATCGGCGGCGTGCCGATCTTCGACGTGCGCCACGCCGGCTACCGGGGATCGCAGCCGCCCGGGGAGCGGCCGACGATGCCCACGGCGCGCTAGCGCCCGCGCCGCGAGCGCGCGCCCGCGCTGCGCCCGGCGGATGCGCGCGCCAGGGCCGGCGCGCGCGTCGCGCTGGCCGCCCTAGCGGACGCGCTCGCGCTCGCGCTCGCGGGAGCGGGCGTTGCGGGGACGCAGATCGCCCGCGCGCATGATGCTCAGGCGCCCGTCGAGCGCCGTCGAGCGCCGCGGCGCCGCGTCACGCCTCGACTCGTGCGCGGAGGAGGCGTCGACCGGCGCCGGAACCGGCTCGTGCGGCTCGGCACGGCGCCAGCGGCGGCCGTCATCGAGGAGATCGCGCTGGCGCTCGCTCGCGAGCGCCGCCGCTATGTGGTGGTTGATGACCATGCCCGCAGTCTCGCGCAGGCGGGACGGGAGGCCAACGGATTTAGACTGGACTGAATGGTTGCCCGAGGCGTAGACATGCAGCGACGATCGCTGCGAGCAGGGCGATGATCAAGGCACGTTTCGACACGGAGGCGCTCACGCGGGTCCGCTTCGCGGTCTCGCCGATGCTCGAGCTGATCCGCAGCGTGACCTCGCTTCGGGATCCCGCCGGGCGGGCGCTCCACCTCCCCTGGGCCGAGGAGGCGCGACGGGCGACGAGCGACCTCGACCTGTCAGCGCTGGTCGCGCTGCAGAGCTCGGACTTCTACAACCCGGACTTCGTCAACCCACCCCCGAGCAGCCCGCTCGTGGAGTTCGAGGACGAGCTCGCCGTCATGGTCGCGACCCCCGCGGCGCAGATCCGCCGCGAGGTGGAGCGCGCCTACGACGGCGGCCTCCCGCCGGTGCTCGCGCCGTTCGTGCACGACCCGCGGCGGGCGATCGACGAGCTCGCCGAGTTGATGCGCACGTACTGGAGCCGCTGTCTCGAGACGCACTGGCCGCGGATCCGCGCGCTGCTCGAGCACGACGTGCTCTACCGCGCCCGGCGCATCGCCGACGGCGGCACCGACCGGCTGTTCGCGGACCTCGACCCGGGCGTGCGCTGGCGCGAGGGCGTCCTCAGCCTCGAATGCGGCGAATCCGACACCCTGCTGGACCTCGACGAGCGCGGGCTGCTGCTGCTGCCGAGCGCGTTCGTGTGGCCGAAAACCTCGTTCGTCACCGCGCCGCCGTGGCAGCCCACGCTGATCTACCCGGCGCGCGGGATCGGGATGCTGTGGAGCCCCGAGCGACACCCGCCGCCGGACGCGCTCGCGCGCCTGGTGGGCCGCACGCGCGCCCAGCTGCTGACCGCTCTCGACTCGCCCCGCTCGACGCTCGAGCTGGCCGGAGCGCTCGGGATCTCCAGCGGCGGCGTCTCCCAACACCTGTCGGTGCTGCGCGACGCGGGCCTCGTCAGCGGCCGACGCGTGCAGCGCGCGGTGCTCTACCTGCGCTCAGCAGACGGCGACGCGCTCGTGCGCGCCACGGGCGGACGCGACAGCGACGGAGCAGGCGCCGATGCGGGCACGCAACCCGCCGGCCTCAGCGGACGTTCTTGAAGTAGTCCGCGTTGACCTGCGTGTACTTCTGCCACTCCTCCGGGAGCTGGTCCTCGGCGAAGCACGCATCCACGGGGCACGCCTCCACGCAGGCGTCGCAGTCGATGCACTCCTCGGGGTCGATGTAGAGCATCTCGGCGGCGTCATATCCGGGCTCGTCGGGCGTCGGGTGGATGCAGTCCACCGGACACACCTCGACACAGGAGTTGTCCTTGGTGCCAATGCACGGCTCGGCTATTACGTAGGCCATTCGCTTCTTTCTCTCGTTTGCGTGGGACTCCCCGGCGGGAGCGGGAGATGCATATTGTACGAATCATGCTGCTGCTGACGGGCGCGACCGGCCTCGTGGGGTCGACCGTGCTGGGGCGCCTGCTGGGGCGCGGCGAGCCGGTGCGCTGCCTGGTGCGCGATCCGCGGCGTCTCGGCTCCCAGCGCGTCCGTGTGCAGATCGCGCTCGGCGACCTGACCGACCCGCCCTCGTTCCGCAATGCGCTGCGGGGCGTGCACACGGTCGTCCACCTCGCCGCGACCATCCGCGACCAGCCGCGCGGGTCGATCGAGGAGATCAACGGGATCGCCACCTGGCGGATGGTCGAGGCGGCCGAGCGGCGCGGCGTCGAGCGCTTCGTGTTCGTCTCGGCGCTGGGGGCCTCCAACCACCACCGCACGCGGCTGCTGCGGGCCAAGGCGCACGCCGAGAAGGCGGTCCGCGAGTCGGGGCTGCGGACGATCGTGTTCGCCCCCTCGATCGTCTACGCCCCCGGCGACGAATGGCTCACGCTGATGGAACGCCTCGCGCTGCTGCCCGTGATGCCGGTGCCGGGGCGCGGGCGCGCGCTGTTCCAGCCGATCTGGTCGGAGGACGTCGCCGACTGCGTGATCTCGGCGATGTACGACGGGCCCGACGAGCAGCACGCGCGCTACGAGCTCGCCGGCCCCGAGACCCTCAGCCACACCGAGATCGTGCGCACGCTCCTGCGCTCCTGGTCGCGCAGCCGTCCGCTCGCCCACGTGCCGACCCCGTTCGTCTCGCGCGGCCTGCGCCTGCTGGAGCTGGCGATGGGCGCTCGCACGCCTGCCACGTGGGACGAGGCCGAGCTGCTCGAGGTCTCGATGACGAGCGCGACCGGGACCGCCGACGCGGAGCGCCTCGGCGTGATCCCGCAGGCGATGGCCTCGGTGCTCGGCGCGTACGCCTAGCTCTGTAAGGCGGCGATCTGCGGACGGCGCTGCGCCCACGGGCGCGCCGCTTCGAGCTGCGCGGCCAGGGAGAGGAGCGCGCCCTCGCCCGCCGGGGCCCCGACGAGCTGTACTCCCAGGGGCAGGCCGTCGTCGCCCTCGAACAGCGGGACCGAGACACCGGGCTGGCCGTCGGCGTTGAAAATCGGCGTGAACGGCGTGAACAGCCCCGAGCGCGTGAACGTGCTCATCGGTTCCTCGGCTGCCGTGTCGAGCGTCCCGATCGGCAGCGGACGCTCGGCGAGGGCCGGCGTGAGCAGCGCGTCGTAGGGCGAGAGGAACGCCACCAGCCGGCGTGCGAACGCCTGCAGCTGCACGGCGGCCGCCATCCCTTCGATCGCGCCGAATTTGCGCATCATCGAGAAGATCGCCCAGCTCATCGGCTCCATGTCCTGCTCCGTCGGCTCGCGTCCGGCGATCGTCGCCGAGTAGGCGATCGACAGCGCGATGTGATTCGAGAAGACGGCGCCGAACAGCTCGCGCAGCCCGTCGTCCTGCCACGGCGGGTCGACCTGCTCGACATCGTGGCCGAGCGAGAGCAGCAGCTCGGTGGCCTCCGCGACGGCGGCGGCCGCGGCGGGGTCCACCGTCGCCTCGGGCACCGGCGGCTTGACGGTCACGGCTATCCGCATCTTGCCGGGCTCGCGCGCGGCCGCCGCGGCGAACGGCTCGGCGGGCGGGGGCGCCCAGGTCGCATCGCCGGGCTCGTAGCCCGCGAGCACATCGAGCAGCGCGGCGGTGTCGGCGACGGTGCGGGTGAGCATGCCGTCGATCGTCAGCGACGAGTCGCCGAGCTCGGGGGCGGCCGAGATGCGCCCGCGCGTCGGCTTCAAGCCGACTAGCCCGCAGCAGGCGGCGGGGATACGCGTCGAGCCGCCGCCGTCGTTGCCGTGCGCCACCGGGAGCATGCCGCTCGCCACGGCGGCCGCCGAACCGCCGGAGGAGCCGCCCGGTGTGCGTCCGAGGTCCCAGGGGTTGCGGGTCGGGCCGAACAGCTGCGCCTCGGAGGTGGGCAGGATGCCGTACTCGGGCAGCGTGGTCGTGCCGACGATGATCATGCCCGCGCCGTCGCGCAGGCGGCGCGTGACGTTGTGGTCGTAGTCGGCCACGTACTCGGCCATCAACGGACACCCGTACGTGAGCCGTTTGCCGGCGACGGCCCGGTTGTTCTTGATCGCCGTCGGCACGCCCGCGAACGGGCGCTCGTCGCCCGGGGCGATCTGCGCGGCGGCGGCGAGCGCGCCCTCGGCGTCGACGTCCACGAACGCGTTGAGGCTCGGGTTCAGCTCCTCTATCCGCTGCAGCGACACTTCCACGAGCTCGCGGGAGGACACCTCGCCCGACCGCACCATCGCGGCGAGCTCGGTGGCGGGGCGGAACATCAGATCGCTGTCGGGCACGTCTCCTCCTCGGATCGGCATCTGCTCCTGCACCGGCCAGGAGAGCCTACTCGCGCGGCCAATCCTGCGACGATGTGCGCCTGCCCAGAAGGCAGCGAACCGGCAAGCATCCAGCCCAGAAAGCGAGTGCCATGAGCGCGGTCCAATCAGACACCGAGGTCCAGTCCGGCCTCGAGGGAGTCATCGCCTTTGCGACGGAGATCGCGGAGCCCGACAAAGAGGGCGGCGCGCTGCGCTACCGGGGCGTCGACATCGAGAACCTCGTCGGTGCGGTCCCCTACGAGCAGGTGTGGGGCCTGCTGGTCGACGGCAAGCTGCGGCCGGGGCTCCCCCCGGCCGAACCCCACGCGCTCACGGTCCGCTCGGGCGACCACCGCGTCGACGTGCAGTCCGCGCTGGCGATGCTCGCGCCGGAGTGGGGCTTCGGGCAGCTGATCGACATCTCCGACGAGGAGGCGCGCGACAACCTCGCCCGCGCGTCGGTGATGGCGCTGTCGTTCGTGGCCCAGTCGGCCCGCGGCGCCGGTCAGCCGCCGGTGCCGCAGCACGAGATCGACCAGGGCAGCACGATCCCGGAGCGCTTCCTGATCCGCTGGCGCGGGGAGGCCAACCCCGACCACGTCAAGGCGATCGACGCCTACTGGATCTCGGCGGCCGAGCACGGCATGAACGCCTCGACGTTCACCGCGCGCGTGATCGCCTCGACCGGCGCCGACGTCGCCGCCGCGCTCTCGGGCGCCGTCGGCGCGCTCTCGGGCCCGCTGCACGGCGGCGCGCCCTCGCGCGTGCTGAAGATGCTCGAGGAAGTGGAGGCGACGGGCGACGCCGAGATGTGGGTCCGCGACGCACTCGACCGCGGCGAGCGGCTGATGGGCTTCGGGCATCGCATCTACCGCGCCGAAGACCCGCGCGCGCGGGTGCTGCGCCGGACGGCCCGCGCGCTCGGCTCGCCGCGCTTCGACGCCGCCGAGGCGCTCGAGAAAGCGGCGCTCGAGGAGCTCCACGCGCGCCGCCCCGACCGCGTGCTCGCGACGAACGTCGAGTTCTGGTCGGCGGTCGTCCTCGACCTCGCCGAAGTCCCGCCGGACCTGTTCACGCCGATGTTCACGTGTGCCCGCGTGGCGGGCTGGTCGGCGCACATCCTCGAGCAGAAGCGCGAGGGCCGGCTGATCCGGCCGACCGCGAAGTACGTGGGCGAGGGGCCGCGCGAGATCGCGAGCGTCTAGGCCGGGCGCCCTGCTGGCCTAACCGGGAGCCAGCACCGCGGCCAGCACGTCGGTCGCGAACCGGCACGCTCCGGCGGCTCCCTCGAGGGCGCAGGTGCCCGCGCCGGGTACCGCGACCTGACTGAGCCACGCCGCCGCCACCTCGCCGCGGTCGTCGACGGCCAGCAGCGGCTGGACCCCGTCGCCCAGGAGGGGGCCCGCCGCGATGCGCGCACCCCACCGGGATGCGCGTGCGCGACGGCGCTGCACGAAGACCGCGCCGCACCCCTGCGTCCACGCGGCGGTGAGCGTCCCCTGGCGATCGAAGCCGAACGACGCGGATGCCGTGCGCGTCGGGTCGCACATGGGGTCTTCGAACTGCCGGGTGAAGGTTCGCCTGTACCGCCAGGCCGCGACTGTTCGGGCACGCGTGCTGCGCCTGGTGACGTTGATTGCGGCGATCAGGCGAACCGGCGGCTCGGGCGCTTCGGTGAATTCCTCGCCTTCGCCTTTCCACCACACGACGTCGGCGCCTGCGGGACCGACTGCTATCGACAGCGGCCCTTTCGGTCCCTGCGAGCCCGGCAGGACGCGCGAGCTGATCCTGCGGCCTCTGTGAAGATCGATCGTCGCCGCCACCACGGGCCCTTCACCGTATTCGTGCCACGCCGCGAGAGCCTGCCGTCCCGCGCGCACGGCGACGACCGGATCGTTGCCGCCGCCGAGCGACACCTGCCTGCGCCACCCGCGCGCGGGCGAGTAGACGGCGGCCTCTATTTCGCTGCGCTCCGTACCGGGTTCCGTCGCTTCCCAGATCGCAATCGCTTCGCCGCTCGCGCCGACGCCGACCGACAGGTGGCCGGCGCTCCAGCGTGTGGCTGCGGAGATGCGCACGGGAGCTCTCCACGCTCCGCCCGCTGGCCTCACGCTTGCCTCGACGGCTTCCGGAAGTGTCCCGGACAGCCAAACGGCGTACCCGTCGCCGCGCGGGTCGAACGCAACGACCGGCGCCGCGTCGCCTGACGCATCGGCGAGCGAGGGCCCGGGACGCCAGCCGGCGGCGCCCGGTTCCATGCCGGCGACCGCGGCGGATCCGTTCCCGATGCCGTCGGGCATGACGCTCCTCCAGCCGACCAAGAGCGCGCCGTCGGGCCCGAACGCCGTCTGGACTTCGGTGGTCTCGCCCGCGCCTGCGCCGGCTGCGGGCTGGGCTGCCTGGAAGCCGGCCGGCGAGCCGCTCGCCGCTTCGACCGGGGCGGCGCGGCCCATCCAGGTGACGAGAAGGCGGCTGTCCGGGCCGGACGCCACGCCGAGGGGGAACGGGCGCGGCACGTAGGCGAGCGAGAGCACACCGCCCTTTTCTGCGCTCACGAGCGGGCCCGCGCCGAGCGCGAAGGGTCCGTGCAGCGAGAGCCGTCCGGCCGCCGGCGCTGGGGTGGCGAGGACGCAACCGAGGATGACGGCGATCGCGGCGGGTACGTTCCTACGGCGGGTGTTCCGAACGGGTCGCGAGGCCATGCTCCCCCTGGTTCGTCGACGATCCTCGAAACCCTCACGCCCTCCGTGTGTTGCGCCGTCCCACGCGGCGGCCCCGAACGCAAGAGGGCCCGGCATTCGCCGGGCCCTCGCAGCACTGCAGATCGCGCGAGCGATCTCTACATCATCCCGCTCATGTCCGGCATGCCGCCGCCGGCGCCCATCCCTTCCTTCTCGGGCACCTCGGCGACGATCGCCTCGGTCGTGAGGATGTTCTTCGCGATCGACGCCGCGTTCTGGAGCGCGGAGCGCGTCACCATCGCGGGGTCGATGATGCCTTCGGCGACGAGGTCGACGATCTCGTTGCTCGAGGCGTTGAGCCCGTGGCCTTTCTTGGCCTTGCGGACGTCGTTGACGACGACCGAGCCCTCGAGGCCCGCGTTCTCGGCGAGCTGGCGCAGCGGCTCCTCCAGCGCCCGCAGCACGATCCTCGCGCCCGTGCGCTCGTCGTCCGATCCGTCAACCGAGGCGCCGTTGTCGGCGACCGTGACGGCCGAGGAGGCCTGCAGCAGGGCGACGCCGCCGCCCGGCACGATGCCCTCCTCGAGCGCAGCGCGCGTGGCCTGCAGCGCGTCCTCGACGCGGTGCTTCTTCTCCTTCATCTCGGTCTCGGTCGCGGCGCCCACCTTCACGACGGCAACGCCGCCGGAGAGCTTCGCGAGCCTTTCCTGGAGCTTCTCGCGGTCGAAGTCGGAGTCCGTGTTCTCGACTTCGGCTTTGATCTGGTTGATGCGGCCTTTGATGGCCGCCGAGTCACCGGCGCCGTCCACGACGGTCGTCGTGTCCTTGGCGACGACCACGCGGCGGGCGCGGCCGAGCTGCGAGACCTGCGTGTTCTCGAGCTTCAGCCCCATCTCCTCGGTGATCACCTCGCCGCCGGTCAGGATCCCGATGTCCTCGAGCATCCGCTTGCGGCGGTCGCCGAACCCGGGGGCCTTGACAGCCACGCCCGTGAACGTCCCGCGCAGCTTGTTGACGACCAGCGTCGCCAGCGACTCGCCCTCGACGTCCTCGGCGATGATCAGCAGCGGCTTGCCGCTCTGGATCACCTGCTCGAGCACCGGGAGCACGTCGCGCACGGAGCCGATCTTCTGGTTGGCGATCAGGATGTAGGGGTCCTCGAGCACCGCCTCCATGCGGTCCTGGTCGGTGACCATGTAGGGCGAGATGTAGCCCTTGTCGAACTGCATGCCCTCGGTGAACTCGAGGTCCATGCCGAACGTCTGGCCCTCCTCGACGTTCACCACGCCGTCCTTGCCGACCTTCTCGATCGCATCGGCGATAACGTCGCCGATCTCGTCGTCGCCGGCCGAGATCGTCGCCACGCGGGCGATCTGGTCCTTGCCGGAGACCTCCTTGGACTGCGAGGCGATGTTCGCGACGACCTCGTCGACGGCCTTCTCGATGCCGCGCTTGAGCGCGAGCGGGTTGGCGCCGGCCGCGACGTTCTTCAGCCCCTGGCGGACGATCGCCTGCGCGAGCACGGTCGCCGTGGTGGTGCCGTCGCCGGCGACGTCGTTCGTCGCCGTCGCGACCTCGCGGACGAGCTGGGCGCCCTGGTTCTCGAAGACGTCCTCGACCTCGATCTCACGCGCAATCGTGACACCGTCGTTGGTGATCGTGGGTGCGCCGAACTTCTTGTCGAGCACGACGTAGCGGCCCTTGGGGCCGAGCGTGACCTTGACGGCGTTGGCGACGGCGTCGACTCCCGCCTCGAGAGCCTTGCGCGCTTCCGCGTCGTACTTCAGTTCCTTGTGAGCCATTGTTCCTCAGATCTCCTTAAGCGACCTTGGCCTGGACGTCTGTCTCGCGCAGAACGAGCAGCTCCTCGCCGTTGTCGGGGTCTTTGATCTCGGTTCCGCCGTACTTGCTGTACAGGACCTTGTCGCCCTCGGCGACGTCCATCGGAATCCGCTTGCCGGCGTCGTCGTAGCGGCCATCACCCACGGCGAGCACCTCGCCGAGCTGCGGCTTCTCCTTGGCGGTGTCGGGGAGCACGATGCCACTGGCCGTGGTCTGCTCCTCCTCGACAGCCCGCACGATCAGACGATCGCCCAGGGGCTTGAGCTTCATGTTCTGAGAACCTCCATCTAGAGTCTGCGGCGGCTGGCGGCCAGTGTTTACGGGGCCGCGCCACCCCTTTTGGCACTCTCGGTGGGCGAGTGCCAACCGTCTGCCACCCAAATATATAGAAGATTTGAGGGCCCGCACCGGGCGGGCTGGCACTTGCAGGTCGCGACTGCCGGGAAGCCGGCGCCGGCGCCCGCGCGCTAGTTCTGCGCCCCGCCGAAACCCTTGATCGCCTGCGTGACGCTCGAGGGGTTGTCGATGATCTGCGAGAAGCGCACCACGGTGACGATGTCGTCCATCGAGACCGGGCGGCCGTAGATCTGCTCGAGGAAGTGGATCAGTTCCTCGTGGCGGCGGAACTCGGGGTTGTCGTGCTTGATGTCGCGCGGCGAGAGCTCGGAGAGGCGCATCACCTCGACCTGGTCGATGACCGCCTCGAAGATCTTTTCGCGCGGCGAGTACTGGAAGCCGATCGTTACGAGCACCGCCTGGTTCTTGCGGTACTTGCCCGACTTGTCGCCGAGCCGGATCGTCGCGGTCTTGCGGCCGCGCTTGAGCTCGTCGGCGAAGATCGTTGAATAGAAGTTGAGGACCTGCATCGGTTCCTTGGCGGCGGTGGAGGTCGCGGCGGCGCACGCGACCCGGGCAGGCTACCGCTCTTTGTCGAGGTAGGCGATCGCGAGGTCGACCATGTCGCGCTCGGCGCTGTGGGTGAGCGTCGCGGCGGCGTCCTGCAGGCTGATCCAGCGCACCTCTTCCACCTCGTCGTCGTGGTCGGCGATGTCGCCGGCCAGGTGCTCGAACAGGAAGAAGCTCACGGTCTTGCCGACGGTGCGCCCGTCGCGGCGGTACCAGTAGCGCGTCTCGCCGAGCTCGCAGACCGGGGCCGCGTCGATCCCGGTCTCCTCGCGGACCTCGCGCTCGGCGGCCTCGATCGGGGTCTCGCCCGGGTCGACGTGGCCCTTGGGCAGCGCCAGCACCCGCGAGCCATCGGCCGCGCGGCGGGTCGGAACGATCACGACGACCTCGCGCCGGTCCCGTACGACGACGCCGCCGGCGGAGAACTCGCGCTTGCGCGAGCGCTTCGGCTCAGAAGACATACTGCTTCAGCGACTCGGGGTTGTGCACGACCAGGCGCCCGCGGCCCTGCGAGATCACGCCCGCGCGCTCGAGCACGGCGAGGAAGCGGCTCGCGGACTCCCGCGAGGAGCCGGCGAGCTGAGCGAGGTCGGACTGGGTCGCCGTCACGAGCACGTCCTGCCCGGCGTGGCCGGCGGCGATCTCCTCGTCGACGAGCTGCGAGAGCGCGACCGCCACACGGCTCTGCACGGTCTGGAAGGACTGGCGCGAGAGGCGCTCGTTCATCTCGCGCAGCCGGCGCCCGAGCGCGATCACGAGCCGTACCGCGATATCCGGGTGTTCGCCCATCAGCCGCCGCATGTCTCCCCCGAGCACCCCGACGACGCTCGTCGGCTCGATCGCCTCGACGGTCGCCGAGCGCAGCTCGTCCTCGAACATCGCGAGCTCGCCGAAGATGTCGCCCGGTCCGAACGTCGCGAGCGTGATCGTGCGTCCGTCGCCGTGGGAGCGGATCGCGCGCGCGTGGCCGCTGCGCACGACGTAGCAGGTGTCGCTCGCGTCCCCCTCGCGGAACACCGTCTCGCCCGGTCCGAACTCGCGCGGGACGGCGACCTGGGCGATGTGCTCGAGGTCGCTCTGCTCGAGCGTGGCGAACGCGGGCACCCGCCCGAGCAGCTCGACCACGTCGGCTGACCGCATTGCCCCCATGCTGGCAAGGAGATACCACACGAGCACCGAGCGAGGGCTGTCGGTGTGCCTCGCGTGGACACCGCTGGCGGTAAGGTCGACGACGTGTCCGCGATCGCGCCACACCGGATCGGCCGCGCCCTCGCGGCCCTCGTCTTCGCAGCGGCGCTCACGCTCGCGGCCCCGGGGGTGGCGGGGGCGGCCCGCAGCAACCGCAAACCCCTGACGGCGGCCCAGAGGGCGCTGCTGCGCTCGACGGAGCTGTGGGTCACGGTCGACGTCTGCAGCCCATCGGACCAGCCGAACACGCTCGGTGTGCGCGGTTCGATGCCGGGTGACGGACACGCGCGCGATCGCATGTACATGAGCTTCCGCGTCCAGTACCAGGACGCCACCAGCGGGCGCTGGATCGACCTCGCGAGCTCGCGCGCCGCCTGGGTCGCGGTCGGCGGCGGCGGCTCCTCGCGCCAGGACGGCAGCAGCTTCCAGATAACGCCCGCCGCCGGGCGGCCGGCGTTCGCGCTGCGCGGCGTCGTCGACTTCCAGTGGCGGCGCGGCGGGACCGTGCTGCTGTCGGTCTCGCGCGCGAGCACGGCCGGCCACAAGAGCCTCGCCGGCGCCGACCCTGCGGACTACAGCGCCGCTACGTGCTCGATCGGCTGAACAGCCGCGGGTCGTTCGTGATGATCCCGTCGACGCCGAGTGCCGTGAGGCGCCCGATCATGCGCGCGTCGTCGACGGTCCACACGTAGAGCTCGCCGCCCCCGTCCCGCACGGCGCGGATCAGCGCCCCCGTGACCACCCGCCAGTGCGCCATGATCGCGTCGAAGCGCCCTTCGAGCAGCGCCTTGCGCGCGCGGCCCGGGAGCATCGCGCGGTAGCCGGTCAGCAGCGCGAGCGCCGGGATCGCGGTCAGCATGTCGGTCGTGTAGTCGCGGCGCACGCGCGGCACCGACCAGCCGAGCCGCAGGCCCGGCTCCTCGGCGCGGATCAGCGAGAGCCCGTCCGGGTACATGCCGCTGATCAGGCTGCGCGCGACGAGGCCGCGCGCGCGCAGCGCCTCCAGCACGCGCAGCTCGTAGCCGGGGAGCTTGATGTCGACGTCGATGTCGATCCCGGCGAAGCGCTCGCCCGAGAGGTGCTCGAGCGCGCGCTCGAACTCGAGCGGCTCGCGCGAGCGCATGTCTTCGTGGTCGTGCGCCACCAGCAGCCTGCCGCGTCCGCCGCGGTGTTCGCAGAGCACGTCCAGCTCGATCATGTCGACCCCGTGCGCGAGCGCGGCGTCGAAGCTCGCGAGCGTGTTGCCCGGCTCGATGTGGGCGGCGCCCTTGTGGCCCACGCGGCGCGGGGGGGGACGTGTCTCGCTGCTCATGGGCGCCACGATAGGCCAGGGACCGGCCCTTATCGCGCGCCTCAACCGCGGTCGTGCGCGCCCGCGATCTCGGCGAGCGCGCCGCGCGGGCCCAGATACGGCGCCAGCGCCACGAAGCTGAGGTGGTCGGCCAGGGCCGGGACGCGGGCGAGCCGGCCGCGGGCGGCCGCCGCCGCGACGATCGCCCACAGCGCACCCGTGATCGCCTCGCGCGCGATCTGCCCGCCGTGGCGCGCGCGGGGAGCGTCGGCGACGAGCACGTTGACGACCGCCTCGATCGGGCGCGTCAGGCGCCGGGTGATCGCGGGGCCGATTTCGCACAGGGCGACGAAGGCGATCCGCAGCAGCGCCTCGTGCGCTGCGAAGTGGGCGACGAGCGTCGACATCGCCCTCCGCACGGCCTGCGGCCACGAGCCCGAGCCGTCCACGGCGGCCTGCACGACGCGGCCCGATTCGCCCGCGAAGTCCTCGAGCACGGCCAGGAAGGCGGCCTCCTTGCACGCGAAGTGGCGATGGAACACGTCGAGTCGCAGGCCCGCGAGCTCGGCGATCTGGGCGTCGCTCAGCGGCGGGTAGCCCTCGGCGAGCGTCAGGTGCACGAGCGCGACGAGCGCGCGGGCGCGCTCCTCGCCCGCGGCCAGGAAGTGCGCGCGCGCCGCGGGCACCGGGGACGTCGCCGGCGCGGCCGTGAGCGGCGGCAGGCGGCCGCCCCGCGGCAGCCGGTAGGCGTCGATCCAGTCCAGCACCACGTCGGTCATCGCGGCGAGCTCGCGTTCGCGGCCGTCGAGCATGCGCGTGAACGCGAGGTGGCGCGCGCCGCCGACGACCGCTCGCGCCGTGAGCGGCGGCGAGATCCTGCCGTCGTCGGCGAGGTCGAGGCCGGAGGCGACGATCCGCTCGAACGCGCCGTGGGCCGCGGTGAGCCGGCCGTACACCCCGCGCCCGCCGGTGCCGAGCGAGTCGACGAACACGAGGCGCAGGCCCTTCGGCGTATACGCCGCGTGACACAGCGTCGCGCTCCACGCCGAGTGCACGCGGTTGGCCCAGCCGCGCTCGCGCCGCCATCCCTCCAGCGCGCTCTTGCGGGCGCGGGCGACGGCGATGTCGTGCGTCGCCACGAAGCACTCCTGCTTGTTCGCGAACTGCTCGTAGAACGCCCGTCGCGAGACGCCGGCCAGCGCGATCACGTCCGCGACGGCTGTCGCGTGGTAGCCCCGCTCCGCGACCGACTCGATCATCGCGCCGTAGATACGCGCGCGCTGGTTGCGCGCGACCTCGTCGCGGCCGAGTCCGTTCGGCCCGTGGGGCAGCCGCTGGTACAGCGGCACGATCTGCGTCCGGGTTCTACCCATCGTGACGATTCCAGATATTAGACTACGCTGTTGCCGAAACGCGCGGGCAAGGCGCAGCGGAACCGGGGTGCCGGCGGGGCAGAGCGGCACCGCCGCCGCGCAGCAGCGGTGCGTACGCGGTCGCCGGGCGGGCGCCGTCGCTACGCGCTCGGTGTCAGCCGCCGAGGAGCGATCCGGACGCGGTGCTGAGCGGGTGCTGTCGCTACGCGCTCAGCGTCAGGCGCCGCGGGCCGGGCTGGAAGCCGAGCTCGACGAGCCGCGCGAGCAGCGGCGAGGAGATCGCCGGCTCGCCGTCGATCCGCTCGAATGCGAGCTTCGGCACGCGGCCGGCACGCACCGCGGCCGCGAGCGCGCCGAGCGCGATGTGCAGCGGCTCCTCCTCCGGCCGCGCGAGGCCGTGCGGATGCTGCTCGCCGGCGAGCACGACCAGGCCGCGGCCGCCGCGCTCGACATAGAGCACGGGCTCATCGGCCACGAGCACGACATAGGCTCCCGCCACTCGCGCGGGTCGCCGCTCGCCCTCGCCGCGCTTCGGCCACGGCAGTGAGGCGCCGTAGGGCTGCGCGGGATCGGCCGCGGCGAGCACCAGCGCCGCTCCCCCGGCCTCCGCCTGCTCACTCGCGGAGACGGCCCCTGGACGCGGCGCGCGCAGGCGCTCGACCGCGCCAGGCAGCGCGAACTGGGCGCCGCCCATGCCCTCGATGAAATAGCCGCGCCGGCAGAGCCCGAGCGTCTCGAGGTTGGAGAACGTGTCATACAGGCTCGCGAACCCGCCTCTGATCCCCTCGGCGAGCACCTGCTCGCGCGTGACGATGCCGTAGCGCTCGAGCAGCAGCTCGGCCTGCGCGCGCCGGCGCTCGGCGGCCTGCGCGGGACCGTCGCCGGCGGCGAACAGCGCGGCGGCGAGCGACCAGCGCCCCTGCACCTGCGACTGCGCACCGGTGCGCCTGCGCGTCCCGAAGCGCGAGCGCGCGCTGCCCGCGCGCACCGTGCGCGCCGTGCCCGGCTGCGGCCCGCCCCCGCGGGCGAGCGACAGGCGCGGGGCGCGCAGCGGCGCCCACGCGTCGTTCGTGACCTCTCCCGACCACACCAGGTCCCACAGCGCCTCCCGCAGCGCCTCCGCCGGCGCGTCGATCTCCGCGAGGAGGTCGTTGAAGAAGCACGGCCCCGATTCCAGGCGCGCCCGCAGCAGCTCGTGCTCGGCGCCCTCGGGGGGCACGGCGGTCGAGCGAGCGCTCGGGGCGCCGAGCGCGGCTGCGTCGTCGCGGAAGTAGAGCGCGACGCGGCCGCTGCGGCCGGCCGCGCCCGCGCCGACCCACACGAGCTCGCCGCTCGCGCACAGGGCGTCGAGCCACGTCGGCGAGTAGGCGCCCGTGCGCCGCGGCAGCACGTCGCGCTCCCACGTCTCGGCGGGCAGGGCCAGCCCCTGCAGCGGCACGAGCACCTCGCGCAGGCGGTCGATCCCGGCGCCGGCGCGCGAGTGGCGGTCGACGCCCTGCCACGACGGCAGGAAGGCCGCCAAGCGGCGCTGGTCGGCGGGCTCGATCTCCTTGCGCAGCGCGGCCAGCGACGCGCGCCGCAGGCGCCGCAGCACCTCCACCTCGCACCAGTCGTTCCCCCTGCCCCGCGGGTCGAGCTCGCCGCGCACGAGCACGCCGTCGCGCTCGAGCTCGCGCAGCACGGCTCCCGCGTCCACGCCGTAGCGCTCGCGCAGCCCCTCGCCGCTGAACGGCCCCCGCGTGCGCGCGTAGCGGGCGACGAGCTCGCCCAGCGCGTCGGGGACGTCCTCGATGAAGGCCGCGGGCAGGCCGCCGGGCGGTACCGCTCCGAGCGCGTCGCGGTAGAGCCCGGCCTCGTCGGCCGCGACGAAGCGCTGCTCCCCGCCGACGCGCAGCTCTATCACCCGACGTTCCCGCACGAGGTCGTCGAGCAGGGCATCGGCGTCGACGCCCTCGAACACGCGCTCGGCGATCTCGCCCCGGTTGAGGTCGCCGATGTGGCGGAAGACGTCGTGCAGCCCGTCGCGCCCGGTCGCGCGCGTCAGCTCGGAGCGGTGCTGCAGGTCGGCCTCGACGCGTTCGAGCGCGCCCGGGTCGATCAGCTCGCGCAGCTCGTCTGATCCGAGCAGCTCGCGCAGCAGCTCGCGGTCGAGCGACAGCGCGGCCGCGCGGCGCTCGGCGGCGGGCGTGTCGCCCTCGTACATGTACGTGGCGATGTAGTCGAACAGCAGCGAGGAGGCGAACGGCGAGGCGGTCTCGGTCTCGACCTCCACGAGCGCGATCTCCCGCGTGTGCAGCCCGCGCAGCAGCTCCTGCAGCCCCGGCACGTCGAGCACGTCGCGCAGGCACTCGCGGTAGGTCTCGAGCACGATCGGGAAGTCTCCGTAGCGCCGGGCGACCTCGAGCAGCGACTGCGCCTTCAGCCGCTGCTGCCACAGCGGCGTGCGTCTGCCTGGGTAGGCGCGCGGGATCAGCAGGGCACGCGCCGCGTTCTCGCGGAAGCGTGCGCCGAACAGCGCCGAGCCCCCGAGCTCGGACACGACGGCCCGCTCGACCTCCTCGGGGTCGATCAGCACCATGTCCGCCGCCGAGGGTAGGGACTCCACGTCGTCGGCGTCGATCTCGGGTAGGTGCATGACGATCCCGTCGTCACTCCAGATCGCGTCGCAGTCGATCCCGTAGCGCTCCTGCATCTGCGCGCTCAGCGCGAGGCCCCAGGCGGCGTGCACGCGACCCCCGTAGGGTGAGAGCACGCAGAGGCGCCAGTCGCCGATCTCGTCGCGGAAGCGCTCGAGCACGATCGTGCGCTCGCTCGGCAGCACACGCGTGGCCGCCTGCTGCTCGCGCAGGTAGGCGAGCAGGTTCGAGGCCGCGCGCTCGTCGAGGTCGTGCTCGCGCTCCAGCGTTGCGGCGTCCTGATCGACGGCCCAGCGCGAGAAGGCGCCGATCGCCTCGCCCAGCACCTTTGGGCGCCCGACCGAGTCGCCCTTCCAGAACGGCACCGCGCCGGGCGCGCCGGGCGCGGGCGTGACGATCACGCGGTCGCGGCCGATCTCCTCGATCCGCCAGCTCGAGGCGCCGAGCAGGAACGTCTGCCCCGGCCGCGCCTCATAGACCATCTCCTCGTCGAGCTCGCCGACCCTGCGCCCGTCCGGCAGCGTCACGCTGAACAGGCCGCGGTCCGGGATCGTGCCGGCGTTTGCGATCGCGAGCTGTCGCGCCCCCTTGCGCGGGCGGATCGTGCCTGCGAGGCGGTCCCAGACGATGCGCGCGCGCAGGTCGCCGAACTCCTTCGAGGGATAGCGGCCATCGAGCATGTCGAGCACGTTCTCGAGCAGCTCGCGCGAGAGCTCGGCGTAGGAGTGGGTGCGCGCGAGGAGCTCGTGGAGGCGGTCGACCGGGAAGCCGCCCTGCTCGGCGCCGTCGTCCCCGCTCGCCTCGGTCCCGGCCGAGACCGCGATCGCCACGACCTGCTGGGCGAGCACGTCGAGCGCGTTGCGGGGGACGACCGTCGGCTCGATCAGCCCTTCGCGCATGCGCCGGACGAGCACCGCGCACTCGAGCAGGTCGCCGCGGAACTTGGGGAAGATGCGCCCGCGGCTGACCTGCTCGACGCCGTGACCGGCGCGGCCGACGCGCTGCAGGCCGCGCGCGACCGACTTCGGCGACTCGATCTGCACGACGAGGTCGACCGCGCCCATGTCGATGCCGAGCTCGAGCGAGCTGGTCGCGACGAGGCACGGCAGCTCGCCGCCCTTCAGCAGCTCCTCGACCTTCGTGCGCTCCTCGCGCGCGAGCGAGCCGTGGTGGGCGCGCGCGATCTCGTCCTCGGCGAGCTCGTTCAGCCGCAGCGCGACGCGCTCGGCCGAACGCCGGTTGTTGACGAACACGATCGTCGAGCGGTGGCTGCGGACGAGCTCGAGCAGCTCGGGGTAGATCGCGGGCCAGATCGAGTTGCGTGTCGCCTCGCCCCCGGCCAGCGATGAAAGCCCGCCCGACCCGCTCGCGGGGTCGAGCGGGTCGGCGGCCGGGTCGACGGGTCCGCCGGGCTCGGTCATCGACTCGACCGGCACCTCGATCCGCAGGTCGAGCTCCTTGCGCGCCCCCGCGTCGACGATCTCGACCTCGCGCCCGGGGCCGACGAGGAACCGCCCGATCTCCTCGAGCGGGTTCTGCGTGGCGCTCAGGCCGATCCGCTGCACGTCGCGCGCGGTCGTGCCTGTCTGATCCCAGACGTGCTCCTGCAGGCGCTCGAGCGTCACCGCAAGGTGCGAGCCGCGCTTGGAGGCGGCGACCGCGTGGATCTCGTCGACGATCACCGCCTCGACGCCGCTCAGCATCGAGCGCGCCTGCGAGGTCAGGATCAGGTACAGCGACTCGGGCGTCGTGACGAGGATCTCAGGGGGCGTGCGGGCCATCGCCGCGCGCTCGCGCTGGGGGGTGTCCCCGGTGCGGATGCCGACGCGGACGTGCTCGGCCCCGATGCCGCGCAGCGGCGCGCGCAGGTTGCGCTCGATGTCGTAGGCGAGCGCCTTCAGCGGGCTCACGTAGAGGATGCGCGTGCCCGCGCGATCGGGCTGCGGATCGGACACGAGGCGATCGAGCGCCCACAGGAAAGCTGCGAGCGTCTTGCCCGAGCCGGTGGGGGCGGACACCAGCACGTGGCGCCCCGCCGCGATCGCCGGCCACGCCTGCTCCTGCGCCGGCGTGGGGCCCGCGAACGCCCGCGCGAACCACGTGCGCACCTCCGGCGAGAAGCTCGATAGCGGCATACGGGCGAGGCTAGCGCGCACACGTAGACTGGTGCGGACATGGCCCGGCCGAGTCCGTCGTGAACGCGACCCCGCTCTCGCAGTCCGGAACCGCGAGCGCCGCGGGCGCGGGTACCGCGGTCGGCGTGCTGCCCGCGCAGAGCCTGCGCGCGGCGATCGGCGACGGCTGGATCAGCTCCGGCGTGTGGCGCATCCCGGAGGAGTCGGTCCAGCCGGCGAGCCTCGACCTGCGCCTCGGCGAGCACGCCTGGGCGCTGCGCTGCAGCTTCCTGCCGGACTCGGACTCGACCGTCGAGGACAAGGTGAAGGACATCGCCTTCGAACGCATCGACCTGCGCGACGGGGCGACGTTCGAGCGCGACAGGCCCTATCTGGTGCCGCTGATCGAGGAGCTGCGGCTCCCCGAAGGGGTGCGCGCGAAGGCCAACCCGAAGAGCTCGACCGGGCGCCTGGATGTGTTCACGCGCGTGCTCACGGACCGCACCCACCGCTTCGACGAGATCGCGGCCGGCTACAACGGGCGGCTCTACCTCGAGGTCGTGCCGCGCACGTTCGCGATCCGCGTGCGCACCGGGCTCGCGCTCAACCAGGTGCGGATCTCGCTCGGCGACGGACGCCTCGACGACGCCGATCTGATGGCGCTGCACGATCAGACCCCGCTGCTGTTCCGCGGCTCCGAGCCGGTGGCCGCCGGCGCGATCTCGCTCGCCGACGGGCTGTTCGTGAGCCTCGCGGTGGCCGGTGGGCGCGAGCGGGTCGTCGGCTACCGCGCGAAGAAGAACAGCCTCCCGATCGACCTGAGCGTGGCGGGCGGCCTGCGCTGGGAGGACTACTGGGAGCCCGTGCACCCGGAGCGCGGCGGGCGGATCGTGCTCGAGCCGGAGATCTTCTACCTGCTGCTCTCCGCCGAGGGCGTGAGCATCCCGCCGGAGTACGCGGCCGAGATGCTCGCCTACGACCCTACGGCGGGCGAGCTGCGCACCCACTACGCCGGCTTCTTCGATCCCGGCTTCGGCTACGCCCGCGACCGCAGCGCCACGGGCAGCCGCGCCGCGCTCGAGGTGCGGGCACGCGACGTGTCGTTCATGGTCGAGGACGGCCAGCCCGTCTGCAAGCTCGCGTTCGAGCGGATGGCGGCTGAGCCCGACGTGATCTACGGCAGCGAGGTCGGCTCCAACTACCAGGGCCAGCAGTCGATGCTCAGCAAGCACTTCAGCGAGCGGCCGCCGCTCGCCTGATGCGCAGGCGGCCCGCGGCACACGCGCGCGCCCCGCGCGGACCGAATGAGCATCGGACACGCCAGCGTTTCTTATACTGGCCTCGCCTCGATCCGCGAGCGGAGCGCGGGGAGGCACACGTGCATGCCGAGAAAACGCTCAGCCCCCTCGCCGGAGGACCCGGCCTGGTCTGATCCGAACCTGCGAGAGCCGCGCTACTCGCAGTCGCTCGAGCGCGGCCTCGCGATCCTCGCCTGTTTCACGCCCGCGCGGCCGGTGCTCGGCATCGCCGACATCGCCGACTCGCTCGGCATGTCGCGCTCGACCACGCACCGCTACGTGATCACGCTCGTGGCGCTCGGCTACCTCGAGCAGGGCGCCTCGCGCAAGTACCGGCTGGGCCTGCGCGTGACCGACCTCGGGATGGCGGCGCTCAGCTCGACCGGCCTGCGCGAGCACGCTCACGCCTACCTGCAGGAGCTGCGCGAGCGGACCTCCTGCACCGCGGGCATCGGCGTGCTCGACGGGACCGAGGTGGTGTTCGTCGATCGCGTGCAGAGCTTCCGCCGCGGCCGGCCCGCGGCCGACATCGAGCCGAGCCCGGGGGCGCGCCTGCCGGCCTACTGCACGGCGATGGGCAAGCTGCTGCTCGCCCACCTGCCCGAGGGCGAGCAGGGACCGCGCGTGAGCGCGCTGCGGCCGTCACGGCGGACGCCCACCACGATCACGAGCAAGCGCGCGCTGCGCGAGCAGCTGCGCGAGCTGCAGGGCGCTAGCCTCGCCGTCAACGACGGCGAGCTGACGGCCGGCCTGTACGCGATCGCCGCGCCGGTGCGCGACGGCGGACGCGAGGTGGTCGCGGCCGTGGGCCTGGCGGCTCCCGCGGCGTCGATCCCCCTGCGCGAGATGGTCGATGCGCTCGGGCCCCACCTGATCGCAGCAGCCGACCGCATCTCCTCGCGCCTCGGGTACCGGCGCGAGGACGAGCGCACGGGGCCACCCGGCGCCCCCGTCGCGTAGTGTGCGCGGGCGCCGATGCCGATCACACGCCCAAGCCGCCCCGCGCTGTTCATGCTCGCTCCCGTCTGCGCGCTGCTGCTCGCGGCGTGCGGCACCGCGGTCTCGACCTCCTCGTTCAAAGGGGAACAGCACGCGATCGCCCAGGAGATCGCCGACTTCCAGTCACACGCGACGTCCTCCGAACAGGGGAAGATCTGCGAAGGAGACCTCGCCGCGGCGGTCGTGAGGAGGCTCGGCGGTAAGAGTGGCTGCGAAGCGGCGATCAAACTGCAGCTCAACGAGGTCGACAGCCTAGAAGTGAGCCTGCAGTCGGTGCAGATCGGGGCGGGCGGGACGACCGCGACCGCGCACGTCAAGAGCACCTACAAGGGGAAACTGAAGCCGGGCACGCTCACGCTGACGAAGGAAGGCGGGAAGTGGAAGATCGCCGGGCTGTAGCGGAGCCCGCCCGAGCCGGTCAGCCGAGCGAGCGGCCGTACTGGCGCTCGTAGTAGGCGCGGTAGTCGCCGGAGCGGATCGGCTCCCACCACCAGCCGTTGTCGCGATACCAGGAGACCGTGCGCTCGAGCCCCTCGTCGAAGCGGACCTGCGCGCTCCAGCCGAGCGCGCGCACCTTCTCGGAGGAGAGCGAGTAGCGCCGGTCGTGGCCCGGACGGTCGCGGACGTGCTCGATCTGGTCTGGAGACGCGCCCGTCAGCTCGATGATCCGCTGGACGACCTCGATGTTCGGGTACTCGTCGGGGCCGCCCGCGTTGTAGACGTCGCCGGGGGTGCCGTGTTCGAGCACGTGGCCGATCGCGCGGGCGAAGTCGGTGCTGTGGATCCAGTTGCGGACCTGCATGCCGTCGCCGTAGACGGGCAGCGGGTCGCCGTGCAGGGCGTTGAGGATCATCAGCGGAATCAGCTTCTCGGGGTACTGGTAGGGGCCGTAGTTGTTCGACCCGCGGCAGATCAGCGCGGGCAGGCCGTAGGTGTGGAAGTAGCTCTGCACGAGCAGGTCGGCGCCCGTCTTCGTCGCGGAGTAGGGGGAGGAGGGCGCGAGCGGGCTCTCCTCGGTGAACGTGCCCTCCTCGATCGAGCCGTAGACCTCGTCGGTTGAGACCTGGAGGTAGCGCAGCTCCGCCTCGCGGGCGGCCTCGAGCAGCACGTAGGTGCCGAGCGCGTGCGTGCGCACGAACGCGTCGGGCTCGGCGATCGAGCGGTCGACGTGCGTCTCGGCGGCGAAGTTGACGATCGCCTCGGGCTCGCCCGCGCGGAGCGCCGCGCCGACGGCCTCGGCGTCCTCGATCGCTCCGCGGATGAAGGAGAAGCCGGGCTCGGATGCGAGGTCGGCGAAGTTCTCCTCGCGGCCCGCGTACGTGAGCTTGTCGAGCACGGTGACCTCGTCGCCGTGCTCGAGGACGCGCTGGCGGGCGAACGTCGAGCCGATGAACCCGGCTCCGCCGCAGACGAGCAGCCTCATGAGCGCATCATCCCAGCCCGCGCCGCGAGGAACCCCGCCAGCCCGTCCTGCCAGGGCGGGAGCGGCAGCACATCGTCGCGCTCGGACTCGAGCGCCGACCACGCCGGTCGCGGGGCGGGGCGCGCCATCTCCTCGCTGGTCGCCGGCTCGACGCGGCAGTCGACCTCGGCCTGCCTGAAGATCTCCGCGGCGAAGCCGTTCCAGGACACGACTCCTGCGCCCGTGAGGTGTACCAGGCCGCGCACGCCGCGTTCGAGGAGGCCCACGAGCGCGGGCGCGAGATGGCCGGCCCAGGTCGGGGAGCCCTCCTGGTCGGTGACGACCTGCACGGCGTCGCGCTCGTCGGCGAGCCGCAGCATCGTGGCTACGAAGTTGGGTCCGTCGACGCCGTAGAGCCAGGCGGTCCGGGCGACGGTGTGGTCGCGTGAGGCCGCGAGCACGAGCCGCTCGCCCTCGAGCTTGGTCGACCCGTATACCGACCGCGGCCCCGTGGGGTCGGACTCCAGGTAGGCGCGCGGCCGCCCGTCGTCATCGAGCGGCGCGGTGCCGTCGAACACGTAATCGGTCGAGACGTGCACCAGCGGCAGCCCGTGCGCCGCGGCGCCCTCGGCGAGCACCCCCGCGCCGGTGACGTTGACCGCGCGCGCCTCCTGGACGTGCGACTCGGCGCCGTCGACGTCGGTCCAGGCGGCGCAGTTCAGGACCGCGCCGAGCGACGCCGGCTCGCTCCGCAGCTCGCCGAGCATGCGGTCGACCGCGCCGGCGTCGGTGATGTCGAGCTCCGGCAGGTCGACGGCGACCAGCTCGTGGCCGGCGCGCACGCCGGCGCGCAGCACGTCGTGGCCGAGCATCCCGGCCGCGCCCGTGACGAGCAGCCTCACAGGATCGAGATGTCGGAGTTGTCGCCAACCATGAACCGGTACGCGCGCGGCTGGCGCTCGCCGCGGCGGACGGTGACGTTGCGGCCGAGCAGCGAGGACTCCATGCGGCCGTCGAGATCGCACACGCTCGAGCCCTCGAGCAGGATCGAGTGCTCGACCTCGGCGCTCGTTATGCGGCAGCGCTCGCCGATCGCCGTGTAGGGGCCGATGTAGCAGTCGGTTAGCTGTGCGCCGGCCCCGACGATCGCCGGCCCGCGGACGGTCGAGCGCTCCAGGCGCGCGCCC
Source organism: Solirubrobacteraceae bacterium (assembly GCA_036264095.1). Classification (GTDB taxonomy): domain Bacteria; phylum Actinomycetota; class Thermoleophilia; order Solirubrobacterales; family Solirubrobacteraceae; genus Palsa-744. Next base: position 25,614 of record DATARO010000007.1, on the reverse strand, counting down.
GCCTCGATCACGACGCGGCCGTCGATCTGCGAGTCGGTCAGCTCGCCGTCGACGCGTTCGATCAGGTTGTCGAGGATCAGGCGGTTGGCCTCGAGCATGTCCTCCAGGCGGCCGGTGTCCTTCCACCAGCCGCGCACGATGTGGGGCTCGACGCGCCGGCCCCCGTCGACGAGGTGCTGGATCGCGTCGGTGATCTCCAGCTCGCCCCGCGCAGAGGGCTCGATCGCCCTCGCGGCGTCGTGGATGCCGGCGGTGAACATGTAGACGCCGACCAGCGCGAGGTCGGTGGCCGGCTCGGTCGGCTTCTCGACGAGCCGCACGACACGGCCGGCGCCGCCCGAGGGCGAGCGCTCGAGCTCCGCGACGCCGTAGTGCTCGGGGTCGGGCACGGGGGTCAGGAGGATCAGGGCGTCGGGGGCGTGCTCGCGGAACGCCGCGACGAGGTCCGAGATGCCGCCCTGCAGGAGGTTGTCGCCGAGATACATCACGAACGAGTCGGAGCCGAGGAACGGCTCGGCGGTGAGCACGGCGTGGGCGAGGCCGAGCGGCTCGTCCTGGAGGATGTAGGTGATGCGGACGCCGAAGCGCGAGCCGTCACCGGCGACGGACTGGATCTCGGGGCCGGTATCGGGGGCGATGATGATGCCGATCTCCTCGATCCCGGCCTGCGCCATCGCCTCGATGCCGTAGAAGAGCACGGGCTTGTTGGCGACCGGCACGAGCTGCTTGGCGCTCGTGTGGGTGATCGGGCGCAGGCGCGTGCCCTTGCCGCCGGAGAGGATCAGCCCCTTGAGCGCACTCATCGGGCGAGAACCCTACAGAAGGCGCTAGTAGGTCCCGCCGAGCTTGCGGTGGTCCCAGGTGGCACGGCGGCGCTCGACGAACTCGAGGCCCACGCGCTTGGCGGCCTGCGCGGCGACCATCTGGTCGACCTCGGACGGCAGATCCTGCAGCGGCGGCTCGCCGCGGGCGGCGCCGTAGCGGGCGAAGATCTCGCGCCCGAGGGCCGCGACCGTGTCGGGGTCGCGGTGGATGAGCACCTCGCACTCGAGCATCACGCCGCGGAGCTCCTGGTACTGCTCGCCCGCCTCGACCTGCAGGCTCGCGCGCGCGTCGCGCTCGAGGTTGCGGACCTTCTGCGAGACGGCGTATGTCCACGCCCACAGGCGCGGCTCGTCCGCCGGACCGCGCACGACGTACCACAGCGGCATCAGGTGCGGCCAGCCGCGGGGGCCGGCGGTCGCGCAGGTGACGGTGCGCTCCTCGAGGAGGAACTCGCGCACCTCGTGGCCGCTCATCTTGATCTGCTCGCGGCGGCTCACTACACGCCGGCGGGCGCCGCGCCGGCGTCGCGCAGCCGCGCGACGTTCGCGCTGACGGCCTCGCGCGCGTCCTGGGGCTCGAGGATCGCCGCGTCGCCCGCTTCGCGAAGGATCTCGCGCACGAGCCAGTCGACGCCGGCGAAGCTCAGGTCGACGATCACCGAGCCGTCGCTCCATTCCTGCACGACCCGGCGGGCCTCGCGCGCCCAGCGTGCGCGCTCGGGCGAGACCCATACGCGCGCAGTGCGCGACGCCTGCACCTCGCCGGTGCGCAGCCACCCGTCTACCTCGGCGGCGGGATCGACCTCGGGACGCGGCTCGTAGCGGTCCTCGGTGACCGTCGCCTGCTTGATGCGATCGAGGCGGAAATGGCGCACGCCCCCGCGCTCGGGGTCGAACGAGGCCACGTACCAACCCTCGCGGCCGTTCGTCAGCGCGTACGGCTCGACGCGGCGCAGCGACTGCTCGTCCTCGTTCTCCTTGTAGTAGTCGAGCTCGACTATCCGCCGGCCGACGATCGCCTTCGAGATCACGCGCGCGACGTCGGAGTCGTCGCCCGCGGTCGGGGCGACCTGCAGTCCCTGCTCCATCGGGTCCTCGCCGAGCGCCGCGACGATCTTCTTGCGCGCCGACGTGAGCGAGCCCTCGGGGATGTGCTCGCCGATCAGGTCGATCGCGGCCACGAGCGCCTTCGCCTCGACGGGGAGCAGGCGCGCGGGGCGGTCGAAGTTGTCGCTGTAGGGCTCGGGGTCGACCTCGATCTCGCCCGCGTCCTCGTTGATCTCGGCGTAGAGGACGTAGGAGCCGCCGCCGAAGTTGACGACGTTCAGCACGCTGAGGTCCTCGCGCAGCTCCTCCTCGCTGAGCTGCAGGCGCTCGCAGACCTCGGCGATCGCGATCGGCTCGTGCGCGCGGCCCGCGCCGATCAGGATGCTCGCGAGCGTGACGAGGCGGGCGAAGCGCTCGGGGCGGATCGCCGCTTCGCTGCGGCCGCTGTCCTCGCCCCCGCCGCGGCGCGAGCGGGAGCGCGGCTCCTCGGGCACTGCGGCGGTGCGGCGGCGCCCGGGGCGCGGCTCGCTCGGGGGGTTCTCGCCGTGGCGCTCGGCGAGCAGGTCGATCCGGCGCTCGAGCTCCTCGAGCAGCTCGGGCGGGCCGAGCAGGCGGGCGTTGGCGCCGAGGCCGAGGATCCAGGAGACGATGCTGCGCGCGCTCGAGTAGGGCGTGCGGAACACGACCGCGCCGTCCTCGAACGCTCCGGACTCGGGGCCCGGCTCGGCGATCTCGCCGTAGCGCCCGAAGTGGCGCTCGATCTGCCAGGCGATGCGCTCGGCGACGAGCACCTCGGCGACGCCCCGCTCATCGGCGAGCTGCCAGTCGGCGCGGTTGGCGTAGGCGCGCGGGTCGAAGTCCGCGGGGCGGTGGAAGTCGTGCTCGGCCTTCGTCGCGTAGGAGACCTTGCCGCGGATGCGCGAGAGGCGGAAGACCCTGATGGCACCGCGCTCGTGCGAGTGACCCAGCAGGTAGAACTGGCCGCCCTGGAAGAGCAGGTGGTAGGGGTCGACGCGGCGCGAGCTGACCTCGTCGCGCTCCATCGTGTAGTAGTCGAAGACGATCGTCTTGTTGCGGAAGATCGCCGTCTCGACCTTCGCGAGGCGGGCGGAGAGGTCGTGTCCGCCGGCCGAGGCCGTGATGCCGAGCGCGACCGAGCGCGACTCCGGTGCGCGCAGCGGGCTCGGGCGGCCCCACGTGATCTGCTGCAGCGCGAGCCGCAGGGGCTCGGCGTAGGCGAATTCGCCGTCGAGCAGGGTGAGCGCGGTCTGCAGCGCGGCGAGCTCCTTGTGGGTGAAGGCGATCGGGGGCAGGTGGAAGTTCTCGGGGCGCAGCGAGTAGTTCTCCTGCTCGGCGGCGCCGTCGGCCGGTCGCTCGACGGTGAGCTGGATGCGCAGCGATTCGAGCTCGGAGCGGTCGGCGTAGAAGCGGCGCGCGAACGCGTCCTCGTTCATCCCGCTGTAGCCCTCGACGTCGCGGCGGATCTCCACAGCGGTCACCGGTCGCCGCTCCGCCATCAGGTAGGAGATCAGCGACAGCTGGCGGATCAGCTTCTCGGTGTCCTTCGCCATCGGTCCTGAAAGATAGAAGCCGCCGGGGAGAGGGGCGCAGCGCGGCCGGGGGTCGCCCCGCTATTTGCGCGCTTTCAGGCGGCTTCGCGCGCCGGCTCGGCCGGCTGGGCGTCTGCTTCGGTCCGGCCGGGGAAGTACGCGCCGGCGCCGATCGCGCGATCGAACTGCGACCAGCTGCTGCCGGGCGCGAGCTCCTTCTCGAGCCGGTCGAAGCTGCCCAGGCGCCCGCCGAGGTTGTCGATCATGTGCACGAGGGTGGCCTCGCGCGTGCAGGGGACGACGGGGCTCCCGTGCTCGAGGCTGCCGTGATGGGAGAGGATGATGTGGCAGACGGCCTGGGCGAGCGCGGGCGGGAAGCCGTCGATCTCCTCGGTCATGCGCCTGACGCGGTGGTAGCCGAGGGCGATCTCGCCCTGCAGGCGGCCGGCGTCCGTGAGGTCGATGCTCTGGCCCTGCTCCGCGTAGGCGTCGAGCTTGCCGATGTCGTGCAGCAGGGCGCCGGTGACGGCGACGTCGCGGTCGACCCCGCCGAACGTCGCGCTGATCGCGCTGACGGCCTGGGCGACGCTGAGCGAGTGCTCGAGCAGCCCGTGCCTGTAGGCCTGGTGGTAGTGCTTGGCGGCCGGTGCGAGGCGGTAGCGCGCCCACAGCTCCGAGCGCTCCCCGAACACGCGGCCGAGCAGCGTGCGCAGGTGCGGCTGCTGCACGGTCGCGATCAGGTCCCTGACCTCGGCCTCCATCTGCGCCACGGGCCGCTCGGGGCCGTCGCACAGGTCGTCCTCGGCGAACGTGCCGGGGACGGGCGGGCGCAGGGCGCGCAGGTTGATCTGCGGGCCGAAGCGGGGGTGGACCGTGTAGCGGCCGCAGACGTGCACGGGCGAGCCGGTGCGCGCGAGCTCGCCGGCCTCCTCGAGGTCCTCCCAGACCATGCAGACGACGGCGCCGGTGCGGTCGCCGAGCTGCAGGCGCAGGTACTGGCCGCCATCGCGGCGGGCGCGCCGCTCGGCCTGGCGCACGAGCAGGACCTGGTCGACCTCGGCACCGTCTGACAGCTCGTTCAGGAGCATGTTCTTGAAGGTAGAGGCGGGCGCGGACGGGACGAGACGGGTCGCGGACGGCGCCCGCGAGCGCGGAGCGCGAGCCGCGCGGCGAGACCGCGGGCGGGACGATGGGGCCCCGCGCCCGGTGCCGAGCTCCCCGCTGCTAGCCCGGTGCCTGCAGCGCCGAGGCGAGCTTCTCCGCCGCGGTGCGCTGCATCGCGCGCCGCGTGGCCTCGGTGGCGCTGCCCAGGTGCGGCAGCAGGACGGTGCGCGGCGCGGCCAGCAGGCGGGGCGGGATCGCGGGCTCGCTGGAGTAGACGTCGACGCCGGCGGCCAGGAGGCGGCCCGACTCGAGTGCCTCCGCGAGCGCGTCCTCGTCGACGACGGCGCCGCGCGCGGTGTTGACGAGCACCGCGCCGGGCGGCAGCAGGCCGATCCGGCGGCGGTCGATCAGGCCGCGTGTGTCGTCGGTGAGAGGGACGTGCACGCTCACGATCTCGCTCACGGCAAGCAGCTCGTCGAGGTCGGGGACGAAGCCTGGCTCGCCCGTCGCGTGGCGCGCGTGATGGCGGACCGTCATCTCGAAGGCCCCCGCGCGGCGGGCGACGGCGCGCGCGATCGCGCCGTAGCCGACCAGCCCGAGGCGCGCCCCGTGCACGTCGCGGCCGCGGACGTCGTCGAAGCGCCATCCCTGCCAGCGCCCGGCGCGGAGCGTGCGCTCGGCGTCGCCGAGGCCCCGGCAGGCGGCGATGATCAGCCCGAACGCGAGGTCGGCGGTCGTCTGCACGAGCGCCTCGCCCGCGGTCAGCAGCTCGATCCCGCGGGCGCGAGCCGCCTCGTGATCGACGGCGTCCGAGCCGGCGCCGGCGATCGCTATCGCGCGCAGCTCGGGGGCGTTCGAGAGGACCTCGGCGTCGAGGACGTGCGTGGGGCCGCAGAGGATCGCCTCCGCGGCCGGTTCCGAGCCGGGCTCGCCCGCGATCAGCTCGTGCGCGGCGAGCGCGTCGAGGGCCCCCTCGTAGATCGGGAGCGAGACGAGGATCCGCGCCATCGCAGCGCTACGGGGAGAGGCGATGCGGCCCGCGGTACAGGAACGTCACCTCGCGCACGTTGTCCTGGTTGCAGAGCATCATCATCAGGCGCGTCAGGCCGAAGCCGAAGCCGCCGTGCGGGGGAGCGCCGTAGCGGAAGAAATCGAGGTAGTACTGGATCGGCTCGACGTCGACCCGCTTGTCGCGCGCCTGCGCGAGGAGCTGCTCGTAGCGGTGCTCGCGCTGGGCGCCGGTCGTGATCTCGATCCCGCGCCACAGCAGGTCGAAGCTCTTCGTGAGCGCCTGATTGTCCTCGTGGCGCATGTGGTAGAAGGGGCGCACGGTCGTCGGGTAGTCGGTGACGAACACGAACTCGTGCCCGTAGCGCTCGCGGACGACCTGCGAGAGCGCGCGCTCGCTCGGCGGGTCGAGGTCGTGCCCGGCGCCCGGGACCTCGACGCCGGCCTCGCGCGCGAGCTCCTTCGCCTCGGCGAGCGAGACGCGGGGGAACGGGAGCGTCGGTACGACCACCTCGCTGCCGAACGTGGAGGAGATCTCCGCGCCGTGCGTCTCGGCGACGGTTGCGAGGACGTGGGCGAGCCACGCCTCCTCGAAGGCCATTACGTCCTCGTGCGAGTCGATCCAGGCGATCTCGACGTCTACGGAGGTGAACTCGGTGTCGTGGCGGGAGGTGAACGAGGGGTTCGCGCGGAAGACGGGGCCGATCTCGAACACGCGCCCGAAGCCGGCGGACATCGCCATCTGCTTGTAGAACTGCGGCGACTGGGCGAGGTAGGCGACGCCGTCGAAGTACTCGACCTTGAACAGCTCCGCGCCGGACTCGCTCGCCGAGCCCATCAGCTTCGGGGAGTGCAGCTCGATGAAGTCGAGCGAGGCCCAGTGCTCGCGCATCGCGCGCTCGACGGTCGTCTGGATCTCGAAGATCAGGCGGCGGTCGGGGCGGCGCAGGTCGAGATAGCGCCAGTCCATCCGCTTGTCGAGCGCCGAGTCGGGGGCGACCGGCAGCTCGGGCTCGGCTGGCGAGTCGACCTCGAGCGACTCAACGCGCAGCTCGAGGCCGCCGAGCTTGACGCGCTCGTCGAGCTGGACGGTGCCGGTCACGGTGACGGCGGACTCGGCGGTGAGGGCGGAGATCGCCTCGTTCAGCTCGCTCGGCGGCTCATCCTTGGCGACCGCCGCCTGCGCGAGGCCCGTTTCGTCGCGCAGGATGACGAACTGCACGCGCTTCTGATCGCGGACCGCGTTGACCCACCCGCGCACGCGGACACGCTCGCCCGCGCGGCCTGCCAGCGACGAGATCGGCGTCCGCTCCACCGCCCGCACCCTACCCACCTTGATGGGAGACAAGTCCGCACGGTTCCCGCAATCCGGCCCGCGAGGCCGGTCTCAGGGCGGGCTGGACGTGTCCCTGGCTATGAAGCGCCGGCGGCCAGCTCGACGTCGACGGCGAACTCCTCATCGGCCAGCGTGTCGAGGAGCTCGATCGAGCCGGCCTGCCGCAGGTCGTCGTATCCGAGCGCGAGCGCGGCGAGCCGCTGGGGGGCATCGCGGACGAGGACCTTCGTGACCGGAGCGCGCATCGGCAGCCTCGCCTGCGACTTGGCCTTGCGCACTTCGCGCAGGACGTCCCCGACGACGTCGAGCGCGAGGTCGCGCTCGGCGCTCGCCCCCGCGCCGTCGCCGAGCTCGCCCAGCTCCTGCGGGCTCGGCCATGACGCCGTGTGAATCGAGCTTTCCTGCCACCACGACCACACCTCCTCGCAGACGAAGGGCAGGAACGGTGCGAACAGGCGCTGGAGCGCCGACAGCGAGAGCCGCAGCGCGTGGCCGACGGATGCCGAGACGGCGGGGTCGGGGTCGTAGCGGCGGCCCTTGACGAGCTCCAGGTAGTAGTCGCAGTACCACCAGAAGAAGTCCTCGCTGCGCTGCAGGGCGCGGGAGTAGTCGTAGTCCTCGAAGCTGTCGCTCGCCTCCTCGATCACGCGCGCGAGGCGCTCGAGCATCGCGCGGTCCATGGGGTGGCTCGCCTCGCCGCCGTCGGGAGGGAGGTCGGCGAGCGCGAACTTCGACGCGTTCAGGAGCTTGACGGCCAGGCGCCTGCCGACCTTCATCTGCTGGGCGTCGAAGGCCGTGTCGGCGCCCGGGCGCCCGCGCGCGGCCCAGTAGCGGACCGCGTCGGCGCCGTGCTCTTCGAGCAGGTGCATCGGCGTGACGACGTTGCCCTTGCTCTTGGACATCTTCTTGCGGTCCGGGTCGAGCACCCAGCCGGAGATCGCCGCCTCGCGCCAGGGCAGAGCGTCGTAGTCGAGGTGCGAGCGCAGGACGGTCGTGAACAACCAGGTGCGGATGATGTCGTGCGCCTGGGGGCGCATGTCCATCGGGAAGGTGCGGGCGAACAGGTCCTCGTCCTCACCGGCGCGCGAGACGATCTGCGGGGTGAGCGAGGAGGTCGCCCAGGTGTCCATCACGTCGGGGTCGCCGGCGAAGCCGCCGGGCACGCCGCGCTGTGCCGGCTCGTAGCCGTCGGGGACGTCCGAGGCGGGGTCGATCGGGAGGCGGTCGGCGCCGGGGACGATCGGCTGGTCGTGACGGATCGTGCCCTGCGCGTCGATCGGGTACCAGACCGGGAACGGCACGCCGAAGAAGCGCTGGCGCGAGATGCACCAGTCCCCGGTCAGCCCCTCGACCCAGTCCTCGAAGCGGGCGCGCATGTAGGGGGGATGCCAGTGCAGCTCGCGCCCGCGCGCGATCAGCTCGGCCTGGTGCTCGACGGTGCGGATGAACCACTGCCGGCTCGTGACGATCTCCACGGGGCGCTCGCCCTTCTCGAAGAACTTGACCGCGTGCTGGATCTGCTGCGGCTCGCCGACCAGGTCGCCGCTCTCGGCGAGGAGCTCGACGATGCGGCGCCGGGCCTGGTTGACGGTCCGTCCCTCGAGCTCGGCGTAGGCGGCGCGGGCCCGCTCTGGATCCTCCGACTCGAAGCCGGCATCGCCCCAGGGGACTGGCAGCATGCGCCCGTCGGGGCCGAGCAGCGCGCGCACGGGGAGGCCGAGCTCGCGCCACCAGACGACGTCGGTGAGGTCGCCGAAGGTGCAGACCATCACGAGGCCCGTGCCCTTCTCCCGCGAGACGAGCGGGTGGGTCAGCACGGGCACGCGCGTGCCGAACAGCGGCGTGATCGCCTGCGAGCCGACGAGGCCGGCGTGGCGCTCGTCGTCGGGATGCGCGAGCAGCGCCACGCAGGCGCCGATCAGCTCGGGCCGCGTCGTTTCGATCAGCGCCTCTCCGCCGCCGTCGTGCCCGAAGCGCACCCGGTGCATCGCGCCCGGGCGCTCGCGGTCCTCGAGCTCGGCTTGCGCGACGGCCGTCTGGAAGTCGACGTCCCACAGCGTCGGCGCCTCGAGCTGGTAGACGGCGCCGCGCTCCAGCAGCGAGAGGAAGGAGCGCTGCGAGATCCGCTGCGCGTCCGGGCCGATCGTCGTGTACGTCATCGACCAGTCGACCGACAGGCCTAGCTTCCGCCAGAGGTCTTCGAACGCCTGCTCGTCACTCTCGGTCAGCCCGAGGCACAGCGCCACGAAGTTCTGGCGCGAGATCGAGAGCGGCTCCTCGGGCGGCGCGGCCGGCGGCTGGAACCCGGGATCGTAGGGGACCTGCGGGTCGCAGCGCACGCCGTAGTAGTTCTGCACGCGGCGCTCGGTCGGGAGGCCGTTGTCGTCCCATCCCATCGGATAGAAGACGTCCATCCCGCGCATGCGGCGGTAGCGCGCGATCGCGTCGGTGTGGGTATAGGAGAACACGTGCCCGACGTGCAGCGAGCCGCTCACCGTCGGCGGCGGGGTGTCGATCGAGAACACCCGCTCGCGCGGCGCACCGCGGTCGAACGCATACGTGCGCTCGCGCTCCCACACCTCCCCCCAGCGCCGCTCGAGACCGTCGAGCGACGGGCGCTCGGGAACCCGGCCCGCGGGGCGCTCCGCGCGGGTGCTCGCAGCGTCTCCGTCAGGGCCGGCGGTCAAGAGGTTGATCGTAGCCACGTGCCGGCCGCCGCGCGCGCTCAGCCAATGGGTCGCGGCGGGCGGCTTCGGGAAAAGGGTTGAGCCGCGCTCCATTCCGCTATAGGGTGCGCACGAGCCGGCCGCCCTGCGGCCGCCGTCTAGATCCAGGAGGAGGGTCTCACATGGGTTCGAGCAGGATGTTCGCCCGCGGAGCCGTAAGGACGATCGGCGTCCTGGCAGCGGCGTTGCTGATCAGCGCGATCGCCGCCGGCGCAGCGTCGGCGCACAACATCGACATAGTCAGTCAAAGCGGGCCGCCGGCCGGGCCGCTGCCGCTGAAAGTCCACTACTTCACGAAGATCCAGGAAGCGGTGAACGCGACGAAAGGCGGCGACTGGGTCCTGATCGAACCCGGCACCTACCGCGAAGAAGTGAAGATCACCAAAGAACACTCCGGGATCTACATCCGCGGGATGAACCGCAACAGCGTGATCCTCGACGGGGAAAACAAACCGCTCCCCGGCGGCAGCAACGGCATCGAAGTGTACAAGGCGAACAACGTGTGGATCGAAAACCTGACGGTCCGCAACTTCGACCGCGCCGAATCGGCCGGGCCGGGCGGCAACGAGATCTGGTGGAACGGCGGTGAAAACTCGGGCAAGGTGGGCGCGCACGGCTGGTACGGGCGCTACCTGACGGCCTACGACACCGGCCTGAACGGCGGCTACGGCATCTTCACCAACAACGAGCAGGTTGGTGAATGGGAAAACATCTACGCGTCCGGCTTCAACGACTCGGGGATGTACCTGGGCGCCTGCCAGGAATGCAAGGCCCGCATCAACAAGGCGACGATGGAAGACAACGCGCTCGGCTACTCGGGCTCGAACTCCGGCGGCAACCTGATCATCGAAAACTCCGTGTTCAACCACAACACGACCGGGATCGCGCCGAACTCAGAAAACCCGGGTGACGGCCCGCCGCCGCAGAACGGCGCGTGCGAACACAAACCGTACGGGCCCAACACGAAAAAACTGCCGAGATTCACGAGCACGGCGATCGCGCACTGCACGATTCTCCGCAACAACACCGTCGAAGAAAACAACAACCTCGAAGCCCCCGACAACCCGTCGTCCGGAGCGGCGCCGTGGGGTGCCGGCATCGAGCTCCCCGGTGACTACGGCGACCTGGTCGAAGGCAACACGATCAAGAACAACCCGACCGACGGGATCATGATGTTCGAGTACCCGAACCCGTACCCGATCTCGGAACAGACGATCTTCTTCCAACTGGCCGGGAACCGGATCGTCAACAACACGTTCTCGGGCAACGGCTATATCGGCGGCACGTACGCCGGCGACGTGATGATGGCCGGCGGGCTGTTCGGGACCCAGACCTCGACGCAGAACTGCTTCTCCGGCAACTCGTTCAGCGACGCGGTCTACCCCGAAAACATCGAAGGCACATGGGGCTGCCAGAACTCGACCACCCCGAACCCCGACCTCGGCTTCGAAGCGGTCTTCTACCTGATCGAACTCCAGGCCGCCTCGGAATCGCGCGAAGTCAAAGCGCAGCCGGCCCCGCCGGCACAGGCGACGATGCCCAACCCCTGCGAAGGGGTGCCGGTCAAAAACCCGCTCTGCCCCTAGCGGCGGGCGCCTGACGGGCTGCATGCCGCCCCCGGTGCTCGCCGGGGGCGGCGTGACTCTGCCCGTGAGTCGATCGCCGGGCCCTGCGCGACGTCGGGGATCTCGCCGATCACGCGCTGGGCGGCGAGGCGCCGGCTGAGGAGACGTCCCGCTCGAGGCCGGGCGGTGCGCGGCGAGGCTCCTCGCGAGCTGAGGAGCCGCCCTTGCCGCTCGCCGGGAGCGGCGGCGCCCGGACCAGCCGCAGCCCGCGGCGAGCAGCCCGGGATCAGCCGCAGCGCACGGCGAGCAGCGCCCGGGATCAACCGCGGCGCGCGGCGAGCGTCGCCGCGGCGAGCTCCCGGAAGCGCTCGCCGCGCTGCACGAAGTCGCGAAAGCTGTCGAAGCTCGGCGCGGCCGGCGACAGCACCACGACCCCTCCCTCGCGCGCGAGCGCCGCGGCGCGCGTTACCGCGTCCGCGAGGTCCGACGCGTTCTGCACGAGCCCGGGAGGCGTGCCCGCGCCGAGGGCGGCGCCCGCCAACCGCGGGCCCGTCGTCGGGATCGCGAGCAGCATCGCCGCGGCGTCGGGGCGCTCGGCGCGCCGTGCGATGGCGGCCGCCAGCTCGCTGAAGTCCTGGTCGCGCTCCTGGCCGCCTGCGAGCAGCACGACCGGACGGCCGCGGAAGGCATCGAGCGCCGCGATCGCCGACTCGGGCGTCGTCGAGATGCTGTCGTCGACCCAGATCACGCCGTCGCTGTCGATCACGGTCTGCAGGCGGTGCTCGAGCGGCTCGAAGTCGCGGAGCGCCGCGGCCGGCGGCGGCGAGATGTCGAGCGCCTGCAGCGCGGTGAGCGCCGCGCACGCGTTGAGCATGTTGTGCTCGCCCAGCAGCGGCAGAGCCGAGGCTTCGATCATCGGCGCGCCGCGGAAGCAGAGACCATCGGCCTCGACGTCCCAGCCGCCGGGCACGCCGAACTGGAGCACGCGGGGGGCGCGGGGCGCGGTCGCGCGCAGCACCTCGTCGCGACCGTTCAGCACGCAGCACTCGACCCCCGGCAGGTCGAGCAGGCGCAGCTTCTCCTCGCGGTAGCGCTCAGTCGACCCGTGCCAGTCGAGGTGCTCCCTGTAGATGTTCGTCACGACGGCGACGCGCGGCCCCCGCTCGAGATCAGCGATCTGGTAGCTCGAGAGCTCGAGCACGACGGTCGCCGACGGGTCCGCGTCGAGCAGTTCGAGTGCCGGTACGCCGATGTTGCCGGCGAGCAGCGCCGTCTCGCCGCTCGCGCGCAGCAGGTGTGCCAGCAGCGCGGCGGTCGTGCTCTTGCCCTTCGTCCCGGTGACGCCGACCACCCGCTCACCGCCGCGCTCGGCGAGCCACAGCGAGGTCGCGGTCGTGATCGGCACGCCCGCCTCGCGCACCGCGCGCAGCTCCGGGCGGTGGATCGAGACACCCGGCGAGCGGACGACCACATCACAGCCCGACAGCGCCGCGGGCGCCCGTTCGGGCCCGACGAGCTCTGCGCCGCTCGCACCGAGGGCATCGAGCGCGCCGCGAGGCGCCTCGCCGTCCAGCGCCACGACCATGATGCGCGCGCCGGGGAGCCGCTCGTTCAGCCGCCTCGCGAGCGAGGCGATCTCGCGGCCGGCGCCCCACACGCCGACGCGCGCGTCTTCAAGCTCCGAGAAGCGCATCGATATGTGGAAGGAACAGCGGCGGGACGTCGTGCTCGTCGGACAGCGCGAGCACCGAGGCCGGATCGCCCGCCGGCACCTCGCGGGCGAGCGCGCGGACGACCGAGTGGTCGCGCCAGCGGGGGTCCTCCGCGAGCATCCCGAGTGCAGCGGCGCTCTCGCGCTCCTCTCCGACACACTCGAACGGCTTGTGCCCGCCCGTGGCGGTCAGCAGCGCGAAGCCATCGCGCTGGTGCTCCTCGCCGAGCAGGTCGCGTCCGAAGATCGCCCGCAGGTGCTGCGGCTCGCTGAACGGCGCCAGTACCAGGTAGACGAAGCGGCACTTGGGACACTCGCAGCACCACGACGCCGCGCGCAGCTCAGGGTCGAGGCGGAAGATCGCGTTGCAGCTCGTGAACGCGGCGTGGTAGCGCTCGAGGCGCGCGAACGCGCGCGCGATCGCGAGCTCCGACGCGGGGCGCAGCACCGAGAACGCGCGGGGGGCGCCCTGGATCTCGCGCAGCGCGGCGCTCAGCAGACGCTCGGCGCGGAGGCCCTTGCTGAACTGGTGGTTGACCTCGACGCCGCCCCACTCGACGTTGCCGCTCGACGCCGACCGCTCGTTGGCCATCGCGACCGCGTCGTACCCGTTCGCCGCCGCGGCGAGCAGGGCGATGCACGTCACGATCGCCGTGACCGGGACGTGGCCGTTGAGCGCGCCGGTGCGGTTGAGCTCGCCGAGCTTCGGGTCGAGCACGCGCCGCGCCTGCAGCCATGGCAGGCCGGCGATCGCGACCGTGCGCTCGATCGGCGGCGCCGCGCCGACGGAGAACAGGCCGGCGTCCACCCCCGCGCGCGCGACCACCTCGAGCGCGACGATCGAATCCTTGCCGCCGCCGACCGGGACGAGCACGCGCCTTGGCGCGGGCGGCCCCTCGTCCGCCACGACGGCGCTCGCCGGCGCGCGGGGGAAGCGCGGGCGCGGCAGGCTCGCGAGCCGGTTCGTGTAGGCGAACTCTCCGAGGCCCTCGGAGTAGAGCGCCTCCAGCAGATCGGCCGTCGCCGGCCCGGGCGCTCCGGCCTCGCAGCGGATCTCCGGAGGCGCCGCGGTCTTGAAGTAGCTGACGCCCGCCACCCAGTGCAGCAGCGCGAGCAGGCCGTCGAGGCGCTCGCGCTCCGGCGCGCCGAGGGGCCGATCGAGCGGCAGCGAGATCCGCTCGGTGAACTCGAGCTCGTCGTCGAGCGCGTAGCGCAGCGCGACCTCGCCGTCCGCGTCGATCGTGCGGGCCAGGAAGCGGAAGGTCGTAAAGCGCGCGGGTGCGAACCGCGCGAGGGTCTGCGTTGCCATCGGAGGAAGGCTAGAGCGCGATCGCTCGCGTCAGTCGTTTGCGGTGACCGTCTCGAGCAGGTCGGCAAAGCGCTCGCGCGCCTGCGCCCGGCGCGTCGGCAGGTGCTCGGTCGGGATCCCGTCAGCCGGCGCCTCGTAGCCGAGCAGAACCTTCCGCGCGACCGACTGCCGGTGCACCTCGTCGGGACCGTCGTAGATCCGCGCAGCGCGAGCGAAGCGGTACATCTGCTCGAGCGGCATGTCGGTCGAGTAGCCGAGCGAGCCGTGCACCTGCAGCGCGCGGTCGACCACGTCGTGGAGCACCTTCGCGCCGAAGAACTTGATCATCGCCACCTCGCTGCGCGCCGCGCTCGCGCCCTGCGTGTCCATCACCCACGCCGCGTGCAGGGTCATCAGCCGCGCCGCCTGCATCTCCGCGGCCGAATCGGCGATCCAGTTCTGGACGGTCTGCTTCTGCGCGAGCACCGAGCCGTGCGCGTGCCGGTAGGTGGCGCGCTCGCACAGCATGTCGAACGCGCGGCGCGCCACGCCCAGCCAGCGCATGCAGTGGTGGATGCGCCCGGGCACGAGCCGGTGCTGGGCGAGGATGAACCCCTCGCCCTCGCCGCCGAGCAGCGCCTCGGCCGGGACGCGTGCGCCCTCGTAGGCGATTTCGGCGTGCCCGCCGTAGTGGCCGTACTCCTCCCACGGATGCTCCATCGTCGGCACGTCGCGGAGGATCTCCACGCCCGGCGTGTCGACGGGGACAACGAACATCGAGGCGCGCTGCGCCGGGCGCGCGTCGGGGTTCGTCACCGCCATCACGATCAGGAAATCGGCGATCGACGCGTTCGAGCTGAACCACTTGCGACCGTCGATCACCCAGTCGTCGCCGTCACGGACGGCGCGCGTGGCAAGCTGCGTCGGGTCCGAGCCGGGCGTGTGCGGCTCGGTCATGCTGAACGCGCTGCGCAGGTCGCCCGCGAGCAGCGGGTGCAGCCAGCGCTCCTTCTGCTCGGGCGTGCCGGCGAGCGCGAGGATCTCCGAGTTGCCGGAGTCGGGAGCGGCGTTCCCGAACGCGAGCGGCGCGATCGGCGAGCTGCCGAGGATCTCGTGCATGAGGCCGAGGCGAACCTGGCCCATGCCCTGGCCGCCGAGCTCGGGCGGGAGGTGGGCGGCCCACAGGCCGCGCGCCTTGACAGCGTCCTGCAGCGGCGCGATCGCGCGAGCCAGCCCGTCGAGCCCGAGCTCGCGCCAGATCGCCTCGAGCGGCCAGATCTCCGCGCGCACGAACTCGGCCATCCAGTCGAGCTGCTCCTGGAAGTCTGCATCGGTGGAGAAGTCCCAGCTCATGGCGCGGCGTCCTTTCAATCGAGCACGGCGAAGGCGTGGATGCAAGCGTACGTATATTGCGGCTATGGAGGGGTCGCCGAGCACGATCACAGCGACGCTGCTGCCCGGCGCGGGCAAGCTGCTCGAAGCCCACGCGCGCGAGCTGCCCCAGCGCGATGACCTGTGCGGCGCCTTCTGCGGCGCCCTCGCCCTGCACGCGGCCGGCCTCGAGCGCGACGGCGACGGGCCGCTCGACCAGGACACAATCGCCCTCGCGGCCGGAAGCCTCGTGTCGGCCGAGGCCGACCCCGGCATCCTCCCCGCCGGCGAAAGCGGACGCCGCGACTACCGGCTCGAGCTGCCGCGGATCGCGGACGGCGCGCGCTCGGGGACGACCGCGGCCGGGGTCGTGCGCGGGATCGAGGTTGTCTCCGGCGGCAGCGTCTGCGCGATCCCGCTCGCGGGCCCTTGGACGGTCGCGACGCTCGCCGGCGCCTACGAGCTGGCGCTCGAACAACGCGGTCCCACCGCGCTGCTCGCGAACCACGCGACCCATCATCTGTGGGGCTCGCACCCGAGCGCCGAGCAGCTGCTCGCGCACCTGCTGCGGGGCGCCGCCGAGGGGCCCGCTCCCGACTGGGACGTCGGCCACTTCGCCTGCATCGTCGGCCGCGTCGAGGGGCCCGCCGGCGTCCTCTACGTGGTGGCCGACACGTACCCGGCACTCGGTTCCCGCGGGCTCCACCTGCAGCCCGCCGCGCAGCTCGCCGCCGCGATCGCACGCGAGGACAAGCCGGCAGGCGGCGTCATCGCCGTCGTCGCAGCGGAGTCGGCCGACGCCTTTCGCGCGGGGGCACGCGACCTCGGCCTGCACGAGGAGCTGTGGGACAACGGCACGCCCGAGGCGCAGGTATGACCCCGGATCCGGAGCTCGTCACGCTCGCGTGCTGCGACCTCTCCGGCCTCACCCGCGGGCGCTCGGTGCCGGCGGGCGACCTCGACGCGCACCTCGTATCGGGGATCGGCTGGGTACCGGCGAACCACGCGCTCACCCCCCACGGACCCGTCGCCGAAGACGCGCCGTTCGACTCGACGGGCGACCTGCGGCTGCTGCCCGACGCGGCGACCCGGGCGCGCGTTCCGGCGAGCGCGTCCTCGAGCGCGCTGGATCTCGTGCTCTGCGACGTCGTCGAGACGGACGGCGCTCCCTGGAGCGCGTGCCCGCGGACGTTCCTGCTCGACACGCTCGCCGAGCTGGAGGAGGAGCTCGGGCTGACCGTGACCGCCAGCTTCGAGCACGAGTTCCAGCTGCTGCGCGAGGAGGCGGGCGAGGTGCCCTTCTCGGTCGTGGCGCAGCGGCGCGCGGAGCCGTTCCCGACGGAGCTGATGACCGCGCTCACGGCGGCGCGGCTCGAGCCGGAGCGCATCTTCGCCGAGTACGCACCCCACCAGCTCGAGGTGCCCCTGGCAGCAGCGCGCGGGCTCGCCGCCGCCGACCGCGCGGTGATCTTCCGCGAGGTCGTGCGCGAGGTCGCCCGGCGCTGCGGCGAGCGGGCGACGTTCACGCCGTTGCTCGACCCGGAGCAGGCCGGCAACGGCATGCACCTCCACTTCTCGCTCGCGGACAAGCACGGCTCGCCCGTGCTCTACGACGCGACGCGCGAGGGTTGCGTCTCGGAGCTCGGGGGGCAGTTCGCGGCCGGCGTGCTGCGGCACGCGAGCGCGCTCGTCGGCCTCACCGCGCCATCTCCGGTCTCGGCGGGCCGGCTGCAGCCCCACCACTGGAGCGCCGGAGCGGCCTGCCTCGGGCTGCGAAACCGCGAGGCGCTGCTGCGGCTGCCGCCGCTCGTCTCCCTCGGCGGCGGTGACCTCGCGGCGCAGATGCGCTTCGAGTACCGCGCCGCGGACGGGACCGCGAACCCCTATGTGGTG
This sequence comes from Solirubrobacteraceae bacterium, assembly GCA_036264095.1. Classification (GTDB taxonomy): domain Bacteria; phylum Actinomycetota; class Thermoleophilia; order Solirubrobacterales; family Solirubrobacteraceae; genus Palsa-744. The sequence continues at coordinate 8,191 of DATARO010000007.1, read as the reverse complement.
CTGGCCGCTGTGCTGCGCGCGGGCATGGGCGGCGTGCGCAGCGGGCTCGAGGCGCCGCCCATCCTCGACCGCGACCCCTCCCAGCTCGACGCCGCCGAGGCGCAACGGTTCGGGGTCGGCGCGCTCCCCCCCGGGCTGGCAGAGGCGCTCGCCGCCCTCGAGGCCGACGACGAGGCGCGGGCGTGGCTGCCGGATCGGCTGCTCGCAGCACACATGGCGATCAAGCGCAGCGAGCTCGATGCGAGCGCGCGGCTGGATCCCGAGGAGCTCTGCCGGCGCTATGCCCGGATCTACTGACGAGCTGCTCGCTCGCCTGCACGACGCGATCGAGTCCGAGCTCCCGCTCGCGATCGATCTGCGCCGGCGCCTCCACGCGCACCCGGAGCTGGCCCACGCGGAGCGATGGACATCCGAGACCCTCGCCGCTGAGCTGCCGCGCGCACCGCAGACGGTCGCGGGGACGGGGCTGCTCGCGCGCGTCGGGGCGGCCGAGGGACCTGCCGTCGCTGTGCGCGCCGAGCTCGACGGCGTTCCCGTGACCGAGAGCACGGGCGCGGAGTTCGCTGCGACGGGGGCGGTCATGCACGCCTGCGGCCACGACGTGCACATGGCCGCGCTCGTCGCCCTGACGCGCGCGGCGGACGAGCTGTCCGAGCACCTTCCGGCAGCCCTCCTCGCGGTGTTCCAGCCGAGCGAGGAGGCCTACCCGTCGGGGGCCAGGGAGCTCGCTGAGGGCGCCCTGGCGGCGAGCCCGCCCGCGGCCGTCGTGGCGGCGCACGTGCACCCCGAGCTGCCGTGGGACAGCGTCGCCGTCGACGCCGGCACCGTGAACGCGTCGTGCGACGCCTTCGAGATCCTCGTGGAGGGCGAGCCCTCGCACGGCGCATACCCGCACCGCGGCCGCGACCCGGTGCTGGCGCTCGCGGAGATCGTCGTCGCACTGCACGCGCGCGCCGGCCGGGTGATCGATCCGCTGGCGCCGTCCTCGCTGACGGTCGCGGTGCTCGAGGGCGGCGCCGCAGAGAACGTCATCCCTGCAGTCGCCGCGGCGCGCGGCGCGCTGCGGGCGCACAGGCCCGAGGACCGCACCGCGCTGCGGGCGCTGGTCGGCGAGGTCGCCTCCGGCGTCGCGGCGGCGCACGGGGTGAGCGCCGGCGTCGAGATCGTCGCGGGCGAGCCGGCACTCGTCAACGACGGCGAGATCGTCCGCGCGGCGCGGGAGCTGCTCGAGGCGGCGGGTGTGAGGATCGCGCCGCCGTGGCGATCCTGCGGATCTGACGACTTCGCCTTCTTCGGCGCGCTCGCGCCGCTGGCGATGGCCTTCGTCGGACTGGACGGAGCGCCGGGATTCGAGTCGTTCCCGCTGCACCACCCAGAGCTGCTCGTACCGGACGAGGCGGTTCGGGCTGTCGCGCGGGCGCAGGCCGCGCTGTACGTCGCTGCGGCCGTGGCGTAGCCGGCGGTAGCGGGCGGTGCTCGCCCGGAGACGCGAGGGGCCGCGCACCCGGCGCGGCCCCTGATCAGAATGCGCTGCCGGTTGCTCAGGCGGCTGCGAGTTTTTCTTCGCGTTCTTTTTCGCGCTGTTCTTTTTCTGCCTGGCGCTGGCGTTCGCGTTCTTTCTTTTCTTTGAGCTTGATTTCTTCCGCGGCGCGGAGTTCGCGAGCGCGTTCTTTGTCTTTTGCGAGGAGTTCTTTGGTCTTTTCGCGGAATTTTTCCCTGGCGAGCGCGGCGTGTTCCTTCTCGCGTTCTTTCAAGGCGGCGGCCTTTTCAGCCGCCTTTTCCTCTTTGGCGAGGACGACCGCTTCCTCTTCTTCGAGGCGGCCCTGTTCCTTGGCTTCGGCGAGCAGCTGCTTGTCTTCTTCTCGTTCTGCCTGGCGCTTTTCGCGAGCCTTTTCAGCCGCAGCTTTGTTTTTTTCCTTCATCCGTTCCGCGAATTTGGCGTTCCGTTCGCGGATGTGTTCCCGGTCTTTTTCGAGCCGTTCTTTTTCTTTTTCTTTCGCGATTTCGCGTATTTCGAGTTCTTCTTCGGTGAGCTTCTGCGAGACGACGGGCGCGCCGGCAGCGGCCAGGCCCGTCGAGGCAGTTGCAGCACTGATCGCGAGCAGCGCGAACAGCGTCAGCAGCAGCAATCTCATCCGTGTCATCCGTCCATCCTCCACATGTCTTGACGCCCTTGTCTCAGGCCGCCTCGCCCCGGCACGCACGGGGGGGCCGCGATCGCTGGAGGGTACCCGAAAAGCGCTGGTTTCGGGGCAGTACCCGGCCGTCGCCGCACGCGCGGACGGGAGACGCGACGGAGTAGGATCGAACCCGTGCCCGACCGCCTCTACTTCACAGACTCCGACGAGGCCAACGAGCTGATCGCGTCGGAGCCGATGGCGCTGCTGGTCGGCTTCGCGCTCGACCAGCAGGTGTCCGTGCAGAAGGCCTTCAGCGGCCCGTTGGCGATCAAGCAGCGGCTCGGCGCCCTGGACGCGCGGACGCTCGCCGAGGCAGACCTCGAGACCGCCTTCCGGGAGAAACCGGCGGTGCACAGGTTCCCCGCGAAAATGGCCGAACGCGTACACGACCTCGCGGTGCACGTCCGCGAGCGCTATGACGGGCACGCCGCGCAGGTCTGGGAGTGCGCCGCCGATGCCGACGAGCTCCGTGCGAACCTCGAGGACCTACCCGGGTTCGGCACGATGAAGGTCAACTCGCTCGCCGCCGTGCTCGCGAAGCGCTATGGCGTGAAGACGGCAGAGCCGCTCGTTCCCGCACACCCCACGCTCGGCGACGTCGACTCGTCGCAGGCGCTCGCCGACTACCAGGCCGCCAAGCGAGCGCACAAGGCTGAATCGCAGCGGCAGCGGGCGCGCGCGTAGAGGCCCGGCGACGCGCGCTCAAACCGCCGGGATGGTAACGTCCGGCGACCGTTAGGCGACGGGTCCGCGTCGACTCGGCAGGACCCATGGAGGGGGAAACGATGCTCAGACGCATGAGGTGGCTCGGTGCTGCAGCTCTCGCGATCGCCGCGATCGGCGCCGTGCCGGCACACGCAGCCAGCGCGGGGACGGAAACGTTCACCGAACACGAACACGGGGTCACGCTGCAGGAAGAACTGACGCTGAACCCCTGCACGGGCGAACCGGGAGAGCTCGTGGCCGTGGCGAAGAACTTCAAAATCCATGTCACCCATCAGGAAGACGGCAACGCGTGGGTGACCGGCACCGGGAACGGCTCGGCATCGTTCACCCCGCTCGCCCCGGAAGGCGTCTCCTACAGCGGGCACTTCACGGTGTGGTTCGGCGAATCGCTGAACAACAAGAACAAGGTCGAACACAGCACCCAGACGTACGTGCTGACCGGTACCGACGGCTCGACCGTGCACGTGAAGATGCTCTATCACCTGAGCACGAACGCCAAGGGCGAAGTGACGGCCCAGACGGAAAACGGCGGCTTCCGCTGCGGCTGACCGGTACGCGCACGGGCGGAGGCGCGGGACGCGCCTCCGCCCCGCCGTACCCTGCGTAGCGCCCGGCACGGCTAGCCTGGGGAACCCGATGAGCCGTGCCGTCCCCATCCGCCCGCCCGTGCCGCGGAGAGCGCAGCCGGCGCGAGCGAGGCCCTGGCTCTGAGGCGCGTGCGGGCCGCTCGCCGCTCCGCTCTGGCAGAGCGGCATCCCGGCATCGCCGCCAGCGGGGGCGTCTTCTTCGCGGCGCTGCTCGCGTTCCTCGCGATCGGGGCCGCGCTCCCGGTGCTCCCCGGGTACGTTCGCGGACCGCTGCACTCGGGCGATCTCTCGGTCGGGATCGTCGTCGGCGCGTTCGCGCTGACGTCGGTGTTCTGCCGGCCGCTCGCCGGGCGGCAGGCCGACGTGCGGGGCCGGCGAATCGTGCTCGTCTGCGGCTCGCTCGCGATGGCGCTCGGCGGGGTGCTCTACCTGCTGGCGGACAGCGTCCCCTCGATGGTGCTCGCGCGCCTCGCCGTCGGCGTCGGCGAGGGCTCGGTCTATACCGCAGGAGCGACGTGGGCGGTCGACCTCGCCCCCGCCGACCGGCGCGGGCTCGCGCTCGGCCTGTTCGGGCTCGCGGTGTGGGGCGGGCTCTCGCTCGGTCCGGTCGCGGGCGAGCTGCTGCGATCGAACGTCGGCTACTCGGCGGTGTGGGCGCTGACCGCGGCTCTGCCCCTCGCGGGCGCCGCGATCGCCTCGCGCCTGCCCGAGCCGCCCGGCGACGAGCAGCGCTCGCCCGCGCCGCTCGCGCTGCTCCCACGCGCCGCGCACCGGCCCGGCGCGGCGCTCGCGCTCGCCAACATCGGCTACGCGGCGCTCGCGGGATTCGTCGTGCTGCACCTGCAGGCCCGCGGCATCGGCGGCGGCGCCAGCGTGTTCACCGCCTTCGCGGTCGCGGTCTTCGGCTGCCGGCTCGTGCTCAGCCGCGTGCCTGACCGTGCGGGCGCACGCCCGACGGCCACCGCCGCCGGCCTGATCGAGGCGGCGGGTCTCGCCGTGATCGCGCTCGCCCACTCGCTCGCGGTCGCGCTCGTGGGCGCCGTGATCGTCGGCATCGGCTTCTCCATGCTGTTCCCGGCGCTCGCGCTGATGGTCGTGGGCGAGGTCGGCGACGACCGGCGCGGCTCGGCGATGGGCGCGTTCACCGCCTTCTTCGACATCGGCGTCGGCCTCGGCGGTCCGATCGCCGGCGCGACCGCTTCGCTCGCCGGCTACCCGGCGGTGTTCGCGCTCGCCGCGGTCGCCGCTCTCGGCACCGCAGCGCTGTCGGCGGCGCCCGGACGCGCCGCGGCGAGCGCGGCCGCAGCGGCCTAGCGCCTCAGCTCAGCGGACCTCGCCCGCGATCCAACGCCGGTAGAGGGCGGCGAGCTCGTCGCGCATCTGCGGCGTCAGGTCCTCGCTGCGCAGCCGTCCCTCGAGCCGGATCGTCGTGCGCATCTGCGCGAGGTACTCCGTGCAGTGATCGCAGCCCTGCAGGTGCGCCTCCAGGCGCCGGCGCTCGCGGCGTGGCAGCGCACCCTCGATGTAGTCGCTTATCAGCTCGACGACCTCCTGGCAGGCGAGCTCGCGGCGGGAGAAGATGGGCGTCACGCAGCCCCCAGCTCCGGCTCGAGCGCGGCGCGCATGCGGCCGCGGCCGCGGTGCAGCAGCACGCGCTGGTTGCCGTCGGTGATGCCGAGCAGATCGCACACCTCGTGGCCGCTCAGCCCTTCGACGTCGCGGAGCACGAGCACCTCGCGCTGCCGCGGCGGCAATTCGGCGAGGACCTCCTCGATCCGCTCGCTGAGCGACTCCGCGAACACGCGGTCCTCGACGTCCTCGCGCCAGTGCAGCGGCGGCGAGGACCAAGCGCCCGAAGCGTCGAAGCGCGCCGCATCGACGACCGGCCCCGCATCGCCAACGGCAAAGCTCCGCTGCTCGAGCGCGCCGGTGCTGCGAGCGCGGTTGACGAGGATCGCGAGCATCCAGGTGCGGACCGTCGCCCGCCCGGCGAACCCCTCGATCCCGCGCAGCACGCCGACCCAGGTGTCCTGCACGACCTCCTCGGCGACCGCGCGGCTCGACACGAACGAGCGCGCGACGCGCAGGAGCATCCCCTGGTGCCGAGTGACGAGCGCGAGGAACGCCTCCTCATCACCTTCGCGCAGGGCATCGATCAGGTCGGCATCCGCATCCCCGGCGCGCGCGGGGAGAATCGCGAGCGCAGCGAGCGCCTTGACGGCCGCCGGCACGACGCGGCCGAGCACGTGGGCCGCCAGCGACATCAGCTGACGGGTGGCGGGTCGCCGTGGGCGCTCGCACGCAACGTCTCGTCCCAGCCACAGACGGAGCACGCGTGGTCGAAGGCCGAACGGGCGAACGCGAGCGCCTCCGCGTGCGGATCCGCGCTGCGCGCGACGTCGGCCCACTCGAGCACGTACTCGCCGAGCGCTCCGTCCCAGCGAGCCGCCGCCGGCTCGAGCGTCGCGGCGGCGAAGCCCTCGGGCGCGGGGTGGGCGTAGGCGTAGAAGGCGGCTCCGTCGTGCCGAGGGTCGCCCGGCCACCAGCCGATCGCGACCTCCTGCGCATCCATCGCGTTGCGCATGATGAAGTCATCGGCCGGTGGGTCGGCGGCGACGCCCGAGAACAGGTTCACGGCGAGGTCGAACGACCCCCACCATGCATTCACGGGCGTCGAGCGCCCTCGGTAGGCAGCGCGGAACTCGGCGAGCACGAGCGCCGCGGCGCTCGCCATGCGGAAATAGTCGGCGACCCGCTCGGGGTCGTAGGAGGCGTGGACCTCGTCGGCGTCGAGCGGCACCTCCCACGGCACCTCCTGCGGCGCCGAGTTGATGCTCACCGGCCCGGCCAGCCTCGTGACCGCCGCGAGCAGCTCGCGCGTCACCTCGCCGACGGAGCGGTCGGGGCCGAGCGCGACCTGTTCGCGGCCGCCGTCCGAGTGCTCCGCGAAGGCCGCGTGCGCGTGCAGGTCGAGGCCGGCCACGAACGCGCCCGAGCCGTCGGGCGCCGGCAGCGGAAGCGTCTCCCAGCCGCGCGCCGTCAGGCGCAGCGCCGCGTGCTGGAGCTCGGGCTCGGGTGGGGCGAGCGCGACGGCGAGCTTGCCGAGCACCTGCGTGTGCGCGTGCAGCGTGTCGCAGGTCGGCTGCCAGCTCGAATAGCTGATCACGGGCCAAGCGGGCACGGCCGCAAGCGTAGCGCGGGCCCGTCGCCGGCTACGCGGCGCCGATCTCGGCCAGGAGCCGCTGGGCGGTGGCGGCGTTCGCGGGGTAGAAGGCCTCGATCGAGAGCTCGGCGAGCGTCACGTCGACGGCCGTGCCGAACGTCGAGACCGTGCTGAAGAAGCGCAGCTCCTGGCCCCCGACGGCGATCCGCAGCGGCAGCACGATGTCGGCCTGCGTGATCCCCTCGTGCGGCGCGTCGACCTCGACGCCGGGATACCCCGCGAGCTCGGCGTAGAGCGCCGCGAGCTCGTCCTCGCCTGTGATCTGGGCCTGGCGCCGCAGCCGCGCGAGCAGGTGCGCGCTCCATTCGCCGAGATTCGCGATGCGCGGCGCGACGCCGCGCGGGTGGAGCGTCAGGCGCAGCGCGTTGACCGGCGGCTCCAGAAGCGCCGCGTCGACGTCGCCGATGAGCAGCTGCGAGGCGTCGTTGCTCGCGACGATGTCGGAGCGGCGATCGAGGACGAACGCCGGGTAGGGCTCGTGCGCGCGCAGGAAGCGGTCGAGCGCGCGCCGGGCCGGCTCCATCTCGGGCTCTTCCAGCGAGTGCTCGCCGTAGGCGGGCGCGTACCCCGCCGCCAGGAGCAGCGCGTTGCGCTCGCGCAGCGGAACCTCCAGGTGCTCGGCGAGGTGCAGGAGCATCTCGCGGCTGGGGCGCGAGCGGCCCGTCTCGAGGAAGCTGACATGGCGGGAGGACACGTCGGCGTCGAGGGCGAGCTCGAGCTGGCTGAGGCTCCGGCGCCGCCGCCAGGTGCGCAGCATCTCCCCGACGTGCGGTGCCGCTGCGGTTGCCATGCGCACACGCTAGCGCCGGCGGGAAGCGCCGCCATTACCCGGGACGTAACCGGCCGGAGGATGCCTTACGCCCCGCGTAATCGACGCGCGAGCGGCCCGCTGGCAGCGTGTTCCCCGTTCATCGACCAAGGGAGCAGAAATGCCCGACAACGACACACTCGTGCACGACTACATCCAGATGTGGAACGAGCCGGACGCCGAGCGCCGGCGCGCGCTCGTGGCGGAGACCGTGACCGAGGACGCCAGCTATGTGGACCCGCTGATGGCCGGCGACGGGATCGACGGCATCGCCGGGATGATCGCCGGCGCGCAGGCGGCGTACCCCGGGCACCGCTTCGAGCTGCTCGCCGGGCCCGACGCCCACAACGGCAGGGTCCGATTCAGCTGGACCCTGGTATCGGGCGACGGCGACCGAGTGGCCGTCGGCCACGACTTCGCGACGCTCGCCGACGACGGGCGGATGAGCTCGATCACGGGATTCCTCGACCCGCCGGCATGACGCCCGCCAGGGCCGTGCGGCACCCGCGCCCACGCACGCCGCGGCGCGGGTGCCGATGGGGCGGCCCGCGCCCCCCTGAACCGCGGCGCGGGTGCCGATGGGGTGGCCCGCGCCCCCCTGCACCGCGGCGCGGGTGCCGATGCGGTGGCCCGCGCCCCCCTGCACCGCGGCGCGGGTGCCGATGCG
>DATARO010000054.1:0-19555 GCA_036264095.1 Solirubrobacteraceae bacterium | reverse complement strand
ACGACTTCGTGCGGTCGAGCTCCTCGGCGACCGGCGCGACCTCGGCCTCCGCGAACTCGCGCACGGTGCGGCGGATCAGCTCGTGGTCGGGGGAGAGGTCGAAGTCCACAGCGGGAGTCGCCTCAGACGTGGGCGCGGGCGAAGTCGACCAGCAGGCGCACGCCGTAGCCGGAGGCGCCCTTGCCGACGTACTCGCGGTCGAGGTCCCAGGCCGAGCCCGCGATGTCGAGGTGCGCCCAGGGCACGTCGCCGACGAAGTTCGAGAGGAACGCACCGCCGACGATCGTCCCCGCCTTGCGCGCTTCCGGCGCGTTGTCGAGGTCGGCGTAGGTCCCCTTGACGAGCTCGTCGTACTCGGGGTGCAGCGGCAGGCGCCAGAGCGTCTCGCCCGTGCGTTCGCCGGCTTCTCTGAGGCGCTCGACGAGGGCGTCGTCGTTGCTCATCATGCCGGCGTAGGTGGAGCCGAGCGCGACGATCACCGCGCCCGTCAGCGTCGCGAGGTCGACGATCCGCTCGGCCCCGAGCGCGCACGCGTGGCACAGGCAGTCGGCGAGCACGAGGCGGCCCTCGGCGTCGGTGTTGTTGATCTCGATCGTCTTGCCGTTCTGAGCCGAGACGATGTCACCGGGCTTGACCGCGCGGCCGCTCGGGAGGTTCTCGGTCGCGCCTACGACCGCCACGACGCGGACGGGGAGGCGCAGGCGGGCGATCGCGCCGACGGCCTCGATCACGGCGGCGCCGCCGGACATGTCGAACTTCATCTCCGACATCTTCGCCCCGGGCTTCAGCGAGATGCCGCCGCTGTCGAAGGTCACCGCCTTGCCGACGAACCCGAGCACCGGGCCGTTCGCGCCGGCGCTTCCGGGGGGGTCATAGCGCAGCGTGATCAGCGCGGGCTCCTGCTCGGAGCCCTGCGCGACCGCGGCGAACGCGCCCATCCCGCGGGAGATGATCTGCTCGCGACCCTCGACCGTCGCCGACAGGCCCTCGACCTCGGCGGCGAGCGCGCGCGCATGGTCGCCGAGCGCCGTCGGGGTGAGGTCGTTGCCGGGTCGGTTCTGCAGGTCGCGCGCGGAGTTCACCGCGCCGGCGACGAGCGCGGCCGAGGCGACGGCGCCGGCGTCGGCCGACGGCCCCCACACGATCAGCCCGTCGAGCGCGCGCGGTGGCGCGTCCTCGCCCGCGGGCGGCTCGGAGCGGTTGCGCTCGTAGCGGTAGTCGCGCAGCATCGTGCCCTCGACGAGGGCGCCCGGTGTCGCGGGATCCTCATCGGGCACGCGCCAGCAGACCGTGCGCGCCGAGAGCTCGCGTGCCCTGGCGGCGACCCGGGCGGCCGCGACCCGCGCGTGCTCTGCCCCGAAGTCCTCGCGGCGCCCGAGGCCCGCGACGATCCACCGCGCGCCCTCGGCATGCGTGACGGCGAGCGCGCCACGGGAGCGGCGCGCCTCGCCCGAGGCGAGCAGGTTCGAGACCTCGGTGGGGGCGTCGGGCGGGGCCTGCTCGCCCTCGAAGACGCCGAGCGCGATCGTGTCGGCGGCACCCGGAGCGGGCCGCTCGCTGGCAGTGCTGACGTCCATCGCCGCCACGATATACGCCCGGCCTCGCCGCCCGCGCGCTCGCGCCGCGCGGCCGCGCCACCGGCACGGCTGGGGCCGTCCTCTACCATTCGCGCTCAGCAGGACCCGCCCACGAGACCCACAGGAGAGACCTCTTCCGATGCCAAAGACCGTGATTCTCGGCGCCGCTCGCACCCCGATCGGCAAGATGGGGGGCGGCCTCGCCTCGATGCCCGCGACCGAGCTCGGCGGCGTCGCCATCACCGCGGCGCTCGAGCGCGCCGGCGTCGAGCCTGAGCAGGTGGGCCACGTCATCATGGGCCAGGTGCTGCAGGCCGGCCAGGGGCAGATCCCGTCCCGCCAGGCGCAGATCAACGCCGGGATCCCCAACGAGGTCTCCTCGGAGACGATCAACAAGGTGTGCGCCTCCGGGCTGCGCGCCTCTGTGCTGCTCGACCAGGCGATCCGCGCGGGCGACGTCGAGGTCGGCGTCGGCGGCGGGATGGAGTCGATGTCGGGCGCGCCCTACCTGCTCCCACAGGCGCGCTTCGGCTACCGCATGGGCGACGCGAAGATGCTCGACGCGATGGTCCACGACGGGCTCACGAACCCGTTCTCGGGCAAGCAGATGTTCGTCGAGGCGACCGAAGTCGGCGACGAGCTCGAGATGACGCGCGCCGATCTCGACCGCTGGGCTCTGCGCTCGCACGAGCGCGCCCTCGCCGCGACCGACGAGGGACGGCTCGCCGACGAGATCGTTCCCGTCACCGTCAAGGGCAGGAAGGGCGACACCGTTGTGGAGATCGACGAGGGCCCGCGGCGCGATACATCGCTCGAGGCGCTCGCCAAGCTCCCGGGCCTCGTCGGAAAGGACGGGTCGCATACGGCCGGCAACTCGCCGGGCGTGAACGACGGCGGCGGCGCGCTGGTGCTCTCCTCGGAGGAGTGGGCGCAGGCCAACGGCAAGGAGGCGCTCGCCGAGATCGTCGCGCACGCGCAGTCGGCCAACGACTTCGCCTACCTCGCGACGACGCCTGCGAGCGCGGCGCGCAAGGCGCTCGAGAAGGCGGGCCTGCAGCCGGGCGACATCGACCTGTGGGAGATCAACGAGGCGTTCGCGTCGGTGACGCTGAACTCGATCCGGATGCTCGGGATCGACGAGGAGCGCGTGAATGTCAACGGCGGCGCCGTCGCGCTCGGCCACCCGATCGGCGCCTCGGGCGCGCGCATCCTCGGGAGCCTCGTGCACGAGCTGCGACGCCGCGGCGGCGGTCTCGGCTGCGCCGCGATCTGCTCCGGCGGGGGACAGGGCGACGCGGTCATCCTGAAGGTCTGAGCCGGGCGTGAGCGACGGCCGTCTCTGCGCGCGATGAGCGGCCGCAACGGCGCCGGCGCGTCCCGCGGGGCCGCGTTCTTCGACCTCGACAAGACGCTGATGGCGGGCTCGTCGGGGATCTTCTTCGCGCGCGCGGCCTATGAGAGCGGGATGATCTCGCGCCGGCGCCTGGTCCGCGACGTGTACGAGAACCTGCGCTTCCGTCTGCTCGGCTCGACCGACGACCGCGCCGACGACGTGCGCAAGCGCGTGGGAGAGATGATCGCCGGGGTCCCGGTGCGCGATCTCGAACGGCTGTCGCCGCGGGTGCTCGCGGGGGTGCTGCCGCGCCTGTATCCGCAGATGCTCGAGCGCGCCTACGCGCACCAGGACGAAGGGCGGCCGATCTACATCCTCACCGCCGCCTCGCAGGAGATGGCCGATCTGCTCGCGCACGTCCTGTGCTTCGACGGCGGAGTGGGCTCGCGCTCGGAGATCGTCGAAGGCCGCTACACGGGCAAGCCGGCAGGGCCCTTCAACTACCGCGAGGGCAAGGTGCTCGCGATGCGCGAGGTGGCCGGGCGCGATGGCCTCGAGCTGTCGGCGTCCTACGCCTACTCGGATTCGGAGTCGGACCTGCCGATGCTGCGCGCCGTCGGGCACGCGGTCGTCGTGAACCCCGACGCGGTGCTGCGACGGATCGCGCTGCAGGAGGGCTGGGAGATCCTCGACCTGGACCTGCTGCCGCGGCGGCTGAAGCTGCTCGCCGCGATCGGGGCGGGGACGGCTCTCGCCGGCGCCGGACGCGCCGCCCAGCGACGGCGCAACGGCCGCGCGCCGGGCGCGCCGCCTTCGGCGCCCGCCGCGAGCCGCCGCGCTCTAGAATCCCGCGCGGCCTCCGGGCGCGGCCGCCGGCGTAGCGTGGGCGGCCGGCTACGCGGGTAAGGCCGCGCTGCCAATCTCTGCAATGTCTGCCAACGCCTCTAGCACCCAGAGCAAGATCCGCGTGGTCGTGGCCAAGCCGGGCCTCGACGGGCACGACCGCGGCGCGAAGATCATCGCGCGCGCCCTGCGCGACGCCGGCATGGAGGTCATCTACACGGGCCTGCACCAGACGCCGGAGCAGATCGTCGAGACCGTGATCCAGGAGGACGCCGACGCGGTTGGCCTCTCGATCCTCTCGGGCGCCCACATGACGCTCGTGCCGCGCGTGGTCGAGCTGCTGCGCGAGCAGGGCGTCGATGACGTGGTCGTGACGGTCGGCGGCACGATCCCTGCGGACGACATCCCGGAGCTCAAGAGCCTCGGGGTGGCCGAGGTGTTCACGCCCGGCGCGCCGACTCAGGCGATCGTCGACTTCATCCGCGGCGCGGCCGCCGGCCGCCACTGATTGACTCGTCAGTCAACCGCGGGAACAGATAGCATCGCACCCACCAGACCGAAGGAGCCACACAAGAGATGAAGATATGCGTCCTCGTCAAGGAGGTCCCGGACGCCGCCGTCGAGAAGAGGATCGATCCCTCGACGGGGCGCATGGATCGCAGCGGCGAGAAGAATCTGAACCCGTACGACACGCACGCGATCGAGGCCGCGATGCAGATCAAAGAGGGCGGGAGCGTGCCCGTCGAGGAGGTCGTCGCGGTGACGATGGGCCCCGACAGCGCGGTGCGTGCCCTGCACAAGGCCGTCTCGCTCGGCGCCGACCGCTCCGTGCACCTCAGCGACCCGGCCGTCGCCGGCTCTGACGTCGCGGCCACCGGCTACGCGCTCGCCCAGACGCTGCAGAAAGAGAGCCCCGACCTCGTCCTGCTCGGCCAGCAGTCCGACGACGGCGAGTGCTACACGATCGGCGCCGTCGTCGCCGAGCACCTCGGCATGCCCTCTCTCACCCAGGTCATCAAGATGGACGTCGAGTCGGACAGCCTGCGCTGCGAGCGCCAGGCCGAGTACGGCTACGACACGGTCCAGATCAGGCTCCCCGCCGTGATCTCCGTGGGTGACGCGATCAACGAGCCGCGCTACCCGTCGTTGAAGGCGATCATGGGTGCGAAGAAGAAGCCGCTGGAGACCGTCACCGCAGCCGACGTGCAGATCGACGCGAGCAAGGTCGGCGGCGAGAACTCGGCCGCCCAGTGGGTCGCGGCCAAGGCGCCGCCCGCCAAGGCCGCCGGCGAGATCTTCGAGGACGAAGACACCGGCGAGACCGTCGAACGAATCGTCGGCTGGCTCGACGAGCGCAAGCTGATCTAAGGAAGGCCTACCCGAAAATGTCGAACATCCTGGTCTATGCGCTGCACTACGACGGCGCGATCAACAAGAACTCGCTCGGCGCGGTCTCCGAGGGCGCGAAGCTCGCCGCCGAGCTCGGCGGCGAGGCGCACGCGATCCTGCTCGGCGAGAACGTCCCCACCGAGCTCGCGGCGTCGCTCGGCGCCTACGGCGCCAAGAAGGTGCTCGTCGCCGAGGGGCCCGAGGGCCTCGCTCAGCCGCTCGTCGACGCGATGGCGAAGGCGATCACCGACGGCGGCTACAAGTACGCGCTGTTCGGGGGAGGCCTGCTCGGCTTCGAGATCGGCGCCGGCCTGGCCGCGCGTCTCGGCGCGGGCGTGGCGATGGAGGTCACCGCGGTGCGGGCCGAGGGCGGCGAGCTCGTCGCCGAGCGGCCGATCCTCGGCGACTCGGCCATCTCCGAGATCAAATACCGCTCGCCCGTCGGGATCATCATCGGGCGGCTGAACGCCTTCGAGATGAAACAGACAGCCGACGGCGACGCTCCGGTCGAGCAGCTGAGCTTCGAGCTCAGCCCCCAGGCCCAGCAGGCGACGATGCTCACGCGCGGTGAACAGCGCGGCGCCGACGTCGACATCGAGGGCGCCGCGATCCTCGTGGCCGGCGGCCGCGGCCTCGGCAAGGCCGAGGGGTTCCAGCTCTGCGAGGACCTCGCCGCGGCGTTCGGCGGCAACAGCGCCGTCGCGGCCACGCGCGCGGTCGTCGACGCGGGGTGGTATCCGTACGCGGCGCAGATCGGCCAGACGGGCAAGACCGTCGCGCCGAAGCTGTACCTGGCGGCCGGCATCTCCGGGGCGATCCAGCACAAGGTCGGGATGCAGAGCTCGGAGAACATCGTGGCGATCAACAAGGACGCCAATGCCCCGATCTTCGAGTTCTCCGACCTCGGCGTGGTCGGAGACCTGAACAAGATCCTCCCCAAGCTCACCGAGGCCGTCAAGGCCAAGAAGGGGAGCTGACGACCACGGCGGCTGCGCCAACCAGAGGAGCGTGATCGGCGATGTCATCCAATACTGGCTCTCGCAACGGCAAGGTCGCACCGGGGGCGTACCCGCCGCCGGTGGACCCGCAGAAGGAGTTCATAAAGCGCGGACTCGACCCGGAGGATGAGCTGATCGAGGTCGGGGTGGCGATCGTCGGCGGCGGCACGGCGGGCCTGGCGTGCGCCAACCGGCTGCTGCAGCTGCTCGGCGACGACCCGGAGATGATGGAGCGCCTCGGCGAAGTGCCGGTCGCGATCGTGGAGAAGGCGAAGACGTGCGGGGGTCACAACCTGTCGGGCGCCGTCATGCGCCCGGGGCCGCTGCAGGAGCTGTTCCCTGAGCTGACGCGCGAGCAGTGGCGCGAGGAGGGCTTCGCCTTCGGCGAGGTGACGAAGGAGTCGGTCTACATGCTCACCGGCCCGAAGACGAAGCTGCCCGTTCCGATCCCCGCGGTGCCGAACTTCAAAAACCACGGCAACGAGGTGGTGTCGGTGTCCGCGCTCGCGCGCTACCAGCAGCGGCAGGCCGAGGAGGGAGGCGCCTACGTGCTGACCGAGACCGCCGCCACGCAGCTGATCGTCGAGGACGGCCGCGTCGTGGGCGTGCGCTCGGGCGACAAGGGGCGCGGCAAGGACGGCGAGCCGCTCGGCAACTTCGAGCCGGGGACGGACATCAAGGCGAAGGCCGTGGTGCTCGGCGAGGGCTGCTGGGGACACCTGACCGGTGCCGCGATCAGGGAGTTCGACCTGGCGGACGGGCGCGAGCCACAGGTCTGGGAGCTCGGCGTGAAGGAGGTGTGGAAGGTCAAGAAGCAGCTCGACCGGGTGATCCACACGTTCGTGCAGCCGTGGCCGCTGAAGGTCGCGGCCAAGTACGGGCAGCTCGGCGGCACGTGGATGTACCCGATGAAGGACGAGCGGACGGGCGAGGACCTCGTCTCGATCGGGTTCGTCGTCGACCTCAACTACCGCGACGCCACGACCTCGGCCCACGACCTGCTGCAGACGTTCAAGATGCATCCGCTCGTGAAGGACATCCTCGAGGGCGGCGAGCGCGTCGCGTGGGGCGCGAAGGCGCTGCCGGGCGGCGGGTACTGGTCGATGCCGAAGCTGTCTATGCCGGGAGCGGTGCTCGTCGGCGACGCCGGCGGCATGGTCGACACGGCGGCGCTGAAGGGCGTCCACCACTGCATCAAGTCCGGGATGCTGGCGGCGGAGTCGATCTACGCGGCGCTCAAGCGCGGCAGCAACGACTTCTCCGACTACGAGGACGCGGTCGAGCGCTCGACGATCGGGACGGAGCTCTACCAGGTGCGCAACACGCGCCAGGCGTTCCAGAAGGGCTTCCTCGTCGGCAGCCTGCTCGCCGGTCCGTCGATCATGTCGAAGGGCAAGGTCCCTCCGGGGCGCCAGGAGTGGCACCGCGACGACGCCGAGCCGATGTTCGTCGGGGACACCAAGGACCGCTACCCGAAGCCCGATGGCAAATACACCTTCGACAAGCTCTCGTCCGTGTTCATCACCGGCAACGCCACGCGCGACGATGCGCCCAATCACATCCGGCTCCAGAAACACGTGCCGCGCGAGATCGCGGAGACGTGGCGCTGGATGTGCCCCGCCGGCGTGTACGAGATCCCGGACGACGCGCCCGAGCACGGCGACGTCGACGTGATCGTCAACTACACCAACTGTGTCCAGTGCGGGGCGATCACGGCCAAGGGCGGCCGGCTGACGACGCCGGAGGGTGGCGACGGCCCCCTCTACCAACTGACCTGAGGCGCGATGGCCGGCGCGCAGCGGCGTCCTCGGTCGCTCATGTGACAGTGCACATTTCGCTCCCTGCGTCCTTGCTGCGCTTGGCCCTCGCACCTCAGGGGACCTGAGGCGCGGGGGGCGCTGCGCGTAGCGGCGTCCTCGGTCGCTCATGTGCCAGTGCACATTTCGCTCCCTGCGTCCTTGCTGCGCTTGGCCCTCGCACCTCAGGAGACCTGAGGCGCGGGGGGCGCTGCGCGCAGCGGCGTCCTCGGTCGCTCGTGTGCTGGCCGGTTCGGGGATGCTGGCCGAATCGGGGATGCGGAGCGTTCTCCCGATTCAGTAGCGAGTGTCACCCGGTCCGGCACATTTCGCTCCCTGCGTCCTTGCTGCGCTTGGCCCTCGCACCTCAGGAGACCTGAGGCGCGGTGGCACGTCGCGCACCGGCGTCCTCGGTCGCAATGCACGCGTCGCTGCACAGCGAAACACAGCGCGCTCCGTCGCCGATCTCCCTCACATAGCGCCGAAACCCGTGCGCTCCATGCGTGTTATGGGGGTGTAATGACGTACCTGAAGTCAAGCGTGAGCACCGCACGGCGGCGCCTGGTAGCGGCGCTGGCGTGCGCGCTCGCGCTGTTTTCAGCGCTCGCCGCGGTCACGCAGGCGGCGACGCACAGAGCCTCTCAGGGCCTGACCACCGTCGCCAAGCCGCCGGCATCGGCGACCGTGGAAGGCTGCGCGACGGCGTTCGCGCAGAGCGAACGCTCGGCCACCTTCGTCGGCGAAATGCAGGCGATACCGGGGAGCGCGCGGATGCAGATGCGAATCGAACTGCTCGAGCGCGGCGGCGACGAAGCGTCGCTCCGGTCGATCACCTACCCCGGGCTCGGCTCGTGGCTGCGCGCCTCGCCGGGCGTCAAAACGTACAAGAACATCGACAAGGTGACCGACCTCGCGGCGCCTGCGGAATACCGGGCCGCGATCCACTTCCGCTGGCTGAACTCGCACGGGCGGCCGATCAAGTACCTCGACCTCCGCACGCCGCGCTGCCAGCAGGCGCTCCCACCCGGCGCGACGAGCGAACTCGCCGCCCCCGCCGGCGACGCCCCGCAACCGGCCGCCTAGCCCGCATGAGCGCCGGCGCGTGACACCGGCATCGGGCCACGCCCCGGCCGCTAGAATGCAGCGACGATGAAGGAGAGCCTCCACCCCCGGTACGAGCCCGTGCACGTGACGTGCACCTGCGGCAACGAGTTCATGACGCGTTCCACGCGCGACTCGCTGCACGTCGAGGTGTGCTCGAACTGCCACCCGTTCTACACGGGCAAACAGAAGCTGATGGACACGGGCGGACGCGTCGAGCGCTTCCAGCGCCGCGTTGCAAAGGGCCGCCTGCACGCGCAGGCCCGGACGTCGAAGTAGCCGGGTGCCGGCTGCGGTGGCCGCCCGCCGAGCAAGCCGGCCGCGACCGTGACGAGCGCGACCTCGAGCCCGCGCCGCGAGCAGCCCGGCGTACCCGCCGCGCGCCCTGAGGCGGACGCGCCCACGGCTCCTGCGCTCGGCCCCGGCGAAGAGCTCGGCCTGCAGGCGGGCCGCGATGCGCCGCTCGGCGGCCAGGCGGTGCTCGAGGGCGTGATGATGCGCGGGGTGTCGACGTGGGCCGTGGCGGTCCGCAAGCCGACCGCTGAGCAGCTCGCCGAGGGCGTCTCGCCGCAGGTGGGCTCGGCGGGGGAGATCGAGGTGAGCACGTTCCCGCTCGACTCGGCCGCGCGGCGCCACCGCGTGCTGCGGCTGCCCGTGCTGCGCGGAGTGGTCGCACTCGGCAGCTCGCTGGCGATCGGCTTCCGGGCGCTCGAGGTGTCGGCCAACGCCCAGCTGCCTGCGGAGGAGGGGGAGGACGCGCAGGAGATCCCGAAGAGCGTGTGGGCCGGGACGGTGGTCGTCGCGCTGGCGCTGGCGGTGGTGCTGTTCTTCCTGGTGCCGGTCGGGCTCACCAGCCTGATCAAGCATCAGCTCGGCTCCTCGGTGCTGTTCTGGCTCGTCGAGGGCGTCCTGCGGACGACGATCTTCCTCGGCTACATGCTCGCGCTCTCGCGCGTGCGCGACCTGCGCAGGGTGTTCGAGTACCACGGAGCCGAGCACAAGACGATCTCCTGCTACGAGGCGGGGCTCGAGCTGACGCCGGCGAACGCGCAGCGGTTCTCGCGCCTGCACCCACGCTGCGGGACGAGCTTCCTGCTCGTCGTGATGATCGTGGCGATCTTCGTGTTCGCTCCGATCGGCCTGCCGGCCTGGTACTGGCTGGTCGCGACGCGCATCCTCGGCGTGCCGCTGATCGCGGGAATCTCCTTCGAGCTGATCAAGTTCGCCGGGCGCAACCGCTCGCGGGCGTGGGTGCGGGCGGTGATGTGGCCGGGGATGAAGCTGCAGCTGCTGACGACGCGGGAGCCCGACCTCGACCAGCTCGCCGTCGCGATCGCCTCGCTGGAGGCCGTGCTCGAGCACGAGCGCCCCGGCGAGCTCAGCGCCGAGGACCTCGTCGGCGTCGAGGTCGTCGCCTAGCCGGCCACACGAGACGCCGGGGCGCGGCCCTATGCGCCGGCCGGCGCGGGTGCCGTGCCCGCTTCCTCTGCGGGGAGCCGCGCGCCGGGCACGCAGTCAGCGCCGGGGTCCGGCAAGAGGCGGCGGACGAGCTCGGCCCAGCCGGCCTTCAGCCGCTCGAGCGGCAGCTCGCGGGCGAGGCCGACGTAGACGTAGAAGTCCGCGCCGAGCGCGGCCAGCAGGGCCTCTGTCAGGTACTCGGCGTCGCAGCCGGGATCGGCCTGGCGCAGCAGCAGCGTGAGGTGCAGGCGGCTCACCTCGTAGGGCGCCGAGCTGAAGCGCTCGGGGCCGATCTCGGCCGCGGCCAGGATCTCGGCGTGCTCGACGAGGAAGTCGAGGCGGCCTTCGCCGAAGGCGATCAGGCGGTCGCGCGGATGCGCGCCCGGCCCGAGCGGCGGCGCGCCGCGGATCAGCGCTTCCTGGAAGGCGCTCTCGCGTTCGCTGAGGACGGCCATCGCGAGCGCGGCGCGCGAGCCGAAGCGGCGGAACAGCGTGCCCTTCCCGACGCCGGCCGCGGCGGCGATCTCGTCCATCGAGACGCAAGAGACGCCGCGTTCGGCGAATAGGCGTTCGGCGGTGCAGAGGATCCGCTGCCGGTTGCGCGCAGCGTCGGCGCGCTCCGGCGGGGCCGGGGCGAGCAGCGGCAGCTCGATGGCGGCGGGAGATGCGGGCAGATGCATGTCTGGATCGCTTGCCACACATACATCCTACTAAACGGACCGCGGTCCGAATGTGTGCTACAGTGACGTCAGTAAGCGGACCACGGTCCGATATCCGACCGACAAGGAGCGAACACATGAGCGTTGCAACACCGGAGGCGATCAAGGCGGGGACCTGGAGCATCGACAAGGTCCACTCGCACGCCGGCTTCGCCGTCAAGCACATGGTCGTCTCGACGTTCCGCGGGCGCTTCGAGGAGTACGACGGCTCGCTGACCGTCGGCGAGGACGGCCGGCCGCAGCTGCAGGGCTCGGTCGTGGTCGACTCGATCGTCGTCAAGGACGAGAACCTCGCAGGGCACCTGAAGTCCCCTGACTTCTTCGACACGGCCCAGTACCCGGAGATCACGTTCCGTTCGACCAACATCGACGCGCGTGAGGACGGGAGCCTCGAGGTCGAGGGCGACCTGACGATCAAGGGCAACACGCACCGCGTCACCGCGCGCGGGACCGTGAGCGGGCCGCACGAGGACATCGCGGGCAACGACAAACTCGGCATCGAGCTCGAGGCGGTCGTCGACCGGCGCGAGTACGGCCTCGAGTGGAACGCGCCGCTGCCGAAGGGCGGCTTCGCGCTCGACAACGACGTGAAGCTCGAGGTCTCGCTCGAGCTGGTGCGCCAGGCGTAGCGATGAGCACGATCCTCGGCATCTCCGGGAGCCTGCGGCGCGAGTCGTACAACACGCGGCTGCTGCGCGGGGCGGGCACCCTGCTGCCGCGGGACGCCGAGCTGGTCGTGTTCGACCGGCTCGGGGAGATCCCGCCCTACAACGAGGACGACGAGCAGACGCCGCCGGAGGCGGTGCTCGCGCTCAAGCGCGCGATCGCCGACGCGGACGGCGTGCTGGTCGCGACGCCCGAGTACAACGGCTCGATCCCGGGCGCGCTGAAGAACGCGCTCGACTGGGTCTCGCGGCCGCGCGCGAGTACGCCGCTGCAGAGCAAGCCGGTGGCCGTGATCGGCGCGAGCACGGGCCTGTTCGGCGCGGTGTGGGCGCAGGCCGAGATGCGCAAGGTTCTCGCGACGATCGGCGCGAAGGTTGTCGACCGCGAGCTCCCGATCGCCCAGGCCGAGGACGCGCTCGGGGACGACGGGCTGCCGAGCGAGGAGGACGCGCGCGAGGCTCTGTCGGCGACGCTGGACGAGCTCATCGAGCTCGCTGCTCGGGCGCCCGCGCCGGAGCAGGCAAACATCGCTGCGTAGGGCGGTTCGTCGATCGTGCCGGGGCAGCGCGGCCCGGCACGATCGACGAGCGCTTGCAGCGGACCGGCAGGGCGCGTCGCGGAGGATGCGGCCGGCGCGATGCTTGCGCGCCCCCTGGCCCGTTTGCGAAGATGCCGCGGTGCGGATCATCGCCCTGATCCAGGTGTACAACGAGCGGCGGTTCATCGCGAACTGCATCGAGCACCTGCGCGAGCAGGGCGTGGAGGTGTACCTGGTCGACAACGAATCGACCGACGACACGGTCGCGATCGCCGAACGCTACGTCGGGCGGGGCGTGATCGACATCGAATCGATCGCTCGCGAGGACTGCTACGCCGTGCGCGAGCAGGTCGCGCACAAGGAGCAGCTTGCGCAGCGGCTCGACGCGGACTGGTTCATCCACTACGACGCCGATGAGGTACGGGTCTCACCCAAGCAGGGACAGACGCTCGCCGAGGCGATCGCCGAGTACGACGAGGCCGGGTTCAATGCGATCAACTTCCTCGAGTTCACGTTCGTGCCGACACGCGAGTCGCCCGACCACGATCACCCGGACTTCGCGAAGACGATGCTCTGGTACTACCCCTACCTCCCGACCTTCCCGCACCGGCTGAATGCCTGGAAGAACCAGGACGGCCCGGTCGACCTCGGCGGTGCGGGTCACCGCATCAAGTTCCCGGGCCTGCGGATGGCGCCGGAGTCGCTGTACATGCGGCACTACATGTTCCTGAGCGCCGAGCACGTGCGGGAGAAGTACGTGGGCATGCCCCGGCGCGAGCCCCCCGGCCTGCCGCAGCACTGGCGCGGCCTGCTGCGGGCCGACGACGTCCAGCTCTCCAGCGAGAAAGAAATGCGTCGTTACACGGCCGACCACCTGCTCGATCCCTCCGAACCGCGCACGACCCATCTGATCGCGCAGTTCGCTCCGCCGCCTGAGCCGCAGCCACAGCCGCAGCAGCGCGGGTCCGCCAACCCGCTGCGGCGCGTCGGACGGCGCGTGAAGCGCTTCGCTGCCGGATCCTAGGTCCGCGCGACCCGGGGCGGGCTCGCGACCGGCCCGCTACCGGCCTGCGCGGGGCGAGTCGAGCCGGCGGCCGGCCCGCTGCGTGGCCGCGCCGGGTGGCGCGCACGGGGAGTCGCGGCTCCCGCGCCCGAGATCCGGGGCAGCGGCGCGCGCCGTGTAGCCTCGAGCCATGATCGAGGACCTCGTCGAGCAGATCGAGTCGCGTTTCGCCGAGCTCGGAGAGCAGATCACCGATCCGGAGGTCATCTCCGACCGCGCGCGGTACGCGGAGGTCGGGCGGGCATATCGCCAGCTCGAGCCCGCGGCGAAGCTCGCAGAGGGGTGGCGGCTCGCGCGCGATGACGCGTCGGGGGCCGAGGAACTGATCGCCGAGATGGGCGAGGACGCCGAGCTGCGCGGAGAGCTGCAGGGGGCGCGCGAGCGCATCGAGCAGCTCGAGGAGGAGATCCGCCTGGCGATGGTCGAGCGCGATCCGAACGACGAGAAGAGCGTGATCGTCGAAGTCCAGGGCGGCGCCGGCGGGGACGAGGCGGGCCTGTG
Organism: Solirubrobacteraceae bacterium; assembly: GCA_036264095.1. Classification (GTDB taxonomy): domain Bacteria; phylum Actinomycetota; class Thermoleophilia; order Solirubrobacterales; family Solirubrobacteraceae; genus Palsa-744. The sequence goes on along the minus strand of DATARO010000054.1, from coordinate 5,573 downwards.
GGCCGGCGACCTGTACCGGATGCTCAGCCGCTATGCCGAGCGGCGCGGGTTCACCGTCGAGCCGATGGAGGTCGGCGACGGGAAGTACACGTTCGCGATCAAAGGCGACGGGGCGTACTCGGTGTTCAAGTTCGAGGGCGGGACGCACCGGGTGCAGCGGGTGCCGGAGACCGAGTCGCAGGGGCGCATCCACACCTCGACGGCGACGGTGGCGGTGCTGCCGGAGGCCGAGGACGTGGACGTGCAGGTCGATCCGAACGACCTGCAAATCGACGTGTACCGCTCCTCGGGGCCGGGCGGGCAGTCGGTGAACACAACCGACTCGGCGGTGCGGATCACGCACAGGCCGTCGGGGATGGTCGTATCGATGCAGGACGAGAAGTCCCAGCTGCAGAACCGCGAGAAGGCGCTGCGCGTGCTGCGCGCGCGGCTGTACGAGCGCGCGCTGGCCGAGCAGCGGGCCGAGCTCGCCGCCGATCGGCGCTCACAGGTCGGAACCGGCGACCGGGCCGAGAAGATCCGCACCTACAACTACGGCGAGCGGCGCGTGACCGACCACCGCATCAAGCTCACGGTGCACAACCTCGACCAGGTGCTCGAAGGCGACCTGAACGAGCTGACCGACGCCCTGTCCGCGGACGAGAAGCGGCGCCGCCTCGAGCACGCAACGGCGTGACCGCGGCCGCGCGGGGCCACGAGGATGATGTTTATGGGGCGGCCCCTGAGGGCCGCCAGGATGGGTCGCGTGGCGGCGTGAGACGGGGAGGCGGAACGCCCGCGCGGGAGGCGATCGTGAGCGCGGAGACGGCGATCGCCGCGGCCGGCTCCGAGACGGCGAGGCTGGATGCAGAACTGCTCGTCGCGCACGCGCTGGGCTTCACGCGCGAGCGGCTGTGGACCGAGCCGGGCGCGAGCGTGGAGGGCGCCGCTGTTCGCCGGCTGCAGGACGCCGTGCGCCGTCGCGCCTTCGCGCGCGAGCCGGTGGCCTACATCGTCGGGCGGCGCGCGTTCCGGCAGATCGAGCTGGCGAGCGATCCCCGCGCGCTCGTGCCGCGTCCGGAGACGGAGCTGCTGGTGGAAGTCGGCCTCGAGCTGCCCGCGGGCGCGCGCGTGCTGGACGTGGGGACGGGGAGCGGGGCGATCGCGCTCGCGCTGGCCGACGAGCGGCCGGACCTCCACGTGACCGGCAGCGACGTCAGCGCCGAGGCGCTCGCGCTGGCGCGCGAGAACGGCCTGCGGCTCGGGCTGGACGTCGCCTGGCTGCGCTCTGACCTGCTTGCCCAGGTGCCCGACGAGCACGATGCGATCGTGGCGAACCTCCCGTACGTGAGGGACGGCGAGCGCGCGTCGCTTGCGCCGGAGATCCTGCGCCACGAGCCCGCCGTGGCGCTGTTCGCGGGCAGCGACGGGCTCGACGCGATCCGGGCGCTGCTCGCGCAGGCGGGCCGGCGCACGCGCCTGCGGCTGGTGGCGCTCGAGCACGGCGCGGGCCAGGCGGCGGCCGTGCGTGCGCTCGCGCAGGAGGCGGGATTTCCCAGAGCGCGTTCGATCGCCGATCTCGCGGGTATCGAGCGGGTGGTGGTGGCAGAGCGTCGATGAACGAGCTGCTCGAGGGCGAGGACGCTCAGTTGCTCGAGGAGTGCCTCGCGGGCGGCGGGGTCGCGGTGTTCCCGGCCGAGACGGTGTACGGGATCTGCTGCGATCCGGACGACGAGCAGGCGGCGCAGCGCCTCTACAAGCTGAAGGGGCGTCCGACGCGGCGCGCGTGTGCGGTGATGTGGTTCGCGCTCGAGCCGGCGCTTCAGGAGATCGAGCACGAGCTCGTCGGTGCCGAGGAGCGCGCGCTGCGGGCGCTCCTGCCCGGCCCCGTCACCGTGCTGCTGCCGAACCGCTCGGCGCGTTTCGCGGCGGCTTGCCGCACCGACCGCGCGACGCTCGGGTTGCGCGTGCCGCGCCTGCCCGCTGCGCTGGCGGGGCTGGGGACGGTCACGCGGCCGCTGATGCAGACCAGCGCGAACCTGTCGGGCGAGCCCGACGCGCGCAAGCTGCCGGACGTCCCGGAGTCGATCCGCGCGGGCGCGGACCTCGTGCTCGACGGCGGCGAGCTCCCCGGCACGCCCTCCAGCGTGATCGATCTGCGCGACTTCGCCGCCACGCGCCGCTGGCACATGCTGCGCGAGGGCGCGCTCGCCGCGGGCGAGGCGCACGCGCTGCTGGACGCAGTCGACTAGGAGGGTCCAGCGAGCCTGCTGGGAGTGGTAGCTTAAAACGACGACCGCGACTGGCGCCTAGAGGTGGAAGCGACCACCGTGGAGCGGTCCGTAGAGCAGCCGCGCGCCTGGGCACGAGAGCCGTAATCCCCCGCCAAGGAGAGCGCCGTGTCAGAGCTGAGCCCCGACTACTTCAACCACCCGCTTGTCGACGTAGACCCTGAGGTCGCCGCCGCGCTGCAGGGCGAGCTCGAGCGCGAGCAGGACACGCTCGAGATGATCGCCTCCGAGAACTTCGTGCCCCGCGCCGTGCTCGAATGCCAGGGCTCGGTGCTGACGAACAAGTACGCCGAGGGCTACCCGGGGCGGCGCTACTACGGCGGCTGCGAGTGGGTCGACGTCTCGGAGCAGCTCGCGATCGACCGCGCCAAGGAGCTGTTCGGAGCCGAGCACGCGAACGTACAGCCGCACTCCGGCGCGCTCGCGAACACCTGTGCCTACCACGCCCTGCTGCAGCCCGGGGACACCATCATGGGGCTCTCACTCGACCATGGCGGGCACCTCAGCCACGGGATGAAGATCAACGTGTCCGGCCGGCTGTATGACATCGCCCCGTACGAGGTCGACCGCGAGACGAGCCGGATCGACATGGACCAGGTCGCGCACATCGCGCGCGAGCGCAGGCCGAAGCTGCTGCTCGCAGGTTGGTCGGCCTACCCGCGCGAGCTCGACTTCGCCCGCTTCAGGGAGATCGCCGACGAGGTCGGCGCGCTGCTGATGGTCGACATGGCCCACTTCGCCGGCCTGGTGGCGGCCGGCATCCACGCGAACCCGTTCGACCACGGCGCCGACGTGGTGACGACGACCACGCACAAGACGCTCGGCGGTCCCCGCGCGGGCGTGATCCTGTGCAAGGAGGAGTTCGCCAAGAAGATCGACTCGGCGGTCTTCCCGGGCCAGCAGGGCGGACCCCTCGAGCACGTGATCGCGGCCAAGGCGGTCGCCTTCCGGATCGCGGCGAGCGAGCTGTTCGCCGAGCGCCAGCGGCGCACCGTCGAGGGCGCGAGGGCGCTCGCCGACGAGCTGATGAAGGCCGGCCACGGCGTCAGCGTGCTGACGGGCGGCACCGACGTCCACCTGCTGCTCGTCGACCTGCGCGACGCGACGGGAGAGCTGACCGGCAAGCAGGCGGAGGACCGCCTGCACGAGCTCGGGATCACGGTGAACCGCAACGCGGTCCCGTTCGACCCGCGGCCGCCGATGCAGGCCTCGGGACTCCGCATCGGCACCCCGGCGCTCGCCACACGCGGCCTGCAGCGCGAGGACTTCACCGAGCTCGGGCGGATCCTCGCCCGCGCGCTCACGCCCGAGCACGACGAGCCCGGCGTCGGCGGACACGGGGGCGAGCTGGCCGAGCGCGTGCGCGCGATCGCCGAGCGCTACCCGCTGTATCAGACCGTGGGCGCGGCGGCGACACCCGCCTGAGCGCCGGCACGGCGTCGCCGGGCGCCTCTCCCGACCTGGCGTCCTGCGATGCTTAGGCTGAGCCGATGGCGCATCCGAACGAGCTCGACGCTCTTTACGCCTTCCTCACGGCGGCGGCGATCACCGCGCTGCTCACCCCGCTGAGCAAACGCCTCGCGTGGCGCGTCGGTGCGATCGACCAGCCCCGCGAGCGCGGCCTCTCCGACCGCGCGACGCCGCTCCTCGGCGGTTTGGCGATCTTCATCGGAGCGGCGTGCGCGATGCTGATCTGGCTCCCGTCCGGCTACGACGTCGGGCACGAACACCAGCACCAGCTCTGGCACGGCGTGCTGCTGGCCGCGGTCGTGATCACGCTCGTGGGAGCGCTCGACGACCGCTACGACCTGCCGCCCGGAGCCAAGCTCGCCGGGCAGGTCCTCGCCGCGGCGATCACCGTGCACTACGGGGTGGCGGTCAAGGCGATAACGCTGCCGTTCGTCGGCGAACTGGCCCTCCCGAACGCGGGTGTCACGAACGCGGGGCCGCTGCTGACGGTCGTCGGCCTGGTCGCGATGATGAACGTCGTCAACTTCTCCGACGGCGTGGACGGGCTCGCGGCGGGGGTGTGCGTGATCATCGCCGCGACGATGGCGGTGATCGCCTTCGACCTGACGCGCCAGCAGCCCGGCGTGCTCGCCGCCCTGACAGGGGGCGCCGCTCTCGGTTTCCTGTTCTTCAACTTCCCGCCCGCCTCGAGCTTCATGGGTGACTGCGGCGCCAACCTGCTCGGGTTGCTGATGGGCGTGATCACGGTCGAGGCGGCCGTCAAGACCGCCGCCGTGGTCTCGTTCGTGCTGCCGCTGATCCTGCTCGCGGTGCCGTTCCTCGACACGACCTTCGTGGTGCTCAAGCGGCTGAAGTACCGCCAGCCGATCTACCGCTCGGACAGCGAGCACTTTCACCATCGCATGGCCAGAATCGGCTTCAGCAGCCGGCGGACGATCGCCTATCTCTACGCCTGGACGTTGATGCTCGCCGGGCTCGCGCTCGCGCTGCGCTTCATCCCCTACAGCGACCACAAAGGCAAATACGACACGGGCTGGACGCTCGTGATCGTCGCGCTGGGAGTGTTCGCGGTCGCGGCGAGCGTGTACCTCGTCTACGTGCTCGAGATCCTCAAGTTCAGGCGCCTCGACGCGATGCGGCTGCGCCGCCTGCGCCCGGACGCCTCACCAGCTGAAATCGCGATGGACGTCGCGAAGCACCTCGAAACCGGTGAGTTCGACGCGGTGAACGACGCCGGGCACGGGGAAGGGGAGGTGGTGCGGGACGTGCCGCGGCCGCGGGCTCAGGAGCCCGTCCGCGAGGGGCAGGTGGATCAGCACCGCGTAGGCGCAGAACACGAGCACGGCGGCACGCAGGCGCCGATCCCCGCTGACGGCGGCTAGCGGCAGCGCCCAGATCGCATACCACGGCAGGAGCCAGGCGGTGCAGACGAGCAGCGCGAGCGTGGCCCAGCCCGCGCCGGTGCGCCAGTCGCCGCCTCGCAGCGTGCGCCGCAGCGCGAGCAGCGCGGCGACCACGAACACCGCGAGGAACACCCGCCGCCACCACTCCGGGGGTGTGTCGCCGAGCCCGAGCATGCGCGCGCTCTCGGCGGGGATGCTGTGGGTGGCGACGAGCTGCTGCTGCTCGCCGAGCGCACCCAGGAAGCCGAATGCGTGCGTGCCGAACGCGACCAGCGCGATCGCGGCGAGCGCGAGCAGGCTCAACGCCGCCCCCCGGGCAACTCCTCGCCACTCGCGTGCGTGCTTGGCGAGCGCCAGGAACGGCAGCAGCAGCCCGGCGGAGATCTTCACGCCGACGCCGGCCACGACGGCCGCGGCGGCCGCGGGCAGC
>DATARO010000042.1:0-22774 GCA_036264095.1 Solirubrobacteraceae bacterium | reverse complement strand
ACCGTGCCGTCTTCGAGCAGCGCGAGGCTGAAGCCGGCTCCAGCGGAGACCTCCCTGACACCGCTCAGCCCGCTGACCGCAACCGGCACGTCGCTGTTGGTGGTCGTGCCGTCGCCGAGCTCACCGGAGCTGTTTTCGCCCCAGGCGACCACTTCCCCGTCGTCGAGCAGCGCCAAGCTGTGCCCGCCCCCTGCCGAGATCCCCGCGATCCCGCCCACGCCGCCGATCGTCACCGGGAGCAACCTTGTGAGGGTCGTACCGTCGCCCAGCTGCCCATAGGTGTTGCCGCCCCAGGCCTTCAGGCTGGTTTCTGCGGCGGCCGCCGCCGCCGCCGCGAACACCCCCGCACCCACGACGAGGGTGGCGAGCACGGACACCGCTACCCCTCCGCGTCGCAACCCCGAATCGACCTTGGCCCGCACGTTCATGGAACCCTCCCCGCGTCGCCGATGGGCCCGGAGAGCGCGTCATCCCGTCCTCCACGCCCGGACCCAGCGTCGACGATACACCCGGCGCCGTGGTCGGTGTTGCCGAATCGTTGCCACGACGCCCCGTCGCTCGCGGCGCGGCCCGAAGTGCACCCGTTTTGCAGCGCCTTCCTCGAATGCGGATGAGAGGACTCGAACCTCCACCTGGTTGCCCAGACACGGACCTGAACCGTGGACGCCGGCGCTCTATGCGCCCGCCGGCGTCCGGAATGTCCCTTTTTGGCGGGGACGGCGGTCTAGCGGACCCATCTTGCGCGGCGACTGTTGCCAAACTGTTGCCACGGCCCCTTCGTAGTTCACGAGGCTGGGTCTCACGCGGCCGGTCTGTGCGCGTCCCGTTCTGGGTCGCCAGAGCCGGCTTGTGATGCCCTAATCATCGCTCATTCGCTCACGAAGGGCGTTTGTGGTCCAGAAGTGGCATCGCGGCCCGGGTGTTGGCACGCTCCTCGAAATCCTGGCCAAGCTTCGTAGGGTCCGACGCTGGTCTCGACCAACCCAAAGCCGTTGTCACGCGCTCCACAGATCCGCGGGGTCCACGTGAAAGGTAACGAAGTTGAGCCAGTCGCCGTCTCCGAGACCTGCGTAACAGCCGGATGCCCGCATCCAATCTTCAACCTGCCGCGGTCCGTCGATGGGACGAGACTCCGTCCATGAAGCGCGTCCTTGACATTGACTTGGACTTCTTCCTCCACGGGGTGGTGTATTGGCTGCCCGAAGGCCTGCCCCGTAGCAATTGTGATGTCACCGGCACAAATGAGGCGGTGCCGTTCCTGAGTGAGAGAATGCCGGCCTGGGATGCGTACACCACGGGATGGGTCTAAGGGGTCCCTTTCAGCTCGAGCTTTTCTTCGAACGCCGCTTCGTTGAACATCGTCAGCGTCGCCGGAGTTTCGACGCCGTTCACCGTGAGGCCGAGGGAGATCGGCTGGCCGCCTTCTAGGTGTTCGGGCGTCTGCGTGCCTGAGTTGGCCATGAAGCGCACTGGGATGGTCAGGGTCGGTTCGTCGATTGTGCTCACGAGACCGACGGCGGCACCCGTGAGCGTGAGGTTGGCTTCACCGCAGCTGAACTGAGCGAGCGTGAGCCCGAGGCCCGGGGAGAGTTCCCAACCGTCTTGCACGACGGTGACGCCTTCGCGCTGTTCGGTGCTGACCTGTCCGAAGCGCCCGAGCAGGGGGTCGCTGTGGATTTCACCCGCGCTGGCGCCGGCGCTGCTGCAGGATCCGCTGAGGGCGCCCCGGGCTTCGCAGTGAACGAAGGTGATAGTCAACGCGGCGGTTTGGGCACCCGTGGCTTCGCCTCTGCCGAGGTTGTTGCCGTCGCAAAAGACCGCGATGTTCTGAGCCGAGAAGGTCGTCGGTCCCGCCACTGACGTGAACTGGTTCTTGGCGGCCGGCCACGGTTCCCATTCGTATGCGCCGCTGTTCGGCCCGGCGCTGAGCAGCGTGCAGGCGGCGGTACTGTAGGCGCTTTTCGGGGTGCCCCCAACTTTCTTGCAGCGTCCGAGTTCGGGTAGGACGGCGGCGGGGGTGTTGAAGGTCGTGTCGCTGCCGTAGCTGGCGCCACCCGCGTTGACAGCGGTGAGCCGGTAGTGGTAGCTGCTGCCGGCGGCTAGCCGGTTGAGCGAGGCGGAGACCGCGACTGGGCTCGTCCCGGCCCCCGGTGCGGGCGAGCAGGCGACGCTCGACCCGTAGGCCGTGGTGGGCCCGTATTCGAAGCGGCACTTGGCGACGTTCGCCCCTTCGGGGTTCACGGTGCCGTGCAGGGTCGCCGCCCGTGAGCCGACCTGGGTGGGCGCTTCGGTCGCCACCGTCGGCCGCGCGGACGGCAAGGTTGTGAAGGCCACGCCTGCGCCTTCGCTCGTTCCGTCCGCGTTCGTGGCAACGACGCGAACGTGGTAGGTGGTGGAGGGGGTGAGGTTGCTGAGCGCGGCTTTCACAGCGACGGGGGTCGCCCCGGCGCCGGGGTTTGTCGTGCAGGGAGCGCTCGCGCCGTAGGCCGTTGAGGGTCCGTATTCGAACCGGCACGAGCTGACCGCTCCGTCTTCCGGGTTGACGGTGGCGTTCACCGTCGCGGTAGTCTGCCCGACGGGGCTCGGGGTGCCCGTTTCGACAGCTGGCGCTGCGTGGTAGATGAACAGGTCTCCGGGGCCCACGTGGGTCGCTCCGTCCGGGCTGGTGACGGTCACGTGGACACTGTCATTGCCCGGGGGCGAGACCGCGGTTATTTCGGTGGCCGATCGCACCTGCACGCCGGTCGCTTCCGCTGTGCCGAACTCGACTGCTGTGCTCGCGGACAGGTCGGTTCCCGTGATCGTGACAGGTGTGCCGCCGGCGCTAGGCCCGCTGGCGGGGGATACGCCGGTCACCGACACGGGCGAGAACGGCGTGATCGCGACGAGGTCGTGGCGGCCCGCTGCCGATGCTGAGGTGACGGTGCCCTGCAGATACGGACCGTTGGGGCACGGGCCGGTGGCATACGGGGCGCATACCGGGATCGGTGTGTCGCTGTTTTCTTCCGGGGAGCTGCCGATCCCGCGACCGGCGCCGAGCGACCCGCCGAGGTTGTTGCCCCACGTGAGCAGCGAGCCGTTCTTGCGCACGACGAGGCTGGAAACGCTACCCGGCCCTGCGGCGATGGTGGCGACTTCGTTGAGACCGGCGACCGCGACTGGCGTGGGCATGCACGCGACCGTGAGGCGTTGTTCGACTGCGGAGTTGACGCACCTTTGACCCGTGAAGGTGCCGTCGCCCAGTTCTCCCCCGTCGTTCTCTCCCCACGATTTGACGGTCGCGTCGTTCATCAGCGCGAGGCTGAATTCCCAGCCGCCCGCGATGGCGGCGACACCCGCGAGGTGCTTTTTGCAGGGTGAGGCTTCCGGGCCTGCACAGACCGGGGTCGGTGCGCCGCGGTCCTTGGTAGCGCCGTTACCGAGCTGGCCCATTTCATTGTCACCCCAAGCGAGGACCGCGCCGGTCGAAAGGAGGGCGAGGCTGTGTGTCGTCCCCGCAGCGATGCTCTTGACGCCGGAGAGATACTTGGCGCAGGGTTCTTTCTGGCTCGGAGCGCAGACGGGCGTCGGGGTGCCTGTGTTGGTGCCGATCGAGCCTTGACCCAGCTGCCCCTGTTCGTTCGACCCCCACGACCGTACGGTGCCGTCGCGCATCAGCGCGAGGCTGAACGTCGATCCGACGGCAATCGCGCTGACTTCGCGCAGATAGTGTTCGGGCTTGCACGGGAATTCTGAGACGGTGCACACCGGGATGGGGACGTTGCTCTCACGGATCTTGTTGCCGGTGCCCAGCTCGTCGTAGAAGTTGTAGCCCCAAGCCACCGCGGTCCCGTTCGAGAGGATCGCGAGGGTGTGGAACTGACCTCGCGCGATCGCGGTCACGCCCGTCAGGAAGGGACCGTTCGGGCATTCCGAGACTCCCATCGCGCATACGCGGCCGAGGACGTAGCGGCCCCTGCCGATCGTGGTCGAGTGACCGTTGCCGAGCTGCCCGACTTCGTTGGCGCCGGTCGTCATGACGGTTCCGTCCGCGAGCAGAACATCGCTGCCGCTGCCGGTGGTCGAGACGGCCTGAACTGGCCCAGGCAGGCCGATCATTTCGACGGGCGTGTCGCGGCCCGCGCGAGCGCCGTCTGCGAGACCGAGGCCATCGCCCCAGGCGAGGACCGGCCCGAGGGTGTAGTGGAACTGGTCGCCGGTGCTCACCGCGCTGCTTGCCACAGGCGTTGTCACGGTCACGTCGACGGTCCCGGTGCCGCCTGGAGAGGTCGCCGTGATGGAGGTGCTCGAGACGACCGTGAAGCGCTTGGCGGGCGTGCCTCCGAACCGCACCGAGGTCGCGCCGGCGAGGTTCGTCCCGGTGATCGTCACGACCGTCGGCGCGCCGCTTCCCCCGCTGGCAGGCGCGATCCCGCTCACGGCGGGGACGCCGGTGCTGAACTGCTGGTCTTCCCCGTAGCTCGTTCCGGTCGAGCTCTTCGCGACGACCCGGAAGTGGTAGGTCGTTTCCGGGGCAAGGCGGGTAATCACGCTCTGCACGAGCTGCGGTCCGACGACGGCTGGGAGCGACCCTTCGGGCACGGGGACGCTGGCGCCGTAGGCAGAGGTCTGCCCGTATTCGAACGCGTAGGTCGTCTCCAGGCCCTGCGGGTCCACGTCGGCGTTGAGGGTCGCTTCGGTGCTGGTCACCGGGCTGGCCGATCGAGTGGCCGCGATCGGAGTCGCGGTTTCGATCAGCAGCGGCCCTGCTGGTGTGCCGTTCCCGGTCGGGCCGTCGTATCCGGGCTCGGCCTGGCACAGGTAGGAAGGTTCCGCCGGGCATTCTCCGTTCGAGCCAGCCGTGACGTCACTCGCAGCTTGCGGGTCCTCATAGAACGCCTCTGCGCCGGGAAGCGAACGGGCAAAGGCGCTCGCGTGAGCCTCGATCGCGGCCACCAGCGGCGCCGCGACGCTGGTGCCGCAGACATCGACCCAGCCGTGTCCGGCGCTGTTGTAAACGGACACCGGGGTCGCGCAGGCCCCGACCGCTGCGACATCGTTGTCCAGCCGTCCCTGGCAGGCCTGGTCCACCTGCCAGCCCGGCTTCGCCTGGACCGCGCTGCAGCCGCCGCCGCTACCGAGGCCCAGGTCCGGTTCGGCCCATGCTTCCTCGGCCCAGCCGCGCGAATTGCTGGCCTGTCGCAGAGAGGTCCCGCCGACCGAGACGACCGATGGGACGGTCGCGGGGTAGCTCGGCGAGTCGAATCCGCCCATCGAGCTGGCGTAACCTTCGTCGCCGGCGGAGACCGTCACGACGACCCCCGGATGGTCGTAGAAGGCGTTGTATTCTTCACAGCCTCCTTCGCCGCACGCCTCTTCGGGCAGCCCGTAGCTGTTGGAAACCTCGCTCGCCCCGTGCGCTACAGCCACGTCGACGGCGGTGCCGAGATCGTGGAGCGTGCCATCGTTCGCCTCGACCAGCACGAGCCGGCATTCAGGACATGCGGCCGACGCCATGTCGAGATCCAGCGCGGTCTCCGTTTCCCAGCCGCCTTCGCCGGTCTGGGGCGGATAAGCACCTTCTTCCCCGTTCTCGTTCAGCTTCGTGAAGCATCCAGTCCCCTTGGTGCAGGGGGACAGCCCATACCGGCTGCGGTAGGTGGCGAGATCGGATTCAGCATGTTCGTAACCATGGGCCTCGATCACGGCGATGGTCTGCGTCGCGCCACCGCCCGCCGGGATCGCATAGGCAGCCTGGAGGTCCTGCGGGTCGAGACCCCCAAGTTCCCCGCTGCCTTGGAACAGTGCTCCGGTCACGCGGGCAGCGAACCGCGGCCGCCCGTGCACGTCGATCGCGGTCGGCGGCGGCTCGACTATCGCATCGCAGATGCTTTCCGGGCACGCCCAGTATGGCTCCTTGCTCGAACGGGTAAGCGATATGCCCGCGCGCTGCACGCGGCGAAAACCGTGAAGGCTGTGGCGCGTCAACACCGACCCGGCCCCCATCACGGGCGTGCGGATCAAGGGAGGTATGCCCAGCGGCCCTGCCAGTTGGGCCGATTCAGCGTCCGCTACAGGCACGGACACCGCACACAAAAGCGCGAGCGATACTGACGCCCAGGCTCCAGCCAGGCGCACCGACCCCCGTCTTATGCGCAAACCCCCACCCCGCTCTCGCACTTGTCGACTGAGCGAACACTACACCCCGCGCACGTGGGCAGTGACCCGTCGCTTCGCCGGATCACGACGAGGTGATCGTCGCCGGTCGGGAGTCAACGCCGTACGGCATCACCACGAACGTCGAGCGGCAGGATCGGTGCCGGTCTGGCTAGTACGTAGCATGGCCTGCAGACTCAACGCTCCAGGCGCTGTTACGTCAGAGCTGGGCCTTTGCAGGACTTTTGCCTATGCGGATGAGAGGACTCGAACCTCCACCTGGTTGCCCAGACACGGACCTGAACCGTGCGCGTCTACCAATTCCGCCACATCCGCTGGTGGTGAGGGCGAAGGTATAGCACCCGCCCGCTGCCGCGCCGAATGCGCCGCGAACGTCATCAGGCTCCCGCCGCGCCTTGCCTTCGAGAGCGCCCGAGCGACCCCCGGCGACTCCGCACGAGCGCCTCGATCTGCCCTCCGCCGCGCCCGCGATCGTGCAGGGGCAGGACCGCACGAGCACTCCTAGAAACAACCGCGCAGCGGCAACCGTCGAGAGGAGGCGTTGTGCTCAAGGACTTCAAGACGTTCCTGCTGAGGGGGAACGTCGTCGATCTGGCGGTCGGGATCGTGATCGGCGTGGCGTTCGGCGCGGTCGTCACCGCGCTCGTCAAGGACCTGATCACCCCGATCATCGCCGCGATCATCGGCAAGCCGGACTTCTCCAACCTGCACTTCACAATCCACAAAAGCACGTTCCTGTACGGCGACTTCATCAACGCGCTGATCGCGTTCGTCTCGATCGCCACGGCCGTGTTCTTCTTCGTCGTCCAGCCGATGAACGCGATGATGGCCCGGCGCAAGCGAGTGCCGGACCCCGAGTCCGAAACGACGCCCTGCACCGAGTGTCTCAGCGAGATCCCGAAGCTCGCGAAAAAGTGCTCGTTCTGCGCCTCGCCGCAGACGCCGGCGGCGTCCACGTAGCACGGGTCAGCGGGACGGGAGCGCTATATCCCGCCCGCACCGCGACCCGCGGTCCCCGCAAATCCGAACTGTGTGAGCTACGCGACCCGGGCGTACCGCTCAGCCGCCCGAGCCCGAGCCCGCGCAGCAACGACCTCGCGGTCCCGCGGCGGCGCCGCCGTCGTCAGCGCCGCCAGCAGCTCGGTCGAGGCAGCGGCCACCGCGTCGACCGCCCGCTCGAACGCCTCGGCGTTCGCCTGTGAGGGTTTCGTGTAGCCGCTGATCTTCCGCACGTACTGCAGCGAGGCCGCGCGGACCTCCTCGTCGGACGCCGCGGGCTCGAAGTTGTGGAGCGTTCTGATGTTTCTGCACATGGTCGGATCCTACCTCTAGCCGGCGCTCTCGCTCGCGGCTGCCCGCGGCGGCAGCGACGGCTCGACGCGCAACAGGCGGGCCGGCAGCGTCGGCAGCCACCAGTTCCAGCGGCCGAACAGCGAGACGACCGCGGGCACGAGCAGGGCGCGGATCACAGTCGCGTCGAGCAGGATCCCGGCGGCCAGGCCCGTGGCGAGCACTTTGATTTCGGTCTCCGGCCCCGAGGCGAGCGACGTGAACGCGAGGAACAGGATCAGGGCCGCGCTCGTGACGAGCCGGCCGGTGCGTCCGATCCCGCGCACGACGGCGCTGTCGGTCGATCCGGTGGCGTCGTATTCCTCGCGCATGCGGGCGAGGATGAACACCTCGTAATCCATTGAGAGGCCGAACAGGAACGCGAACACCATCAGCGGGATCCAGGCCGTGATCGAGCCGGTGGCGGCGATCCCCCAGATCAGGTTCGAGCCGTGGCCGTGCTGCCACACGAGCGAGAGCACCCCCCACGCCGCGCCGACGCTGACGACGTTCAGGATGACCGCCTTCAACGGCAGCAGCAGCGAGCGGAACGCGCGCGCGAGCAGGACGAACGTCACGATCGCGATCAACAGGATCATCAAGGGGAAGTTGCCGTAGACGGCGTTGATGAAGTCTTCGTTCTGCGCGGCCAGCCCCCCGAGCCGCACGTCGCCGCCCGCGGCGCGGACGCTCGCGCGGACGCGCTTCAGCGTGTCGCGGCCCGCCGAGGAGGAGCCGTCGGAGACGCCGAACGCGTCCACGATCGCGCCGCTCGAGTTGCGCCACTCCGAAGAGGCCGGGGCCACGGCGCCGTGGATGCCCGGTACGGCCGCCAATGCGGTCGCGACCTTCGCGGGTGGCCTCGAGCCGGTCACGAGCGCCTCTTGCGGGAGCAGCGCTCCCGGTCCGATGCCCGAGCGCTCGAGCGCGAGCAGTCCCTGCTTGGCGTCGCCCTGGCGGGCGATCGTGTTGAGGTTCGAGAGGCCGAGCTGCAGGCTCGTCGCGGCGAGCACGAGCGCCGCGAGCACGAGCGCAGCGCCGAGCGCAGCGACCCAGCGGCGGCGGACGACGAGGTTCGCCCACGACGTCCACGACCTGCTGGCGCGGTTGTCATCGCGCACGTGCGGCCAGTCCAGGCGCGGCCCGATCGTGCTGAGCACGACCGGCAGCAGCGTCACCGCGACGAGCACGCTCATCAGCGGGATCAGCATCCCGCCGTAGCCGACCGAGCGCAGGAACGGCAGCGGGAGCGCGACGAGCGCGAGCAGCCCGATCGCCACGGTCGTGCCGCTGAAGACGACCGCGCGCCCGGCCGTCTGCATCGCGCGCACGATCGCCTCCTCCCCGTCCAGCCCGTGGGCGCGCTCCTCGCGCCAGCGGACGACGACGAGCAGTGCGTAGTCGATCGACACGCCGAGGCCGATCAGCGCGATCAGGAACTGGACGATCGGCGAGACTTCGGTGATCGCGGTCAGTCCCCAGACGACCAGGAACGTGGTCATGATCGAGGCGATGGCCATCATGATCGGGACGAGTGCGAGGAACGAGCCGAACACGAACGCGAGCACGAGCAGGGCGCCGAGGCCGCCGAACAGCGCCTCGAGCAGCACGCCGGGGCCGTTGCCGCCCCCGCTCTGCACCGACAGCGCGTCGTAGCCGGTGACGTGCACGGGGGCGCCCGCGACGGTCATCCCGTGGATCGCTCTGGTGGCCTTCTTGGCGGCGTTGGGGTTGTCGCCGAACGGCTGGCTGCGGTCCGGGGTCGGGAAGGCGATCATGAACGTCGTGCGTCCGTCAGCCGAGACGAACGCGCGGTTGCCGGTGCTCTCGTAGCTGGCGATGCGGCTGCCGGGGAGGGCTTGGGCGAGGCGCGCTTCGACCGCCAGCAGCTGCGGCTTGACCGACGGGGTCGCGACGGTCGTGCCCGCGGGCAGCGTGACGACCGGCAGCAGCGGAGAGCCGTTGCCTCCGGTTCCATGGAAGTCCTTCGCGATCAGCTGGTTGGTGATCCAGCCTTCCTTGCCGGGCACCGAGAACTTCTGTTTGAGGGCTTTGGTGGCCGAGCCGGCGGAGCCGATGCCGACCAGGGTGAGCACGATCCAGAAGACGACGACGGCTCGTTTGTGAGCGAGGACCCAGCGCGTGAGGGATGCCATGGGGAGAGAGCGTCCTTCCTGTCGTTCGTTCGCGGCGAGCATCGTTTGTATCACAAATGATGTGGGCCTTGTAGGATGTCCGCATGTGGGACGGAGGTCCGATTCCCGCCGAGCTTCGAGTCTTCCCCGGCTACCTGCTCGCGCGGCTGGGCGACGCATCGCGGCGGCGCTTTCACCATGCGCTCGCGCCCGAGGGCCTGCACCCTCGCCATTTCGGGGTGCTCAGCATCGTCGCGGCGAAGCCGGGGCTCAGCCAGCAGCAGCTCCACGAGCACACCGGGATCGACCCGAGCTCGATGGTCGCGGTGATCGACGAACTCGAAGTGCGCGGCCTCGTCGCACGCACTCCGCGGCGCGACGACCGGCGCGTGCGGGCGATCGTGCTCACCGACGAGGGCAAGCAGACGCTCGCGCGCGTGCGCAAGCTCGCCGGGACGCTGCAGCGCGAGATGTTCGGTGCGCTCAGCGCCGAGGAGCTGCGCACGCTCCACGGCCTGCTGCAGAAGCTCGCGAACGTCGACGCCTCGGAGTCCTCTCCCCCGGCTACCGAGGCCGCCGCCGGGCGCGTGGGGGCCTAGAGACAGCGCGGCCGCCGGAGCGATCCCCGGCGGCCGTTTGCCATACGACGGTGTGTCAGTCTCGCGGACCGAGGCCCGCTCGACTCAGCTGGAGCCGCGCTGGCGCCGCTGCGCCACCACGATCGTGAAGCCCGCGCCCATCAGCAGGACGCCGATCGCGATCGACCAGCGCAGGTCGAAGCCCGTGAACGGGAGCGTCGACGCTTTTTCGCTGCCTTTGCTGGGTGCGGCTTCGCTGCCTTTGCTCGGTTCTGTTGTTGAGGAAGGCGTGGTTTTTTCTGATTTTTCCGGAGACGTGCCGGTTTTCGGTGCTTCCGGTTTGGTGCTGTAGCCGGAGGTCGCTTCACCTGCGGCCATCGCGGCGCCCGGCGTCAGCAAGGCAAACGCGAGCACCAGGACTGGCAGCACCAGCAACGCCCGCATGAGGCCTTTCGATCTACGCCTGCTAGGTGTCTGTGGCCTGCTCGAGGCCATGACGTCGGTCCGAGTCATGCCAACCTCCAGTCGGTGGGTTGTTGAAAGAGGAGCCCGGCGACGGGCTCCTGTGCTGTCTGTTCCCGCTTTCACGAGCGCTCTACGATCGTCCTTGGTTCGCCGTCTGGAGGCTGTTGCCTGCCTCCACAGGTGACTGTGTATCACCCTTTCCGGTCGGTACCGCTGTTTCTGGGCGCCGAAACGCGGATCGAGCGGTCACGAGGCGAGCACTCGGCCCTCGAGCGCGCCCTCGGCGAGCCGGCTGCGCAGCACCTTCTTGTCGAACTTGCCGACGCTCGTCTTCGGGATCTCGCTGACGAACGCGAACTCGTCCGGGAGCCACCATTTGGCCACGCGCGGGCGCAGGTGCTCGATCAGCTCCTCGGCTCCGGTCGAACACGACTCGCGCAGGACGACGCAGCACAACGGCCGCTCGGCCCAGCGCTCGTCGGGCTTGGCGATCACGGCTGCCTCGACGACATCGGGGTGCGACATCAGCTCGTTCTCGAGCTCGACCGAGGAGATCCACTCTCCGCCGGACTTGATCACGTCCTTTGCGCGGTCGGTGATCTGGACGTTGGCGTGCTCGTCGACCGCGGCGATGTCGCCGGTGCGCAGCCAGCCGCGGTCGAATTTCTCGGCGTCGTCCTCCTCGCGGAAGTAGCGCGCCGCCACCCACGGGCCGCGCACCTGGATCTCGCCGGTGGACTCGCCGTCCCACGCGACCAGCTCGCCGTCGTCGCCGACGAGGCGCAGCTCGACCCACGGCAACGGGCGGCCCTGCTTGGCGCGCTCGTCCCAGTAGGCGTCGTCGTGGTCGCGCTCGAGCGGGCGGCAGAAGGTCGCGACCGGGCTCGTCTCGGTCATGCCCCACGCCTGGAAGATGTTCACGCGGTGGCGCTCCTCGAAGTCCTTCATCAGCTGGCGCGGGACCGCCGAGCCGCCGCAGGTGGCGTTCGTCAGCGAGGAGAGGTCGACGTCGGCATGCTCGTCGGCGAAGCGGAGCAGGTCGGAGAAGATCGTGGGGACGCAGCCCATCAGCGTCGGCCGCTCAGAGGCGATCAGGCCGGCGAGCGGGGCGGCGCCGAGATGACGGTCGGGCAGCACGAGATCGGCCCCCGCGAGCGCCGCGCCGTGCGGCAGGCCCCAGGCGTTGGCATGAAACATCGGGACGACGGCGAGCACCCGGTCCCCGCGCGAGAGCCCGAGCCCGTCGCGGAACATCGTCGCGGTCGAGTGCATGCTGATCGAGCGGTGCGAGTAGAGGACGCCCTTGGGATTGCCGGTGGTCCCGCTCGTGTAGCAGAGCGCGGCGGCCTGGCGCTCGTCGATCTCGGGGTAGTCGAAGGCTCCCGGGCCGGCGTCCTCCATCAGGTCCTCATAGCGGAGCGCATTCGGCAGGTCGCCGGTCGAGCCGTCGCCCATCACGATGAAGTGCTCGACCGTCGCGAAGCCGGGGGCGAGCTTATCGAGCACGCCGACGAGCGAGTCGTCGACGAAGATCACCTTGTCCTCGGCGTGATTGACGATGTAGGAGAGCTGCTCCTCGAACAGGCGGATGTTGAGCGTGTGCAGAACGGCGCCGACGCACGGGATTCCGAAGTACAGCTCGAAGTGGCGCTGGTTGTTCCACGCGAACGTGCCCACGCGATCGCCCTGCTCGACGCCGAGGCGACCGAGGACGCGCGCGAGGCGGTCGACGCGGTCGGCGGCCTCGGCGAACGTCGAGCGCTCGACGACGTCGGGCTGTACGAGCGTGGCGACCGTCGCCTCGGGCCGGTTCGCGCGCAGGGCGCGACGGATGTGGTGCAGGTTCAACTGGAAGTCGTCCTGCATCAGGCCTGGAAGCGCCTTGCTCATCCCCTCCCTGCTCCTTCCCTTGAAGCGATCGTGGCAAGCCCATCGTAGATGCCGCGGGTGCGCTGCGCGATGTCGTCCCAGTCGAAGCGGAGGACGTGCTCGGAGGCCTCGGTGACGAGGCGGTCGCGCAGCGGCTCGTCGACGAGCAGGCGTTCGATCATCACGCCGAGGTGCTCGGCGTCGCCTCCGTTGAAGCGCAGGCCGACACGCTCGCCGACGGGGACGACCTCGCGCAGGCCGCCGGTGTCGGCGACGATGCAGGGGCAGCCCGACGCCATCGCCTCGAGCGCCACGAGGCCGAAGGGCTCGTAGATCGAGGGGACCACGCAGAGGTCGGCGATGCGGTAGAGGGAGTGCAGCACGTCGTCCCCGATCCAGCCGAGGAACGTGCCGTCGCCGTTCAGCCCGAGTCGTTTCGCCTGTGCCTTCAGCTCGGCCTCGTGCGTGCCGCTGCCGGCGACGAGGAAGCGCACGTCCCCGACGCGCTCGATCACGCCCGGGAGCGCGTCGAGCGCCAGCTGGAACCCCTTCTCGTAGACGAGGCGGCCGACGAGCAGGACGAGCTTCTCGTGCGGCGCGGCGAAGCGGGCGCGCAGCGCCTCGAGATCGCCCGAGGGCTGCAGTTCGCTCGGGTCGACGCCGTTCGGGATCACGACGGCTCGGCGCTCGTCGATGTCGAAGATGTCGGCGACGTGGCCGCGCATGTAGTGCGAGCAGACGATCACGGCGTCGGCGCGGCGGGCCATGCGGCGCTCGACCGCGTGGATGAGCGATTGCGGGGGCTTGTCCACCCAGCCCTGGTGGCGGCCGTGCTCGGTCGCGTGGATGGTGGTGATGTAGGGCAAGTCGAGCTGGTCGGCGAGCGCGGCGGCGGCGCCGGCGACGAGCCAGTCGTGGCCGTGGACGAGGTCGTATGGGCGCTCGGCCGCCAGCTCCTGGGCGGCGGCGAGCATGTCGGCGTTCATCTGCTCGACCCATTCGAGGAAGCGGTCGAGATCGCGCGGCCAGCCCGGCTCGCGGACGCGGTGGACGTGTACGCCGCCCCGCACCTCGTGCGGGGGGACGCGGCCGCCGTCGATGCGCGCGCTCGAGCGCGACAGGACGTCGACCGCGACTCCCTGCTGGACGAGCGCCTCGGCCAGCTTGCGCACGTGGCGCGCGAGCCCGCCCTCGATCACCGGCGGGTACTCCCAGGTAAGGATGAGCACGCGCTCGCTCACCGGCCAGACCCTATCTGTCGCGGCGCGCCCGGCTCCTCCCGGCCAGCACCGCACGGGCGGACCACACCCAGCGCGGCGCGGCGGACGCGTCGGCCCGCGAGGGCGGTCGGTGCCGCGCGGCGCTCCGGAGCGCGGCGCACACACCGATCGGGGAGAATCGGGTGCGCATGGCAGCCGCGCGGCCGCTCTTCTACATCGGCGCGATGTCGCCGTACTCGTGGATCTCCGCCGAGCGGATGCGGAAGACGATGCCCGCGGCGCAGTGGCGCGGGGTGCTGCTGCAGGCGATCTTCAAGGCCGCCGGGCGGACGTCGTGGGGTCTCACGGAGGATCGCGAGCGGGGCATGGCCGAATCCGAGGAGCGGGCGCGCGAGCGCGGCCTCGGGGCGATCATCTGGCCGGACCCGTGGCCGACGAGCGACCTGCTCGTCGCGCGCGCGATGACGTACGCGGAGACGGTCGGGCGGCTGCCGGAGTACGCACTCGAGGCGATGCGCCTGGAGTTCAGGGAGGGCGCCGTGCTCTCCGAGCCCGAGCCGCTGCGCGAGGCAGCGAGGCGCGCCGGCCTCGATCCCGGGGAGATGGAGGCCGCGATCGGGAGGCAGGAGATCAAGGATGCGCTGCGCGAGGTCACCGACGAGGCGATCTCGGCGGGCGTGTTCGGGGTGCCGACCGTGATCGCCGGCGGGTCGTTGTTCTGGGGCGACGACCGGCTCGCGGAAGCCGCCGCGGCGGCCGAGGCCTGAGGGCCCCGCGGGCGAGCAGAGTGGCGCGCGCGTCCGCGTCGTGCAATCGATGCGGGTCCCGCATCCGCAGGCGTCGCGCGACGAGTCCGCGTCCCGCGCGCATCCGCAGCCCCCAAGCGTCCGCGTCGTGCACGCGTCCGTACAGTGCACCTATCCGCGCACGCGTGACGGCGAGGCGTCAGTCGTCCGCGCCGCCGGGCTCGAGGTCGAGCTTCAGCTGGCGCGGCGAGGGACGCAGCGGCTGGGCGCTCGTGCGGGGCCGGCCGCGCTTTACCCAGTGGCCGACGACCTCGCGGCTGCGGCAGCTGAAGTAGCTGACGCGGCGGTCGGTCGGGGCGAGGGCGAGACCGCCGGGAGCCTGCCCGGTGACGAGCGCGTGAAAGCGCCGTCCGTTGCGGTCGACCTCGACGATGTCGCCGGTCTGGATCCCCTCGAGACGCATCGCCGACAGTCCAGCAGGAACGCCCGCGGCGCGCATCGCGCTCGCGCGGCATCGCATCGTAGGCTTGAGGCGTGCGCTGGCTGGTCGATGGCATGAATGTGATCGGAACGCGGCCCGACGCGTGGTGGCGTGACCGGCACGGTGCGATGGTCAGCCTCGTGGGGCTGCTCGAGCAGTGGGCGGCGCACAGCGGGGCGGACGTGACGGTCGTGTTCGAGAAGCCGCCGAGGCCCCCGATCCGCTCGACGGTCGTCGTGGTGGCCGCGGCGCCGCGCGCGGGGCGGGACTCCGCGGACGACGAGATCGTGCGGCTGCTCCTGAGCGATCCCGAGCCGGGCGCGATCCGGGTCGTCACCTCGGACCACTGGCTCGGCGACCGGGCGCGGGCGGCGGGCGCCAGCGTCGAGCCGGCGAGCGCGTTCCGGTCGTTGATCGAAACACGCGAGCAATGAGCGCGCCGGCGACTCGATACGCGTTGAGCGGGGATGTGAGCATCGCCTACCACGTCACCGGCGACGGGCCCCTGGATCTGCTGTTCCTGCCCGGCTGGATCTCGCAGATCGAGCACCTGTGGGAGTCGCCGGCGGTCAGCCGCTTCCTGCAGCGGCTCTCGCTCTTCTCCCGGCTGATCCTGTTCGACCGGCGCGGCACCGGGCTATCCGAACGGATCGTCGAGAGCCAGTCGCTGGAGACGGATGTGCGGGACGCGCTGGCGGTGCTGGACGCGGCGGGGAGCGAACGCGCGGCGCTGCTGGCCTACGCGCAGGGCGGGACGGTGGCGGCGCGGCTGGCGGCCGAGCACCCGCAACGCGTCGGGGCGCTGGTCATGTACGCGGCGATCACGCGCATGGGCTGGGCGCCCGACTACGACTGGGCGCTGAAGCCGGATGAGCGGGAGGAGCTGACGGAGCGAAACATCGCGACCTGGGGCGATCCGGCGGCGCCGGCGCTCACGCTCTTGGCGCCGTCGATGGCGACGGATCCGGGGCTCGGGGTGTGGTTCGCGCGGATGCAGCGGCTGGCGGCGAGCCCGGCGGAGGCGCGGATGATCTTCACGCGCGGAGCCGAGCTCGATGTCCGCGATGCGCTGGCGGACATCACGGTGCCGACGCTCGTGCTGCACCGGCGCGAGGACACGGCGTGGGACGTGCGGCATTCGCTCTACATCGCCGAGCACGTGCCGGGGGCGCGCTACGTGGAGCTCGACGGCAAGGACTCGTTCCCGTTCGTCGGGGACAGCGACGCGATCGTCGAGGAGGTCGAGGAGTTCCTCACCGGCGGGCGCACGAGCAGCGAGCCGGCGCGGGCGCTGCTGACCGTGATGTTCACCGACATCGTCGATGCGACGCAGACGGCGGCGCGGATCGGCGACGGGCGCTGGCGGGACCTGCTCGCCCAGCACGACATCCAGGTGCGGGTCGAGCTCGCGCGCTTCGCCGGGCGGGAGGTCAAGACCGTGGGCGACGGCTTCCTCGCGGTGTTCGACGGGCCGCCGTCGCGGGGGCTCCGGTGCGCGCTGGCGATCAGGCAGGCGGCGCGGGAGCTCGGGATCGAGGTGCGGGTGGGGATGCATACCGGAGAGTGCGAGCTGATCGGCGAGGACGTCGGGGGGATGGCGGTGCACATCGCCGCGCGCGTGTTGGGGCTCGCCGGGCCCGGCGAGATCTACATGTCGGGGACGGTCTTCGGGACCGTCGTGGGCGGGCCGTTCAGCTTCGAGGACATGGGCAGCCACGAGCTCAAGGGCGTGCCCGGGCGCTGGCCCGTGTTCTCGCTCAGCGGCGGGGTGGAACGGGGCTACTAGGCGGGACGAGCGGGCTGGCGCGCGTCGAGCGCCTTGCTGCGCTGGCAGTCCTCGTAGATCTCGTACAACGTCAGCGCGCGGAGCGCAGGCGGTCGCGGGCGAGCGCCTTGGCGATCGTCAGCGGGTGGCTGGCGAGCATCGTCAGGCGTCCCGCGGCCGAGGTCGGGGCGCGCGCGAGGCCGAGCTGGCGCAGCAGCGTGTTCTGGTCGAAGTAGACGCGCTCGCAGACGATCCGGTCGCCCTCGAACTCGAAGAAGGCGGTCATCTGGCAGCGGAACTCGCGGCCCGTCGGGGGCAGCGAGCGCAGCGGGCCGAGATGCGTGCCGAGCAGGTCGAACTCGACGATCACGGCGTCGTCGGCGTGGCGCAGGGAGATCAGCTCGTTGCGCTGGTCGGGGAACGCGGCGCGGGTCTCGGCGTAGTAGCGGCGCACTTCCGGCTCGCCGTCATAGACCTCGCCGGTGGGGACGATCTCGTAGCGGGGGTGTCCGAACGTGCCGATCGTGGCGTCGAAGTCGTGGACGTTCTCGGACTCCATGTGCTCGCGCACGACAGCCTCGCGGCGCGCGCGCAGGTCGGCGGGGACAGTGGAGTCGACCTGGCTCACGCGCCGTTTCTACCACGAACGTGCGAGACCGCCTGCGCTCGCGCGGATCGGGCGAATAGAAGCGAGCCACGCGGGTATACCGATGTTGACCCGTGGGAGAGGCGGGTCAGCTCGCTCGCCGGAGAAACCCCCACTCCTGTGAGCATCAAGAAGTGAAGGGGCCCTGCTGTGGGCGGGGCCCCTTCCTTTGCTCTTTTACGGGGCGGCCCCTGAGGGCCGCCGTGGTCGGGTCGGCCGTGGCGCGAGCGCGGCGGGCGCGTTCGTCCCAGAGAAATGGGCCCTCGACGGCCCTACAGCAAGGACGTTCGCACACTCTCTGCGGCGCGTGTGATCGTCTAGATTGTTGCGATCTCCCGTGCCGGACGAGGGGAGAAAAACCATGAACCGCCGTCGCCAGCAGCAAGGTCGCCCCACCCGCAGCCGCCGCGCTTTCGCCGGCGGCGGAGGTCG
This sequence comes from Solirubrobacteraceae bacterium, assembly GCA_036264095.1. Taxonomy (GTDB): domain Bacteria; phylum Actinomycetota; class Thermoleophilia; order Solirubrobacterales; family Solirubrobacteraceae; genus Palsa-744. Next base: position 4,952 of record DATARO010000042.1, on the reverse strand, counting down.
TCGGCGGTGAGCACGCCGGGTGGGGGGGCTGAGGTCCACGACCTCGTGATCGACGCGATCGCCGGGGAGGACGGGCGGCATCGGCTCGCACTGCAGGGGGAGCTCGACCTCGCGTCCTCGGGCGCGCTGGCAGAGGCGGTGTCGAAGGTCTGCGCGGAGGGGGCGAAGGAGGTCGTGCTCGACATCGGCGAGCTCGAGTTCATCGACTCGACCGGCCTGCGCGCGATCCTCTCGAGCCGCATCGTGTGCGCGGAGAGCAGTTGCACGCTGAGCGTCGCGCCGGAGGCCGACAAGGTCAACCCCCAGGTGCGGCGGCTCCTGCAGGTGACGGGCCTGCTCGAGCGGCTCCCGTTCGAGGGCTCGAACAACGCCTGAGGACGGCTCGGACGGCCGGCGCGCAGCCGACCCTCCAAAGGAGCCGGACCTCGTCAGGCCGCGGGGGGCGGAGCCTGAGGACGGCTCGGAGGGCCGGCGCGCAGCCGACCCTCCACAGGAGCCGGACCTCGTCAGGCTGCGGGTGCGGTGCCTGACGGAGGCGGACCTCCGTAGCCGCCGCCGTGCGGGCCACCCGGACCGCCCGGGCCGCCCTGCATGACGTTGAAGGAGCTGTCGAGGTGGACTTCGACCTTCGTCCCGTCGGACTTCGTCACCGTCGTCTCGTAGCCGGTTTTCGTGTAGTCGGTCGTGACTGCGCCGGCGGTGCCGCTGCCGACGCTCTTCACCGCCGCCGCCTTTGCCTTTTCGGCCGCTTCGCCTGTGACGGCGGTCTCGGCGTCCTCGTGCGCTGCGGTGCCGTGCGCCGGGCCGCTGAACGCTGGGCGGCTCTGCGAGCTAGAGCTACCCGGGGGCGTCGCTGTGGTGGTCGTGCTGGTCGTGCTCGTCGAGCTGGCGGCGCCCGCGATCGCAGAGCCCCCGAGCGCGAGCGCACCGAGCGCGGCGAGACCAGCGGCCACCTTCCTTATCGATCTGAACATCGGATCTCGTCCTTTCGGTCGTCGGGGGCTTGCCCCGGTTGGGAGACCACCTTGGACGCCGCATGCGAGGGGACCCGCGGAGGCGGGTGAGAGGACGCTGAGACTGGGGCGCCTGCTTCGCTCAGTCGCGGCCGCGAGTGCCGATGAGGGTTTGCCGCCCCGTCGAGCGCGGTAGCGGTCAGGTGCGGCACGATCCGGTTCGTCGTGCGTCGCACTGGCCGATGTCGTCGGACTGAGCGACAAGTGGCGGGGGCCGCTCGCCCTTCATTGTGGGGATAGGGGCTCGGACCGTGCCGCAGAAATGATCCCGAACGCGGCGAAGCGCCTGGAAGGACACTCGTTCGGGGAGCCTCGGATCACCGCCCGCCCCGACCGTGGTGTCGGGGTGGCCCTGTACAAATGGTTTCGTCGATGTACCATCTGGGCGACCGGGGGTTTGCATGGACGATCTGCGGATTGCACTGGAAGCCGACGACGAGCGTCAGATCGTCGCTGTATGCGGCGAGATCGACATCGCCACCGCCCCACAGCTCCGCGCGGCGCTCACAAGTGTCTGTGGAAGCGGCGCCCAAGACATCGTGCTCGACCTGAGAGAGGTGACGTTCCTCGACTCGGTCGGCCTCCGTGAACTGATCCGCGCCGTGGACACGTGCGACGAACACGCCGCCAAGCTGTCCCTCGTGACCAGCCCGACCGTCGAGAGGCTCCTGGAGGTCACAGGACTAGTCTCGGCCCTGCCGTTACAGGGCTGAGAATCGTTCACTGCATTCGCGTTGCTGCACTAACCGTATGACAGTCGGGACGGCCGGATTTGAACCGGCGACCCCCTGCTCCCAAAGCAGGTGCGCTACCAGGCTGCGCCACGTCCCGTCAGGTAAATGTAGAGGCCGCCGCGGCTCCCGCGCGCCCGCTGCTAGCGTGCGCCAGCGCATGGCCGACGTCCAGCCCCTGCGCGCGCTCCACTACGACCCCGCCGTCACGGGTCCGCTCGCGGACGTGGTCGCCCCGCCGTATGACGTGATCGACGCCCGCCAGCGCGCGGCGTTGCTCGCGCGCTCGCCCTTCAACGTCGTCGCCGTCGACCTGCCCGAGGGCGACCCCGATCCGTACGCGGCCGCCGCAGAGCAGTTCGAGAGCTGGCAGCTGCAGGGCGCGCTCGTCCGCGACAGCGAGCCGGCGCTGTGGGCCCACACGCAGGACTACACGGGCCCCGACGGGCGACAGCGCACGCGCCGGGGCTTCTTCTGCCGGGTGCGCATCGAGGGCTACGGCCCCGGCCGCGTGCGGCCCCACGAGCGCACGCACCCGGGCCCGAAGGAGGATCGCCTGAAGCTCACTCGCGCGACGCGCACGAACATCTCGCCGATCTTCTCGCTTTACTCGGATCCCGGGCAGGCGGCCTGGGCAGCGCTCGAGCCCGCGACCGCCGAGCAGCCGTGGGGCGAGGTCACCGACGGCGACGGCACGGTCCACCGTGTCTGGCGCGTGTCCGACCCGGCCGCGATCGCTGCGGTCCAGGCGGCGACGCGCGGCGTCGAGCTGCTGATCGCCGACGGCCACCACCGCTACGAGACGATGGACGCCTACGCGCAGGAGATCGGCGGGGACGGCGAGCACCGCTACATCCTCATGTGCCTGGTCGCGCTCGAGGACCCCGGGCTGACGGTCTTCCCCACCCACCGGCTCGTGCGGGGGCTCGACGACGAGCGCCGCGCGGCGCTCGCGAGCGCGATCGAGCGCGACTTCGAGGTGCGCGAGGTCGCCGAGGCCGAGCTGGCGCCCGCGCCCGGCCGCGGCCCCCTGGAGCTCGGCTACATCGACTCCGACCGCATGCTGCGGCTCACGCTCAAGGATCAGGCGATCGCCGACGCCGTCCTGCCGGGGCACTCGGAGGCCTACCGCGAACTCGACACCGGCGTGCTCGAGGCGCTGCTGCTGAAGGGCGCCCTCGGCCTCAGCGACGATGACATCTCTCACTTCAACGGCATGTTCTACGCGCGCGACACCGCGGAGGCGATCGCGATGGTGCGCTCGGGTGAGTACGAGGCCGCGTTCGTGATGCGGCCCACGCCCGTGGAGCAGGTCAGCGAGGTCGCCGAGGCGGGCGAGAACATGCCGCCGAAGTCGACGTTCTTCTATCCGAAGCTGCTGACCGGGCTGCTCTTCAATCCGCTTTCGTAGCCGCCGCGAGCGGTAATATGGTCTGAGAAGGTACCTATTCGGAAGGGATGTCGATGACGCAAACTCAGGGGCTGTCGCGGATGAAGGTCACGGCGCGGCGAGAGGGTGCCGGACTCAGGCACTCGGTCAACGTTCGCGACCACCAGATCACAGTCGACGAGCCGCTCACCGCAGGTGGAGACGACTCCGGTCCCGACCCTCGTGAGCTGCTCGCGGTCAGCCTCGCGTCCTGCACCGCGATCACGATGGAGATGTATGCGGCGCGCAAGGGCTGGGACATCGGCCACGTCGAGGTCGATGTCGAGTACAGCCCCGCCGAGCGCGGCTGTCCGACGAAGTTCGAGCTCGTGATGCGGCTCCCGGAGAACCTCCCGGACGAGCAGCTCGAAAAGCTGCGCGTGATCGCTGCGAAGTGCCCCGTCCACAGGGCGCTCGACGGCGAGGTCATGTTCCAGGAGCGCATTGAGCGCGTTCACCTGGCCGCCTGACTCCGATCTCGCAGCAGCCGTAGCACGGGCGCGGCCGCCCGGCGACCCGGTCGCCGCCGCCGTGCTCGCGCCGCTCTACCTCGTTGGCGCCGCCCGCGAGCCTCATCTCGTACTCACCCGCCGCCGCTCTGACCTCCGCCGCCACGCGGGCGAGATCTCGTTCCCGGGAGGGCGCCGGGACCCGGGGGATCCCGATCTCGCCGCCACCGCGCTGCGCGAGGCCGAAGAGGAGATCGGGCTGCCGCGCGCCGAGGTCACGCTGCTCGGTGAGCTGCCCGAGGTCCCTACCTTCGCGACCGGCTACGTGATCCACCCCTACGTCGGCGCGATCCCCGAGGGAATCGCCTGGCAGGTCTCCCCGCGCGAGGTCGATCAGGTGCTCGAGCTGTCGCTCGCGGACGTCCGCGCGGGGCGCACGCGTACCCAGATGGAACGGCGCGGGTTCACGTTCGAGACCGACGCCTACATCGTCGGCGAGCACCTGATCTGGGGCGCGACCGCACGGATCATCGAGCTGCTGCTCGACCGCCTCGCGCCCATCGGCGCCGATGCCGGCCTCGCGCTCGCCTGAAGCGCGCGCTCAGCTCTGCGGGGTCCAGCCCGAGAGGCCGGACAGCGCGCTCTCGACGCGCTCCTCGACGATGCCCGTGGCGACCCGCCCCCGCGGCCACAGGCCGCCGGCGAGGATCATCAACGCGCCGATCAGCGCGCTCCACGCCCCCGCCCGCAGCGAGAGCGAGAAGACCCCTTCGAAGGTGCCCGGACGGGCGACCATGCGGAAGGCGACGTACCCCGAGGCGACCAAGCCGACGAGCACGAGCGCTGCGCCCGCCCCTTCGGGATGCAATCCGCCGCGCACGCCGGCGAGGCCGAAGAGCGCGTCGAGCAGCGCTAGCCCGGCGAGCAGGAGAAGGATGACGCTCATGTATTTGAAGGCGTCGTGGCCGCTGATCGAGGCGACTTCATGCCCGACGAGCGAGTTCAGGCCCGCGTGCAGCGGGGCCACGTCTTGCTGCAGCCGCGCGTTGCCGAACTGCGAGACGACCTGTTCGCTGAGCCGCCCCGCTGCCGCGGCGCCCTCGGCCGTGATGTGGACGCCGTACCAGGGCAGGAACACCGATACCGCGAGGACCGCCGCGCCGAGCGCGGCGATCAGGAGTCCGTAGCCTGAGCGATCCCCGTACATCGTGGGAGGTGCATCGGTCTGCCGGGCGTGCGGCTTGACACAAAGTCGCCGTTATGGGCAGGAGAGCAGGCCGGCGATCGCCGTCTCGGCCTCGCGCTGCCAGCGCTCGGCGTCCTCGAGCGG
>DATARO010000030.1:0-113811 GCA_036264095.1 Solirubrobacteraceae bacterium | reverse complement strand
TCCCCAGCAGGCCGGACAGCGCGACGGCGTAGATCGCCGCGGCGAGGCGCGCGCGCCCGTCGGAGGCGAGCAGGATCAGCAGCACGCCCAGAGCGAGCGAGACGAAGAACGCGTACTCATGCAGAACGCCGCGCAGCCGGGGCTTGATCGGCTCGACCGACGGCAGGTTCATACACCAACGGTACAGGCTCGCCTGACGGCCGTCGAGGGCGCGCAGCTCGTGCTTCCTGCCACTTGAAGGGGCGCAGAAAATCTGTCACAATCTCACTTAGATTTGTAAGCCCCACAGAAGGAGCATCTAGAAATGGCCAAGACCATAGGCATCGACCTCGGCACGACCAACTCGTGCATGGCCGTGCTGGAGGGTGGCGAGCCGACGGTTATCGAGAACGCGGAGGGCGGGCGCACCACCCCGTCCGTCGTCGCGTTCACGGCCTCGGGCGAGCGCCTCGTCGGCACGGTGGCCAAGCGCCAGGCCGTGACCAACCCGCAGAACACGATCTTCTCGATCAAGCGCTTCATGGGCCGCAAGGAGGCCGAGGTGCGCGAGGAGGAGTCGATCGTCCCCTACAAGGTCGTCGCCGGCCCCAACGGCGACGCACGCGTCGAGGCCGGGGGCGAGCAGCACTCGCCCCAGGAGATCTCGGCGATGATCCTGCAGAAGCTGAAGTCCGACGCGGAAGCGTATTTGGGCGAGGCCGTCGACTCGGCCGTCATCACCGTCCCCGCGTACTTCAACGACGACCAGCGCCAGGCGACCAAGGACGCCGGCAAGATCGCCGGCCTCGACGTCAAGCGCATCATCAACGAGCCCACGGCCGCCTCGCTCGCCTACGGGCTCGACAAGGAGAGCGACCAGACGATCCTCGTCTTCGACCTCGGCGGCGGCACCTTCGACGTGTCCGTGCTCGAGATCGGCGACGGCGTGTTCGAGGTCAAGTCCACCGCCGGCGACAACCACCTCGGCGGCGACAACTTCGACAAGGCGATCGTCGACTGGCTCGTGGCCGAGTTCAAGAAGTCCCAGGGCATCGACCTCGCGGCCGACCCGATGGCGCTCCAGCGCCTGTACGAGGCTGCCGAGAAGGCGAAGATCGAGCTCTCCACCACGCAGGAGACGCAGATCAACCTGCCGTTCATCACGGCCGACTCCTCGGGCCCCAAGCACCTCGACACGCGCCTGACCCGCGCGAAGCTCTCCGAGCTGACCTCCGACCTGATCGACCGCGTGGTCGCCCCCGTGCGCCAGGCGATCGACGACGCCAAAGGCAAGGGCGTCAAGGAGATCGAACACGTCGTGCTCGTCGGCGGGATGACGCGCATGCCCGCCGTCCAGGAGAAGGTCAAAGAGCTCACCGGGAAGGAGCCGCACCGCGGCGTCAACCCCGATGAGGTCGTGGCCGTCGGCGCCGCGATCCAGGCCGGCGTGCTCGCCGGCGACGTCAAGGACGTGCTGCTGCTCGACGTCACCCCGCTGACCCTCGGCATCGAGACCAAGGGCGGCGTGATGACGAAGCTGATCGAGCGCAACACGACGATCCCGACACGCAAGGGCGAGGTCTTCTCGACCGCCGAGGACAACCAGCCCTCGGTCGAGATCCACGTCCTGCAGGGCGAGCGCGAGATGGCCCAGTACAACAAGTCGCTCGGCAAGTTCCAGCTGACCGGCATCCCGCCGGCGCCGCGCGGTATCCCGCAGATCGAGGTCGCCTTCGACATCGACGCCAACGGGATCCTGAACGTGTCCGCGAAGGATCTCGGCACGGGCAAGGAGCAGAAGATCGAGATCAAGGCCGGCTCGGGCCTGTCCGACGACGAAATCAAGAACATGGTCGCCGACGCCGAGTCGCACGCCGAGGACGACCGCCGCGCGCGGGACCTCGCAGAGGCGCGCAACAACGCCGAGAACGCGGCCTACCAGGCCGAGAAACAGCTCGGCGAGCTGGGCGACCAGGTCGACGCAGACTCCAAGTCGCGCATCGAGCAGGCGATCAAGGACGTCCGCGAGGTGCTCGACACCGAGGACGCCGAGGCGATCAACGCCCGCGCGGGCGAGCTCCAGACGGCGTTCCACGCGGTCTCCGAGGCGATGTACCAGCGCGCCCAGGAGAGCGCGGCCGCGGCCGGCAACGGCGCCTCCGCCGACGGCGCAGGACACGAGTCCGAGGAGGAGGACGTCGTGGATGCAGAGGTCGTCGACGAGCCGAAGGCCTAGCCGATGACCGACGCTGAGAGAACCCTCGGCAACGACGATTCCGGGCAGCAGGCCCCCGGCGCAGCCGCGCCGGGGGCGCTTCCCCCGGAGGAGGCGCCCGGACGTCGCGACGACGCCGCGACGTCCGGCGGCGAGCGCGGCAACGGCGCGACCGCCGACGAGGACGCGTTGAGCGGCGACGTCGACGAGCTCGTGGCCGTCGCGGCCGAGCGCGACGAGTACCTCGCGCTCGCGCAGCGCACGCAGGCCGACTTCGAGAACTACCGCAAGCGCGTCGCCCGCGAGGCGGCCGCCGCGTCTGAGCGCGGCGCTGTCGCGCTCGCCAAGGAGCTGCTCCCCGCGCTCGACAACCTCGAACGCGCGATCGACCACGCCGCCAAGGACGACCCGCTGCTCGAAGGCGTGCGCCTGGTGGCGGACGAGCTCGCGGCCGCGCTCGCGCGCGTCGGCATCCACTCCTACTCGCCGGCCGGCGAGCCGTTCGACCCCTCGCTGCACGAGGCCGTCGCGACCGCCCCGGCGCCCGAGGGCGGCCCCGCGAGCGGCACCGTGCTCGAGGTCTACCAGCCCGGCTACCGCCTCGGCGACACCGTGATCCGCCCCGCCCGCGTCGTGGTGGTGGCGTAGGGAGCGCGATGGCCAGCCGCCCCGACTACTACAAGGCGCTCGGCGTCGAGAAGAAGGCCAGCGCCGAGGAGATCAAGAAGGCATACCGCAAGCTCGCACGCCAGTATCACCCCGACCGCAACCCCGGCGACGCAAGCGCCGAGGGGCGCTTCAAGGAGATCTCGCAGGCCTACGACGTGCTCGGCGACCCCGAGAAGCGCAAGCAGTACGACAGCGGCAGCGGCCCCTTCGCCACCGGCGCGGGGCCGGGCGGCGGCTTCGGCGGCTTCGGCAACTTCGACTTCGACTCCGCCTCGATGGGCGACATCCTCTCGAACCTCTTCGGCGGCTCCGCCGGCGGTCGCCGCGTCCGCACGCAGCCGCGCTCCGAACGCGGCGCCGACCTCGAGGCGCAGGTCTCGATCAGCTTCGACCAGGCGATCGCAGGCGCCCAGGTCCCGCTGCAGCTTCCGATGCAGGCGACCTGCCCGACATGCCGCGGCACCGGCGCCAAGCCCGGCACGACGCCGTCGGTCTGCCCGCGCTGCGAGGGCCGCGGCATCGAGACGCAGGGCCAGGGCATGTTCTCGATCTCCCAGCCGTGCTCGCGCTGCGGCGGCGCTGGCACGGTGATCGAGGACCCGTGCCCCACCTGCCAGGGCTCCGGCGCCGTGCGCACCGTCAAGCGCCTGCGCGTGAACATCCCCGCGGGCGTCCGCGACGGCAGCCGCATCCGCATCGCGGGCAAGGGCGAGCCCGGGCGCAACGGCGGCCCGCCGGGCGACCTCTACCTGATCACGCACGTCTCGCCCTCCCGCCTGTTCACGCGCAAGGGCGACAACCTCGAGGTCGAGGTCCCGCTCACGATCCCCGAGGCGCTGCGCGGCGCGGAGGTCACGGTGCCGACGCTCGAGGGCACGAAGACGCTGCGCGTGAAACCCGGCACCGCCCACGGCACGGTGCAGCGGCTGCGCGGCGAGGGTCCGCCGAAGCTGGGTAAGAAGCCTCCCGAGAAAGGCGACATCCACTACCGCTTCGTGATCGAGGTGCCCGACCACCTGAGCGAGGAGCAGGAAAAGGCGCTCGACGCGCTGTCGGCGACGATGGGCGAAGACCCGCGCGCCGGCCTGTTCGGCAACGGCGCCGCGCGCGAGGGCTCGGCCGAGGAGCGGCAGCGATGAGCGAGCAGCCGCGCAAGCGCGAGCCGCGCGCGATGACGCGCGTCAAGGTCGAGACCGACCGCGGCGTGTTCATGATCTCCGTCGCCGCCGAGCTGGCGAACATGCACCCGCAGACGCTGCGCATGTACGAGTCGCGCGGCCTGATCGAGCCGAAGCGCTCGCCGAAGGGCACGCGCCTCTACTCGCAGGAGGACGTCGAGCGCCTGCGCCGGATCCAGGAGATGACCGCCGAGCTCGGGCTGAACCTCGCGGGCGTCGAGCGCGTCATGCGCCTCGAGGCCGAGATCGACGAGATGCAGAACCGGATCGAGCAGATCGAGCTCGAAGCGCTGCAGGCGCAGGTGCGCCTCGCCGAGGAGCTCGAGACCGTGCGCCGCTCGTTCCGCGCCGAGCTGACGGTCCCATACCGCGGCGGCCGCGAGATCGTTCGCGCCGCCGACGTCCGCTCGCCGTTCCAGAACCGACCGTCAAAGAGGAAGTGAGTGTGATGCAGGCAGACCGCTTCACGATCAAGTCCCAAGAGGCGCTCGCCGCCGCAGCCAGGCTCGCGCAGGAGCGCCGCAACCCCCAGTTCACGCCGTTGCACCTGCTCTCGACGCTGCTCGCCGAGGCCCCGGCCGGAGCCGGCCCCTCGAGCGCGGACGCGCCGGGCGGCCTCGTCCTCGGCGTGCTCGCCAAGCTCGGCGTCGACGTCGACGCGCTGCGCGCGACCGTCTCCGATGCGATCGACCAATTGCCCGTCCAGAGCGCGTCCTCGAGCGAGGAGGGCGCCCAGCCCAGCTCCGAGCTGATCGCCGTCCTGCGCGCCGCCGAGGCCGAGGCCGGCAAGCTCGGGGACCAGTACGTCTCGACCGAGCACCTGCTGCTCGCCCTCGCGCGCGAGAAGGGCGCGGCCGGGCGCGCGCTCTCCTCGGTCGGCGCCGCCGGCGAGCGCCTGCAGACCGCGCTGGCCGAGGTGCGCGGCTCGAACCGCGTCACCGACCAGGCCCCGGAGGAGAAGTACGAAGCGCTCGAGCGCTTCGGCACCGATCTGACACAGGCGGCCGAGCAGGACAAGCTCGACCCCGTGATCGGGCGCGACGAGGAGATCAGGCGCGTGATCCAGGTCCTCTCGCGCCGCACCAAGAACAACCCGGTGCTGATCGGCGAGCCGGGCGTGGGCAAGACCGCGATCGTCGAGGGCCTCGCCCGGCGGATCGTCTCCGGTGATGTCCCCGAGTCCCTGCGCGACCGCCGCGTGATCGCGCTCGACATCGGCGCGCTGATCGCCGGCGCGAAGTACCGGGGAGAGTTTGAGGACCGCCTGAAGGCCGTGCTCAAAGAGGTGCGCGAGGCGCAGGGCAGCGTGATCCTGTTCCTCGACGAGCTCCACACGATCGTCGGCGCGGGCGCGGCCGAAGGCGCGGTCGACGCCGCCAACCTGTTGAAGCCGATGCTCGCCCGCGGCGAGCTGCGCTGTGTCGGCGCCACGACGCTCGACGAGTACCGCAAGCACATCGAGAAGGACGCCGCGCTCGAGCGCCGCTTCCAGCCGGTGATGGTCGGAGAGCCCACGGTCGCCGACACGATCGCGATCCTGCGCGGGCTCAAGGGCCGCTATGAGGACCACCACAAGGTCCGCATCCAGGACAACGCGCTGATCGCCGCCGCGACGCTGTCAGACCGCTACATCGCCGACCGCTTCCTCCCCGACAAGGCCATCGACCTCGTGGACGAGGCCGCCTCGCGCGTGCGCATCGAGATCGACTCGCTGCCGACCGAGATCGACGAGGTCGACCGGCGCGTGATGCAGCTCGAGATCGAGCTGACCTCGCTGCGCAAGGAGAAGGACGAGGCCTCGGCCGAACGCCGCGAGGCGCTGGAGCGCGAGCTCGCCGAGCTGCGCGAGCGCTCGGCGGCGATGAAGGCGCAGTGGCAGAGCGAGAAGCAGGCGCTCGAGGGCATCTCCGAGCTGAAAGAGCGCCTCGACCAGGCGCGCCTGGAGGCCGAGCGCGCCCAGCGCGAAGCGGATCTCGAGCGCGCCTCCAAGCTCCTCTACCAGGACATCCCCGAGCTCGAAGCGAAGCTCGCCGAACACGAAGCGGGCGAGCGCGAGGCCGAGGGCGGCGTGGGCGGGCCTCAGTTTTTGAAAGAGGAGGTCGACGCCGACGACGTGGCCGAGGTCGTCGCGCGCTGGACCGGAGTGCCGGTCAGCCGCCTGCTCGAGGGCGAGACCGAGAAGCTGATCCACATGGAGAACCGCCTGCACGAACGCGTGGTCGGCCAGGACGAGGCGATCGAGGCCGTCGCGACGGCGCTGCGCCGCTCGCGCGCCGGCCTGCAGGACCCCGACCGGCCGATCGGCTCGTTCCTGTTCCTCGGCCCGACCGGTGTCGGCAAGACCGAGCTCGCGCGCGCCCTGGCGGAGTTCATGTTCGACAGCCAGGACGCGATGGTGCGGATCGACATGTCCGAGTACATGGAGAAGCACTCCGTCTCGCGCCTCGTCGGCGCGCCCCCCGGCTACGTCGGCTACGAAGAGGGCGGACAGCTCACGGAGGCGGTGCGCAGGCGCCCGTACTCCGTCGTCCTGCTCGACGAGATCGAGAAGGCCCACACCGACGTCTTCAACACGCTGCTGCAGGTCATGGACGACGGCCGCCTGACCGACGGCCAGGGCCGCACGGTCGACTTCAAGAACACGGTGCTGATCATGACCTCCAATTTCCCGGTGCCCGCCGGGGCCGGCGACGCGGAGATCCGCACCGCGCTGCTCGAGCGCTTCAAGCCGGAGTTCATCAACCGCCTCGACGACATCGTCCGCTTCGAGTCGCTCACGCGCGAGCAGCTCGCGGAGATCGTGGACCTGCAGGTCGAGCGGGTGATCCAGCGGGTCGCCGAGCGCGGCGTCACTGTCACGCTCACCGACGACGCGCGCACCCTGCTCGGCAATCTCGGCTACGACCCCGCCTACGGCGCGCGGCCGCTGCGCCGCGTGATCCAGAAGCAGCTCACCGACCGCCTCGCGCTCGCGCTGCTGAAGGGCGAGATCCGCCAGGGAGACAGCGTCGAGGTCGACGCGCACGACGGCGAGCTGGCGCTGAACGTGGCGGGCGCCTCCCGCGCCGGCGGCGTGCGCGAGCCGGCCGCGGCGTGAGCGCGGCTCAGGTGCGCGCCCGCGGCGCTGCGGCGGCGAACTGAGCCCGGCTGCGGGCGCCGTTCGTCGAGACGCGCGACTACCGGCTATCGGACGATCGTGAACGTCAGCGTCACGTGGTTCGACGTGGCGCCGGCGGTCGCGCTGATGACGGCGGTGTAGTTCCCCGGCGTCAGCGTGCCCCCCTTCGCACCGAGGCCGCCGCGGAGCCGGCCCTGGAAGCTGACGTGGTCGATGCCGGCGTGGCCTTCGAACAGCAGCGCGCCGGCGGGCGTCGAGCGCGTGCAGGCGGGGCGGTGGACGTTGGCGTGCGAGCGCTTGACGCAGCGACCTCGCAGCTTGCGTCCTTGCGTCCGGTGGGAGAAGGCGATGCGCACGCGCGCGGGGACGTTCAGGTCGAACGTAAAGCTGGTGCCGAGCGGGATGCGGCGGCGCGCGAGGGAGGCCGCGGCCGAGCCGCGGCGCCATCGCCGATGGGACTGCGAGGCGTTCGTGATCCGCGGTGTGAGGATTATCGCCGGGCAGGGCTCCGAGGCGCAGCAGCTCGCTCGTGGCGTTGCCGGTCCGCAACAGCCCACGAGCGGCCCGAGGCAGGATGGCGCCGCCAAGGTCGTGAACGTCTGATCGGCGCCGACGGTCGTGCCGCCGGAGCTTTCGGAGACGAGGCGGTAGTGGTAGGTGGTGGCGGGGGAGAGGGCTGAGACCGGGGCGACGATCGGGATCGGCGGGAGCGGTGCGCAGGCCTTGCATGGGATGCTCGACGCGAAAGCCTGAATCGACGTGCGTTTCCCGTAGGCGGTGGTCGTGCCGTATTCGAAGTAGCCGGCGTGCGCCGGCCCGAGCCCGTACGTTCCGTTGAGTGTGGCGGAGTCGGTGCCCAACGCGGTCGCGGCGCCCGTGGTCGCCGCCGGCGGGGCTTCGAAAAAGGCGAACGCGGCTCCGACCCCGGCTCCGTCTTCCGGCTCGCCGACGATCGCGGTGCCGGCGTCGGCCGCAAGGGCGACGCTGCTGCCGAAGTGCCCCGTGCTCGCTTCGGCAGGCAGGACCTTCGCGTGCTCCTGCCAGCCCGTGGGGCCGGGCTGGAACTGCCACGCCGCACCCGCGGGGGCTGAGTCGAACGGCCCCCCGATCAGGGCGGTGTGCCCGTCGTCGCCGAGGGCCACCGACCAGCCGAAGCGGCTCGACGTGCCGACTTCATCTGTGGGCGTCAGCTTTTCCCCGTCGTGGCTCCAGGTCGAGCCGGAGCGCGTGTACGCCCAGGCCGCCCCTTTTTCCGAGTTGTCGAAGGGCCCGCCGAGCAGCGCCGTGTCGCCGCTCGCCGACAGCGCCGCCGAGTAGCCAAGCTCTGTTTTCGCTCCGGCCTCCCCGCTCCCCGTCAGCTTCGCGCCCTGCGGGCTCCAGGTCGTGCCCGAACGCGTGAACACCCACGCCGCGCCCTTGTTCGTGTTGTCCCCCGGCCCACCCATCAGCGCCGTGCTGCCGTCGGCCGACAGTGCGACCGAGTAGCCGAATTCGCCTGTGCCAGACTCTTCCCCGCCGGTCAGCTTCGTCCCCTGCTGCGTCCACGCGCCTGCCGAGCGGGTGAACACCCACGCGGCTCCCTGGAAGCTGTTGTCGCTGCCGGCGCCGATCAGCGCGGTGTTGCCGTCGGCGGAGAGCGCGACGCCCTCGCCGAATTCCCCCGCGCCGGTCTCTTCCAAGGGATGCGGGATGAGCTTCGTGCCCTGCTGGCTCCACGTGGAGCCGGACCGCACGAACACCCATGCGGCCCCAACTTTGCCGCCGTCGCCGATCGCCCCCACCAGCGCGGTGTTACCGTCGGCGGACAGCGCGACGCTCCAGCCGAAGACGCCGAAGGCGCTCTCTTCGGCTTTGTTCGGCACGAGCTTTTCGCCCTGCTGGGTCCACGTCGATCCTGACCGCACGAACACCCACGCGGCGCCCTCGGAGGAGTTGTCGTTGGGACCGCCCACGAGCGCCGTGCTGCCATCAGCGGAGACGGCGGCGCTGACTCCGAGCCGGGACGCGCCGGACTCGCCTGTGCCGGTCAACGCCCCCTGCTGCGCGAAGGCGCCGGACAGCGCGGCCGGGATCATCACGCCGAGCAGCGCGAGAGCCGCCGCGCAGGCGAGGACCCGGCGCCTCCGGGCCATCGCAAGCAAGCGCGAGATCACATCCGCCACCGCGGTCAATGCTAAGCGATCGCGCCGAGGGTATGGCCGGGATCTGGACGCCACGTCCAGGCCAGGATCGGGTAGAACCAGCACAGCTGCCGGCGGGGCGCCGCCGGAGACGACGAGCCTTCGAGAGGAGCCCCCCAAATGCCCACGTACATCATGCTCTCGACCCTCACGCCCGAGGGCGTGCAGACGGTCAAGAACAACCCGGAGCGGATCCGCGAGGTCAACAACGAGGTCAAGCAACTCGGCGCGACCGTCAAGGCGCAGTGGGCGACGCTCGGCCACGTCGACTTCATCTCGGTGATCGAGGCGCCCGACGAGGGCACGATGGCGCGCGTCTCGCTCGAGCTGGGATCCCGCGGCACGGGCCGCTATGAGACGCTCGCGGCGATCCCGATCGACGACTTCATCTCCTCGCTGTGAGCGGGTCTCCGGGGGCGAGAGGCGTAAGCTGCCGGCCCGTGAGGACCGCAGACCACAGCAGCGGCGCCGTTTTGGCGCGGCGCGCATGAGCGGATCGGCCGACACGCCCCGGGGCGAGGACCCGACGGCCCGCGAGGGTCGTCCGCCCGGAGCGGGCATCTCGCTCGTGCGCGAGCCGCTGGAGACGGAGGAAGTCAGCAGCGAGCTCGAGGGGCTCGACGTCGATACCCCCCGCGTGGGCATCGTGATGGGCTCCAAGAGCGACATGGAGACGATGGAGAAGGCCGGCCGCGAGCTCCAGGAGCGCGGCATCCTGCACGAGGTGCGGGTCATGTCGGCCCACCGCGAACCGGACACGGTCGCCGAATACGCCAAGAACGCGCGCATGCGCGGCCTGCGCGTGATCATCGCCGGCGCCGGCATCTCGGCTGCGCTCCCGGGCGCGGTCGCCGCGCACACCGACCTGCCGGTGATCGGCGTGCCGCTGTCGGGGCGGCTGAGCGCGGCGGGCGGGCTGGACGCGATCCTCTCGATCGTGCAGATGCCGCCCGGCGTGCCGGTCGCCTGCGTCGGCCTCGACAACCCGCGCAACGCCGCGGTCCTCGCCGCGCAGATCCTCGCCTGCTGAGGTGATCTCCCGCTACACCCGCGCCGAGCTGGGCCGGATCTGGACCGATCAGGCGCGCATGGAGGCGTGGCGCGAGGTCGAGCTCGCCGCGGCGGCGGAGCTGCCGGTGCTGCTCGGCGAGGACGGGCCGGCGCCGCAGGAGATCGAGGCGATCGAGCGGGCGAGCTTCACGGTCGAGGCGGTCAACGAGCGCGAGCGCGTGACCGACCACGACGTGGCCGCGTTCGTCGACGTGCTCGCCGAGTCGGCCGGCGAGGCCGGGCGCTGGATCCATTTCGGGCTGACCTCCTCGGACGTGCTCGACACCGCGCTCGGGCTGCAGCTGCGCAGCGCCGGCGAGCCGATCCTTGCCGGCGCCCGCGCGCTCGCGATCGCGCTCGCACAGCGGGCACACGAGAGTGCGGGGCTGCTGTGCGCGGGGCGCACGCACGGCGTCCACGCCGAGCCGACCACGTTCGGGATCAAGCTCGCCGGGTTCGCGCTCGAGGCCCACCGCAACGCCGGCCGCCTCGAGCGCGCGTTCGCCCAGGTCGCCGTCGGCGCGCTCTCGGGGGCTGTCGGCACGTACGCCGCGACGAGCCCCGAGTACGAGCGCCGCGTGCTCGCCCGCCTCGGGCTCGACGGCGAGCCGGTTTCCACCCAGGTCGTCCCGCGCGACAGGCACGCGGAGCTGCTGAGCACGATCGCGCTCGCGGGCGCGGGCCTCGAGCGGCTCGCAACCGAGGTGCGCCACCTGCAGCGAACCGAGGTGCGCGAGGTGCAGGAGCCCTTCCGCGCCGGCCAGAAGGGCTCCTCGGCGATGCCGCACAAGCGCAACCAGATCAAGGCCGAGCAGATCTCCGGGCTCGCGCGCGTGCTGCGCGGCAACGCGCAGGCCGGTCTCGAGGACGTGGCCCTCTGGCACGAGCGCGACATCTCGCACTCATCCGTGGAGCGGGTGATCCTGCCCGACTCGACGATCCTGCTCGACTACCTCCAGCAGCGCGCGATCGCCCTCGTCGAGGGGATGACCGTCGACGCCGAGCGCATGCGCGCCAACCTCGAGCTCACCCACGGCGCGCTGTTCTCGCAGCGGGTGCTGCTCGCGCTGGTGGAGGCCGGCGCCTCGCGCGACGCCGCCTACCGGGTCGTGCAGGAGCTGGCCCAGCGCGCCTGGGACGAGGGCGTGGCGCTGCGCGAGCTGCTCGCCGCCGACGAGCGCGCCGCGGGCCTCGACCTGGACGCGATCTTCGACTACTCGCATTACACGCGCTACGAGCCCGAGATCCTGGCGCGACTGGCCGAGATCGGCTGAGCAGACGCTCGCGCGGGGATGAGGCTCCGCGGGCTCCGGAGCCCGCGGGCTGGGCACCGGGACCCCTCCGCCGGCCGAGCGGAGCGCTGCGCGGCCACCGCGAGGTCTGCGATATCCGTGCCGCCGTCGCTGTTAGCATCGCCACGCGTGAGCGCTCTCGCCGACCTGCCCCTCATCGCCAGTGGGAAGGTGCGCGAGATGTACGCGCTGCCCGAGGGCGAGGATGGGCGCGCCCGGCTGCTGATGGTCGCGAGCGACCGCATCTCGACCTACGACGCCGTGCACCCCACGCCGATTCCCGACAACGGCAAGGTCCTCACGCGCCTCTCGACGTTCTGGTTCGAGCGGACCTCCCACATCGTCGCCAACCACCTCGTCTCGTTCACCGACGGGGTGCCGAAGAGCGAGCTCGGGCGCGCGCTCGTCGTGCGCAGCCTCGAGATGCTCCCGGTCGAGTGCGTCGTGCGCGGCTACATCACGGGGTCGGGGTGGAAGGACTATCAGGCGACCGGCAGCGTGTCGGGAATCGAGCTGCCGCCAGGGCTGCGCGAGTCCGACCGGCTGCCGGAGCCGATCTTCACTCCGAGCACAAAGGCCGACGTCGGGCACGACGAGGCGATCGACTTCGAGCGCGCATCCGAGCTCGTCGGCGACGCCGCGCTGATGCGCCGTGTGGCCGACACCGCGGTCGAGCTGTACTCGTTCGCCGCCGAGCACGCGCTCGCCAACGGGGTGATCCTGGCCGACACGAAGTTCGAGTTCGGCATCGACCCCGCCGACGGGACGCTCGTCGTCGGCGACGAGGTGCTCACGCCCGACTCCTCGCGTTACTGGCCCGCCGACGGCTACGAGCCGGGCCGCGGCCAGCCGAGCTTCGACAAGCAGTACGTCCGCGACTGGGCGAGCGAGAGCGGCTGGGACCGCACGCCGCCCGCGCCCGCGATCCCCGATGATGTGGTCGCGGGCACGCGCGAGCGCTATATCGAGGCGTACGAGCGCATCACGGGCGAGCCCTTCTCGGCGTGGCTGGAGCGCACCGCGCCGGGAGACGCCGCGCCGTGAGGGCGCGCGTCCTGATCCGGCCGAAGGCCGGCATCCTCGACCCCCAGGGCGTCGCCGTCGAGCGCGCCCTCCCGGCGCTCGGGTTCGACGGCGTCGAGAACGTGCGCATCGGGCGCCTCGTCGAGCTCGATGTCGCCGATGCCGCGCAGCTGCGGCCGATGTGCGAGAAGCTGCTGGCGAACCCGCTGGTCGAGGACTTCGAGATCGTCGTCGAGTGAGGCGCCCGCGGCGATGAAGTTCGGCGTGCTGCGGTTTCCCGGCTCGTGCGACGAGGTCGACGCACTGGAGGCCGCCCGGCGCGTCGGCGACGCGGAGCTGATCTGGCACCGCGACCGTGACCTGCGCGGCGTCGATGCGGTCGTCGTCCCCGGCGGGTTCTCGTTCGGCGACTACCTGCGCGCGGGCGCGATCGCCAGCTTCTCGCCGGCGATGGAGTCGGTGATCGAGTTCGCCCGCGACGGCGGCCTCGTGCTCGGGATCTGCAATGGCTTCCAGGTGCTGTGCGAGGCCCAGCTGCTCCCGGGCGCGCTGCTCCCGAACACGAACCTGCGCTTTATCTTCCGCCAGGTCCACCTCGAGCTCGTCCGGCGCGACACCGCCTTCACTTGTGCCGCCCCGCCCGATACGCCGCTCAGCATCCCGGCCAAGCACGCGTGGGGGCGATACCACGCCGGACCCGGCGAGCTGAGCACGATGGAGGCGAACGGCCAGATCGTGCTGCGCTACGCGCCGGGAGAGAACTTCAACGGCTCCGCGGGCGACGTGGCGGGCGTGCGCAACGAGCAGGGCAACGTCTTCGGCCTGATGCCCCACCCCGAGCACGCGGTCGAGGAGCTGATGGGCGGATCGACCGACGGCCTCCTGATCTTCGAGTCGATGCGGATGGCCGTGGAGGGCGCGCGTGCCTGACAGCGCCACGCTGCCCACGCTGCAGGACGCGCTCGCGCTCGGCCTGACCGAGCACGAGTACGAGCTCGTGTGCGGGCATCAGGGCGGCCCTCCGAACCAGGTCGAGCTGGCGATGTACTCGCTGCTGTGGAGCGAGCACTGCGCCTACAAGCACTCACGCAAGCTGCTGCGCACGCTGCCGACCGAGGGCGAGCACGTCGTCATGGGACCGGGCGAGAACGCCGGGGCCGTGGACGTCGGCGGAGGGCTCGTGTGCGCGTTCAAGGTCGAGTCGCACAACCATCCGAGCGCCGTCGAGCCGTTCCAGGGCGCCGCGACGGGCGTGGGCGGCATCCTCCGTGACATCTTCGCGGTGGGGGCGCGGCCGATCGCGGTGCTCGACTCGCTGCGCTTCGGGGAGCCGTCCGGAGAGCGCTCGCGCTACCTGCTCGACGGCGCCGTCGCCGGGATCGGCCACTACGGCAACTCGATCGGGGTGCCGACCGTCGGCGGCGAGGTCTACTTCGAGGGCCCCTACGAGCAGAACTGCCTCGTCAACGCGATGGCGCTTGGCCTCGCCGAGCGCGGGCGGCTCGTCCGTAGCGCCGCGGCCGGGCCCGGCAACGTGGTCGTGCTGTTCGGCGCCTCCACCGGGCGGGACGGGATCGGCGGGGCTTCGGTGCTCGCCTCGGCCGAGCTCGACGCCGGGGGCGAGGACAAGCGGCCGACCGTCCAGGTCGGTGACCCGTTCGAGGAGAAGAAGCTGCTCGAGTGCTCGCTCGAGCTGCTCGACCGCGGCGTCGTCGTCTCGCTGCAGGACCTCGGTGCGGCCGGCCTGACCTCGTCGGCGTCGGAGATGGCCTCCAAGGGGGAGGTCGGGATCGACATTGACGTCGGCCTCGTGCCGCTGCGCGAGAGCGACATGGAGCCCTACGAGATCATGGTGAGCGAGTCGCAGGAGCGGATGCTGTGCGTGGTCGAGCCCGGCAACGTCGCGGAGGTGCTCGGCGTGTGCGAGCGCTGGGAGGTCTCGGGGACCGCGATCGGCACCGTCACCGAGGGCGATCGCATGCGGATCCTGCGCGACGGCGAGGTGGTCGGCGACATGCCGGTGCGCGCGCTCGTCAACGAGTGCCCGCTCTACGACCTCTCACCCGAGCGCCCGAGCGCCCCGCTGTACCCGCCGCCCGCGCCCGCTCCGGCCGCCGCCGGCGAGCCCGGCGCGGTGCTGCTCGCGCTGCTCGCGAGCCCCAACATCGCCTCGCGGCGGCCGCTGTTCGAGCAGTACGACGCGATCGTGCAGTCGCGGACCGTGCGCCGTCCGGAGGAGGCCGACGCCGCCGTGCTCGCGCTCCCCGACGGCGCGGCGCTCGCGGTCAGCATCGACTGCAACGGCCGGCGGGTGGCGGCCGACCCCTATCGCGGCACGCTCGCCGCCGTGCTCGAGTGCGCCGCGAACCTCGCGTGCACGGGCGCGCTGCCGCTCGGGACGACGAACAACCTCAACTTCGGCAACCCCGAGAAGCCGCACATCGCCTGGCAGCTGACCGAGGCCGTGCGCGCGCTCGGCGAGGGCTGCCGCGCGCTGCGCGCGCCGATCGTGGGCGGCAACGTCTCGCTCTACAACGAGGGCCGCGCTGGCCCGATCTATCCGACGCCGGTGATCGGCATGGTCGGCCGGCTGCCCGACGCGCGCGCCGCGGGGCGTCTCGGCTTCGCCGAGGCCGGGCACCGGATCGCGCTCGCGGGGCCCTTTGCGCCC
This sequence comes from Solirubrobacteraceae bacterium, assembly GCA_036264095.1. Taxonomy (GTDB): domain Bacteria; phylum Actinomycetota; class Thermoleophilia; order Solirubrobacterales; family Solirubrobacteraceae; genus Palsa-744. The sequence continues at coordinate 98,436 of DATARO010000030.1, read as the reverse complement.
TCGCTGGCCGCGAGCGAGCTCGCGAAGCTGCGCGGCGAGCCGCTGCCCGACGGCCTGCCCGGGTTCGATCTCGACGCCCTGGTCGCGGTGATCGGCGCGGTCGCGACGGCGGTGCGCGAGGGCGCGCTCGCCAGCGCGCACGACCTCGCCGAGGGCGGCCTCGCCGTGGCGCTCGCGGAGTGCTGCATCGCGGGCGGCCACGGGGCGCGGGTCGTCGTCGACCCCGGCGGGGTGCTCGAGACGGCGCTGTTCGGGGAGTGCAGCGGCTGCTTCGTCGTGAGCGGGGAGGCTGCGGCACTCGATGAGCTGGGGGACTCGGTGCCGCTCACGAACCTCGGCAGCGTCGGCGGCGAGGAGCTGGCGATCGACCCGGCGGGAGGAGACGAGATCGTGCTCGCGCTCGCCGACCTGCAAGCGGCCCACGGCGGCGGGCTTGCGCGGTTCTTCCCCTGATCACCGCTGCGCGAGCGGTCTCGGCCCGCTCGCCTCGCTCCGGGGGCCCGGGAGCGCCCTGGTAGCTTGTGAAGCAATGCGTGAGGGACCGCGCGACGAGTGCGGAGTCTTCGGCCTGTATGCGCCCGGTCACGAGGTGTCGAGGCTGTCGTACTTCGCGCTGTACGCACTGCAGCACCGGGGGCAGGAGTCCGCGGGCATAGCCGCGGCCGACCGCGGCGGTCACATCATCACGCGCCGCGAGCTCGGGCTCGTCAACCAGGTGTTCACCGAGAACGACCTGCGCACGCTCGCCGGCGAGCTGGCGATCGGCCACGTGCGCTACTCGACGACCGGGTCCAACGCGTGGGAGAACTCCCAGCCGGTGCAGCGCTCGGAGGGCACGAACGGCTCGCGACGCGAGGTCGCGCTCGGGCACAACGGCAACCTGATCAACGCGCTCGAGCTGCACGAGGAGCTCTCAGAGCGAGGCGTGAGCTTCAGCTCGACGTCCGACTCGGAGATCATCGCGGCGATGATCGCCACGCATCCCGCGGAGGAGATCGAGGACGCGATTGCCGACGTGCTGCCGCGGCTGCGCGGGGCGTTCTCGATCGTCGCGATGACGAAGGACCGCGTCGTGGCGTTCCGCGACCCGCACGGGCTCCGCCCGCTCTCGATCGGCGTGCTCGACGCCGCGGACGGCGGCGATCCCAACTACTGCGTTGCCAGCGAGTCGTGCGCGTTCGACATCATCGGCGCGCGCTTCCTGCGCGACGTGGAGCCGGGCGAGGTCGTGACGCTCGGCGAGAACGGGCTCCAGAGCCGCATGGCGATGGGCGGGCAGCGGCGGGCGTTCTGCGTGTTCGAGTACATCTACTTCGCCCGACCCGACTCGCGCATGAACGATCAGGTGTTGCAGGTCGCGCGCGGGCGCATGGGCGAAGCGCTGTGGCGCGAGGCGCCGGTCGAGGCCGACCTGGTGATCGCCGTGCCGGACTCCGGCAACCCCGCCGCGCGCGGTCTCGCCCGCGCCGCGGGCCTGCCCCAGGACGACGGGTTCGTCAAGAACCGCTATGTCGCTCGCACCTTCATCCAGCCGGGCCAGGAGCTGCGCAAGCACGGGCTGCGGCTGAAGTTCAACCCGCTGCCCGAGGTCATCGCGGGCAAGCGCCTGGTCGTCGTCGATGACTCGATCGTGCGTGGGAACACGACGCGGCAGATCGTGCAGATGCTGCGCGACGGAGGGGCGACGGAGGTGCACCTGCGGATCTCGGCCCCGCCGATCAAGCACCCCTGCCACTACGGCATCGACATGTCGACGCGTGAGGAGATGATCGCCCACGGTCGCACGACTCCGGAGGTCGCCGCCGAGCTCGGCTGCGACTCCCTGCACTACCTCTCACTCGAGGGCGTCTATCAGGCCGTAGGGGGCTCGCGCAGCAGTCACTGCGACGCGTGCTTCAGCGGCGAGTACCCGCTCGCCGGCACCGATGATGCCGGCGGCAAGTACTCGCTCGAGCACGACGCCGAGCCGCTCGCCCGGGCCTAGCGAGAGCTAGCCCAAGTGGTCGCGCCGGGCTGCGCGCGCGTCGCTGTAGACGTTGTTGTAGCCGTGCTCTGCGATGAGGGGACCGCCCCGTCCGCCGCGCAGCGAGTACACGAGCGCGTAGATGATCGTTGCGGTAATTGCTGTTGCGATGAGCATTTCATGGTCCTTTGGGGTCGTGCCCTGGCCTCCCAGGCCTGGTTCGGTAGCGACCCTGTCCTCATGACTGATTGTCGGCGGGGGTTCGCGGGGGCTCTGTGACGTGGGTCACATCTAGCCCTTCTCCGTATAAGCGGCCCTGTCGAAGCCCCGAATAGGCTCAGGGCACGTCGCACACCGCTACCTGCCATCTCGAAGGCCCGCACCACGACGAGCACGGGCACAGCCACGGGCTGATCGACCCGTCGATCAAACGCTCCCGCGACGGCGTCCGGGTGGTCCTCATCTCGCTCGCGATCCTCGGCGTCACCGCCATCGCGCAAACCGCGATCTACGTCGCGACCGGGAGCATCGCGCTACTGGCCGACCTGATCCACAATGCGGGAGACGCCCTCACCGCCGTTCCCCTCGGGGCGGCGTTCCTACTGAGAACCGAGGCCGCCGAGCAGAAGGCCGGACCCGCCGTCGTCGCCACGATCTTCGCAAGCGCGCTCGCAGCAGGCACGTTCGCCGTGCTGCGCATCATCAACCCGCTCGCCCCGACCCACCTGCTCGCCCTCGCCTGCGCGGGCGCTGTCGGCGTGATCGGCAACGCCATCGCCGCTCGCGTACGGCTAGACGCAGGCCGACGGCTCGACAGCCCCGCCCTGATCGCCGACGGGCAACACGCCCGTAGCGACGCAATCGTGAGCGTCGGCGTGATCCTGAGCGCCATCGCGGTCGCGTTCGGCGCATCCATCGCAGATCCGATCCTCGGATTGCTGATAACCGGCCTGATCCTCCACATCACGTGGGAGAGCTGGCAGACGGTGCGAGGCCACCCCCACCATTAGGTGGCGGGCCAGGTGTCCGCCGGTGATCCGCGGGCCTACAGGAAGCTGTCGCACCGGGGCGTCCGCCGCCGCTCTGAATGGCACGCTCGGGCGTTGTTACAGCAGGGGGAAATCCAAAGGGGAGGGGTCATGCGCAAGCATCTGAGCTACGCCAACGTTGTGGCTACGTTCGCGTTGTTGTTCGCGATGAGCGGCGGAGCGCTCGCGGCAAAGCACTACCTGCTCAACTCAGTCAGCCAGATCAACCCGCGTGTCCTGGCCGGCATCAAGGCAAACCAACCGGTCTCCCTACGGGCGCAAGTTGGGGCTGACGGAGAACTGGGATCAGCCACCCCCGGCACGAGTACCCGATACATCGGGCCTGGACGCTACGAACTTGGCTTTCGCCGAGAAGTGAGTAGATGTGCCGTCGAGGTGACCGAGGCCGGTCTCCCTGGTCGGGGGATCGCCGGGGGCTATAGACCTGAATCTGCCCATGGCGCCGCGGACGCTGCCGTCGCTGCGCCCGGCAACAACACCGGCGTCGGCACCGTTGGCAGCCCGTTCAGATCGGGTAACGCAGTCCTCGTGACGACCCGGGACGAAAAGGGTGTTCTCACCAACTCGGGATTCTTCATAGTCGTGACCTGCTAGCCGCGGCCTGCCTGGGCTCACCCCGCGTTGTCTGAGTCTCCCGATCCATCTGTCCCGCCCGAGTGGCTGAAAACCTCGCGCAAGCAGCGTCTGTGGGTCGACTTCCGGGTTCGTCTGCATCGCAGCCTTGGCATTCCGCCACCGTCCTACGTGGGCTATGGCCCCGCGACGCCGACCGGGCCGCGACGGCTTCTGCACCGCTTGCGACGCCCCGCCAAGCATCGTCGTGCCCATTGACCCGCTGGTGCAGCAGCATGGTCGACCCCTCGCGCGGGTCTGCTCGTCGGCGACGGCGCAGCACTGCGCTCGCAGCAGCGAGGGACCAGGGCGACGAGCTGGACGATTGAGCTCCGCTAGCTGAGGCTCTGCATCAGCTCCGCCACATCGAGCGCGACGACGAGCAGCAGCAGTGCGCATAGGGCGATCCGGAGCTGGGCCGTGCTGACGCGCTGGAGTTCGATCTCGACCGGGCCGTACTGCATCGCATGGTGCTTATCGTCAACCCATCGAGGTGTCTTGATGGAGCCTGGGCCCGCGCCGGACGCGGCCGAATAGAGTACGTGCGTGGTCGAGCTGACCGTCAGCGGCGATGCCGAGCAGGTCGAGGCACGACTGCGCGAAGCGCTCGACGCGCATGGCCTCCAGCTGTTCGCGCGCATCGACCATGCGGCCGGCGCCCGCAAAGCCGATGTCGAGCTGGAAGCCAACGTCCTGCTGATCGTCGGCAACCCGAGCGTCGGCACTCCCCTGATGCAGGCCGACCCGCGCGTCGGCGTCGAGTTGCCGCTGCGGATGCTGATCTGGCAGGACCCCGACGGGACGCACGTCGGCTACCTGGACCCCCGAGAGCTGCCCGATCGCTATGCCCTCGACGGCCACCAGCAGACGCTCGAGCGGCAGGCCGCGGTGCTCGCCGAGCTGGCCGCCGCGGCCGCCGGCTGATCCGGCCAGGGCGCCGATGCGCACGTGCGCTGGACGTAGAACCGTCCTCGGCCGGCAACCACCGCGCTACCCCCGCGGAACCTCCAGATAGGAGCGCACGCGCCGCACGAACTCCTCGCGCGCCTCGGGCGCGGGATGCGCGCGCGGTGCCCTCGGCGAGCGCGGCCGTGCGAGGTCCTTGCGAGCGAGCTCTCGCTCGCGCTGTTTGGTGAGCTGCCGGACCGAGCGTGCTTCGCGCTCTCTCGTCGTGGTCATCGCCCCGATCGCCTTCGCGCGGTTTCACGAACTGTTTACCACCCCCGCCGTTGCCGTTGTTGCCGGGAGGTGCAGCCGCGTTCGCATTTTGCGGGGACGACGCTCGTCGCTTCGCGGCCGGTCACGGCTATCGTCCGCCCCGTGTCCGCGCAGCTTCCCGTCGCCGTCCTCGTCTCCGGCACCGGCACCAATCTCCAAGCGCTGATCGACACCCTCCACGGCCGCGATATCGAGATCGTGGCGGTGGCCTCCAACCGCCCCGATGCAACCGCCCTCGACCGGGCGCGCGAGCGCGGCATCGAGACGGCCGCCTTCGCGCGCGACGACCACGCAGACAGGGACGCGCGCGACCGCGCCCTCGCGAAATGGCTCACCGAGCGCGGCGCGCGCCTGGTCGTGCTCGCCGGCTACATGGCCCTGCTCGGCGAGGAGTTCCTGCAGACCTTTCCCGGCGCGGTGATCAACGTGCACCCCTCGCTGCTGCCCGCGTTCCCCGGTGCGCATGCGATCGACGACGCCCTCGCCTACGGCGTGAAGGTGTTCGGCGTGACCGTGCACTTCGTCGACGCGGGCGGCGATACCGGGCCCGTGATCCTGCAGCAGGCCGTCGAGCTACCCGACGCGCGCACCGCCGAGCATGTCCTCGCCGCCCTGCGCCCGCTCGAGCACGAGCTGCTGCCGCGCGCTGTCGCGCTGTTCGCGGCGGGGGCATTGGGCGTCGACCGGCAGCACGGGCGGCGCATCGTCGTGCGGTCGGCGGCTGGGGTCGGAGACGGTGGATAGGCTGTCGGGCCGATGGCGCTCGAGGAGGATGTCGTGACCAGCGGAGCCGACGGTGTCGAGGGCGCAGCCCCGGGCGAGGTCCGCGTTCGCCGCGCGCTCCTGTCGGTGTCCGACAAGACCGGCCTCGGCGACTTCGCCAACGGTCTCGCCGAGCTGGGCGTCGAGCTCGTCTCGACCGGCGGGACCGCGCGCGAGCTCCAGCGGCGCGGGATCGAGGCGCGGCCGATCGAGGACTTCACGGGCTTCCCGGAGATCATGGACGGGCGCGTCAAGACGCTCCATCCCCGCCTCTACGCGGGCCTGCTCGCGCGGCGCGACGATGAGGCGCACCTGGCAGCCGCCGCCGAGCAGCAGATCGAGCAGGTGGACCTCGTGTGCGTGAACCTGTATCCGTTCGAGGAGACCGTGGCACGCGGCGATGCCTCCGAGCAGGAGGTGATCGAGAACATCGACATCGGCGGCCCGACGATGATCCGCGCTGCGGCCAAGAACAGCCCGTTCGCAGCCGTGGTCGTCGACCCGGCCGACTACGAGGGCCTCGTACAGGAGCTGCGCGAGAGCGATGGCCGCCTGTCGCTCGGGACCCGCACGCGCCTCGCCGCCAAGGCCTTCGCCGCGACGGCCCGCTACGACGCCGCGATCTCAACGTGGTTCGCGATGCGGACCTCCGACGGCCCGTTCCCCGATTCCCGGCGCGAGGCCTACGAGAAGGTGAGCGACCTTCGCTACGGCGAGAACCCCCACCAGCAGGCCGCGTTCTACGCGCGCGCCGGCTCCCCCACGCACCTGCTCGCCGGCGTCGTGCAGCTCCACGGCAAGGAGCTGTCGTTCAACAACCTGCTCGACCTCAGCTCGGCACGAGAGCTCGTCGAGGAGTTCCAGGAGCCGGCCTGCGCGATCGTCAAGCACAACAACCCGTGCGGCTGCGCGATCGCGGACGACGCCGGCGCGGCCTACGCACGCGCGTTCGCGTGCGACCCGCAGAGCGCCTACGGCGGTGTGATCGCGATCAACCGGCGGATCGACGCTGCGCTGGCGACCGAGCTCGGCGAGCAGTTCATCGAGGTCCTGCTCGCGCCCGGCTACGACGCCGACGCTCTCGAGCTGCTGCAGGCCAAGAAGAACGTGCGCCTGCTCGAGCTCGCCGACTGGCCCGAGCCGAGCGTCGAGGTCGAGTCGAAGGCCGTGATCGGCGGCCAGCTCGTGCAGACCCGCGACGCCGTCAGCGAGACGCGCGCGGAGATGACCGTTATGGGCGCGCGCGAGCCCGAGGAGCGCGAGTGGGAGGACATGCTGTTTGCCTGGCGGGTCTGCCGCCACGTCCGCTCGAATGCGATCGTGCTGGCCGCCGGCCGCGCGACGATCGGGATCGGCGCGGGCCAGATGAGCCGCGTCGACGCCGTGCGCATCGCCGTCGAGAAGGCGGCCGCGATGCAGCCGGAGCTGCTCGCGGGCGCGGCGATGGCCTCGGACGCGTTCTTCCCGTTCCCGGACGGGATCGAGGTGGCTGCCGCGGCGGGCGTGCGCGCCGTGATCCAGCCGGGCGGCTCGGTCCGCGATGACCTCTCCGTCGCCGCGGTCGATGCCGCCGGTATGACGATGGTCGCCACCGGGCGACGCCACTTCCGGCACTAGTAGAGACGCGCCGCGGAGCCGGCCCGGCGATCGGATAGCGTCCGCGCAGATGTCGGCGCGAAGGGCGGGCACGATCGTGGTCATCGCCGGCGGCCTCGTGTTCGTGGCCGCGCTCCCGCTCCTCGACTGGTTCGGCGTCCCGAAGGTAATCTCGTCCCACGGCGTGCTGAAGCTCGACACCCGCGGGAGCACCCTGTGGGACTTTCGAGACACGTTTGCGGGCAGCCTCACCGTGCTCGCGGCCGGCACCGTCGCGCTGGCCGCGACGAGCTTGCTCAGCAGCTCCGTGATCACGGCGTTGCCCGCCTTGTGCGGCTCGATCTTCCTGCTCGGCGAGACGTTCCCGGTCGGTGCCTCGAGCTATTCGGACTACCGGGTCGGGTTCTGGCTCGCGTCGAGCGCCGCGCTCACGATGTCCGCCGGAGCGGTCGTCGCCGCCGCCGGCAGGGCGCCTAGCCGCCCGTCCGCCAGGCCCTCGTAGTCCGCCGGGCCCGGGGCGACCACGGGGCCCTTGACGAAACGACTAACGCGATATATCATGTTCTTATATTGATATTTCTAGAAAGGTATTTATATGTTTGGTTATGAAGAGAATCCAACGGATCAGCCCGGCAGCGGGCGCCATGGGCGCCACCGCGGCAGTGGCCGCAGCTTCGGGCGCGGGCGGGGGGACTTCCCCGCCGGCTTTCGCGGTTTCGGGCCCGGCGGGCACGGACCCCGAGGGCGCAAGGCTCGCCGCGGCGACATTCGCACCGCAGCGCTGCTGCTCCTCGCGGAGGAGCCGCGCAACGGCTACCAGATCATGCAGGAGGTCGAGGAGCGCAGCGAGGGCGTCTGGCGGCCGAGCCCCGGCTCGGTCTATCCCGCGCTCGCCCAGCTCGAGGACGAGGGCCTGATCGGCACGCGCGAGGAGGACGGCCGCAAGGTGTTCGCGATCACGGACGCGGGCCGCGAGCTCCTCGAGCAGCGCGGCGAGGAGCGCCCGGCGCCGTGGGAGCAGATGAGCGGCGGGCTCGGTGACGAGTACCGCGAGCTCGGGCACCTCATGCGTCAGGTCGGCTTCGCGTTCTCGCAGGTCATGCAGACGGGCGGCAGCAGCCAGCTCGTCCGGGCGCGCGAGGTGCTCGATGCAACGCGCCGCGACCTCTACCGGATCCTCGCCGACGGCGAGGCGGGGGACGCTACGGTGCACGAGGAGAAGTGAGCACGCCGACCGCCACCAGCTCGAGCCCCCCAGCCGTCTCGGTCACGGGCCTCGTCAAGCGCTACGACGAGGTAGAGGCGGTGCGGGGCATCGACCTCGAGGTGCGCTCGGGCGAGACGTTCGGCTTCCTCGGTCCCAACGGGGCGGGCAAGTCGACCACGATCAACATGCTCTGCACGCTGGTGCGCCCGACCGCCGGCTCGGCGTTCGTCGCCGGACACGACGTCGTCCGCGAACGCGGCCAGGTGCGGCGCAACATCGGACTCGTCTTCCAGGACACGACGCTCGACACATACCTGACCGCCGAGCAGAACCTCCGCCTCCACGCCGAGCTCTACGGTGTCCCCCGCGGCGTCGTGATGGCGCGAATGCAGGAGGTGATGGAGATGGTCGGGCTGTGGGACCGCCGCGGCAGCCTCGTCTCCACCTACTCCGGCGGCATGAAGCGGCGCCTCGAGATCGCCCGCGGCCTGCTGCACTCCCCGCGCGTCCTCTTCCTCGACGAGCCGACCGTGGGTCTCGACCCGCAGACGAGGAGCCTGATCTGGGCCTATATCCGCGAGCTGAAGGCGCGCGAGGACATCACGATCTTCCTCACCACCCACTACATGGACGAGGCCGAGTTCTGCGACCGCATCGCGATCATCGACCACGGCGAGATCATCGTCGTCGACACGCCTGAGACGCTGAAGGCGAGCGTCGGCCGCGACCGCGTGCAGATCGAGACCGACGATGACGACGCGGCGATCGCCGTGCTGCGCGAGCAGTTCGGGATCGAGGCGAGCCGCGCCGAGGGCACCGTGACGTTCGGCGTCGCCGAGGGCGAGCAGTTCGTCCCCCGCCTGTTCGAGGAGTGGGGTTCCGCCCACCCCGCGATCCGCTCGGTGAGCGTCGCGCGGCCTTCGCTCGACGACGTCTTCATGTCGTACACCGGCACGACGATCCGCGACGCGGAGGCCGGGGGCGATCTCGACCGGCGCCGCAACTTCGCAAGGATGATGACGCGCTGATGGCGACCGAGGCTGCCACCGCCCGCGAGGGCAGCCCCACCGCGGTCGCCCGTGTGATCGTGCCGGCCGGCGGGGTGCGCAGCGAGCTGCGCGCGATCAAGGTCGTCTGGAAGCGGGAGCTGATCCGCTTCAGCCGCGACCGCCTGCGGATCGTGACCTCGCTGATGCAGCCGTTCCTGTTCCTGTTCGTGCTCGGCACCGGGCTCTCGCGTCTGGCGTCGGCCGGCACGCACGGCGTGAACCTGCGCACGTTCGTGTTTCCCGGAGTGCTCTGCATGGCAGTCATGTTCACCGCCATGTTCTCGGCCGCCTCGCTCGTGTGGGACCGGGAGTTCGGCTTCCTGCGCGAGATGATGGTCGCCCCCGTCCGCCGCAGCTCGCTCGTGCTCGGCAAGTGCCTCGGCGGCGCGACCGTCGCCTCCTTCCAGGGCATCATCGTGCTCTGCCTCGCCGGTCTCGTCGGCGTCCCCTACGCGTTCGGCCTCATCGCCGCCGTCTTCGGCATGCAGCTGCTGCTCGCCTTCGCGATCACCGCGTTCGGGGTGATGATCGCGGCGCGGACGACCCAGATGCAGTCGTTCATGGCGATGATGCAGATGGGGATCATGCCGATGTACTTCCTCTCGGGCGCGCTGTTCCCCGTCTCGCACCTGCCGCGCTGGCTCGAGATCCTCAACCGAATCGACCCGCTGACGTACGCCGTCGACCCGATGTGCCGCGTCGTCTTCTCGCACCTCCACATCAGCGCGGCCGCGCGTCGCGCGCTCGATCCTGGCGTCACGTGGTGGGGATGGCACCTCCCGGGCGCCGTCGAGGCGGCGGTGGTCGCCGGACTCGGCGGCCTGATGCTCTCGGTCGCGATCGCCCAGTTCAGTCGCGTGAGCTGACCGGCGCGGCGCGCTCGGGCAGGACGCGTGCCGCGACGCCGAGCACGGCGTCTTCCTCGCCTTCGGACTCGCGCGCCGCCTCGCTCTCGCCGATCGCGGTCGCGAGGCGCTCGCTGTCGCGCGTCGCGCTCCATTCCGACAGCGGCTGCATGACGCCGCGCAGCGCGATCATCGCCCCCACCCAGCGCGGCGCCCACACGCGCGCGGCGCGGCGCCGCACGCCGTCCTCGATCGCGTCGATCGCGGTCGAAAGCGGCGCCGGGTTGACCATGAAGCCCGGGAGCCGGTCTTTCATCGTCTGCGCGGACGGGCGCTCGAAGCTCGCCCGCACGAGGTCCGTGTCGATGAAGCCGAAGTATGCGCAGCCGACGCGCGCCCCCGTCGGCGACGTCTCCATTCGCAGCGTGTCGGTGAGCGCCTCGACGCCGGCCTTCGCCGCGGTGTAGGGGCCCATCATCGGAGCGTGCGAAACGGCCGAGAGGGAGGAGATGTTCAGCAGGTAGCCGCGGTTGCGCGAGATCTCTCCGATCACGGCGCGGTCGGTGCGCCAGACGCCGAGCAGGTTGACGGCGAGCGTGCGCTCGACGTGCTCCACCGGCTCGCTCGCGAGCGCGCCCGCGAACGCGATCCCGGCGTTCGCGATCGCGACGTCGATGCGCCCGAAGCGCTCCACCGTCGCCGCGACCGCGCCTTCGAGCGCCGCGAGGTCGGTCACGTCGGCCTCGTGGAAGATCGCGCGCGGGCCGAGCCGCTCGGCGTTCTCGGCGAGGCGCTCGGGCTCCAGCCCGACGAGCGCCACGTTCGCGCCGAGCGAGTGCAGGCGCTCGGCGGCGGCCGCGCCGATGCCGCGCGCGGCGCCCGTGATGAACACGGTCTTGCCCGAGATGTCGTAGTCGCCGCGGCCGCGGCGGCTCATCGCGCGCCCCCGGCGCCGGCGGGCTCTGCCAGCGCAGGCCAGCGATCGCCCCACGGGGCCGCCTGCTCGAGCTGGGCGGCGACCCGGATCAGCACGTCCTCGCGGCCGTAGGCGGCGACGAGCTGGACGCCGACCGGCAGCCCGTCCTCGCGCCGGTGCAGCGGCAGCGAGATCGCCGGCTGCCCCGTCGTGTTGAAGCCCGCCGTGAAGGTCGCGAGCGGCACCGCGCGCATGATCGGGGCGACGGGTTCGTCCGGCGGCGCCGCGAACTCTCCGAGCTCCGTCGCGGGCTCGGCGGTCGTCGGCGTCAGCAGCAGGTCGAAGCCGCCCTCCCACCACTCAGCGATCTGGCGCGTGACCTTCTGGTGGTATTCGACGGCGCGCAGGTAGTCGGCCGCGCTGTGCGTCCGGCCCAGCTCCGCCAGCGCCCAGGTCGAGGGCTCGACGTCGGCGGCGGTGATCTCATCGCCGGTCTGCGCTTCCCAGTATTTGAGGTTCCAGGCCACCCCGGCGGTCCAGCGCAGGAGAAAGCTCGTGATGTAGTCGCCGTCGTCGAGGGCCGCCGGATACGCGCGCTCCACGTCGTGGCCGAGATCCTCGAGCAGCGCCGCGCCGGCGTCGGCGGCAGCGACGCAGTCGGGGTGCGTCTCGAACTGACCGCCGGGCGGCCTCGTCATCACGCCGACGCGCAGCCGGCCGGGCGGGGCGGTCAGCTCCTCGACGTAGGGGCGCTCGCGCGCCGGCGCGACATAGGGGTCGCCCGGCTCGGCTCCGCTGATCGCGTCGAGTACGCCGGCGCAGTCGCGCACGCTGCGGCACACGACGTGCTCGATCGTGAGGCCGGAGAAGACGTCCCCGAAGTCCGGTCCGAGCGAGACCCGTCCCCGCGACGGCTTCAGGCCGACGAGGCCGCAGTGGCTCGCGGGGATCCGGATCGACCCGCCGCCGTCGTTGGCGTGGGCGAGCGGGACGATTCCTGCCGCGACTGCCGCCGCCGACCCGCCGCTCGACCCGCCGGGCGAGCGCCCGGTGTCCCATGGGTTGTGCGATGGGCCGTACGCGAGCGGCTCGGTAGTCGGCAGGATCCCGAGCTCGGGCGTGTTCGTGCGCCCGGCGAAGATGAAGCCCGCTTCGCGGAAGCGGCGCGCGAGGTGCGTGTCGTCCTTGGCCCGCCACTGGTGGCGCTTGAGGAACGCCATGCCCTCGTGATACGGGTCGCCCGCCGAGTGGCAGGCGAGGTCCTTCAAGAGCATCGGCACGCCGCGGAACGGGCCGTCGGACACCGCTCCGGCTGCGCTCGCCAGCGCCTTCTCGGACATGTCGTGGATGACGGCGTTCAGGATCGGGTTCAGGCTCTCGATCCGCTCGAGGGCGCCTTCGACCAGCTCCTGCGGCGTCACCTCTCCGCTGCGCACGAGCTCGGCCTGCGCGGTCGCGTCGAGCCTCCAGACATCCGACATGGTGCTCCCCTCTCGCTCTGGACCCCAGGGTTGGGCGCACTATAGACCCGCCCGCCGCAACGCGGCCACGCGGGCCCGCCGGCCCGATCCCAGCGTCTGCTCGTCGTCTGGGCGAGCGCTTGGGCGCCCCGTGCGAGCCCGGGGCGCCCATGCGCTTGCTACCGGTCGATGCCGGTCATCCGGTCAGAGAATCGAGCCCGCCTGGGACTGCTGGTTGCTCTGGCCGGTGTTGTTGCTGTTGCCGGCCGAGGAGTGCGTGTCCGCCTTGTTGGACTGGTTCACGCCACCGCCCTGGCCGAAGCAGCTGCACGGGTTCTCGTTACCGTCGAAGCTGAGGAACGAGATCGGAGCGTTGTAGTTCGACTGTTCGTTCGTCGCCGAGCTGTTCGCGCTCTGGTCCGTGCTGTTGCTGTTGCTGCCGTCCTGCTTCTGGTCGACCTTGCTGCCGTGGTCGCCGTTGTCCTTGCCACCGGGCTGACCGTAGGGCGTGCCCTGCGGCGGACCCTGCGGACCCTGCTGGCCCCACGGACCCTGCGGGCCGTTGTCGCCCTGGTAGCCCTGCTGGCCGTTGTCGCCGTGCTGCTTGTGGCCGCAGTCACCGCGCTTGTGCTGGTCACCGTGGTCCTGCTGGTCACCCTGGTCACCGTGGTCCTTCTTGTCGTTGCCGCAGCCGCACGGGTTGCCCTGAGGCGGACCCTGCGGCTGGCCCTGCGGGTGGTCGGAGCCCTGGGCGGAGCCGTCCTGGCTCTGCTGGTTGCTCTGGCCGGTGTTGTTGCTGTTGGACGAGCTGCTGCTCGTCTTGCCCTTGTTGCTCTGGTCGACGTTCCCGTTGTTCGACCCGTAGCTGAGGATCGAGACCGGAGCGTTGACGTTGGTCTGGTTGTTCGACGCCGAGCTTTCCGCGCTCTGCGACGTGCTGTTGCTGTTCTCACCGGACTGGCTCTGGTCGACCTTGCCACCGGACTGGCCGTTGCCGCTGCCGTCCGACCAGCTCTGGTCGCCGCCGCCCGAGCCGGTCACGGAGCCGTTCTGGCTCTGCTCGTTGCTCTGGCCGGTGTTGTTGCTGTTGGACGAGCTGCTGCTCGTCTCGCCCTCGTTGCTCTGGTCGACGCTCCCGTTGTTCGAATCCGCGCTGAGGATCGAGACGGGGGCGTTGACGTTGGTCTGTTCGTTCGACGCCGAGCTTTCCGCGCTCTGCGACGTGCTGTTGGTGTTGCCGGCTTCCTGGGTCTGCTTGACGACGCCGCCCAGTGTGCCGCCGACGTTGCCGCCACCCGCGAGCGCAGTGCTCGGGGCCACGGCGAGCGCAAGGGCGCTCACCGCCACGGCCATGCAATGGCTTTTCATCTACTGCGTCTCCTTCACTCGAGTTGACCTTGTGGCGACCGCATGCCTGCGGTCGCCTCTCTGGGTCCTCGAGGAGAGCTAGCCGGGGCGCTCTGGGAGTAGCACGAACGGTGCCGGCCTTCGCGGCTCGCTCGCGAGCCGCAGCCGCCGTCGCACCGCCGGCGGGACCCACAACGCCATGAGTCCCGCGAGGGTAAGCAGTAGGGCCACCGCCGCTGATGCGGACGCCGCGCCCACGCCGGGCACCACCGGCGACGAGGGGCTGGGGAGCGGGGCGGGCGCCGGGGGCGCTTCGCCGTGGCCACGACTCGAGTGCTCCACGGTCGCCGCCGGCAGCAACGCTGCCGCCGGCACCGGGAGGGGGCTCGAGAAAGTCTGTGAGAAGGGTGTCGCGAAGATCGTGCCGCCGCCGCCCGCCGGGCGGTTAGGGGTGCCGCCGGCGATCGGGTGCGCGGCGGCAGCGGACGCTTTGCCCGCGAGAACCGCTGCGGCAGGCGAGGTGTCCGTGACGGTCGGCGCGCCGCCGCGCGCACCGTCGCCGGAGGATGCACCGCTGCCGGCGCCGGGGCCCGAGCCGGTCCTCGTTTCGCCGGGCTGCGCCGGGCGGGTTTTGCCGCTGACGGTTTCGGCCGTGCCTCCGACGGTGTGCACGACCGGCGCGAGCGGTGTCCGGGACGCGGCGCCGCCGACCGCGTTGATGGCGCCGCCGGCGGTTTCGGCGGCGGGCTTGGCGATCGTCCCCACCGTCTTGGTCACAGGCGCGGTGATCGTCGCGACGGTGTTCGTCGCGGGCGCCGCGACGGTGGTGACCGTGTTGGGCACCGGCGCTGCGACCGTCGCGGGCGTCACGGCTGCGGTCGGCGCGCCGGTGGCCGCGACGACCTCGGTGACGGGTGCGGCCGCTTCGGCGGGCGTCGCGGCGCTGCCGAGGAGACCCGCGGCGAACGCCTGCGGCGCCATCGCGGCGCTCGCCAACGCGGCAGCGAGAACGAGTCCGACCGCGCGAGGCGCGATCCGGCGTCGTGGTCTGTGGTCTGTGCTGAAGGACGGTTCCATCCGAAGATCAGTCACCCGCGAGTCTGCGTACGTTTGGCCAGCATTGCTACCCAATGACTGGCTTGACAAACGCAGACGGGTAGTCGCCGTGAGGGCATAAGTGCGCAAATTGCGAGCTTTTCCGGGCGAGGACGTCGTGGCCGGCAGTGCGCGGCGGGCGGGGCCTGCTGCCGCGGCCGGGCCGGCCTCACGCGTCCCCGCCCGGGCCTGCGGGCGCCGCCGCCCGTTCCCTCGTCCGGCCCGCGTAGACGAGTTGCGCCGGCGGTTGCGCGACGGAGCGCCCGCGGCGGGCGACGGCGACCGTCTACGGCCGGCACGCGCCGATCAAGAGGCGCGATCGAAACGCCGATTAGTTCCGCATAGCTGCACATGCGAGCACGATCGCGAACCTCGTGCTCCGGTCCCCAGATCATGAACCAGCCCTCCGACTCCGAGCTCGAACCGATGGGTCTCGCGCGGGTCGTCGAGCTGACGCGCCGCCACCTCGAGCTCGACGCGGCCTACATCGCCCAGCTCGCCGAGGACGCGCACGTCTACGCCGCCGTCGCCGGTGACGCGGATGCGTTCGGGATCTCGGTGGGCGATCCGATCGCCGCGGTCGATGAGGGCGGCAAAGGGCAGGCGAAAGGGCCCGTCCACCAGACATCGTTCTGCCGCAGGCTGATCGCGGGCGAGATCCCCGTGGTGGTGACCGACGCCCTCGCTGACGACCGGATCGCGGATCTTCGGGCCCTGCACGGCCCCGCGATCGGCGCCTTCATCGGCGTGCCGCTGTGGCTGGCCGACGGGGAGCCGTTCGGTGCCCTCTGTGGCGTCAGCCGCGCAGCGCGATCGGACCTCGACGGGCGGGATGCGCGATTCCTGGCGATGCTCGGCCAGGTGGTGCTCGATGAGCTGACAAAGCGCCGCGGCGCACAGACGCTCGCTGCACAGCTCGTACAGCTGATAGACGAGGAGGGCGTCGAGGTCGCGCTGCAGCCGATCATGGACCTGCACCGGCGAACGTGCGCCGGAGTCGAGGCGCTCGCGCGCTTCCGGCAGCCGTTCGGGCCTCCCGATCAGACCCTCGCCGCGGCACAGGCCGTCGGATTGCGACTCGAACTCGAACGCCTCGTGATCCGTAAGGCCTGGAGCGTCATCCCCGAACTCGGCCGTGGGCAGTTCCTCGCGATCAACGTCGGACCGGACGCGCTGCTCGAGCTCGCCCGCCGCGCCAACGCCAGGAATGACCTGCCTCTCTCGCAGCTGGTCGTCGAGATCACCGAGTACGCCGTGGTCGACGACTACGCGCCGCTGCTCGACGAGCTCGCCCCGCTGCGCGCTCAGGGGCTCCGGGTCGCCGTCGACGACGCGGGCGCGGGGTACGCATCGCTGCGCCACGTCCTCGAGCTGCGGCCCGACTTCATCAAGATCGATCGCTCGTTGATTCACGGGATCGCGGATGACCGCGCCAAGCGCGCCGCCGTCCGGGCCTGCCAATCGATCGGCCTCGACCTGCGCGCGAGCCTGGTGGCCGAGGGCGTGGAGCGTCCCGAGGATCTCGCGGCGGTCACCGACCTCGGTCTTCAAGCGGCACAGGGCTATCTGCTGGGCCGGCCGACCACCCGCGCCGAGGAGTTCTCGCGCTGGTTCGGCTCACACCAGCTCGACGAGATGCACGCCACCCCCCTCGAGCCCGATTCCCGAGCCGAGCTCGACGAAGGTGTCCAGACGCCGGCTGCGACCGACCTGCCCGTGGTGACGGATGCCGCGCCCGCCTCCGACGGCAAGCTGAGCCCGGCCTGGCGCCGCGAGCACGCCGGTTCGGGACTGACCTCGCGCCTGGTCTTCGCCTACGTGGAGCGGCAGGCGGGTCGCGACGCCGTCCATCAGCTGCTGAGGCGCGCCGGGCTCACCGACGCGGAGGAGGAGCTCCGCGACGAGAACTGCTGGTTCTCCTACGAGACGAAGCTCGCGCTGTGGCGCGCGGCAGAGGAAGTGCTCGGTGACGCCGACGTCGCCGAACACGCGGGTGAAGCGGCCCTCGACCTCACCGTGGCGATGGGCCTCAAGCGGGCCCTGCGCGCCCTCGGAACCCCCGCGTTCGTGTACGGGAACGTCGTCCGGGCGAATGCGAAGTTCAACTGGGCCCACGAGCTGGTCGTGCTCAGCAGTGGCCGCGACACGGTACGCATGTGTTACAGAGACGTCTCGGGCGTGGGCTACCACCGCCACGATTGCCAGTACACGCGGGGGCTGCTGGCGACGGTGCCGCAGCTGTTCGGGCTCCCCGCGGCACGCGTCGAGCACCCGGTCTGCGGCGCGCGCGGCGACCAGTGGTGCGAGTTCGACGTCCATTGGACCTCAGGTCTGCAAGGTCTCTCTCGCGCGGCGCTCGCCGTCGCCGGTACCGCGGCCATGCTCGGCGCAGGGAGCGCGCTCGCACCCGAGCTGCTGCCGGCGGCCGGGGCCGTGCTGCTGGCGGGTGAGGCTGCGATCGGAGTGCGGGCGCTGCGCTTCACCCGGCGTCAGACGCGCGCCCTCGAGCGGCGCGTGCAGGAGCAGGACGAGGCGGCCGACCGCCTGATGTCCTCGCTGGAGGACCTCTCCTCCAACCTGCGCCTCGATCAGGTGCTCGACCAGATCACCGCGCGGGCGCGGGTCGCGATCGGCGGCAAGGAGTTCGTACTGCTGCTCGACGACGGCGACAGCATCCGCGCGAACCGCAACTCCGGGATCCCGGCGGCCTCTCTGCACGCACTGGAGGACTGGGCGAACGCCCGACGCGCCGAGCTGCGCCGACGCGGCACCGTACTCGTCGACGATCTCGCAACAGAGCCGGCGCTCGCGCAGCTGCCGCGGCACGAGCGCACACCGCTCGGCTCGATGTGCGCTGCTCCATTGGTCTTCGGGGATCAACTGCTCGGGCTGCTCGTGGCGCTCGCACACGGGTCCACCGTGTTCCTCCCCGGCGACGCGGCCACGCTGTCGGCCTACGCCGGGCACGCGGCGATCGCCCTCTCGAACGCCCGGCTGGTCGAGCGCCTCGAACGCCAGGCTGCCGAGGACCCGCTGACGCGCCTGTCGAACCAGCGCGCGTTTCGCCACGAGTGCGAGCGCGAGTTCAGCCGCCTCGGACGCACCGGCGGCGAGCTCTCGATGGTCATGCTCGATCTCGACCACTTCAAGGAGATCAACGACCTCCACGGCCATCCCTACGGCGACCAGGTCCTGATCGCCGTCGCCGACGCCCTGCGCGCGTCGGTGCGCGTTCACGACACCGTCGCGCGCATGGGAGGCGAGGAGTTCGCGATCCTGCTGCCCGACGCGGATGCCGACGCCGCCTTCGAGTTCGCCGAGCGCGCCCGCCGCGCGGTCGCCCGCATCCAGGTTGCGCCGACGCCACTCGCGTGCTCGGCCGGAGTCGCGACCGCCGCCGGCGCCGGCGTCTCGCCGAACGAGCTGCTCGAGCAGGCAGATCGTGCGCTGTATGAGGCCAAGCGGCTCGGCCGGGATCGCACCGTCGGGAGCGCGGGTCGCCGCTCGTCGGCGCCGAGCGGCGAGGGAGCCGGCACGCCTCGCGCCTGGATGCTACCTATGCCCCGTGCGGGACTCGAACCCGCCCCACCGGATTAAAAGTCCGGCGCTCTACCAGATGAGCTAACGGGGCCCGCGGCCCGACAGTGTGGCAGATGCCTCCGCATCGCCGGGCGATTCGGCAGCGGCGATGCTCAGCATCTCGTCGATCCTCGTGAGCTTCACGCGCGGGCGCCCCGCGGGCTCGCCGAGGGCGCGCTCGTGGCGGTCGATCGCCTCCCAGCCCTCGTACGTGACGAGGTCGGGCTGGCGCTCGCGCATCAGCGTCTCGACCGCCGTCGCGTCGGGGTTCTCGGGCAGATGCCTCGAGCCCTGGGAGTCGAGATCGGCGAGCAGCGAGTCGACGGTCTCCTGCGCGTCCTTCTTGTTCGTCCCGATCACCCCTGAGGGACCGCGCTTGATCCAGCCGACGACGTACTCCCCGGGAACCGGAGCGCCCGTGTCGAGGTCGATCACGCGGCCGGCCTCGTTCGGGATCACCGCCGCGCGCTCGTCGAAGGCGACGCCGGGCAGCGCGATCCCGCGGTAGCCGATCGCGCGGAACACGAGCCCGGCCTCGATCGTCTCCCGCTCGTCGGTCGCCTTGGCCCGCAGCGCGCCGCCCTCGCCGGCGACGAGCTCGTTGCGCACCAGCTCGATCTCGCCGAGATGCCCGTTCTCGTTCGGACGCAGCTCGACGGGCGAGAGCAGGAAGCGCAGCACGATCCGCTTGGCGTGCCCGTGCGGCTCGCGCGCTGCGTAGTCGCGCAGGATCTCGACGTTGCGCCGGCAGGTGACGTCTTCCTCGACCTTGGCGTCGTGCACGGCGAGCGCGCGCTCGAGCTCCTCGGAATGGACGATCACGTCGGCGTCGGCGAGCTCGCCGAGCTCGAGCAGCTCCGGGTTCGTGAACGCCGCCTGCGCCGGGCCGCGCCTCCCGACCACGGTGACCTCCCTGACGTTCGAGGAGGCCAGCACCTCGAGCGCGTGGTCGGCGGTGTCGGTCGGCGCGAGCTCCTCCGGCGCGAGCACGAGCATGCGCGCGACATCGAGCGCGACGTTGCCGTTGCCGACGACGACGGCGCGCTCGGAGCACAGCAGATCGACCTCGAGCTCGGTGTTGTCTGGATGGCCGTTGTACCAGCCGACGAACTCGGTCGCCGGGTGTGAGCCCGGCAGGTCCTCGCCGTCGATGCCGAGCGGCCGGTCGGCGGGCGAGCCGGTGGCGTAGACGATCGCGTGGTAGTGGGCGAGCAGGTCCGCGCGGCTCACGTGCTCGCCGAAGGTGACGTTGCCGAAGTAGCGGAAGCGGGGGTGCGCGGCGGTCTTCTCGTAGATGCGCGTCACCGACTTGATCTTCGGGTGATCGGGCGCAACGCCGGAGCGCACGAGCCCCCAGGGCGTCGGCAGGCGCTCGATCATGTCGACCTCGATGCGCTCTGATTCCTTCAGCAGGTGTCCGGCGGCGTAGAAGCCGGCGGGGCCGGAACCGATCACGGCGATGCGGATGGGGGAGACGTCTGCCATGGGGAAGCGGGGGCTCTGCGCGGTCGGCGCGATGGGCGCGGCCCGACTCGAACGGGCGACCCCCTCGGTGTAAACGAGGTGCTCTGACCAGCTGAGCTACGCGCCCCGGTCGCCCCAAGGCTAGCGAGCGCCGCCGCGCGGCCCGGCGCGCCGCGTCGTTTGCGATTCTGCGGGGATGCGGCTCGGGCGCGGTTCGAGGGCGATGCGGGTCGTGCTCGGACTGGCGGCGGCGCTGATCGTGCTGCTCGTCCTCGCGCAGCTGATCCTCCCCGGGATCGCCGCCGACCGGATCCGCGACAAGGTGGGTCGCTACGGGCGCGTGCAGAGCGTCTCCGTCAGCGCGTGGCCGGCGATCGAGCTGCTGTGGGGCAGCGTCGACTCGGTCCGCCTCCGCGCGAGCTCGCTCAGACTGAACCCCGCCCGCTCGGCCTCGCTGCTGGCGGAAGCGCGCGGGGTCTCCCGCCTCGACGCGAGCGTAGGTGAAGTGCACGAGGAAGCTCTGCGCCTCACGGACGCGACCCTTACGAAGCGGGGCTCGGCACTGGCCGCGCAGGGGACCGTTTCGGCCGCGGACGCCGCCGCGGCGCTACCGACAGGGGTCTCAGTCGTGCTGCTCGGCAGCCAGGAAGGCGCGGTGCGCTTGCGCGTGAGCGGCGGCCTGTTCGGCGTCGGAACGACCATCGAAGCGATCGCGCAGGCCAGCGAAGGGCGGCTCGTCGCGCGGCCCGCGGGCGGTCTGCTCGGCGCATTCGGCCTGACCCTGTTCGCCGACCCGCGCATCTACGTCGAAGCGGTCGGCGCGCGGGCGCTGTCCGCCAGCCCCCCGACCTACGTCGTGTCGATGAACGCGCGCCTGCGCTGAGCGATCAGGCGGCCGCGGAGATGGGCGGCCGGATGGACGCCGGGCGCGCGGAGACGATCATCGGCAGCCCCTGCTTGGGGCTGATCGTCGGCATCTGGCGGATCGTCAGCCGGAAGTCGCCCGGCAGCTCGAGGCCGCAGTGGGCGATGATCATCGAGGCGATCGTGCGCACCTCGAGCTGGCCGAAGCGCATCCCGATGCAGGTCCGCGACCCCCCGCCGAACGGCACGTAGGCGCCCTTGCGCATCGCCGCGCGGCCCTCCGGCGAGAAGCGCTCCGGCCGGAACGCATCGGGGTCCTCGAACACGTCCGGGAGGTGGTGCGAGGCCCACGAGCAGTAGTTGACGAACGCCTTCGCCGGCACGTGATGTCCCGCGAACTCGAACGACTCGAGCGCGCGCCGCGGCCCGACCCAGGCGGGCGGGTACTTGCGCAGCGTCTCATCGAGCACCATCTCGAGCTGGGGCAGCTCGCCGGAGAGCAGCTGCGCCGCGCTCGGCCGCCCACCCTCGCAGAGCGCATCCTGCTCGGCCGCGAGCCGCGCGGCGATCTCCGGCTGCCGCGCGAGCTCGTAGAACATGAACGAGACCGTCGAGGTCGTCGTGTCGTGCCCGGCGAACATCAGCGTCATCACCTCGTCGCGGATCTGCACGTCGCTCAGCCGGTTGCCGTCCTCGTCCTCGGCGTCGAGCAGCAGGCTGAGGATGTCGAGCCCGCGCTCGCCGGTGCTGCGCCGCCGCCCGATCTCGGCATAGATCAGGGTGTCGAGCCTGCGCGCCGCCGCCTGCATCCGCGCCCAGGGCGAGCGGCGCCCGCGCAGGATCCGCAGCAGGTACTCGCTGGCATAGAACGACAGCGCCTCCTCGAACTGGCCGGCGGCGTCGATCGCGCTCGCCTCCGGGCCGTCGGGGTCGAGTCCGAAGAGGGCGCGCATCGCCACCCGCAGCGCGAGGTGGCGCGTCCACGCGTACAGGTCGACCTGCGCACCCTCGCTCAGGCCGGCCAGCGCGCGCTCGGTCTCCTCCTCGATCACCGAAACCGACGCGGCGATGTGATCGCGGTGGAAGGCGGGGAGCATGATGAGCCGCGAGCGGCGGTGGAAGTCGCCGTCGATCGTCAGCAGACCGTCGCCCATCAGCCCGATCAGGTCGCGGAAGTGCCCCTCGCGCCAGATGAAGTTCGAGGCGTGCGAGACCAGCATGTAGTGGTTGGCCTCGGGTCCGAGCATGAACACGACGTTGCTGTGGAACAGGCGCAGCGTGAAGACCGGGCCGTAGCGCTCGTAGCAGTCGAGCAGCAGCGGCAGCGGGTCGTTGGCGAAGCGGCGCGTGCGCGCGAAGGAGAAGCGCGTCTCCCCGGGCGGGAAGGGAACCTCGGCGGAGCGCTCGTCGCGCAGGTCCGCGAGCAGGAACCACAGCGGGCTCTTTTCGAGCATCGGGGGTGGGCCGACCAGCGCACAGGCACAGCCTAGATCATCGACTGGCCGCGTGGCCAGTCGGAGCCCTTGCGGTCGCGCTCCCCGCGCGTCTCGCGGCACCGTTCGGGATGAGCCGGTCGCAGGGGCAGCTGCCCCGCTCTCGCGAAACGGATCAGGACGGAGCGCTCGCGGCGAGCGACGTTGCCTCGCGTCTCGCCGCCGCCAACGCGCGCCGCGCTACTCCTCGATCGCCGCCACCATCAGCACGTAGCCGTCGGGGTCCACCACCCGCATCTCCTCGCTGGGGCCGGGGCTGCCGTCCTCGACCTCGCCGGCCGCGATCCCCGCCGCCAGCAGCTGTTTGCGCAGCGCCCGCAGGTCGCGCGCGTATAGGTAGAAGAGCACCCGCTGACGGTCGGGCTCGATCGGCTCGCCGCAGCCCTCGAGCATGAGCTCCGCCCGATCGCTCTCGAGCGCGACCCACGCCAAACGGTCCCTGTAGCGGTGCTCGGCGGCGATCGCGAATCCGAAGTGCGCGTAGAACGCGGCCGAGCGCTCCACGTCTGCAACCCGTACGAACGGGATCAGCCGCTCCACGCGCTGCTCCGGCTTCTCCCCGGGCGGCTCCACCGCCGTCGCGGGCCCCGCGACCGCAGAAGGCGAACCGGTGCGAGCGTAGGCGACCGCACCGGCGCGGTCCGCGCAGCCCTTCAGCTCCACGATCTGCTGCCCGTCGAAGCCGACGACGACATACGCGTCGAGCGGCCGGCGCTCGGCGACGCCGCGATCCGCGGGCCGGAACCCGACGATCACGCGCGCGCCGTCCTGGAACACCTCCTCGATGCTCCCCCGCGCGCGGCCGCCGAGGCCGGCGCTCATCAGCTCGACGATCGTCTCAGCGCCGGTGCAGTTGTTCGGTCCGTCGTCGACTGTCCGCCAGACCGCATCGGGCGCGAGCGCCGCGCGGAGCGGCTCGAAGTCGCCCCGGCTCACCGCCTCCCAAAGGCGCTCGATCGTGGCGATCTCGGGGCTCTGCTCGGTCGTGCTCATGTCCAGATGTCTCCCCCTCTCGTGCATTGCGGGCAGCGGGCGAAACACCGGCGGGGCGGTGGACGAGGGTATGCCGCGTAAGCGAGCGGTCAGCGTCAGCCGGGCACGCCCCCGAAGCTACTCCGCTCGCCGCCGCTGTCAAGCGGATCTCCATCTGCCCGCAGCCATCGCGGGGGGAGCGGGGTCTCGGTGCGCGTGGAGCGATCCTCGCTGCGCCGGCGCCACATCGGTGCCGGCAGCGCCCCGGGGGGAGGCGCAACTTACGGGAGCGACGGGACTCGAACCCGCGACCTCTGCCGTGACAGGGCAGCGCTCTAACCGGCTGAGCTACGCCCCCGTGCTGTGTGGCGCGCCGCCGGGCGGCGTCCACGGCCCCCAGTATGCCAGGGCTCGGCCCGCGGCCCGGCCCCCGCCGGCCGAAGCGCGGGTGCGCGCAGACAGGCCCGGTGTTGCGGCGCTCCCCTCAGCAGAACGGGTCCGCGCGCGTGCAGAACGTCTGCGCGACCGGGAGCGGGATCCGCTGCCACGACACGCTCGCGATCCGCCGCACGCCTTCGTCGTCCCAGTCGACGCCGGCGCCGTCGGGCACGACGGAGCCGAGCGCGTCGTCGCCGTGGGCGGCGAACACATAGCGCGCCCGCTGCGCTTCGCCGTGCGCGTAGCGCGTCAGACGATCGCGGCCGGGGTCGCCGGAAGGGTCGCACGCGTGCAGGTAGGCGTACAGCCAGCCGCCGGCCGTCACCGGCGAGAGGAACGCGGGCGCGCAGACGTTGCCCGCGCCGCTCGTCTCCTGGTCGATCAGCTCGGGCCGGCCCCCGATCGGCTCATACCAGAGCGTCGTCTCGCCGAAGCTGCCGTTCGCCACCGACGTCACGTACGCGAGCTGGCGCGGGCCGATCGTCAGCGCGGTGACTTCGCCCGTCAAACCCTTTGGCCAGCGTTCGCCTCCCGCTTCCCTCCCTCCGCGCGAGGCCTCGAGCGTCGCCGGCCGCGGCGATGACCGCGAGCCGATCGTCCACACGTACACGCCGTCGGGATGCCTGTGGCTGCCCCCGCGCGGCCGCACGAACGCGACGCGGTTCTTCCAGATCGCCGGATCGGTGTCCGAGCCGCCGCCGGGGATCGCCAGCGGTCGCTCCGCTGCCCCCGCAACGCCCACGGCGAGCTCGTAGATCGAGCAGCCGCGCAGGTGCGCCGGGTCGCTGCAGCGCCGGTACACCGCCGCCACGCCGCCTCCCGCCCGCGGTCCGAGGCGGACTTCGAAGGACCCACGGCCCGCGGGCACCGGCGCCGGCGCCACGACCCCCGCGGGCGAGCGCAGCATCAGCTCGGTCGCGGTCGCGGCGGGGTCCTCGTGTGTCCAGGCCGCCCAGCCGCCGTACGCCGACACGCCCGCGCCGAGCCCGTCGAGCAGCGTCCCGCCGGCGGCACGCGCGCCGGCCGGGAGGGCGAGGCACGACGCGAGCATCACCACGGCCACCAGGCTGCGCCGGCGGGGCATGCCGCGCATCTTCCCACGGCGGTGCCGCCGCAGCAGAGCGCCCCGTGCACGCGCGCGGCCCATGCGATCATCGTGCGCCTGATGACCGCCACGCCGCAAGGGGCTCGAGACGCGTGACGGCCGCCGAGCCCGCCTTCGACCTCGCGGCCTACCTCTCGCGTGTCGGCTGCGACTCGCGCCCCGGCATCGTCGAGCTGCACCGCGCGCACGCCGGCACGATCCCGTTCGAGAACCTCGATCCCCAACGCGGCGTCCCGGTCGCGCTCGCGCGCGGGGCCCTGCAGGACAAGCTTGTGGCGGCCGGCCGCGGCGGCTACTGCTTCGAGCAGAACCTGCTGCTGCGCGAGGCGCTGCTCGCGCTCGGCGCCGAGGTCGACATGTTCCTCGCCCGCGTCCGCTACGGCGCCGACGCGGGCGTCACGCGCCCCCGCAGCCACCTCGTCCTGCGCGCCTCGCTCGACGGCGAGACCTGGCACGCCGATGTCGGCTTCGGTCTCGGCACGCCGCTCGAGCCGCTGCCGTGGGGGCCCGGCTCCGAGCGCGAGATCGCCGGGTGGCGCTACCGCGTCGTACAGGGCGGCGCCGAGCTGGTGCTGCAGGCGTTCGAGGACGGCGGCTGGTCCGACCTCTACGGCTTCGTCCCCGACCCGGTGCCGCTGATCGACGTCGAGACGATCAACTGGTGGGTCTGCACCTACCCCACCTCGCCGTTCGTCACCGGCCTCGTCGTGAGCACCCAGGCGCGCGACGGCTCGCGCACGACGCTCAGCGACTGGGACGGGCTCGCGCTCACCGAGCGCACGCCCGGCGGCTCGAGCCGCACCGAGCTCCGCCGGGAGCAGGTCCCCGCGCTGCTCGCCGAGCGGTTCGGACTCGACGGCTTCGTGCTCGACGAGCGCGAACGGCTCGTGCCCGCGTAGCCCGCGGGCGCCAGCTCGCTACCCGCTCCCGCCGCCGCGCTGGACGCGCGGAGCCTCAGACCGGCGCCGGGGCGGGCTCCTCACGCGGTGCCGGCAGCCCGGCCGCCGCGTAGGCGTCCGCCGAATCCAGCGTCTCCGCCGCGAGCAGCGCGTGCGCGAGCGAATCGAGCTGGTCGCGCCGGTCGCCGAGCAGCTGCGTGACCTCGCGGTGGGAGTCCTCGACGAGCTTTCGCACCTCCTCGTCGACGAGCCGCTGCGTCTCCTGGGATGTCTCGCTCACGCCCGGCAGGAACGGTCCGGCGCCGTCTTCGCCGAGCACCGCGATCGGTCCGATCGCATCGCTCATGCCCCAGCGCCCCACCATGTGGCGCGCGATCTGCGTGAGCTGCTGGATATCCGACTCGGCACCCGTCGTGATGGTCCCGAAGACGATTTCCTCCGCCACGCGACCGCCGAGCGCGACGTCGATCTTCGCCCGCAGCTCCGGGAGCGTGTAGGACACGCGGTCGCTGTCGGGCGTGGAGAGCGTGACGCCGAGCGCCATGCCGCGCGGGATGATCGAGATCTTGCGCACGGGGTCCGCGCCTGCCGTGAGCATCCCGACGAGCGCGTGTCCGGACTCGTGGTAGGCGGTGCGCTCGCGGTCGGCCGGGCTCAGCACGATCCCGCGCGGGGAGCCCAGCATGATCTTCTCCAGCGAGTCGGTGAAGTCGCTCATCGTCACAGCCTCGTGCCCGCGTCGCGCGGCGAGCAGCGCGGCCTCGTTCGCGAGGTTCGCGAGATCGGCGCCGACCATCCCCGGCGTGGAGGAGGCGAGCGCCTCGAGGTCGACCGAGTCGTCGAGCGGGATCGAGCGCGTATGCACCCGCAGGATCGCCGTGCGGCCGTCGCGGTCGGGCGGCTGCACCGCCACGCGCCGGTCGAAGCGTCCCGCGCGCAGCAGCGCGGGGTCGAGCACGTCGGGGCGGTTGGTGGCGGCGAGCACGACCACCGCCTCGGAGGACTCGAAGCCGTCGATCTCGGTGAGGATCTGGTCGAGCGTCTGCTCGCGCTCGTCGTTCGAGCCCGTGACCGATACCGAACCCTGGCGCGAGCGGCCGATCGCGTCGAGCTCGTCGATGAAGATGATCGACGGCGCCGCCTCCTTCGCCTTCGCGAACAGGTCGCGGACGCGCGCGGCGCCGACGCCCACGATCGCCTCGATGAACTCGGACGCCGAGATCGAGAAGAACGCCGCGTGCGCCTCCCCGGCGACCGCCCTCGCGAGGAGCGTCTTGCCCGTCCCGGGCTGGCCCGACAGCAACACGCCGTGAGGCATGCGCCCGCCGAGACGTCCATAGCGCTGGGGATCTCGCAGGAAATCGACGATCTCGGTGAGCTCGGCCTTCGCCTCGTCGATCCCCGCCACGTCGTCGAAGGTGACACGGATCTTCTCGGGGTCGACGCGCCGCGCCTGCGAGCGCCCGAACGCCCCGAGCGCGCCCATTCCGCCCGCGCCGGCCGCTGCCCGTCGCGCGAGCAGCACGAACAGTCCCACCAGCAGCAGCGTCGGCCCGAAGCCGAGCAGGAGCTCGGCGAGCAGCGATGTGCTGCTGCTCGTCGATTCGGCCTTGATCTGGACGTGCTTTTCCTGGAGCAACGCGGACAGCTGATCGCCGTTCCAGAACGTGGGAACCTCGGTGGAGAACTTCTTCGTCGGCGTCGCCTTTGTGTTCGGGTAGGCGAGCTTGGCCCTGAACTGCCCCTGGACCGTGTCGCCCTTGGACGCGATCGAGGCCACCTGGCCGGCCTTGACCTGTTCGAGGAAGTAGGGGCTGAACGGAACCGTGACGCGCGGTTCGCCCGAGGACGGCGTGAAGGCCAGCACCGAGATCCAGTTGACGGCGATCAGGATCACGACGAACCACCAGAAGCCGGCCCGGCGGTGGGGCGGCGGCCCGGCGGGAGTCTGCTCGGGCATCCCGCGCCCGTCGGGCGCCGGCGCCACCTGCCAGCCCCGTTTGTCGCGCGGCATCCGCGGATGCGCGTCGCGCCGCTGCTGCCCGGCGCTCACGTCGCGGGAGGACGGCTCTTTGGCCACGTGCTCATCCTACGCCCGCCGCGCTTCGCGGTAGTCCTAGGATCCTGAGAACCCCAATCCCAGGAGCTCCGCGTGTTCGAGAGAGTCATCGTCGGCGTCGACGGCACCTCCGGTGGTCGCGACGCGATCGCCTTCAGCCAGCGCCTCGCAGGCTCCGGCGCCCACCTCACGCTGACGCACGTGCGCGCCGGCGGCGCGAGCCCGCTGCGAGCCGCCGGCGGCCACGGTGCGGGGCTCGGGCGCGACGAGTCCGAGCAGCTGCTCGAGCGCGAGCGCGACGCCGCCGGCGTGACGGCCGAGCTCGCGAGCATCGAGGCCGCTTCGCCCGGGGCCGGTCTGCACCAGCACGCCGAGACCGTGCACGCCGATCTGCTCGTCGTCGGCTCCTCCGCGCGCGGCTTCATCGGCCGCGTGGCCCTCGGCGACGATACCCGCGGCGCCCTGAACGGCGCGTCGTGCGCCGTCGCGATCCCCGCCCGCGGCTACGAGGAGCACCCGTTCCCGCTCGCCCGCATCGGCGTCGCCTACAACGGCTCGCCCGAGAGCGAGGGGGCGCTCGCCCGTGCGCGCGAGCTGGCCGCGCCCAACCGCTCCGAGGTGCTGGCGCTCGAAGTCGTCGCCGTGCCGGCATCGGCGTTCTCGGGTCTCGCGCTCGCCACCTACGGCACGACCGTCGAGCGCATGGTCGACGAGGCTGAGGAGCGCATGGACGCGCTCGCCGGCGACGTGCGCGGACGCGCCGTCTACGGCATCCCGGGTGAGGAGCTCGCCGCGTTCGCGGGCGAAGTCGACCTGCTCGTCGTCGGCTCGCGCAGCTACGGGCCGGTCAGGCGGCTCGTGCTCGGCAGCACCTCCGACTATCTCGAGCGCCACGCGCGCGGATCGCTGCTCGTGCTCCCGCGCCACGGGGAGGCGGGCGCGGGCGCTGCACCGGAGCAGCCGGGCGCGTCCGCCGACTAGGGTTAGGGAAGATGCGTTCGCTGCCGACCGCTCCGTTCGCCGCCGCCTCGCTCGTGGCGGGGTGGGCAGTCGTCGCGGCGACGGGATCGCGCCCGCTCGGCGGGGTGGCCCTGCTCCTCTGCGGGGCGATAACCGTTTGGCTCGCCGCAGTCAGGCGTGGCGCGCGTGCTGCGGCCCGGCTCGCGGTGGCGGGCTTCGCCGCGTTCGTCCTCTCGCATGTGCTCGGACTGCTGGCCGGTGCCTGGCCGGCGGTGCTGCTGACGGCGGCGGCGCTGGGCGCCTACGCCTGGGTGGCCGTCGACTCCCGCAACGGCGCCCGGCGGCGGCAGCCGGCCTTCGAACGATGACCTACAACGCCGAGCTCGGCCCGACCCGCTACGTCGCCGACGCCGCCCGCTACGACGGCGCGATGTCCTACCGCCGCTGTGGCCGCAGCGGCCTGCGCCTGCCCCTGATCTCGCTCGGCCTCTGGCAGAACTTCGGCGACGACCGCCCGCTCGCCGACAGCCGCGCGATCCTCCGCCGCGCCTTCGACCTCGGCATCACCCACTTCGACCTCGCCAACAACTACGGGCCGCCGTACGGGAGCGCAGAGAAGAACTTCGGGCGCATCCTCGACGAGGACCTGCGCCCGTATCGCGACGAGCTTGTGATCTCGACGAAGGCGGGCTACGACATGTGGCCCGGGCCCTACGGCGAGTGGGGCTCGCGCAAGTACCTGCTCGCGAGCCTCGAGCAGAGCCTCGCGCGCATGCGCCTCGACCACGTCGACATCTTCTACTCGCACCGCTACGACCCGGAGACGCCGCTGGAGGAGACGATGGGCGCGCTCGACGCGGCCGTGCGCAGCGGCAAGGCGCGCTACGCCGGCATCTCCTCGTACGGCCCCGAGCGCACCGAGCAGGCCGCGGCGATCCTGCGCGACCTCGGAACGCCGCTGCTGATCCACCAGCCCTCCTACTCGCTGCTCAACCGCTGGATCGAGGACGGCCTGCTCGACGTCCTCGAGCGCGAAGGCGCCGGGGCGATCGTGTTCTCGCCCCTCGCGCAGGGCCTGCTCACCGACCGCTACCTCGACGGCGTCTCGCCCGACTCGCGCGTGAGCCGCGGCAACTACTTCTCGAAGGAGCTGATCACCGAGCAGAACCTGGCGCGCGTCCGTGCCCTGAACGAGATCGCTCGCGGGCGCGGCCAGACGCTCGCGCAGCTCGCGATCGCCTGGGTGCTGCGCGACGAGCGCGTGACATCAGCCCTGCTCGGCGCGAGCAGCGTCGCGCAGCTCGAGCAGAACGTCGCCGCGCTCGCGCGGTTGGACTTCAGCGCGGAGGAGCTCGCGGCGATCGACGAGCACGCGCGGGAGGGCGGCGTGAACCTGTGGGCGCCGTCGAGCGCCGAGTGAGCGGCGCGGCGGACGGCTGCCTCGCGGCCGGCACCCGTCGGCGCAGCGGTGGGCGATCCGCCAGCTGACCGGCGCGTGGGCGTGCGCCGAGCGGCGGATCGTGCCCGCCTCGCGCACCGTCGCGCGGAATATGGCCATAATGCCGCGCCATGAGAGCGATCCAGATAGTCGAGGAGAGCGGGCCCGACAGCGCGCTCGCGATGGTCGAGCTTCCCGAGCCTGAGCCCTCGCACATGATGACCCCCGGCGAGGGCGTCCTGGTGGAGGTCCACGCCGCGGGTGTGGCGTTCCCCGACCTGCTGCAGACCCGCGGCCAGTACCAGATGAAACCGCCGCTTCCGTTCGTTCCGGGGAGCGAGGTGGGAGGTGTCGTGCGCAGCGCCCCGGCGGGCGCGACGGTCAAGGAGGGCGACCGCGTCGCCGCCTTCTGCGGCATCGGCGGATTCGCCGAGACCGCTGTCTCGCCCACGTTCTTCACGTTCCCGCTGATCGATGATCTCGACTACGCGCAAGGAGCGGCGCTGGTCCTCAACTACCACACGGCCTACTTTGCCCTGGCGATCCGCGGGCGGCTGCAGCAGGGCGAGCAGGTGCTCGTGCACGGCGCGGCCGGCGGGGTCGGGACGGCCACGTTGCAGGTCGCCAAGGCGCTCGGCGCGCGCACGATCGCGGTCGTCTCGAGCGACGAGAAGGAGCGCGTCGCGCGCGAGGCGGGCGCGGACGAGGTCGTGTCGGTGGAGGGCTTCAAGGACAAGGTGCTGGAGGTCTCGGGTGGAGGCGTCGACGTCGTCATGGACCCGGTCGGCGGTGACCGCTTCACCGACAGCCTGCGCACGCTGCGCGAGGACGGCAGGCTGCTCGTCGTCGGCTTCACCGGGGGCTCGATCCCCGAGGTCAAGGTCAACCGCCTGCTGCTGAAGAACACCTCGGTCGTCGGCGCCGGCTGGGGCGCCTACGTGATGAGCAAGCCGCAGTTGAACCGCGAGGTCGGTGCCGCGATCGAGAACATGATCAGCGATGGCTTCGTGCGCCCGATCGTGGGCGAGAGGTTCGCGTTCGAGGACGCGGCGGGGGCGTTGCGGTGCCTGGATGAGCGGCGGGCTTTGGGGAAGGTCGTACTGGAGGTCAGATAGCCAGATGAAAGTCGACTCTTCTCGGCGGGACCGCCGAGAAGAAGATCGATTCATCTGGGTCCGAGAGTCCGACATCTCGCCGGCGCGCGGCATCACGCCCCGCGCAGGGCGAGGATGATCCCGCCGACGCCTCAGCCGGTGGCCGCTGCGGCGTCCCGCCGCGCGCGTTTGTCGCGCGCACGCAGCTCGCCGCCGCGCGCAAGCAGCTCGCGCCACTCGGCCAGATCGACCGCGGCGGGCGCCGTCGACTCGACGAAGTCCACGAGCACGTCGATGAACCGCTCCGGCTCGTCCAGCTGGGGGAAGTGGCCGGAGCGGCGGAAGACCTCGAGGCGGCTGCCGTCGACGTGGCGGTGGGCGGCGCGCGCGTGGGCGACCGGGATGATCGTGTCGCGCTCGCCCCAGACGAGCATGAACGGGACGTGGCGGGCGAGGTACAGCCGGTCGGAGGCCGCGACCCGCTGGCCGCCGCCGTCCACGACCGCGCGCAGCGTGTGGATGAACGCGGCGCGGGCGTTCGGATCGGTCAGAGTCGCCTGCCCGCGGGCCATCTCGCGCACGTCGGTCGCCGGCTGCAGTCCGACGCGCGAGAGCAGGCCGGCGGCGAGCGTGCCCGCCTGCAGCACCCGCGTCGCCGAGAGCAGGGGGATCACGTACTCGGAGCCGGGCAGGGAGGCTGCTCGCAGCAGCGGGCTGACCTCGCGTCCGAGGCCGCCGCTGTCGACGAGCACGAGGCGCTCGCACAGCTCGGGGAACTGGTAGGAGAGCTGCATCGCCACTCCCCCGCCCAGCGAGTGCCCGACGAACGTCGCGCGCTCGTGGCCGAGCGAGACGAGCAGGTCGCGGATCGTGCTCGCGTGGGCCCCGAGCGAGTAGTCGCCGCGCGGCTTGTCCGAGCCGCCATGGCCCGGTAGGTCGGGCGCGATCACCGTGAAGCGCCGCGCGAGGTAGGGGAGCACGCGGCTCCAGGTGCGCGATTCGGATGTGATCCCGTGGATCAGGACGATGACCGGGCCGCGCCCGGCCTCGCGGTAGGCCACGCGGTGCCCGTGCAGGGTGCGGCGGCGAAGGCGCACCTTCGGGGCCGAAGCGGGAGGGGGCGTGCCACTCACGGGGCCTAGGCTAGCGATCGGGCCGGGCGGCCGGAGCCAGTCTCTCTAGCCCGGGATCGCGAGCGAGGCGCCGATGATGCGGCCGCTCGCGTCGAGGGCGCGCACGGCGACCCACGGCGCGGCCCCCGGGCTCTGGATCGCCGTCTCGAAGCCGCTGCGTGCGGCGCTGGCGACGAGCTTCAGCGACGTCGGCGAGCCGCCGGCGAACAGCTGCCAGGTGGCGGTGCGGGTGTCGCCGTTCCAGCTCGCGAACACGGTCACCGGAGCCGTCTTGCTCCGCGGCCCGGCGGCGATCGCGGGGCGGCTCGTCGGGGCGCCGGTCCAGGGGAAGCGGTAGGCACGGTAGGACTGGTAGGAGCCCTGCATGTGGGCGTCGAACAGCAGCTGGCCGCCGGAGCCGAACTCGGAGAAGTAGGGCTCAGAGCCCCAGCCGACGAACTCATCGCCGTTTTCGAGCTGCTGGATGTCGCCCTGGCTCCCGGACAGCAGCGGTGAGGGGTGGCGGTATTCGGCGATCAGCGCCTCGGTCGTCGAGCCGCTCGGGAGTGAGACGACGAGACCGCGCGACTGCGTGTGGACCTTCGGCTCGGCGCCGTTGTCGAAGATGCTGATCGTCCCGTTCGGGAGCAGCGTCGCGTCGTGCTGGAAGGCGGTGCCGGCGCCGCCCGGGATCGCCACGTCGGAGTGCTTGCCCCCGATCCGCTCCGCGATCTGCCCCGTCGCCGTGTCGAGCTCGTACACGGTCCAGGTGTTGCGAGCCGAGATCAGCATCGCTTCGCCCGGGATCTGCTGCAGCGAGTTGAGGTGGAAGAAGTCGAACGGCCATTCTGAGGTCGCCGACGCCGGGCTGTTGTAGGAGTCGCCGAACGGGACGTGGTCGATGCTGTGCCATTCGCGCCGCACGAGTCCCGTGTTCAGGTCGATTTCCTGGTAGATCGAGTCGGTGACGGCGCTGGTCGCGGGGCCGCCGAAGCCCGACAGGTTGCACTGGACCGGGTTGAAGACGGTGACCAGGGCGGTCGCCTGCGGGGTGATGTGGAAATCGTGGAGGTCAGCCTTCAGCCCGTTGCCGGCGTGGACACGGCCGACCGGCTTGTAGGCCGCGTTGAGGATGATGTCTTCGCCCTCGCCGAAGCCCTGCGCGGGGATGTAGCCCTGCCACCACGTGAGCACCGGCCGGCCGCCGAGCTGCTGGACCTGCAGGTTCGTCGCTTCTGTCCCGGCGGGCTCCGGCGCGAACCACACGAGGCTGCCCGATTCGTCGAAGATCATCGGCCCGCTCGGCCCGGGGCCGTTGTAGGGGCTCGCGAACAGATAGCCGGGGGCGGTCTGGGGCGAGCGCGCGGTGACGGTGATCAGCGGCGGTTCCAGCAGCGGGGCGGAGTGGAAGTGCTGCTTCTCATTCGGATCGGCGATGCGATGCACGCCAGGGGCGTAGGGGATCACGTCCTCGTGCGCGGTCACGAAGTGGAACCTGAAGGGGGTCGCGTGACCCGGCGTACGCAGGGTGCCGGAGACGGTGACGGTCTCTCCCGCCGCGAACGGCGAGGAGGGGACGAAGCTGGCGCCGTCGCCCTGTGAGTACGCGCGGAGCTTCCCGCCGTGGCCGCCGGTGCTCGAGCCGCTGACTCGCACGGAGGCGATCTCGGAAGAGGGCACGCCCACCATGCTGATCTGTGTCGCCGGCGGGGCGTCGTAGGAATCGGGCACGGGCGAGACCGCGAGCGAGGTACCCGGGAGCACGTCAGAGGTGTTCAGCCGCGAGGGCGTGCAGCGCGGGGAGGCGGGGACCTTGTGGGTGGCCGCAGCGGCGGAGGCGAGGCCACCCGTGCAGATCGCACCCAGGACCGCGGCGAGCACCGCGGGCGCGAGCGCGGCGCGGCGGGCGCCTCGGAGCCGCGAGCTCACGCGCTCGGGCCCGTGGCCTTCGAGGTGGCGAGCACGTGGCCCGCGGCCGACAGCGCGCGGACGGCGTAGACGGCGCCTGGAGGCGCGGGCATCGCGGTCTCGAAGCCGCTAGCCGGCACGGTTGCGCCGGCTAGCAGATGGTCGGCGCTCGGTCCGGACAGCAGCTGCCACGAGGCGACGGTCGTGGCCCCGTTCCAGCTCGCGTACGCGATGCCGCCGATGACCGCGAGCGCCGGGGGTTCCGTCGGTTGGCCGGCCCACGGCAGGCGGTAGACCCGGTAGCTGTTCTCGCCGGCCGGCAGCTGCGCGTCATAGATCCGCGTGCCGGAGGCGTCGAATTCGGTGAAGTTGGGCAGCCCGCCCCAGCCGATCATCCAGCCGCCGCCGGGTAGCGCCTGCAGGTCGCCCTGGCTGCTCGTCGTCAGCGCGCCGCCGCTGCGCACGAGCGAGGTCGCCAGCGTGGCCGTCCGCTTCGCAGCGTCGAGGCGCACGACCTCCCCGCGCGAGGGCGGGGCGACGGCCGGCGCGCCCTCGTCGTCGAACAGCGCCACCTCGTCGGGGGCGAACCAGGTGGCGTCGTGCTGGTAGGCGAAGGCGACGCCCGGGCCGAGCGCGAACGAGCTGCGCTTGCCGCCGAGCCGCCATGTCACGGCGCCGGTGTGGTGGTCGATCTCGTAGATCGCAGAGGTGTTGCGGCCGGAGACGAGCAGGTTCCCGTGGCTGTCGGAGGCGACCGAGTTGACGTGGAAGTAGTCGTAGGCGCCGGTCGGCGAGGCGGGTGGCTTGGAGTAGGACTCGGTGATGGGGACGTGGCCGAGGCTGTGCCATTCCCACATCACGAGGCCGGTGCGCACGTCCACCTCCTGGACCGCGCAGTCGACGGCGATGCCCGAGGAGGCGCCGCCGACCGGGGCGAGCGATTCCTGCACCGGGCTGTATGCGGTTATGAACGCGGCTCCCGACGGGGTGATCGTGAACTCGTGCTCGTCCGCCCGCAGGCCGTTGCCCGCGTGCACGACGGCGACCGTGCGGTAGTTGGCGTCCGCGATCACGTCCTCGCCGAGTCCGTACCCGAGCGTGATCGTGCGTCCCTGCCACCACGTCAGATCGTTGCGGCCGAGGTAGTCCTGCGTGCGCAGGTCGGCGGCGTCCTGCCCGGCCGGGAGCGGGTGGAACCAGACGAGCTGGCCCTCGCCCGTGAAGATCATCGGACCCCACTGCCCTGGCCCGAGGAACGGTGTGGCGAACAGGTCCCCGCGGGCGCCGGCTGCGGTCGCGGCCTGGTGGACGGTGACGGCGGGCGGGTGCAGCGCCGGTGCCGAGGCGAAGCCCTGGACGTCGGCGGCGGTGCCGGGCGTGGCGGGGAATTCGGCCAACGGGACGCTCGCCGGGCGCGCGACCGTGAAGCTCGTCGACAGCCGCACGCGGCGTCCGGCCGCGGGGGTCCACAGGGCGTGCACGTTGACCCGCTCGCCCGCGGCGAACGCGCGGTGCGGGATGAACGAGGCGCCGGTCGCGGAGGCGTAGGGGCGCAGGTGGCCGCGGTGCGCGCCCGTGACCGAGCCGAGGACCACGACGTGGCTCAGCGAGCCGGCGCGCGCGCCGAGGAAGCTGATCTGCGTGGACGGCATCGCCTCGGCGCTGCCGGGCAGGGGCGAGATGATCACGCCCGAGGCGCGCGCGGCGGGGGCCGACGCGCAGGCGACGGCGCACGCGCACAGCGGCGCGAGCATTGAGGCGGTGAGGCGATGTCTGATTTGGCTGCTCCGGTGCGTTCTTGACGTGTCGGCCCGTGTTTTCTGACACCGGCCCAAACGTGGAGTTTCGTAAGCGGCGCCGAAGATTCCTGCCCGGGCGGGGCGCTTTGACGGACGCGAGCCGTCAGAAGACGGGCGTCTCGGCGTAGTCGCCGAAGACCTGTTGCAGCGACTCGACGATCTCGCCCTCGGTGGCGTTCGCGCGCGCGCACTCGATCAGAGGGTCCATCAGGTTGCGATCCGCGTGCGCGGCGTCCTCGCGCAGGGCGGCGAGGGTGCGCTCGACGGCGGCGCTGTCGCGGGCGGCGCGCGTCGCCTCCAGGCGGCCGACCTGCTTGCGTTCCAGCGCGGGGTCGACGCGCAGTGTCGGGATTGGCTGTTCGTCGGTCGCGGCGAAGCTGTTGACGCCGACCACGATCCGTTCGCCCGCGTCGATCTCCTGCTGCAGCGCGAACGCGGCGTCGGCGATCTCGCGCTGGGGGTAGTTGAGCTTGACGGCGGCGACCATGCCGCCGAGCTCGTCGATCCGTTTGAAGTAGTCGTAGGCGCTCTGCTGCATGCGGTCGGTGAGCGCCTCGATGAACCAGCTGCCGCCGAGCGGGTCGACGGTGTTCGTCACGCCGGTCTCGTGCGCGATCACCTGCTGGGTCCGCAGGGCGACTTTCACGGCCTCCTCGGTCGGGAGCGCGAGCGCCTCGTCGAAGGAGTTCGTGTGCAGCGACTGCGTGCCGCCGAGCACGGCGGCGAGCGCCTCGATCGCGGTGCGGACGATGTTGTTGAGCGGCTGCTGGGCGGTCAGGCTGACACCGGCGGTCTGCGTGTGGAAGCGCATCTGCCACGAGCGCTCGTTGCGCGCGCCGAACGTCTCGCGTAGCTCGCGCGCCCAGATGCGCCGAGCCGCGCGGTACTTGGCGATCTCCTCGAAGAAGTCGATCTGGGCGTTGAAGAAGAAGGAGAGGCGGGGGGCGAAGTCGTCGACCTCGAGGCCGCGCTCGACGGCCTGCTCGACGTAGGTGAGGCCGTCCTTGAGTGTGAACGCGAGCTCCTGCTGGGCGGTGGAGCCGGCCTCGCGGATGTGGTAGCCGGAGATCGAGATCGGGTGCCAGCGCGGCATCCGGTGCGAGCACCACTCGATCATGTCCCCGCACAGGCGCATCGCCGGGTCGATCGGGAAGCACCACTCCTTCTGCGCGATGTACTCCTTGAGGATGTCCGCCTGGATCGTGCCCGAGAGCTGGTCCGGCGCGACCGCGTGGGTCGGGCCGTTCGCGCTGCCGCCCTGCTCGGCGGCGACGACGTAGTAGGCGAGCATGATCGCGGCGGGGGCGTTGATCGTCATCGAGACCGAGACGGAGCCGAGATCGATGCCGGAGAAGAGGGTCTTCATGTCCGCGAGCGAGTCGACTGCGACACCCTCGCGCCCGACCTCGCCGAGCGAGCGTGGGTGGTCTGAGTCGTGGCCCATAAGCGAGGGCATGTCGAACGCGGTGGAGAGCCCCGTCTGGCCGTGGTCGAGGAGGTAGTGGAAGCGCTCGTTCGTCTCCTCGCTCGTGCCGAAGCCCGCGAACTGGCGCATCGTCCACAGCCGCCCGCGGTACATGCTCTCGTGGATGCCGCGCGTGTAGGGGTAGGCACCCGGGCGGCCGATCGGGTCCTCGGGTCCCCCCTCGCCGGCGCCGGGGGCGAGGTCCTCGCGCGTGTAGAGCGCGTCGATCGGGGCGCCGGAGAGGGTCGTGAACGCGCCGTCGTGCTCGCGCAATGTGCTGTCCTCGCGCGGTCCGTCGGGGCGCTGCGGGGCGATTGCCATCACCTAGATCGTAGTTGCGGGGGCGCGGGTGCGCGGGTTCAATACGGTCGCACTCATGCGTCGCGACGCCCTGAGATCCGAGCTGAGCAGCCTGCTGGGCGCCGAGCACGTGCTCGAGGCGAGCCCCGGCTCGCCCTACAACCGCGATGCGAGTGGCGGGCGGGGGGTCGCGGGGGCAGCCGAAGCGGTCGCGCTGCCGGGCAGCGCGGAGGAGGTCGCGGGGGTCGTCGCCTGGTGCTATGAGCACGACGTGGCGATCGTGCCGCGCGGCGGCGGGACCGGGCTCGTCGGCGGGGCTGTGCCGGTCGACGGCGGCGTCGTGCTCTCGCTGGAGCGTCTGCGTGCGGTGCGTGCGCTCGAGCCCGAGCTGTGGCGGATGCTGCCGGAGGCCGGCGTGACGACGCGCAACGTGCAGCGGCTGGCGCGCGAGAACGGGCTGATGTTCGCGCCCGACCCGGGGGGGTCCGAGCAGTCGCAGATCGGGGGCAACGTGGCGACGAACGCGGGCGGTCCGCACGCGCTGAAGTACGGGGTGACAGGGTCGTGGGTGACGGGGGTCGAGGCGGTGCTCGCCCCCGGCGAGCTGGTCGAGGTCGGCGGCTGGATCCGCAAGGACGTGGCGGGCTATGACCTCAAGGACCTCCTGATCGGCTCCGAGGGCACGCTCGGGGTGATCACGGCCGTGCGGCTACGGCTGCTCCCGGCCCCGGAGGCGGCGCTCGCGCAGGTGCTCGTGTTCGGCGACCGTGCGGCTGGGTGCGAGGCGATCAAGACGGTGCTGGCCGCGGGCGTGCGGCCGGCGGTGCTCGACTTCCTCGATGGCGCGACGCTCGAGATCGCGGCGCGGTCCTATCCGGGCGCCGAGGCGCTGCCGCCCGGTGCGGGCTTCGCGCTGGTCGTCGAGGTCGACGGAACGCGGGGGGAGGCGGAGGCGCAGCGGAGCGAGCTGCTCTCGCTGTTCGACGGGGAGGCGCTCGCCTGCCACGACCACGAGGACGCGGCGGCGCTGTGGCGCTGGCGGGACGGGATCAATCCGGTTGTCACCGCGGCGCGGGGGGCGAAGGTGAGCGGCGACGTGGTCGTGCCGGTCGAGCGGCTGGGCGACTGCCTGCAGGGCTTCGAGGAGATCGCCGCGCGGCTCGGGCTGCGTCCGTGCGCGTGGGGACACGGGGGGGAGGGGAACGTGCACGCGACGGTGCTCGTCGATCCCGAGGACGACGGCGAGCTCGATGCCGCCGATGCCGTCATGGACGGCCTGTTCGAGCTGGTCGCGGGTCTCGGCGGCTCGATCGCCGGGGAGCACGGCGTCGGGGTGCTGAAGCGGGGGTGGCTCGCGCGGCAGTGGGCGCCGCGGGCGGTCGAGCTGCACGAGCAGGTCAAGCAGGCGTTCGATCCGAAGGGCCTGCTCAACCCCGGCAAGAAGCTCGCGAGGTAGGGTCGGCCGATGCCGCTCGTCGCCGATCTCGAGCTGCCGGCGTTCGACCACACCGACCCGTCGCTGAGCGGGGAGAGGTTCCACGCGGCGATGGCCGAGGCACGCTCGCACGGCTGGCTCGTGCAGGCGCCGTTCGGCTACATGGTGCTCGACCGCGAGGCGGGCGAGTTCTTCCTGCGGACGCGGTCGGCCGAGTTCCCGGGGATGAAGATCGCGGAGATCTTCGGGGTCACCCATGGGCCGCTGTACGAGGAGATGAAGCGGAACATCCTGCACATCAACGGCGCTGATCACTCGCGGTTGCGCAGCCTCGTGAACCCTGCGCTCTCGCCGCGGGCGGTCGAGCGCTACCGGCCGGCGATGCGCGGTTTCCTGGAGGAGCTGCTCGCGGCCGCGGTGGCGGGGCGGAACGGGGACGGCGAGAGCGGCAGGCGGGTGCGCTGCGAGTTCGTCGAGGCGTTTGCGAAGCCCTATCCCTCGCTCGTGATCGCCGAGGTGATGGGGGCGCCGCTGAGCGACGCGCCGCGGCTGCACCACTGGTCGTACTGGATTCAGAAGCAGTTCGACGCGGCGAGCATGGCGAGCGAGCGCGGGGGGATCGAGCAGGCGGTGGCGGAGTTCTACGACTACGCCGAGGGGCTCGTGCGGGCGCGGCGGAGCGATCCGCGCGACGACCTGATCTCGAAGCTGATCGCGGCGGAGGAGGAGGGCGATCGGTTGTCGGATGTCGAGTGCATCAACCTCGTGTTCAACGTGCTCGTGGGCGGCGTCGATACGAGCCAGAGCCAGCTCGCGCACACGATCAGGCTGCTCGCGGAACGACCGGAGCAGTGGCAGCTTCTGCGCGAGCGGCCGGAGCTGGCGGCGGCGGCGGTGGAGGAGGGGCTCCGCTACGAGCCGATCACGCCGTTCACCGCGCGGATCGTTCTCGAGGAGCTGACCTACCGCGACGTGACCTTCCCGGAGGGGACGGTGGTGATGGTGTGCGCGTTCACCGGCAACCGCGACATCGACGGTGCGGGCGTGGAGGAGTTCGACATCGCGGCGGAGCGGGGGAGCGCGCGGGCGCTGACGTTCGGGGCGGGGGTGCACTACTGCCTGGGGGCGAACCTCGCGCGGCTCGAGCTGCAGGAGGGGCTGACGTTCCTCGCCTCGCGCATCGGCGAGCTGGCGCTCGCGGGCGAGCCCGACTTCGGGACGGTGTCGGGGATCTACGGGCTGGAGAAGCTGCCCGTCGAGCTCGCGCTCTGAGAGGGGAGGAGTGGGAGACACGTTGGCGCGTCTCCCCCCCGACGTTTGCTGCACCGGTCTCGATTCCCGTTGACGATGAGGACGGGTCTGGATGTGATCCCGCGCGCAGGGCGGCCACGGCCGCGGGGTGACAACACACGGGAAATTGGATGTCGAGAAGGCTCTTGGCGAGCGCGCTGCTGGCTGCGCTCGCGGTTGCGCTGTGGGGCGGGCGCGCGATGGCGGGTGAGTTTCATGTGTACGGGTGCCGGATGCCGGACGGGCAGAGCGCGCCGGCGGATGGGTGGAGCGGGGCGAAGGTCGGCACGTATGCCTTCGCGGAAGACACGTGCTCGCAGCCGGATGGCGCTCTGACGGCGGCGCTCGGGGACCAGGCCGCTCGCCTCGCGAACACCGACTCGGCGACGTGGGCTTTCGCGGCGCCCGAAGGCGAGCGGATCGCGAACGCGGTGCTGTGGCGGGCGGGCGACGCGGACGGGGGAGCGGCGGTGAACGCCACGTACGAGTTCTGGTTGGCCGGACCGACTAAGCCGTCGGTCTTCGAGGAATGTGTCTACGCACTGGGCTGCACGTCGGGCCTCGGGGTGCCCGGCGTTCCCCTCGCCCCAGGCAATCGCGTCGAAGTCCCCGCGGCGAATCGTGGCTCGGCCCTGTACGCCGTCGCAGCCTGTGGCGGCGTTTCCGAATACAAATGCAAGGAAGCCCAGGGCGACGCCAACAACTACGCCGCCGTCGTCTACATCTACGCCTCCGACATCACCCTCGAACAGGGACAGGGCCCGGCGGCATCCGCGCCCGCCGGCGAGCTCGCGACCGCCGCGACCGTCTCCGGCACCGCCGACCTCACGTTCACGGCGACCGATCCCGGCGCCGGCGTCTACGCCGCCCAGATCAGCGTCGACGGCCAGCTCGTGCAGACGGTGCCGCTCGATGAAAACGGCGGCCGCTGCCGCGACGTCGGGCAGACGGCCGACGGCCTCCACGCCTTCCTCTACGTCGAACCGTGCCTGCGCTCCCTTAGCGCCGATGTCGGGCTCGACACGACGGCCCTCACGAACGGCGCGCACCATCTCGTCGTCACCGTGCTCGATGCCGCCGGGAACTCGGCGGTCGTGCTCGACCGCGAGATCGTCGTGGCCAATGCCGGGAGCTCGCCCGGCGGCGGAGGAGGCGCAGGCGCAGGCGCCGGAACTGCGCCCGCGCCCGCCGGCCCTGTCCCGGTCCCGAACGGGACGAACGCGAGCTCGCCCGCCGTCCTGCGCGCAGGATGGGTCGGCGCGCGCGGGCGGCGGCTCGAACTTCCCTACGGGCGCGCCGCCGAGGCGAGCGGGCAGCTGACGACCCCTGCGGGAGCGCCGATCCAGGGAGCTTCGATCGAAGTCAGCTCGACGCCCGCCGCTGCCGGCTCCCACACCGTCGCGCTCGCTCCGGTCCGCACGAGCGCAACCGGTGCCTTCGCCCTGCACATCCCCAAGGGAGCCGCATCGTCGGCGCTCCGCTTCGCCTACCGCAGCACGAGCACCGCAACGACGCCGGCCGCGATCGCCTCGCTGACGCTCGCTGTGCGCGCCGGCGTGAGCCTGTCGATCACTCCGCGCACGGTGAGCGTCGGCCACCGCATCCGCTTCAGCGGCCGCCTGCGCGGCGGACCGTTCCCCGCGAGCGGCAAGCTCGTCGTGCTGGAGGCGCGCTCCGGGCAGTCCGGCTGGATCGAGTTCGACGTGGTGCGCGCGGACCGGCACGGACACTTCCACGCCTCCTATCGCTTCAGGTTCCCCGGACCGCTGCGCTACGGCTTCCGCGCGGTCTCGCAGGCCGAGGGCGATTACCCGTATGCCACGGGCGCCTCGGGCTCCGTCGTCGTCCACGAGCGCTGAGACGGAGGCGCTGCGGGCGCGGATAGCATTCCCGGAGATGACCCCTCTGGAGCCGGGCGCGGAGGCGGTCGGCCGGCCCGAGACAGCCGAGCCGGATCTCCTGGACACGAGCGACGCCGGTCCGGCCGCCCTGCGCGGAAGCGCAATGCGCAGCTCCGCCTACGTGCTGGGTGTCCTCATGTCGCTCGTGTCGGCGCCCCTGCTCGTCCGCCACCTCGGCGTCTCGCAGTTCGGCCGATACACGATCGTCGTCTCGCTCGTCACGATCGTCGCGGGCTTCACCGAGGGCGGGCTCAACACCGTCGTGCTTCGCGAATACGCCACCCTCGAGCGGGCGGAGCGCGACGAGATGATCCGCGCCGCGATCGGGATCCGGATCGTTCTCACCCTGGCCGGGGTCGGCCTCGTCGTCGCCTTCGCCGCCGTCGTCGGCTACGGCTCGACCCTCGTGCTCGGCACGTTCCTGGCGGGCATCGGCCTCGTGCTCCAGCTGCAGCAGAGCCTGATGGCGGTGACGCTGCAGGCGCAGCTGCGATTCGGCTGGGTCTCCGCGGCCGAACTCGTGCGCCAGACGTTCAACGTCGCGATGCTCGTCGCGCTCGTGCTCGCCGGCGCGGGGCTGCTCCCGCTGATCGCCGTCGCCATCCCCGCCTCGGCCGTGTCGCTGCTGTTCACCGTGCCGCTCGTGCGCAGCGAGATGAGCTTCGTCCCGAGCTTCCACCTGCGGCGCTGGTGGCGCCTGCTGCGCGAGTCTGTGCCCTGGGCGATCATCGGCGCCGTCAACATCGTGTACTTCCGCATCTCGATCGTCCTGATGTCGATCGTCGCGAGCGCGCTCCAGACCGGGTACTTCTCGACCTCTTTTCGCATCACGGAAGTGCTGATCGGCGTGCCGGGGCTCGTGATCAGCGCCGCCTTCCCGATCCTCGCAAGGGCGCACCGCGACGATCGCGATCGCTTCGAGAGCGCGACGAGCCGAATCTTCGAGCTCGCGCTGATCGCCGGCGCGTGGCTGGTGGTGTGCCTCGAGATCGGCGCCCCATTCGGGATTCACGTGCTCGCCGCGCACAAAGCCGACCCGGCGATCGGGGTGCTGCGCATCCAGGTCGTGGCGCTGCTGGCCAACTTCGTCGGTGTCGCCTGCGGGATATCGCTGCTGACGCTGCGCCGCTATCGCGAGGTGCTGGTCTCGAACATCGGCGCGCTCGTGATCT
Organism: Solirubrobacteraceae bacterium; assembly: GCA_036264095.1. GTDB lineage: Bacteria > Actinomycetota > Thermoleophilia > Solirubrobacterales > Solirubrobacteraceae > Palsa-744. The sequence continues at coordinate 54,570 of DATARO010000030.1, read as the reverse complement.
CGGCCGTCCTCACGCTCGCGCTGGCGCCGCCGCTCGGAGCGCGCGGGGCGGCTATCGCCGCCGTGGTCGCGGAGGTAGGGCTGGCGCTGAGCCAGGCGGTGCTGCTGCGCCGCGCGGCGCCCGGCGTGTCGCTGCGCGTGGATCACGCGGTGCTCGTGGGCGCTGCTGCGGGCATCGCCGTCGCAGCCGGCCTGCTGCTGCCGGTCCATCCGATCATCGGGGCGCTCGTCGCGAGCGTCCTCTATTTCCTCGCGCTGCGGATGGTGGGGCGCTTTCCGCCCGAGGTGCGCGAGCTGTTCGCACGGCGGATGCGCGCCGCGCCCGGCTAACGCAGGCGTCCCCCGTCCCGCCCGACCACGAGCTCCAGCTCGCGCACGCTGATCCGCCGCCGCGCCTGCACCGCGCGACGCTTGCGCAGCATCCGCGGGCACGCCAGCGCCGCGTCGCGCATCGCCCGCAGCCACACACTGACCTTCCGGTCCCTGACCGCCACCGCGAGATGCGCGAGCTGGCCGAGCGCGAGCTGCGGCGCGTGCCTGACGATCGCTCCCAGCGGCAGGTCCTTGACGACGATCCAGGCGCCGTTTCGCAGCAGCCGGTAGCGGGTGAAGTCCGTCAGGCCGCGCCCGATCGTCTCGCTGCCCATGTGGTAGACGACCGCCGTCGGCACGTAGCGGCAGCCGTAGCCGGCCAGTTGCGCGCGCAGGTTCCAATCCACGTCCTCGTACAGCGCGTGGAAGTCGTCGTCGAGTGGGCCGACGTCGTCGAGCGCCTCGCGCCGGTAGACGGCCGCCCCGCCGCAGGCGCCGAAGATCGCGCGTGGTTCGTCGTACTGCCCGCGATCGCGCTCGCCGTGCCCGCGCCGGCCCGCCGTCGCCGCCCAGGTGAACACGTCCCCCGCGCCGTCGATCCGGTCGCGCTCCCGGAAGTCGAGCAGCTTCGCACCGGCCCAGCCCGACTCGGGGTGGGCGTCGAGCGCCGCCACCAGCTCCCCGAGCGCGCGGGGATCGGCTTCGATGTCGTTGTTGAACAGGCCGACCAGCGGCGTGTGCGCGACGCTCAGGCACGTGTTGAGCGCCGCCGTGACGCCGCGGTTGCGCTCGTGCCGGACGATCTCGACCTCTGGCCAATGCTCGCCGAGCCAGGTCACGGTGTCGTCGGTCGACGCGTCGTCGATGACGGCAACGTTGAAATCCCGGAACGTCTGCCGCGCGAGCGATGGCAGCGCGACCTCGAGGAGCCGGCGCCCGTTGTATGTCGCGATCGCGATCGTGAGCCGCGCCTCGGGCCTCGAAGGCGGCAGGTGAGCGTCCTCCATGGGGGATGATGGGCTCATATGCAGGCCGACAAGCTACAGACCGACCCTTCGACGCTCCCCGCGTCGGGCGCGGCCCGCGAGCCTCTCGACGTCGTGATCGTGTCCGCGGACATGGCCGACATGACGCTCGGCTGCGTCGAGGCGATCGACTACCAGCCCGCGACACCGATCGTCTTCGACAACGCCGGCGCCGAGGCGAGCGCGGCCGGCGACCGCCTGCAGGAGCTCTGCACGGTGGTGGAGGCCGGCGAGGAGCTCGGCTTCGCCGCCGCGAACAACCGCGCGGTCACTGCCGGCAACGCTCCTTTGATCCTGCTTCTGAACTCAGACATCGTCGCGACCCCTGGCGCGATCGCGACGCTCGTCGCGACCCTCCTCGCTGAGCCGCGCGCGGTCGCCGCCGGCGGCCGGCTCGTCGATCCGGACACCGGTGTCACGCAGGCCGCCTACCAGCCGCGGCGCTTTCCTTCTCTGCTGAGCCTCGCAGTCATCATCCTCGGACTCGAGGAGCTCTGGCCCGGCAACCCGGTCACGCGCGCCTATCACGGGGGCGCCTACGACTCCGCCGGCGTCCAAGAGGTCGAGCAGCCCGCAGCCGCCGCGCTGCTCGTCCGCCGCGACGCGCTCGCGCGTGTCGGCGGGTTCGACGAGCGATTCTGGTTCTGGTTCGAGGACTCGGACCTTCTGTGCCGCCTCGCCCGCGAGGGCACCGTGCTCTACGTACCAGGGGCGGTGTTCCGGCACATCGGCGGCGGCACCTTCGCGCAATGGAGCAAGAGCGAACGGATTCGCTCGGTCCACCACGGCATGCTGCACTACGCCGACGCGCACTTGTCGCGTCCGCAACGCGCGCTGTTCGGCGCACTCGCGATCGCGGTGAGTGCGCCCCGGCTCGCGCTGTTCCGGCGCTCGCGCCCGGTGGAGTCGGCCGCTTGGCGCGCGGTCGCCGCGGGCGGGCTCGCGTTGATCGCCGGCCGCCGTCCTGCGGCGATCGCGCCGGGTCCCTCCTAGCGCCAGGACGCGGGTCGCGCCCGACCTTGCGCCATCGGCCGGCGCGTGCGGACAGGTCCGCGCCGCGCGCGCTCGCACGACCGCGCTCTGACGCACCCCGCGGCTGACCCGCCACGCGGGCCGGGCTGCGGTTCCCCCGATCCCTGGGGCACCGACCGGCGCACCTCGCGGGGCGGTCCCGGTCGCCCCCGATGCCGTCGGAGTCAGAGACACGTGTCGAAATTTCGGCGACGTTGTGACGACAATTGTCTGCACACACTGTCATCGGGGGACGGCCGGGGACCAAGCGCACCGGCCTTCCAGAGGAGGGCTGGACATGACGAGAAGCGAGGACGAACAGGCTCACGACGCCGACGCCGGGGGCTCGCGAGGACTGCGACGCGCCGTGCGTATGGCGCTGGCGGTGCTGGCCTGGTCGCTGCTGGGCGCGATGCCGGCCGCTGCGGCGCCTCCGCCGCTCGTCGAAACCGGCGCCGCCGTCACCGGGGCGTCCTCGCTCGCGGGGGGCCTCGCCGCCGAACAGCACATATCGACGGCGCAGGCCGCACTCGACCTGCAGACGCAGAGCAGCGCCGGGAACATCGCGGGCGAACTCCAGAGCGCCCTCGGCACCGGCTACGCCGGCCTGTGGTTCGACCCAGTCACCGGTCGCTTCCACATCGACATCGCGCCGTCGACGAACCGCGCCGCCGCCGAAGCCGTCGCCCGCGGTGCAGGCGTGCTCGCCGAGAGCACCTTCGACCCCGTCTCCAGCACCTGGGCGCAGGTCCAGGCCGCCGCGAAGCAGGCCGAACGGCAGCTCGCACCGCTCGAGCTCGCGCAGCAGGCCTCGGTGATCACCGATCCGCGCGAGAACCGTCCGATCGTGGAGCTCTCCAGCGACGTCGGGCAGATGCAGTCGGACAACGCGAACCGGGTGGCGCGGTCCGCGAGCGTGCCCGCGTCGGTCGTCGAGGTCGCCCCGCGCGAGCTCCAGATCCGTCCTGCCGCCTGCAGCTTCCCCTACTGCGACGCACCGCTTCGCGGTGGCGTGCGAATCAACAGCTCGGAAGACCCGAACAAGGGTTTCTCGCAGTGCACCGCGGGAGCCATGGCGACGGAATCGAGGGGCTACCAGTACATCCTCACCGCGGGCCACTGCCTACAGGGGAGCCGCTACTGGAACGCTCCATATGCGTGGGGCTCGGCGAACTCGCGCGGGCAAGGCTGCGCCTTCGGCGTGCCGGCGGCAGCCGAAGTCAGCTCGCGCATGGACGCGGCCGCGATCGGCGCTCCCGGGCCGTGCGGCAGCATCCGCGGGATCATCGTCGAGTGGGGGATCTTCGAAGCGTACGCCGTGCACGGCGTCGTCACGGCCTATCCCGGGCTCTACGAGTGTCACCAGGGGGCGAGTGGCGGGAACCAGTGCGGCACGGTCGAAGCCGCGAACGTCTCGACGACGATCACCTACGAATCCGGTCCGATCGCGGTGGAACACACCGACCGCGTCTGCGCGACCTCGCGCGCCGGCGACAGCGGCGGGCCGTGGCAGTACGGCAATCTCGAATGGACATATCTGACCGCAATCCACATCGCCGCCGGCTCCTCGAGCTGCAGTCATGGCCAGGTCTCGATCGGCTTCGAGATGGAATACGCCGAACGATTCCTCGGCGTGAGCGTCACGAGGTCGTTCTGAGTCGCGGAAGGAGGAGTGACGATGATCGTTACACGACACAAACCAGTCGACGCGGCCGCGGACGCCGACGACCATCCGTCAGCGAGCCCGCATCGGCGCGCCTGCAGGTCGTCGCACACGGCCGGCGCGCGGCACGGATCTCGCTGCCGCAATCGGTAGGTGTCGCGCACAGGACAAAGAGGAGGAGAGATGACACGGATCCCATTTCCGGCAGCGATGCTCGCCGGCGCATTGATCGCGATCAGCGCCGCGCCGGCGAGCGCGTCGGCGCACGCGCGCAAGGGCACCGGATGCGCGCCGCTGCAGTCCCGGGTGCGCGCTTACGGCTACGTCACGGGCCGGGCGGGCATCAGGGCGATCCCCGCCTTGGCCTGCGGCAAGGGCGTCCAGATCAAGCAGATGTACAACGCCGCGCTCGCACGCCCGCGCGCGGGCAGCCCGGCCGGCACGTACTGCATCGCGCTGCGCCACCCGGCTGTCACCTCGGTCGAACCGGTCGTCGTGGTGGGCACGGTCGGCCTGCCCGTTCCGGAAGCGGGGCCGCCGAGCCTGCCGTACGCGAGCTGGATACACGGCGCGGCGGACTGCGGCAGCGGGCAGGTCGAGGTCCGCACCTTCTCCTACCGCGTCGGTTCGGGCTCGGCGACGCTCGAACCGTCCGACGCCGTCAGCTTCTCGTTCGTCGTGCTGTGAGGCCCGGCAGACCCCCGCGCGCCAGCAGGCTCCGGCCGCCCAGCAGGTAGGCCGCTTCGCGCGCGCGCTGGGCCGTCGGTGGACGCACGACCCCCGGGGCCTCGCCCGGGCGTCGTCCCGGGCGGGGGTGCGCGCTCCAGCGCACGAGCGGAGCGCACGCGCGCGCCCAAGTCTGCCCTGCGGCAGCGTTCCGCAGGCGCTGCGCGTAGCTGTCCCGGCCTTCCCGCAAGACCTCCTCGAGCGCACGCGCGAGCGCGACCGTGTCACCCGGCGGCGCCACTGCGCCGAGGCGCTCGCGAGCCACGAGGTCGGCGAGGTCGTCGCCCGACGTGCACACGATCGGCACGCCCGCCCACAGGCAGTCGAGCAGACGGGTCCGGTAGGCAAAGCGCGTCTCCAGATGCTCGGCGTGCGCGGACACCGCGCACGCGGCGTCTGCCAACCACGCCGCGCGCTCCCCGTAGGGCACCCAGCTCTGGTGGAAATGCACGACCCGGTCCAGCAGGCCCAGCTCGCGCGCTAGCTCGCGCGCGGCGGCGGCGGCCTCGCGTGCCGCGGGGTGCTCGTCCGCGCCGCCCATGAACACGAGGCGCACCTGGCGACGCCGCCGCGCGAGCTCGGCGACCGCCCGGATCGCCGTCTGGGCGTCGAGCCACCGCCAGATCCCGCCGTTCCACAACACGATCTCGGCCTCGTCCGGGATCGCGGGGATCGCCGCACGCACGCCGCCGCGCGCCGCTGCGGGCGGCGGGTCGCCCGGAACGCCGAACGGCACCACGTCGATCACCTCGCGCAGGCTCGGGTCCGCCTCGTACAGCGAAGGCGTGATCAGCCGCAGCGCGAGCATCGTCCCCAGCCACAGATCACGCTGCGTCTCGCTCGCGCACACGAAGTTGTGGCCCGTGCGCAGAGCGGCGTGCAGCCGGTCGAGCGTCGTCGCAGTGCGCTGGCCCCGCTCGAGCGGCCCCGCAGCGGCGAACAGCTCGAGGGTCTCGAGCGTCTCCGGGCAATAGAGGTCGATCACCACCCGGGCCCGCGACCGCCGCAGCATCCGGTCGACCGCCGGCCATTGCGGGTGGGCGACGATCATGTCGGCGCTCGCCGCCGGTGACGCGAGCGCGCTCGGGGCGTGCGGCTCGTACGAGAGCAGCCTCACTCCCTCTTGCATCCCCGTCGTCGTCCCGCCGTGGGCGATCGTGACCTCGGCCGAACGGCTCATCGCCCGCGCGAGCTCCCAGCAGCGGATCCCGAGGCCGCGCATGCTCGCAGCGACCGGGTCGGCGCACACGAACAGCACGCGCGGGTGTTCAGCGCCGGCCACGATCGCTCCTCGCGTAGACGCCGCGCCGCAGCGCAAGCGAGTCCCTCAGCCCGATCGTCGCGTCGAGCGCCTCGGCGGGCGGGACGGGCCGCCGCGGGAGCCCGCGCGCCGCACGCCAGCCGGCCAAGCGGCCGCGCGTCGCGGCGAGGTCACGCGAGATCGCGGCGTCGCCGAGCATCACCGCGGTCTCCGTCGCGAGCGCGCGCACGGCGCTCCTGCCCCGCAGCACGCCGTAACGCCGCAGCATGTAGCCGCGACTGAACCCCCCCATGCGCCGCTGCACCGCCGAGCGGTGCCCGAAGGTCGCCGAGCCCGCGTGCACGCCGCGCGCGTCGGACGCGAGCGCCGTTGCCCAACCGGCGCTGCGCAGGCGCAACGCGAGGTCGAAGTCCTCCATGTAGGCAAAGATCGCCTCGTCGAGGCCCTCCGCCTCGTCCCACGCGGCGCGCCGGTAGGCGGCCGCCGTACCCGCCGGCCCGAGCAGCAGCGGGCGCTCGTCGCCCGCGTGCCCGACGCCCATCCCATGCATCCGCGGGAAGCCGGCGAGCGTCCGATCTGCGGTCAGCCCCGCGCTGTCGATCAGCTCCTCGCCCGGCTGCAGCATCACCGCGGCGACCGAGCCGGTGCGCTGGTCTTCGCGCAACGGCGCGACCAGCCGCTCCAGGAAGTCGCGACGGCAGTCGACGTCGTTGTTCAGCAGCACGATCACCTCGCCTTCGCCCGACGCTGCCCCGGCATTGCACGCGGCGGTGAAGCCGCGGTTGCGCTCGAACGCGAGCAGCTCCACCCGCGGCCAGTCCTCCGCCACGCGGCGCCGCGTCTCGTCCGGCGAGTCGTTGTCGACGAGCACCACGCGGTGATCCAGCGACTGCGCCGCGAGGTGGCGCAGGCAGCTGTCGGTCAGCTCGTAGCGACCGTGGGCGACAATCACGACGTCGATCGAAGGCGACACGCGCGCAGCATCGCAGTTCGCCGTCGCCCCCCGACCGCAGGATCGCACTAACCTCTCGCAGCTTGACGGCCCCCGCACGAATCGGCCTGAACCTGATCTTCCTCGTGCCGGGAGAGACCGGCGGGATGGAGATCGCCGCGCGCGAGCTGATCCCCGCGTTGCTCGCTGCGGCGCCGCCCGGCTGGCGCTTCACGGCCTTCATCAACCGCGAGGCGGCGGCTGCGGGCGGGGGTCCCTGGGGCGAGCTGCTGCCGGCCGTGACCGTTCCCGTGGGCGCGCGCAGCCGCGCGCAATGGGTGGCGGGCGAACAGACGCTGCTGCCCGCACTCGCCGCCCGCGCCCGGGTGCAGTTGCTCCACAGCCTCGCGAACACCGCTCCCCTGTGGGGGCCGTTCCGCCGCGTCCTCACCGTCAACGATCTGATCTACGCGCGCTATCCCGACGCGCACGCCGGGCTTCGCGCGCGCGTGCTCGGGACGCTCGTGCCCGCCGCCGTGCGCCGCTCGCAGCGCGTGATCGTGATCTCGCAGAGCACGCGCGCGGACCTGCTGGATCTCACCCACGTCGACCCCGCCCGCGTGGACGTCGTCCCCCTGGGGCTCGGCATCCGCGCCCACGCAGCGCCCCTGCCGCCGGAGGAGGCGCGCGCCCGCTACGACCTCGGCTCGCGGCAGGTCGTGCTCACCCTGTCGGCCAAGCGGCCGCACAAGAACCTCGCGGGCCTGATCGACGCGCTGGCGGCGATCCCCGCGGAGCGCCGTCCCCTGCTGCTGCTTCCCGGCTATCCCACCTGGCACGAGGCGGAGCTGCGCGAGCGCGCAGCGAGCGCCGGCGTCGCCGGCGACGTCCGCTTCCTCGGGTGGGTCGCGGGCGTCGAGTTGGAGACGCTCTGGAGCGTCGCCGACGCGTTCGTGTTCCCTTCGCTGTACGAGGGCTTCGGCCTGCCGGTGCTCGAGGCGATGGCGCGCGGGGTGCCCGTCGCGTGCGCGAACGCCTCCTCGCTCCCGGAGGTCGCGGGCGACGCAGCGCTGCTGTTCGACCCCCACGACAGCCGCGAGATCGCCGCCGCCATCGAGCGGCTGCTGTGCGAACCCGAGCTCGCCGACCGCCTGCGCGCACGCGGCCGCGAGCGCGCGCTCATCTTCACCTGGGAGCGCACGGCCCGCATGACCCTCGACAGCTACGCGTCGGCGTTGCATCCCCACTCATAGACGGCGGCTGTGGGGGCCGGCGCATCAAGGGCTCGAGGGTCCGTACGCCACCGCGTCTCCCATCCTCAGCCCGCGTAGACCTCGAGCACCCGCCGCAGGGATGCCTCGAGCGAGAGCTCGGAGGAGTGCTCGGCGAACCAGCGCAGCGTGCTGGCGCGCAGGGCGGCGCCCGCGTCGTGCACGTCGACGATCGCCTGCCCGATCTTCTCCGGGTCGGCGCCGCCCGCGACGAAGCCGTTCTCGCCCTCGCTGATCAGCTCCGTCGCCGCGTTGTCCTCGCCCGCGACCACGACGCTCGGTGTCCCCTGCGCCGCCGCCTCCACCACCACCATGCCGTAGCCCTCGCGGCGCGAGGTCAGCAGCATGCAGAGCGCCTGCGCCGTCTCGTGTTCGACGCGCTCGCCCGCGGTGAAGCCGGGCGTCTCGACCACGTCCTGCAGGCCGTGCTCGCGCACCGCTTGCAGCAGCGCCTCCCGCTCGGGACCGTCGCCGAGGATCACGCCGCGGAGCCCGGGCAGGCGTCGCGCCGCCGCCGCCAGCGCAGCCACCGCGAGTGTCACCCGCTTCTCCGGGATCAGCCGGCCCGCGAACAGCACCGTGCGCGTCGCCTCCGCCGGCTCGCCGGTACGCGACGCGCCGGTGTAGAGGCCGCGCAGCACCTCGACCTCCCCGCGCAGCCCCTCCTGTCGCAGGCGCGCCGCATGCAGGCGCGAGAAGCAGATCGCGCGCTGCGGCACGAGCGCGCACATCCGCTGCACAGCCATCCCCATCGGCCCCGCGAGCGCCCCGAGGTACTCGCGCCAGTATGCGGCGCTCCACACCTCGAACCACTCGACGATCAGCCGGTAGCGCCAGAGCGGCCGCACGAGGGCCGCGGCGAGCAGCGAGAAGTAGGGAAACGCACACGTGTCGACGACCTCGTAGCGCCGCCCGTGGCGCAGCAGGTGCCACAGCACGCCGAGCCCGAACACGAGCGGCGGCAGGATCCGCCGCCGCCCGCCCTCGGTGTAGAGCGCCATCCGCGGCCCGACCGCCACCACCCGCACACCCGGACCGACGTCCGCCCGCTCCCCGCGCTCCCACTGGCGCAGCGTGAGATAGGTCACCTCGTGGCCCTCGCGCCCCGCGCGCTCGGCCACCGCCCGGTACCAGCGCTCCCCGCCCCCTACCGTGTAGGGGAACAGGCAGTCGTAGACGACGCACACGCGCATCCCGCTAGCATCCCATCTCCTCCGCTGTCGGCAGCGTTGCAGGCGTTACTTTCCGCCCGCTCGCGCGTTATAACCGGCAGGCCGCGCCCGAACCAGAAGCTCGAGCCCCCACGCGATGAGCACAATCGTCCAGCCAAGTCCGCCAGCGGCCAGCGAGTCCGCGCGCGTCGTCGACCCGGTCGTCTCCGTCGTCATCCCCTGCCTGAACGAGTCGGAGAACATCCGCGAGTGCGTCGCCGCTGCACTCGCCGCGATCGAGCGCATGGACGTGGTCGGCGAGGTCGTCGTCGCTGACAACGACTCGGACGACGACTCGGCGCGGCTCGCGAGTGACGCCGGCGCCCGCGTCGTCGTCGAACCGCGGCGCGGCTACGGAAGCGCCTACCTCGCCGGCTTCGCCGCCGCGCGCGGGCGCTACATCGTAATGGCCGACGCCGACCTGACCTACGACTTCAACGAGATCCCGCGCTTCGTCGCCGAGCTCGAGAAGGGCGCCGAGATGGTGATCGGCGACCGCATGGACAACATCAAGCCGGGCGCGATGCCCTGGTTGCACCGCTACATCGGCAACCCGATCCTCACCGGCCTGCTCAACCTCCTCTTCCGCACCGGCGTCAGCGACGCCCACTGCGGCATGCGCGCCGTCCGCCGCGACGTGCTCCCGCGCCTCGACCTGCGCACGACCGGCATGGAGTTCGCCTCCGAGATGGTGATCAGGGCCGCCAAGGAGAAACTGCGGATCGCCGAGTTCCCGATCGAATACCACCCGCGCGGCGGCGAGAGCAAGCTTTCGAGCTTCCGCGATGGCTGGCGCCACCTGCGCTTCCTGCTCGTCCACAGCCCGAACCACCTCTTCATCCTGCCCGGCGCCCTGCTCGCGGGCCTCGGGACGCTGATCGTGATCGTGGTCGAGTCGGGCCTCGACGTGTTCGGCCGCTCGTGGGGCGTGCATGCGATCATCGGCGGCGCGCTGCTGATGATCGTCGGCACGCAGGTACTGGCCCTCGGTCTCTGTGCACACGCCTTCGGGACCTACTTCATGGGGGAGAAGGATCCGTGGTTCGACCGCATGCGCGCCCGCTTCCGCCTCGAGCAGGGCCTGCTGCTGGGCGGCGCGTTCCTGCTCGTCGGGCTGGGGATCGCCACGGCGATCGTGGTCACCTGGATCTCGCGCGGCTTCGGCTCGCTCGCGGATGAACGACTCGCAGTCGTCGCCGCGACGCTGATGATCGTCGGCATCCAGATCTTCTTCTCGTCGTTCCTGCTGTCGATTCTCGGTCTGCGCCGCCGCTGAGCGTGCGCCCGCTGCGCCGGACGCTGGCGGCGGTGTTCGCCGGCGACCGCCGGGTGTGGCGCACCGCCGCGATCGTCGCGGTGCCGTTCCTGGCGCTGGTCGGCTACAACGTGCTCCGCCCGCGCCTGTATTACACGGGCACCGACAGCGTCGAGCCCTACACCTACGTCGCCGAAGCGCACAGCGGTACCAAGCTGTGTGTCCCCCGCCTGCGCGTTCCCGCCGGGACCAGCCGCGTGCGCCTGGCGGTCGTCTCGCGCACGGCGCAGCGGCCCCCGCTCGACCTGTCCCTCGCGCTCCCGTCCGGCACCATCGCGCGCGAGCTGCCCGGAGCGAACGTCCCCGGGCGCTTCAGCGCGATCGAGCTGCAGATACCGACCACGGCGCCGCGTCCCGCCTTCCAGCCCGCGACCTTCTGCGCGACGCCGCGCGGAGACGCGGTCAACTGGGGAGGCACCCCGTTCCTGAAGATCCCGCGCGACCCGCCGACGCTCGGCGGCCATCCGATTCCGGCCTACATCGCCGTCTGGTACCTCCCGAGGCTCGGCGCCGAGCGCAGCTACCTCAGCCGTTTCGGCGAGATCATCGACCGCGCGTCGCTGTTCCGCCCCGGCCTCGTCGGCCCCTGGCTCTACGTCCTGTTGCTGGTGCTCGTGCTGCCCGCGCTGGCGCTCGCGGCGGTGCGCGCCCTCGCCCTCGCGGTCGCGGGCCTCGGCACGAGGCCACTGCTGCTGCTGTTCGTGATCGCGCTCGTCAACTTCTTCGCCTGGGCGCTGATCACACCCGCCTTCCAGGCCCCCGACGAGGTCGACCACTTCGCGTACACGGAGTCGCTCGTGGAACGCGGCGCCGCGCCCTCCGGCGATGCCGCCTCGCCGCTGGAGCGCTGGTCCTCGCGGGAGAACCTCGCGCTGAAGGACAGCTCCTTCGATACCGACCACCAGGTCGGTGACACCAAGCCGCCCTGGCTCCCGGCCCAGCAGCGCGCCTACGAAGCCGACGTCGGGAGGAGCCACACCTCCGGCGCCGACGGCGGCGGCGACGAGACGGCGGCGACGCACGGGCCGATCTACTACGCCGCGCTCGCCCCGGGCTACTGGCTCGGGGGCTCCTCGCCGTGGTCAGAGCTCACCCTGATGCGCTTGATCTCGGCACTGCTGGGCGCGCTCGTCCCCGTCTTCACCTATCTGATCGCCCGCGAGCTCGCGCCCGGCCGCCCGTGGATCGCGATGCTGGCCGCGCTGCTGGTGGTGTTCGAGCCGATGTACGGGTTCATCTCCGGAGCCGTCAACAACGACGTCGGCGTCAACGCCGGCGCCGCCGCGCTCGAGCTGCTCTCGCTGCGCGTGCTGCGACGCGGTGTCACGCTGCGCGACGGCCTGCTGATCGGCCTGCTGCTCGCGCTGCTGCCGCAGGTGAAGGGCACGATCGTCTCGGTCTACCCCGTCGTCGTGCTCGCCCTGCTCGTCGCCGTCGTGCGCCACCATCGCCTCGCCGGCGCCGTGCGGATCGCCGTCGTGGCGATCGCCGCGGGCGTTGGACGGCTCCTCGGCAGCGGCCTCGCGAGCGCCTTCTCCGGTTCCCAGGGGGGAGGCGGCGGGTCCTCCGCCGGCCAGGTCACCTCGGCCGCGCTCAACTCCGGCAGCGTCGCGCTGCACCACCCGCTGGACTACCTCGGCTACGTGTGGCAGGTGTTCCTGCCGCGCCTGCCGTTCATGGCGCGCCACTTCGAGGGCACGGGCTGGCCGGCGTTCGTGATCTTCGTCGAACGCGGGTGGGGCGCGTTCGGCTGGTACGACGTGCTGTTCCCATCCTGGGTGTACAAGGTGATCCTCGCCGCGATGTTCGCCGTGCTCGCGCTCGGAGTCGCCGCGCTCTTCCGCGAGCGGCCGTTCGTGCGCGCCCACCGGCTCGAGCTCGCGCTGCTCGTGCTGATGCCGCTCGCGGTCGTCGCCGGCTTCGAGGCCGCCTTCTACTCCCCCGGTGTGCGCACGGAGATCGCCGAATTCGGCCGCTACTCGTTCCCGGCGATCGGGCCGATGGCGGTGCTCGTGGTCGCCGCGCTGCACGGGCTGGGCCGGCGGCTCGTGCTCTACGGGGGCGTGGTCCTGCTTGTCGCGATGATCTCGCTCAGCGTCGCCGCGCAGCTCCTGACGCTGACTTCCTTCTATGCCTGAGCCGGTCGTCACCGTGGCGATCCCCACGCGCGACGGCGGCCCCCTGTTCGAGCGCGTGCTCACGGCTCTGGCGGAGCAGACCGTCGCCCACGAGCTGCTCGTGTGCGACTCGGGCTCCGCCGACGGCAGCCCGGCCGCGGCGCGCGCGCACGGCGCGCGCGTGATCGAGATCGCTCCTACGGAGTTCGGCCACGGCCGCACCCGCAACCTGCTGATGCGCGAGGCGCGCGGCACGCACGTCGCGCTGCTGACGCAGGACGCCGAGCCCGCCTCCCCGCGGTGGCTCGAGTCGCTGCTCGCGGGCTTCGCGCTCGCAGACGACGTGGCGGTCGCCTTCGGCCCCTACCTGCCGCGCCCGGATGCGCCGGTGCCCGTGCGGATCGAACTCGAGCGCTGGTTCGCCTCGCTGCCGGCCGGCGTCGAACGGCTCTCAGCCGATGAGCGCCGCGAGCTCCCCGCCCCGGCGTTCGTCGGCCGCCGCGGGTTCCTCTCTGATGCGAACGCGTGCATCAGGCGCGACGCGTGGCGGCAGGTGCCCTTCCGTGACGTCTCCTACGCCGAGGACCGGGCGCTCGCGCTCGAGCTGCTGCGCGCCGGCTACGCGAAGGCCTACGTTCGCGACGCGGCGGTGCTGCACTCGCACCGCTACGGCACGCTCGCGCAGCTGCGGCGCTCGTTCGACGAGTCGCGCGGCCTGCTCGAGGTCTGCGGCTGGCGCGAGCCCGCGGCGCCTGTGCGCTTCGTCTCGCAGCTGCGCGGGGAGGTCGGCGCCGCCTCGCGGGATCCTCATGTGCGCGCGGCCGGTGTGCCCACCCGGGTGGCGGTGCTCGCAGGCGTCGCTCGCCACCACGCAGCGCGCCAGACAGGAGCTATCCTCGGCTCGCGAGCCGACCGGCTGCCCCCCGTCGCGCGCCGGTTGCTCTCCCTCGAGCGCCGCGCTACGTTCGCGCCGCTGCAACTGGACGCGCCCGGAGGCGCGGAACCCCCCGACCCGACGAGACAGCTTTGAGCAACCGCGAGCACCCCGAGGCCGAGGAGCCCGGCGCGCAGGAGCGCCGGCCGATCATCCCGGCACGCGCGATCGAGGAGGCCGCGCTCGACGGCAGCCACAGAGGGCCGCTCGCGGGTGTCTGGCGGCGCGTTCAGCTGACGATCGAGTACCACGGCTGGCGCACGCTGCTGTTCCGCATCCTGACGCTGCCGCTGCGCCTGACTCCGCTGCGCCATCGCCTGAAGCTGCGCTCCGCCCAGGGCACGCAGGACGCCTACGCTCGGGCCGTCGAGTGGTATCGCCACAGCGGCCGCCCGGTGAGCATCGTGATCCCGAGCTATCGCGATGCCGAGCGTGTCCATGCGCTCGTCCGCAGCATCAGGCGCACAGTGCCGGACGGTATGGCCGAGATCATCGTCGCCGACGACGCGAGCGGCCCGGAGCACCTCGCCGCGGTGCGCGCGATCGAGGGCATCGAGGTGGTGGCCGCCGACCGCAACGCGGGGTTCGCAGCGAACGTGAACCGCGGCATCCGCGCCGCCCGGCCCGATCGCGACGTGGTCGTGCTGAACTCGGACGTCGAGGCTCGGCCCGGCTGGCTGGCCTGCCTGCAGTACGCGTGCAGCCGCGGGGAGGACGTCGGGATCGTCGGGGCGCGCCTCCTCTATCCCGATGGACGGATCCAGTTCGCGGGCACCGCGCGCAACCTCGGCGCTCCCGAGTGGTTCGACCACCGCTACCGGTTCAAGCCCGGCGACTGGGGCCCGGCGGCGCTCGCGGGTCCGGTGCTCGCGGTCACGGGCGCGTGCATGTACGTCAAGCGCGAGCTGATGGACCGCATCGGCCTGCTCGACGAGGACTTCCCGATGGCCTACGAGGACGTCGACTGGTCCCTGCGCGCGTGGCAGGCCGGCTATCGCGTCCTCTACTACCCCGCCGCGTCGCTGATTCATCACGAGTCCGTCACGCGGGGTACGGATGTCGGTGAGCGCGAGCTCGCGTCGCAGCGCTACTTCTGGACGAAGTGGGGCGACTTCTTCGACCGGCGCGACGTGCGCACCCCGGAGGGCAGGCTGCGCGTCGCCTACGTGACCGAGGGCACCGGCATCGGCGGGGGCCACCGCGACATCTTCGAGCACCTGAACCGGCTCGCCGACCGCGGCCACGAGGTGGCGCTCTACACGCTCGGCGGGCCGCCGGAGTGGTTCGAGCTGCGCGTCCCCGTGCACAGCTTCGAGCTGTACGAGGAGCTCGTCGACGCGCTCGCGGATCTCGACGCGATCAAGGTCGCGACCTGGTGGAACACGGCCGCGCCCGTATGGCGAGCGAGTCTCCTGCGCGGGATCCCCGTCTACTTCGTGCAGGACATCGAGACCAGCTACTACCCCGACGACGAGCGCACCCGCCACGCCGTGCTCGACTCCTACCGGCCGGAGTTCCGGTACATGACCATCTCCTCGTGGAACCGCGAGCGGCTGCGTGAGCTGGGGCTCGACGCCGAGCTGATCCCGCCGGGGATCGACCTGGGCACGTTCCGGCCGCTGCCGGGCGTCGAGCGCCGTTCCGACATGGTGCTCGCGCTCGGTCGGACGAACCCGCTCAAGAACCTTCCACTCACCCTCGCCGCGTGGCGCGCCCTGCCCGAGCCGCGACCGGAGCTGTGTCTGTTCGGGATCGAGCCCGAGCTCGCCGCCGAGGAGGGGATCAGCTATGTGCAGGCGCCGAGCGACGAGCGGGTCAACGAGCTGTTCAACGAGGCGACGGTGTTCGTGCAGACATCCACGCACGAGGGCTTCGCGCTACCGCCGCTCGAGTCGATGGCCACGGGTGGCGCGGTCGTCTGCACCGACGCCCACGGCAACCGTGACTTCTGTCGCGACGGCGAGAACTGCCTGATGCCCGAGGCGGAGGTGGCCTCGGTGGCGAACGCGCTTCGGACGGCGCTCCAGGACGCGGACCTGCGCAGGCGCCTCGGCCGGGACGGGATCGAGACCGCGCAGGACTACGCCTGGGAGCTTCGCATCGACGCGCTCGAGGGCTTCCTCAAAGGTGTCGCCGCTCCCGGCCCAGCCGCGAGCAGCGCCGCGGCTCAGAGGTCCTCGGCGATGTGAGGAGCCGCTCGGTTGAAGACCCAGAAGCCGAGCACGAACACAAATGCCACGAACCCCAGCGACGCCAGCAAGGCGCCGGTGCCGAGCGCCGCCGTCGCGCTCAATGCGTCATGGTTGATCATGGCGTGACGGAACTGCTGGAACGCGGGCACGAGCGGATTGAGCGTGTAGATGTGGTACAGGAGCTGGTGGTCGGGGGGATTGGCCAGCGCCGGGACATGCGCGGGGATGTTGATGAGCCGTTCGCGAACCTGTTCGACGGGGATGATCACGGGCGAGGCGTAGAACAGGACCTGGCTGAACACGTCCCAGATCGGTTGGATGTCGCGGAAGCGCACGAACAGCGCTGAGAGCAGCATCGCCAGCCCCGACGAGAAGACGACGAGCATCAGCAGGATCAGGGGCAGCTCCACCCAGCTGAGCATCGGGCGGACGCCGGCGATCAGTGCGAAGACGAACACGACGAGCAGGTTGAGCACGAGGTTGAAGGCCGCGAGCAGAACCACCGAGAGCGGGATCACCAGGCGTGGGAACTGGATCTTTCGGACCATGTTCTCCCGATCCACGACGCTGCGCACGGCCCCGCCCGTCGCTTCGGTGAAGAACGTGAACAGGACGATCGATCCGAGCAGCTGCACGCCATAGTCGACTTCGCCGGGCTTCCCGCCTTTGCCGACGTGGCCGATCACCACGAAGAACACGTAGAGGACCCCGAACAGCAGCAGCGGCCGCATCACCTGCCACGCGTAGCCGAGCACCGAGCCGAAGAACTTGAGCTTGAACTCGTTGCGCGCGATGTTGTACGTCAGGTGCCAGAAGCGCGACCAATCGTCGGTGAGGGCTCGCGGGCCGCGGATCGGCGTGCCACGGGACCCGGTGGCTGCCTGCGTGCTCACGCGCTCACTTGGGGCTCATCGGCGCGCGCCGGCGCGCCGTGCACCAGCTCGAAGGAGGTGTGGAATGGCACGTCCACCATCCCACCGGTGGCGCGCACGCCGGTGACGACGAACGAGAAGCCGCGGGCGAAGCGGTCGATCAGGTCGAGCCCCGTCCCGCGGTGGGCAACGGTGATCGTCGCGTGGTAGCGGCCGGGGGCGAGGACGTTCAGGAACCAGAACGCGAACACCGCTTCCATGCCCGGGCCGTAGCGGCCGGTCCGCTCGTGCTCGTTCATCGTCGTGACGACGACGACTGCTCGTCGCTCATCGTCCTCGATCGTCAGCGACACGGCCGGGTCCTCGACGTCCCGTTCGAAGTGCACCAGGCACTTCAGCGCGAGCTCGTTGCCCTGGTGCACGGAGTTCTGCGGCTTGCCGTTCGGGTCCTCGAGCCAGGCCGAGGCGACACGCGCAGCGCCGTCACCGGCGCGGTCGGAGTGCCGCTGGGCGTGCAGCGCCTGTGCCAGTGGCGAGGGCTCGGCCTCGGACGGCTCCTGGTTGCGCTCGAAGTTCAGCTCGAGATAGCGCTCAGCGACCGCGTTCGGCTCGCCGAGCTCCACCATCTCCCCGCGCTCCAGCAGCATCGCGCGGTGGCAGAAGCGGTTGACGGCGCCCATGTCGTGGGTGACGAACACGATCGTGCGGCCGGCGTCACGCATCTCGTTGAAGACGTCGAAGCACTTCTGCTGGAACGATGCGTCGCCCACGGCGAGTACCTCGTCGATCAGCAGGATGTCGGCGTCGACCTGGATCGCGACCGAGAACGCGAGCCGGACGTGCATGCCGGAGGAGTAGTTCTTGAGCTTCAGGTCCTGGAACTCCTCGAGCTCGGCGAACTCGATCACGCTGTCGCAGCGAGCGCGCGCCTCGCGCGCGGTGAGCCCGAGCATGATGCCGTTGAGGACGATGTTGTCCCGCGCCGCGAGGTCGGCGTTGAAGCCGACGCCCAACTCGATGAACGTGGACAGCCGCCCGTCGATCACGATGCTGCCGCGATCGCAGCGATAGATCCCGGCCATGCACTTCAGGAGCGTGCTCTTGCCGCTCCCATTGCGCCCGACGATCCCGAAGAACTCACCCCGCTGGACCTCGAAGTTGACCTCCACGAGCGCGGGGAAGACGGTGCGGCGCGTGCGCCGGAAGGGGTGCAGGGCGCGCTCCTTCAGCGTGTGGGTTCGCTCCTCGGGAACGCGGAAGGTCTTGTTCACACCCTCGACGATCACCGCCGGCGAACCGCCCGCGGTGCGGGGTCCGGTCATGTGGAGAGGGTATCGGTGGCCAAAGATATCCTTGCCGAACCGTGACTCTCCGCCCCATCGATCCAGGCGAGAGCCTCGCACTGGTTCGCGGAGCGTCGGCCGTCTGCATCCATCTCCCGGAGGGCGGCGACGGCGGGGCCGCGACGTTGCGCAGCGTACTCATGCACACTGCCGCCGATACCGCGGTGATCGTCGCCGGCACGCGGGCACAGGTCGATCGGATCGCCGGCATCGACCCGCTGAGCGCCCGCGCACTCGTGCTCGAGCCCGGCACGGGCTTCGGCGAGGCGCTGGAGCGCGCGGCTGCGCTCGCCGGCGAGGGCGATCTCGCGCTCGTCTGCGCCGGCACCCGAGTAGGGCCGGGCTGGCTCGAGCGTTTGGCGGCTGCGGCGCGCTCGGATAGCACCGTCGTCACCGCCACGCCGTTGCACCATGCGCCTGGGCGCTTCGGCGTCCCGCTCGACGCGACCGCCGGCACGGACGCGGAGGCCCGCGCCGTCGCGGACGGCGCCCTGCGGATCTACCCGCGCGTGGAGGAGGCGGGCGCTCACTGCACCTACGTCCGTCGCGAGCTGCTCGACCTGGTCGAACCGGTGGGCGGCGGGGGGGCCGCTGAGGTGATCGCGGAGATCTCGCGTGCGGCGCTGGCGCGCGGGATGCTCCATGTGGTCGCCGACGACGTGTTCGTGGGCGTCGAGGACGCCGCTCGGGAGCTGTGCGTCACCGGGGACGGCGAGGAGCCCTCGACGCTCCGCCGCGCCATCGCCCGCGCCCGCGCGTCGCTGCAGCCGATCTCGGTGACCATCGACGCCCGCGCGCTGACCCAGGGCGTGGGGGGCACGCAGCGCTACATCGCCGAGCTGATCCTCGCGCTGGCGGCGAGCGGCAGCGTCGCGTTGCGAGTGGTTGCGGCGCCCGACCTGCCGGCGGCTCTGGCGTCGGCGTTCGCGGCTGCGGGCGCCGAGCTCCTGCCCTACGAGCAGGCGACCGCCGGCGTGCCGCTCACCGACATCGTGCACCGCCCCCAGCAGGTGTTCAGCGAGGACGACCTGGCGCTGCTGGCAATGCTGGGCGAGCGCATCGTCGTCGGTCAGCAGGACCTGATCTCCTACCGAAACCCCGCCTACCACGAGTCGTATGAGACGTGGCGCACGTACCAGCGCGTCACGCGCATCGCACTCGGCCTGGCCGACAGGGTCGTGTTCTTCTCCGAACACGCGCGCGCGGACGCAGTCGGCGAGGACCTGGTGAGCGCGTTGCGCGCCGACGTGTGCGGCATCGGCGTGGACGCCAGCGCGCCGGCCGGCGAGGTGGCCATGCGGCCGGCGGCCCTCATCGCCGAGAGGCCGATGATCGTCTGCGTCGGAGCCGACTACGCGCACAAGAACCGGCCGTTCGCGATCGAGCTGCTGCGCGCGCTGGTCGAGCGCGAGGAGTGGGACGGCTCGCTCGTGCTTGCGGGAGCGCACGTTCACTACGGGGCGTCGCGCGAGGAGGAGCGCCGGCTGCTCACAGCAGACGACGCGCTCGCCGCGCGCGTGATCGACCTGGGTCCCGTCAGCGAGGGCGAGAAGCAGTGGCTCTACGAGCACGCGCGCGCGGTCGTCTATCCGAGCCTCTATGAGGGCTTCGGCTTGATCCCCTACGAGGCAGCCGCCGCTGGGGCGCCGTGCCTGTACGCCGCCCAGGCTTCGCTCGGAGAGCTGGCCGACGAGGCCGCGGCGACGCTCGTGCCGTGGAGCCCCGAGCGCAGCGCCGCCGCGGTGGCCCCGCTCCTGCACGACGGACCCGAGCGCGAGGCGCACCGCGCGCTTCTCTTGGCCGGGGCCGCGCGCGCGAGCTGGCCGGAGTCGATAGAGCGGCTCGTGCAGACCTACACGCGCGCACTCGCCCAACCGTTCCGCACGGCGACCCGGCGCGCGCGTCAGGAGCTCGAGCGCGAGACGCTGGTGGCGACGCTCGCGCGCAATGCCGAGGCGAACAACCGCGCCTACAACGACCTGCGCGACAGCATCGCCGTCGGTCTGCCGCTGGTAGGCGAGGGCGGGATGCTCACGCACGCCGAGCAGCGCGGGCTGATGCGCGTCGCCTCACGCCGTGCGCTGCGCCCGTTCGCGATCGCTCCGTTCGGGATACTCGGACGCCTCGGGGGCCGTGGTTCGCGGGGGGCGAGCACGGGCGCCGGCGAGCCGCCGGAAGAGCCCGAGCGGGCATCGCGGGACGCCTGAGCTCGCTGGTAGCGTGACCGCCGATGGACGCCTGCACGATCATCGCCAAGAACTACGTGGCCCAGGCACGCGTCCTCGCCCGGTCGTTCCTGGAACACCATCCCGGCGGCCGCTTCTGGACGCTCGTGATCGACGAGTTCACGGACTACCTGGATCCTGCGTCGGAGCCCTTCGAGACGCTCACGCCGGCCGATGTCGGCTGCGACCCGTTCATGGACATGGCCTTCCGCTACAGCGTTCTCGAGCTGTCGACCGCAGTCAAGCCGTGGCTGCTCGGCCATCTGATGTCCGAGGTGGACGGGCCGGTCACCTACCTGGATCCCGACATCCAGGTGTTCGACAGCCTCGGCCACCTCGAGGACCTGGCCCGGGAGCACGAGCTCGTCCTCACGCCGCACTGCACCGAGCCGATCCCCGACGACGGCCGCCGTCCCACCCAGATCGACATCATGATCGCGGGGATCTACAACCTCGGCTACGTGACGCTCGCGCCGTGCCCTGAGACGGCGCAGCTGCTCCAATGGTGGAAGGAGCGGCTGCGGCGTGACTGCCGCGTCGATCCGGTCTACGGGTACTTCGTCGACCAGCGCTGGTTCGATCTCACGCCCGGCTTGATGAGCGACCCCGCGATCGTGCGCGAGCCGGAGTACAACGTCGCCTACTGGAACCTTCCGTCGCGTGAGCTGGCCCGCGAGGGCGACTCCTATACGGTCAACGGCCGGCCGCTGGCCTTCTTTCACTACAGCGGCTTCGATCCCGACGAGCCGGGCGTCCTGAGCCGGCATCAGAACCGCGTGTCGGTCGAGGACGGCTCGGTGCTCGCGGAGATCCTCTCGCAGTACGCCGCGCTGGCCGCGCGCGAGGGCTACGGGACCGCTCGCAACTTCCCCTACAGCTACGACGCCCTCCCAGACGGCACGCCACTCGATCCCGTCGTGCGGCAGATGTTCGCGGAAGCGGAGGAGACCGGCGAGCTGAGCGTCTCGCCGCTCTCGCAAGAGGGCGCTGACGCGTTCATCGCCTGGCTCTCGGCGCAGTCGCCCGGCGCCCCGCCGGGTGTGCACCGCCTGCTCGCCCGGCTCTACGGCATCCGCCAAGACCTGCGCGACGCGTTCCCGGACGTCGCGGGCGCCGATCTCGGGCGACTGTTCGCCTGGGCGCGCGGCGACGGCGCGCGAGAGGTGCCGATGCTCGCCAAGCTGCCGACGCCGGAGGGGGAGGGCAGCGGCCGCCTCGAAACGACCGAGGAGGCGGCAGCCCCCAGCTGGGGCGTCAACGTCGTCGGACATTTCCGCTCCGAGCTCGGGATCGGCGAGGCGGCGCGGCAAGTCGTCACCGCGCTCGATGCGGCAGCCGTACCCGCGCTCGCGGTGGCCGGCACGACCAGGCCGCTCTCGCGTCAGGGGCACGCGTTCGCGGCGACCGACCACGGCAGCTCGCGGTTCCCGATCAACTTGATCTGCGTCAACGCCGACATGCTTCCCGACTTCGCCGCCAAGGCCGGCCCGGAGTTCTTCGCCGGACGCCACTCGATTGGGCTCTGGTTCTGGGAGGTGTCTGTCTTCCGCGAGGAATGGCATCGCTCATTCGAGCTCGTGGACGAGGTCTGGGCGCCTTCGGCGCACATCGCGGCGGCGCTCACGCCGGTATCTCCGATCCCGGTCGTGCCCGTGCGAATCCCGGTGGAGATGCCGGCGATCGCGCCGCGCACGCGCGCCGACCTCGGGCTCCCCGAGGGGCGCCTGTTCCTCTTCTCCTTCGACTACCTGAGCGTGTTCGAGCGCAAGAACCCGCTCGGCCTGCTACGCGCGTTCACGGACGCATTCGACCCGGGCGACGGAGCCGCGCTGGTGGTCAAGTGCATCAACGCGGATCGCGATCCGAGCAACCACGCGCGTCTGCTCGCCGCCGCCGCCGCTCGCCCCGACGTGCACGTCATGGACCGCTATCTCGACCCGGCCGACAAGGACGCGCTGACCGCGCTGTGCGACTGCTACGTCTCGCTCCATCGCTCAGAGGGGTTCGGGCTGACCATGGCCGAAGCGATGTACCTCGGCAAGCCCGTCATCGGCACCCGCTACTCGGGGAACCTCGACTTCATGACCGACGAGAACAGCCTGCTCGTGGATTGCGAGATGCGCCCTGTCGGACCTGGCCATCCGCCATATCCCGCGGACGCGGAATGGGCCGAGCCGGACTGCGAGCACGCGGCGCGCCTCATGCGCCATGTGTTCGACGCCCCCGCCGCCGCCGATGCGCTCGGCGCGCGCGCCTCCGCCGCGATCCGGCAGACGCACTCGCCCGAGGCGGCGGGGGAGATCATGCGCACACGGTTGGAGAACGTACGGCTCGCTCCCGGCAGCCCAGCTGCGGAACGCCGTGGGGCCGTCACAACGTCGCTCGCGCGCCGGGTCGGGCGCGGGCCCGAGCAAGGCTCCTCGCGGGGCGGTGTGAACGCGCTCGCGCGCCGTGGGGCGCTGCGGGTCATGCGTCCCTACACCGCCTACCAGGAGACGGTGAATGACGAGGTCGTTCGCTCGCTGGCGGCGCTCGACAGAGGCGTGCTCGGGCTCGTCGAGCAGGAGATGCAGAATCGCGCCGCCCTCCAAGCGCAGCTGCGCGCGATCGATCGCTACTCGACGCTCCCCGAGGTGATCGCTGCCCGCGCGGAGACGCTAGACGAGCTGAAGGACACGGTCTCCCTCCTCGGCGGCCGCCTCGACGGGATCGAGAAGAGCGCCAAGGAGGCGGCGTGGGAAACCGACCGCGGGCTCTACACCGCGATCGCGCTGCTCCGCGAGCGGTACGCGCGGATGCCGGCCAAGCCGTCGGAGCGGACCCGTGGTGAGCTGCTGACGTCCTTCGAGCTACGCCTGTTCAGCCAGAACGGCGAGGACGGCGTGATTGCCGAGATCCTCACCCGGATCGGCTCCGGTGCCTGTACGTTCGTCGAGTTCGGCGTCGAGTCGGGCGCCGAGGGCAACTGCGTGAGTCTCGCCGACCTGCTCGGCTGGCAGGGCCTGTTCATCGACTGCGACGAGGTCTTCTACCCCGAACTCGCGCGCAAGTACCGCGGCAATCCGAGGGTGAGCACGCGGCAGGCGATGGTCACGCCGGAGAACGTCGAGGAGCTGTTCGCGGCCGCCGGTGTTCCCCCGGAGCCCGACATCCTCTCGATCGACGTCGACGGAGCGGACTACTGGATCTGGGAGGCGCTCGAGGCGCACCGGCCGCGTGTGGTGGTGATCGAGTACAACAGCGCGATCGACCCGCGCCGGCGGCTCGTCCAGCCGCGCGATCACCCGGGCTGGGATGGCACCGACTTCTTCGGGGCCTCCCTCGGCGCGATGCGCTCGCTCGGAGAGCGCAAGGGCTATCGGCTCGTGCACACCGAGCTATCGGGCGTGAACGCGTTCTTCGTCCGCGAGGATCTCGCCGACGGCCGCTTCGCCCCGGCCGATGAGGTCATCGTGCGCGGCTTCCCCAACTACTTCCAGCAGCGCTATAGCCACCCGGCCGACCGCGAGCAGCGCCGCTATCTGGACCTCGACACCGGCGAGCTCGTCGACGGCGCCGACGACGATTCCGATCGCGACCGCACACGCTGATGGGCATCGCGATCGTCACCGGGTCGGGTGGGTTGATCGGTTCGCAGTCCGTGCGCCATTTCGCCGAACAGGGATTCGACGTGATCGGCATCGAGAACGACATGCGCGCGAGCTTCTTCGGCCCCGAGGCGTCGACGACGCCATCCTCGGAACAGCTCTGCGCAGAGGTCGCGGGGTTCCGCTGGGAACGACTCGACATTCGCGACCGCGATGGGGTCGAGCGCCTGTTCCGCCGGCACGCGCGCGAGATCGAGCTCGTCATCCACACAGCCGCACAGCCATCACACGACTGGGCGGCGAGCGATCCAGAGACCGATTTCACGATCAACGCGCAAGGCACGCTGAACCTGCTCGAGGCGACCCGCAAGCACGCCGCGGACGCCTCGTTCGTGTTCACCTCCACGAACAAGGTGTACGGCGACACTCCCAACCGGCTGCCGCTGATCGAGCAGGAGACGCGCCTGGAGCTGCCGGAGGATCACAGGTGGCATGGCGGGATCGACATCGAGATGTCGATCGACCTCTCGACCCACTCGCTGTTCGGAGTGTCGAAGGCGGCCGCCGACCTGCTCGTGCAGGAGTACGGGCGTTACTTCCACATGCCCACGGTCTGCTTCCGCGGCGGCTGCCTCACGGGTCCGCAGCATGCGGGGGCGCCGCTGCACGGGTTCCTGGCCTACCTGATGAAGTGCACCGTCACCGGGGCGCCCTACACGATCTTCGGCTACGGCGGCAAGCAGGTTCGCGACAACATCCACGCCATCGATGTGGTGAGGGCGTTCGCGGCGTTTCACGCCGACCCGCGTCCAGCGGCCGTCTACAACCTGGGCGGCGGCCGCGGGTCGAACGTATCGATGCTCGAGGCGATCGCGCTGTGCGAGCGGATCGCCGGGCGCGAGCTCGCCTACACGCTGTCAGACGAGGCCCGCATCGGCGACCATCGCTGGTGGATCAGCGACCTGCGCGCCTTCATTCGCGACTACCCGGAGTGGGACCTCACGTTCGACGTCCCCGCGGTCCTACGCGACATCTACGAGCAGAACGTGGAGCGCTGGACTGCAACGGGCGTCAAGTTGCCCGACTGACGGCGCGCTCGGCCGGGTCCCCGGGCTGCTCGATGGGACGCCCCGAGAGCCGGTCGCGTGCGAGGCGCAGAGCCAGCCAGGAGGAGCCGGCGACCCGCAGCGCAATGCTGTCGGGGCGACGGTAGGCATGGAAGCTGGAGTAGTGGTAGAAGGGGCGCAGGCGCGCCAAGACCGGCTCGCGGGGTGAGACGTAGAGCACGTTGAGCTGCCGGCGCGAAACCCATCGCAGCTCGTCCGGGAAGTGCTCGCGGGCGTAGTAGCCGTACGTCTCATAGTCGGCGAACGACAGCTTGTCACGGTCGCAGCGCTGCAGGAACTCGCGCAGCACCGCCCGCCCCTCGTCCGGCCGCCGCTCTTGCACGCGCGCGAACTCAGCGAACATGGCACGGATGATCGGGGCTCGGAACACCATGAAATGCGCATTGTGCGAGCCCTCGTAGGCGATCTCGTGGCCCAGCAGCTCGCGCATCCCGGAGTAGTAGGGCATCACGTGCTCCCCCATGCGCGGGTGAAGCACCGTCCCGGACTCCTCGTCGATCAGCGGGAAAGGGTGCAGAAGCACGGTGTCCGCGTCGCAGATCAGGAAGCGGTCGGGTGCTCCGTCGGCCATGAACGCGACGCTCAGCTTGAGGAACATCTGGTAGTACCAGCGCCGGTCGCTCATCGGTTCATCACTCGGGAACCACGGGTCGAGCAGCGACAGCTCATCGAGAAACCCGACACCGAGGGCTTCGCTGTGCGGCCGCAGCTCCGCGGGCGCGATCATCGTGACCGACGTCACCTGGGGATGGCGTCGCAGGCCGTCGACGCAGAAGCTCACCGTCGGCAGATCCTTGGGATGGCACGGGATGAACGCGGGGACGCGCTTCTCGGCTGGGGGGAGCGGCTGCGCATCGGCCGCGGGCAGGCTCCTGGTTGCGCCAACGGGCACGCGAGCAGGCTACACCGTGGCCGTCTCCGGTCGATCAGAACGCGGGCGCTCAGATGGCTGGCCGTGACGGCCGGCCAGCGCCACCAGCGCCCGGAACTCATCGGGCCACGCGATCCGTGAGGCGAGCGTGACCAATGCGGCGGCGAGCGCCCCGCATCCTGCCCGCGCAGCGGTGGAGCTGCCGAGCGCCAGCAGCAGGGCCGCCGCGGGGCCGAAGGAGCACGCAAGCACGGTGATCTCGCGTCCGACGGCGCGTGCCATGGCGAAGGCGGTGGTACGCCATTCGTGCGCGAACGCGCGGCGCAGCTGCACGGTCGTGACGCCCAGCATCGCAACCGACAGACCGGCCGCGATCCCCACGATGCCGGCGAGCGCGCCTCCCGCGATCGCGAAGGCGAAGGTGGCGACGACGAGACCCAGTCCGAGCCAGGCCAGGCGTCTCAGCTCGGATCGGGCGAGCAGCTCGATGATCGCGAAGATCCCACCGGCCGAGGCGACGATCCAGCCGGAGAGGGCGACGAGGGTGATCAGGATGCGGTGGACGTCGTGCCCGCTGTAATGGCTGCCGAGAACCAGCTCGAGTACCGGCCGGCCGACCAACAGGGCCATGCCGACGACCGGACCCGCGAGCAGCAGGGTGAAACGCAGCGTCGCGATTCCTGTGGCCGCAACGGCCTGTGCCCTCTCCGCTCCCGCCACGAGCGCCGGCGCACGCACCATCGCGCTCACGTTGGCGGTCACTGCGACGAGCATCGCCGCACCCACGTAGGCGTATGCGAAAAGAGTGGCTTCGCCGGCTCGGTGGCGGGTCGCCAAGGCCACGCATACAACGTACGCGAGGTTTGTTCCGACAAAGAACCCCGACGCGAACGTCAGGCGCGCTGCCTCCCGCGCCAGTCCCGACAGCGAGCCGAGCTGCGCGAGGCTCGGGGTCCAGCCACGCCGCATCAAGGCGATTGCGAACACGCCGGCCAGCCATACGGCGCTCGCGCTGAGCGCGACCGCCGCCGCGCGGATGCCGAGCGTGGAGTGCAGCGCCAAGAACGTTGCGATGCTCACGATGCCCGAGGCGAGCGTAGCCAGCCCGATCGTCGTGAACGCTCCTCGCACCGTCAGCACGGTCGCCAGCGCCGCGGCGAGCAGCTGGCCCGCGAGCGCCGCCCACAGGATCCGCAGTACCGCCGGGGCGGTATGAGCCGGGTCTTTCCCCGCCAGCACGCTCCCGAGGGGTCCCGCGAGCAGAACCATAGGGATCGCGACCGCCAGCGCCATCATCGCGACGGCTCCGACCAGCCGGCTGACCGGGTCCGGCTCCTCGCTGTGCAACAGACGGGAGATGGCCGTAAGCCGGAATGTCTGGCCGAAGGTGAGCCCTACTGCGTACACGCCGTAGGCGGCGAAGAACGCATCCGTCTTGGCGTTCTTGCCGAAGATCTGGGCGACCAGCAGCGCAAGCACGCCACCGAGGACCATTAGCGCGCCCTGTCCGACTGCGACCAGCGCCGTCTCCCTGCCGGTTGGGAGACGGGTGGCCGGCGAGGGACCGGGCGTCAGCTGAGGATCGGCCTCCGCGCCCATTCCGTGACCATAGCTGTCGACACGGCAGCCGCCGTCGGTCCCGCTCGCCAAAGCGATACGGTTCGTCCGGTGAGAGCCGAGCGACACCCCCGGCCCGCGCCGGTCGCGACGGCCGTTCGTGACGCGCGCGAAGCAGCGGTGACGGTAAGCCCTTCCCTGCGGTGGTGAGGGGGCTCCGTCCCGCGCTCCTGGCGCGGTTTCGCCGCTTCACCTACCTCGTCCCAACTCCTCTCTCGCGCGTGGTCAAGCGGAGAGCCGAGGTGTTCTTCTGGAAGGCGGAGCTCGAGCGTTACGTCCAGTGGTACGGGGGCGGGAAGCTCTACGACCTCTCTCCACCCTCGCCCGAGGAGCTGGTGACCGGTCATTCGATCGAGGTGAACGCCGCGACCACCTTCCTGCGGGTCGTGCAGTATCCCCGCTATCTCGACGCGCTGGCCCTCGATGCCGATGCGCTGAGTGGAGAGCGCGTGCTGGACGTCGGCTGCGGCCCACTCCCGAATCTGCTGG
This sequence comes from Solirubrobacteraceae bacterium, assembly GCA_036264095.1. Classification (GTDB taxonomy): domain Bacteria; phylum Actinomycetota; class Thermoleophilia; order Solirubrobacterales; family Solirubrobacteraceae; genus Palsa-744. The sequence continues at coordinate 26,471 of DATARO010000030.1, read as the reverse complement.
CGTTCACGGGATGTGAGCGTCATGGAATAGATCCGCTGGTCGATCGCTATCGCGAGGCCGGGTATCCGTTGGACCTCTGGGAGCGTGAAGGGTTCACCTATCACCACGCACCCGCTGAGCAGATGCCGTTTCCCGACGCCCACTTCGACGCGGTTGTGTCGGTCAACGCCGTGGACCACGTGGATGACTTCGCGGCCGTCGCGCGGGAGATAGGTCGCGTGCTGCGCCCCGGTGGGCTGCTGCGCCTCCAGATCAACTACCACCCGCCGACGGTGACCGAGCCCGTCAGCCTGGACGATCAGATCGTGATGGACAACTTCGCCTGGGCGACGGGCCTGGCGAAGCTGCGCGACGAGCCGCACCCCGGGCAGCCCGGTGAGCGCCTCACCCTGTGGGCGCGTGACGTGAGCGGTGCTGCGCCAGGCGCTTGAACCCTAGCCGGGCAGGCCCCCGCCGCGTTTGAGCATCGTCCGTTGCATCAGCATCTCGATCGGCGGGGGAACGATGTTGCGCGGCCCGAACAGCAGCGGGTACACGACGCGCTTCCACGCCGCAGGACGCTCGCTCGCGCGCAGCTGCCGGCGCCGAGCCAGCACATCCCTGTTGCGCTCGACGATCTGCCCGTAGAGCTCGCCGTGACGGCGGCGCGCCTGACCGAGCAGCCGGCCGCGGCCATGGAGCCGGCGCCGATAGACGACCCTGTCGGTGCGGACCCCGCTCGCCCCCATCCGCACGAGCTTGAGCCACAGATCCCAATCCTCGTAGGCGCGGCCCTCCCACCCGCCGGCGCGGCTCAGCGCCGAGCGCCTGAACATCGAGCTCACCGGGTAGGGGTTCACGTACGTCAATGTCCACGGGAGGAAGCGGTCCGGTGAGCGGTAGCGCCCGTCGTACTCTCCGAAGACGACGTAATCGCCCCAGGTGAAATCCGCGTCCGGCTCCTGTTCGAGCCGGTCGGCCATCGCGCCGAGCGCTCCCGGCTCCAGCAGGTCGTCGGCGTCGAGTGGGTAGACCAGCGGGGCCCTCGTCGCCTCCAAGCCGCTGTTGCGGGCCGCGCCGAGCCCCCCGTTCTCGCGCCGTACCACGCGCACGCCGTCGCGCTCGAGTGAGGCGAGCTCCGCTTGCGTGGCGGGGTCCGTCGAGCCGTCATCGACGACGACGACCTCGACATCCTCATCCTCGACGATCGATGCGACGGCTTCACGAGCGAGGGCGCCGTCGTTGTGACAGGGGACGATGACAGCGATCCGGCTCACGGGCCGGCCGCTTCCTCCTGCCCCGGCCCGGCTGCGCCGGACGTATGCGCGGCCTCCCGCTCCGGCGCCGCCTGTCCGTTGCGCCGATCACCGGAGAGCAGCGCCAGCTCTTGCACGAGGGCGGTGAGACGGCGCTCGAGCATGCTCACACGCACGGAGAAGTTCAACAACAGCAGGATCACAAACAGCAGGCCGAAGAGGTACAGAGTGCTGCTCTCGGAAACCGCGCCGATCGCGTGCGTGATGCTGTGCAGCAGTCCGCCCCACGCGGCGAGCACGAGCAGCACGATCGCGACGATCACCCACAGCGCCGTGTACTCCTCCTTCAGGCGCCGTCTCCTGACCAGGTCGACGATGTAGACGAGCAGGCCGACGCTGGCCAGGATCGCGACTATGCGCAGGTTGGCGCTGATCATGGCGCGGTCTGCGAGCGCGGCCGAAGCAGCGTGACCAGGATCGAGAGCGCCATCTTGTACATGTAGTAGATGCTGCGATGACCGGAGTGCATCGACTGGCCCGGTGACGGCCGCATCTGCACCGGGACCTCGACCAGGCGATACCCGGAGCGGTGCAGCAGGATCAGGATGTCGGCGTCCGGGTAGTCGGCCGGGTACACGTCCGAGCAGAAGAAGCGCGCGACCTCTATACGCATGAGTTGCATCCCGGAGGTCGGGTCCGAGATGTGCTGGCGCGTGATCCAAGATGCGATACGGGCGAACAGCCCGATTCCCAGCTGGCGGGCCACCGACGGGCGGTAGTGACCGTCGCGGTCGAGGAACCGGGACCCGACGACGACGTCCGCCTCACCCTCGATCAGGGTGGCGAGCATCGGACTGAGGAACTCGGCGCGATGCTGCCCGTCTGCATCGATCTGCCCGAGCACGGAGTAGTCGTTGCGGACGCCGTACTTGTAGCCGGTCTGCAGTGCTGCGCCGTAGCCCAGGTTGACGGGCAGCGAGAGTGTTTTCGCACCCGCCTGCTGCGACTCCAGCACCGTGGCATCAGCCGAGCCGTCGTCGACGACCACGACGTCGGCTTGCGGGAGGCAGGCGCGTACGTCTCTGACCACGTCCCCGACGCGTCCGGCCTCGTTGTAGGCCGGGATGACGATCAGGATTCGAGGCTCTGTCGCTATGGGCAAGCTTGGCTTGTTGAGGCCGCTGGGTCGGTCTCGGTCGCGCCGTATGCTACCGACCGTGCCCGCCCTCATCGCCGCCGCCGCACTGACATGTGCCGGGGCGCTCGTGATCGGTCAGGCGGCATGTCGGCTCTGCGGCTCGCGGACGTGGACGTTCGCGGCCGCGCCGGTCGGCCTCGCGTTGCTGTTGCTGATCTCGGTCGCTGCGATCCATGCTCCAGGGCACACCACGACCGTTGGCGTCGTGCTCATCCTGCTCGCGCTCGCCAGTGTCGCGTGGCTCGTGGCACGGCCCATGCCCGGCCTTCGATTGTCCGACATAGCCGCCGTCGCGCCCGTGGTCTTCCTGGCGCTGATGCCCTTCCTCGCGAGCGGACGTGCCGGCACACTGGGGGTGTCGTTCGACAACGACATGGCAACGCACCTGCGCTGGGCGGAAGCGATCGTGTCGAAGACCGTGGCCGGCGTCTCGGGGCTCGATCCGACATATCCGGTTGGGCCACATGCACTGACCGCCGTGCTGGCGCACGGCCTGGGCACGAGGGTCGATTACGCCTTCGCGGGGGTGACGATGGCTGTACCGATCCTGACGGCGTGGACGGCCCTCATGGGCTTGCGCCGCGCCGGCTGGCTCGCCAAAGCACTCGTTGTGACAGTCGTTTCGATCTCGTTCCTGCTCGCCGGGTACTACGCGCAGGGATCCTTCAAGGAGCTGATGCAGGCGATGTTCGTGCTCGGCTTCGCGCTCGTGCTCGAAGAGATGCGTGCCGGGCGGATCGTCGGGATGCTCCGCTGGATTCCGGCCGCGCTGATCGTCGGCGGCTCTCTGTCGTGCTACTCGGTGGGGGGGCTCCCCTGGTTCCTCGCCATTCTCGGCATTTCAGCGATCGTGCTCGGAGCCGGCTGGGCGCTGCGAGCCGGGCGCGTGCGCAGCGGTCTGATCGCCGCGCGCCCGGCCCTGGCCTCGATGGTGATCGCGTGCGGGGTGGTCCTCGTGCTGCTGATCCCCCAGCTGCCGAGGCTGGTCAAGTTCTACGAAAGCAACATCGGCACGGGCGGCGGCACCGGGATCCCGACATCGAGCCTGGGCAACCTGGCCGGACCGCTCGAATTCTGGAAGGTCTTCGGCATGTGGGACGAGCCCGACTACCGCCTGCCCGCGATTGATCCGCTGCTTGTCGGCGCGCTCGCCGGATGCGCCCTCGTGGCTGCGCTCGTCGGGCTCGGATGGTGGATCCGGCGCAAGGGGCCGTTCGTCCCGATCGCGACGGCGGCTGCCACCGCGATCTGGATCTATTCCGACCGCTACCAGTCCCCGTATGTCGCTGCGAAGGCGCTTGTCGTCGCGGCTCCTTTGATCCTGCTGGTCACCAGCCGCTGGGTCGTGACGCTGGGGCCACGGGAATCCTGGCTGTCTTCAACAGGCGTTCTGCGCATCGCCGTGGCGGCGTTGTTCGGTTGGGCCGCGATCACCTCGAGCGTGAAAACGCTTCGTGCCGCCTTCGTGGATCCCACCGCACACATCAGCGACCTGCAATCGCTGCGCCCGGTCGTCGGCGGCTCGCACACCCTGTTCCTCGGAACGGACGACTTCATCGGTTGGGAGCTGGCTGGAACGCCGGTGGACCAGCCGTATCTCGGCTATCTCCACTTCGCGCTGAACCCCCAGAAGGCCTGGCAGCCGGGACAGCCGCTCGACTTTGACGACATCCCCGCCGAAGTCCTCGATCGCTACCAGTTCGTCATCGGTCCGCGCGATCCGGCGGCGAGCCAGCCGCCCAGCAACATGCGGCTGGTGCGCGTCTCGCGTTACTACGAGGTGTGGTCGCGTGTGGGCCCGACGCCGCATCGCCTGACCCTGCGCGAGGGCAGCGAACCGGGAGCGGTTCTGAACTGCGCCAAGCCCTACGGGCGCGCGATCGCGCGGATCAAGGGGATAGCGGCGCTGCGTGAGCCCGAGGCGGTCGTCGGAGTGCCGCCCCTCGGTCCCGGCAGCAGGGTGCGGGTCAGGATGGATCTGCACGCCGGCCGCTGGCGCCTGTCGGCGCCCTACACGAGCCCCAACCCGATCGCCGTCGACGCGCCGGGGCTGCATGCGGTGCTCCCTGCCAATCTCGATCGACCGGGGAACCGCTGGCCGGTGGGGGAAATAACGATTGCCGCGACCGGACCGACCACGTTCACCTTCACGGTGCAGGACCGCTCGCTGGCCGGCCCGCTGCCGACGTACGTCAACGCGCTCGAGGCCACGCCGGTTGCGCCTGAGCGCGTCGTGCCGCTGTCGCAGGCATGTGGGAAGTACGTGGACTGGTATCAGCCCGGTTAGTCACTCGAGCGCCGATTCGTAGATCTCCCCGAGAGCTTCGCGCCGGCGGGCTATCGAGAAGCGTCCTTCGGCGACCTCAGCGAGTGCCGCCGCGGCCAGGCGGTGGTGCAGGTCGGGGTCGTCGACCAGCCGCCTGAGCGCGCCGGCGATGCCTTCGACGTAGGGCTCGCTCGGTGAGCGCAGCGCCTCCAGGAAGGCGCGCGGCGGGGGCAGGGTCGAGCGAAAGCGACACCGGGTGTCCTCGCCGTACAGCGGGTTCTCGCCAGGGAACAGCAGGCCGGTGACCTCGTCGCGGACGAGCTCTGCCTGTGTGAGATACCGCGGCGCGAGCACCGGCAGCCCGTGCGCCATCGCCTCGAGGGCCACGTAGCCGAACGTGTCCATGTGCGAGGGGAACAGGAACGCGTGGGCGCGGCGATAGAGGTTGCGGACGACGTCGGCCCCACCCGGCCGGTGGAGGGTGATCGCCGGATCGGCGCGCAGCTGCTGCGCCCAGTCGTCCGGCACGTAGCTGAGCAGGTCGAGATGGATCGGATGCGTGGCGGCGACACGCTGCACCGCGCGGATCGCCTCGACCGCGCCCTTCTCGTAGAACGCGGTGCCGACGAACAGGACGCGGAGTTCCCTGTCCACGCGGGCGGGCGGCCGCTCGGCTGCCTGGCGGAGCGCTGGGTACACGACGCGCGTCCGGGGCCGGAGGCGAGCCGCCACATCGGCGCCGAGCGCCCCCTCCAGGCTTCGGGACGCCATCTCGCTCCAGGGCAGGAGAAAGCGCAGTCGCTCGTCGTCCAGTGCGCTCGCGAGCACGTGGCGTGCCCACGGGCGACTCAGCGCGAGGCGCTGATAGAGGACGAACAGCTCCGCGTGCTCGAAGTCGACGACGTAGGGCAGGGGGGCCCTGTGCAGCAGCCGCTCGGCGGAATGGATCAAGGCGGCGCCCTCGAGTCGCGGGGCGCGGACGCGGTGGACGTATCCCGCACGCGAGAGCAGCCTCAGGGCGAGGCGCTCGCCAAGCGTGCGCGTAGCTGCAAAGCGTGCCCGTTGCTCGACGATCCGCTTGGTCGGCGTCGTCTCGTCTTCGAGCGCCGGGTGGGTTGCGCGATACAGGAACCCGTCAGGGATCGCGTGCATCTGCTCGCGATAGATCGGGTGAACGAAGCGCCCGAAATGCAGCTGCACGACACGTGCGGGTCTCGCCCCGGTGACGCCGACGCTCGGCTTCGGTCCCGAGGCGGGTCCGGCGTTGCTCACCGTCGGTTCGTACCGTGCCGCATCGCGGCGAGCATAACGACGCCGCTGGGGCACCGAGCTGAGTCGCCCGTCGTCGCCTGAGGTGCGCGGAACCGGCGCCCGCATCCCGACCCTCCGGGACCATGCGTCGAGCGTGCCCTCTCCGCCTCACGTTCTCGCCGCTTCGGGCCGATAGACCAGACAGGATGGTGATGATCTTCGGGAATCTCTGCGCCGTCGTGCGCTCGCAACGCGCCCTGCGAGCAGTCGTCACGCTCGTCTTGATCGTCGTCGCCGCGCTCGCATTGCCGGCCACCGGCACGGCCGCGATCACGCCTGTCGGCAGCCCCCTCTCGATCCCCGCCACCTTCAACACGACGGAAAACCTCGGCTACCAGGGCATGAACACGGCGGTGCCGCCGACGGCCCAGTACCCCAACGGAATCGTGCACACGGCGCACTTCGGTGCTGACACGGCCCTCTGGAACGTGAGCACGAGCGCGGGCGGCGCGGCGATGCCGACCGGCGGGGAAGCGGTGCAGATCGAAATCGAGGGCTGTGCGATACCGGCGGCCGGTGGCCCGGCGCCGCTCACACAGGTCCACTTCCAGGACCTCTCGCCGGTGCCCGGCGGCGGCGCCCACGTCAACCTCACCTCGGCGGCGTTCGACGTCCCGGTGTGCGGCGCGCACGGCGCCGGCCCGAGCACCGTCAGCACGTTCAAGCCCTTCAACCTTTGCGTGAACGCGGGCGACTACGTCGACCTCAACGACGAGGGCGGCTTCGTCGCGAACTTCTACCGCGCCGGCGTTCCCTACGAGGTTCTGGGCGCGGCCCGCGGGGCAGAGGTCGACTCGTTCATCCGCGGCAACGGGACCGTCAACGGCTCGACCTTCGCTCCGAGCGACTCCTCGGCGATGGAAGGCTTCGCGGCCACATCGGGCACGGAACTGCTGATGCGAGTGCAGCTCGGCACGGGCCCCGACGCGCGCTACGTGTGCCCGGGCGGCAGCAAGAACGCACCGCCCACGCTCTCGCCGCTGTCCGTGCACCCGCAGACCGACGGCATCAACCACGAACGCGTCGTCTCGTTCGCCATCTACTGCAGGCCCGCCTCGGGATGCCCCGGCAGCGCATCGGTCTCGGTGGGCGGGCGCACGGTCGGCCACGCGACGTTCAACCTCCAGGGCGACAAGACGAACCACCTGCCGATCCGCCTCGCCGCGTCGGTGATGAACCTGATCCGCAAGCACCACGGGATCCCCGCGACGCTGACGGCGACGACGGGTTCGACGACCGTCACCGAGGCGATCACCGTCAAGATCCTCTAGTCCGGCACCCGCTCGAGCAGCAGCAGCGCAGCGGGCGCGTCCCGCAGCGCGAGCGCGGCGGACACGCCCGCTCCGACGGGGAGCTCCTGGATCCACGGGGAGGCCGGCGAGCCGCCCCGCAGCCCCTCGCCGGTGAGCTTCACGGCGGCCTCCCGGCGCGTCCAGGCGCGTAGGAACGCCGCGTCGCGCTCCTCCGCCGGCAGCGCCGACAGCTCCGCGACCACCTGCTCGCCGAGCGCGCTGCGCGCGAGGGCGAGGGGCGCGCGGAGCGCCCGCGCCCGCTCGAGGTCGACGCCCACCGGCCCGGCCGCGGAGAAGGCGAGCAGGGCGTGGGCGCCCGAATGCGAGACGTTGAACTCGGGCGCGCCCGCGGCGCCCGCCGCGAGCGCAGGCTTGCGGTCGTCCCCACCGGTCAGCACGAGTCCGCGCGGGTCGGCACCCGCATAGCGGCCCAGGAGCTCGCGGAGCAGGGCCCGCACGGCCACGAACCGGTCCCTGCGCAGCGGGTCGACGATCCGCGCCGCGCGCTCGCGCTCGCTCCCGTCGAGGAGCTCGCGCGCCTGCGGCGGGCCGGTTCCGAGGTCGACAAGCCAGACGTGCACGGTCCCGGCGGCCAGCGGGGGAGGGTCCCTCCTCGCACCCCAGGCTGCGAAAGCAGCGGCGGTCTCGGTCATCGATGGAGGACCTCGGCGTACAGGCGGCTGAATATAGGGCCGCGCTGATGTCGATAGCCTCACGCGCCATGAGCTCCCCGTCGCTGCAGCTTCCCGGCCTCGCCGTGATCGAACCCGCCGTCCACGGCGACGAGCGCGGGTTCTTCACCGAGACCTACCGCCAGGAGCTCCAGCAGGAGTGGGGGATACCCGCGGGCGACCGCTTCGTCCAGGACAACCACTCGCGCTCCACCCGCGGCGTCGTGCGCGGTCTTCACTTCCAGGTCGGGGCGGGCGTGGCTAAGCTCGTGCGCTGCGCGCGGGGGCGGATCCTCGACATCGCGGTCGATCTGCGCAACGGCTCGCCGACCTACGGCCAGTGGGAGGGCGTCGAGCTCGACGACGAGTCGATGCGCCAGCTGTACGTCCCGGTGGGCTTCGCCCACGGCTTCTGCGTGCTCAGCGACATCGCCGACGTGCTCTACAAGCAGACGACGTACTACGACCCGGCTGTCGAACGCGGGATCGCCTACGACGACCCCGACATCGCGATCGAATGGCCGCTGCCGGCGGAGGAGCTGCTCGTCTCGCCCCGCGACGCGGACGCGCCCAAGCTCGCGGATATCGCCGCCGAGCTGCCGTTCCGGTGGCAGACTTAGGAGGATGATCGAGCGCCTGCGTGACCGCACGAACGGCTACACGGTCACGCCACACCAGTACGCCATCCTCGCCTACAGCGCGCTCGCGGCGCTGACGGTGATCATTCTCACGGGCGCCGCCGTGCGCCTGACGGGCTCGGGGCTCGGCTGCCCCACCTGGCCGAAGTGCTACGGCAGCCTCTACCCGCCGCTGAACAGCCACGCGGTGATCGAGTTCTCGAACCGCCTGATCAGCTTCCCGGTCGTGCTCGCGGCCGGCTTCGCGTGGGTCGGCGCCCTGCGCCGGCGCCCCTACCGCCGCGACCTGACGCGCATCGCCGCGCTGCTGCCGCTCGGCGTCGTGGCGCAGGCGGTGCTCGGCGGCTTCACTGTCAAAGGCGCACTCGACTACGGCTGGGTGATGGGCCACTTCGCACTGTCGATGCTGATCGTGCTCGCCGCGGTGCTGCTCGCCTGGCGCGCCACCGGCGAGGAGGAGGGTGTCGCCAGCGAGCCGTCGGCGCCGCCGCGGGCGCGCCTGCGGGCCGCGCTGCCGCAGGTCGAGCGGCCGGTTGCGCTGTACGCGCGGGCGCTCGTCGTGCTCGGTGCGATCACGGTCTTCGCCGGCACCGCCGCGACGGCGGCGGGGCCGCACGCCGGTGGCTCGCCGGGCCAGCGCATCAACCGCCTCAGCTTCGACGGGCGCGGGACGATGGACTTCGTGATCCACCGCCACGCCGAGATCGCGTTCGTGTTCAGCCTGGCCGCCGTCGGGCTGTGGTTCTTCGCACGCCGCCGCGGGGCCCCGCGGGGGGTGCAGCGCCCGCTCACCGCGCTGTGCTGGCTGCTCGCGCTGCAGGGCGCGGTGGGGCTCGACCAGTACGAGACGCATCTGCCCACCGAGCTCGTCTGGGTGCACGTGCTGCTCGCGTGCTGCGCCTGGATCGCGGTCCTGTGGGCCGCGCTCGCGGCGGGCCCGCTTGCCTCGGAGAGCCGCGCGCGGGAGCCCGAGCGGGCGGTGGAGGGCTCGCTCGTGAGCGCTTCGACGCTCGAGTTCCCCGGAAATTAGGGCTCTTTCGAGACTCGTCAACGCCCGCCGGGCGATTCGTCGTCCACACCAGCGGTTAGCCTGCTCGGAGCAACGACACTCGAGAAGGGAGTGCCATGACAAAGAACGAGCTGGCCGAGCAGGTCGCTGAGCAGACCGGTATTTCGGCGAGCCAGGCTAGGCAGGCGCTGGAGGCGACGATCGAGGCGGTCTCCGGTGAGCTGGCGTCCGGGGGTGAGGTTTCCCTTGCCGGCTTCGGCAAGTTCAGCGTCAGCCACCGCGCAGCGCGCCAGGGCCGCAACCCCGCGACCGGTGAGACGATCAACATCGCCGCGTCGAAGGCCGCGAAATTCTCTGCGGCGAGCGCCCTGAAGAAGCGCCTGAACGGCTGAGCGACGCTCCCGAAGTACCCGTGTCACCGGCCCCGCGGGGCCGGTGACACCCTGCGGGCAATCCTTACGAGTCGGTAACTCCTCGTTAAGCAATGGGCGCAATGCTTGCCCGGCAAGCTTCTCCCGCCCGAAACGAGGTGACCACGTGGCACGCAGGGCACGAGGCAGATCTGATCGCTACCCGTCGCTCGCGGGCTTCTACAACGCCGACGAGCGCCGCATCCACTCGCGCGAGCTCGACGTCGGCCTGTGGTGGCGCGAGACGGCGGAGGGCCCTCTCCACCGCGCCGCGTGGGTGCGGGACACCGGCGAGCTCTACGTCGTACGCCTCGGGCCCGTCGAGGACGGCGGCGGCAGCGTCGAGGTGCTCGCCCGCGTCGCCGCCCGCGAGCAGCTCGAGCGGCTCGTCTCGGGCTGGCGTGAGCGCTGCGGCGCGCCGCGTTCGCTCTCGTGGCTGCGCGCACGGGCTGCGCGCGGGCGCGTGCCGGTGCGGGCGAGCTGCCCCGAGCGTCAGCCGGCGCGGCGCGGCGGGAAGCCGCCGAGCCTGCCGTTCAGCCCGCGCGTGAGCGCTCGTGGTGCGTGAGGCCGTCGTCGGGGATCTCCTCCCAAGCGGCGGCTGAGGAGACGAACTGGCGGAAGCTCGGGCGGATCCCCGGGTCTGCGTCGAGCGTGCCAAGGCGCACCCCGAGCGGATTGTCGCTCGCGAGGTCGCCGCTGAACAGCGCCGAGCCGCAGGCGGTGCAGAAGACCTTCGGCATTCCGCCCGCCGGCGGCTGGAACGAGCGCAGCAGCTCCTCGCCACTGCGTAGCGCGAACCCCTCGCGGGGGACGCGCGCGTTGGCCGACGCGCCGGTTCCGGTGCGACGCTGGCAGTGCGTGCAGTGGCAGTAGCCGGCGACCTCGAACGGCCTCGTGATCTCGTAGCGCACGCCCCCGCAGAGGCAGGCGCCGGTGAGCGGAGTCTCGGGCGACGGCGGCGTCACGCGTCAATCGTAGAGCCGGCGTGTGGCGGTGCGAGCCGTCAGGACGCACCGCCACGTGAGGCCAAGGCCGCGCGGTCCAGGCGCACGACCGGCCTCGAGGCGCGCGCGGACCGCTATCGGGCCCCCGCGCGCTGGAACATCATCAGCACGGCAGAGCCGTTCAGGGCACGGCGCTCGACGGGTTTCGCCAAGCGACGGATCGCGGCGGCGGCGTACTCGCTGGAACGAGGGAGACCCCGCGCGGGACGGCGCGCGAGGGCTTGCTGCCAGCCGAACAGGTTGCAGTGGCGACCGAACGGGTCATCGGTGGTCAGCTCCACACACTCGAGCCCATGCTCGGACGCGTACCCAAGGAGCGCTGAGACGGGCGGGATGACCACGTGACGCGGCGCGTCGAGATGGGCCCAGCGCGCTCGTAGGAGGCGAAACTGCAGCGAATCCAAGTTCGGCACACCGAGCGCGAGGACGCCATCCGGCTCGAGACGATCGAGCGCAGCATCGAGCACCTCCGCGGGGTTGGGCAGGTGCTCGAGCACGTGCCAGAGCGCGATCACTCGAGCCGACTGCAGCGAAGGAAGGTCTGCCGCGGCGTCGTTGCTGTTGATGGCCGCGACGCCGAGCCGGCTCGAGAGGTACTCGCAGCATTGGGGATCCATCTCGATCGCCGTCACATCGAAGCCCCGTTGGCTTGCGAACCACGAGAAGGCGCCTGCTCCCGCGCCGATCTCGATCAGCCGCCCGGGCGCGACATGCCGCAGCAGCGCGTCGAGCCGGTAGTGCTCGAACTCCTGCCACTCCGGTGCCTGCCGCCATGCGGCCTCGCCGTCGGCGTCGAAGCGGAAGTAGTCGCCCTCGTAGTAGCTCGCGAGATCGTCCGGCCTCCGGCGGCAGAAGAGGCTGCCGCAGCGCTCGCACCGGTCGTAGGCGAACCGTTGCCCCGACACCGCGCGGTTGCGGTCCGTGGCCCGCAGCGCGGGCTTTCCCGCCCCGCCACAGAAGAGGCAGTCGTCTGGGCTGGGCTGCGCAGGGCGGGGCGGCGTTCCCATCGGTCAGGCACCGTAGCGGTCAGTCGCTTGACCTGCGCGGCTCGGGCGCCTCACCAGAGGGAGGACGCAGATGCGCCGGTGTGGTTGCCTCTGCAGGCAAACGAGGGAGGACGCCGAGATGCGCCGGCTGTCGCTCGTCAGCCGCAGCCGGTGTTGTTGCCGCAGGATGAGCAGGTGTAGCAGGACCCCGTCCGCTGCATCATGCCCCCGCATTGGCTGCACGCCGGGCCGAGGTCGAGGCCTTGCAGCCTCGCCGGGACGACCGGCGGCGAGTCGGTGAGCGCCGCGGCGGCCGGAGTCGGCGCGGCGTCGCCGGCCGAGGCCTCGGGGGACTCGCCCTGCGCGCTGCCGGGGCCCGCCGTGTCGGAGGAGACGACGGCCTGCGCCGCGTGCTGGGCCGCCTGCCGCGCCCGGACCTCCGGGGTCAGGATGCCGAGTTCCTCCTGCGCGTCGGCGTCGAGGAAGCGCGAGGCGAGCCAGCGCATGATGTAGTCGGGCATCGACTTCGCGAACGGGATCTCCGGATTTCCCGTGATCCCCTCGGGCTCGAAGCGCATGTAGCTGAACTTCTGCACCAGCGTCTCGAGCGGCACCCCGTATTGCAGAGCGATCGAGATCGCGGTTGCGAACGAGTTCATCATCCCGCGCAGCGTCGAGCCCTCCTTGCCGATGTCGGTCAGGAAGATCTCGCCCACCGAGCCGTCCTCGTACATGCCGGCCGTGATGTAGCCCTCGTGACCGGCGATCGCGAACTTGTGTGTGATCGACTGGCGCTCGCGCGGCATCCGCTTGCGCCGCGGTCCCGCGTCGGCGAGCGCCTTGCTCACCGCCTGCTCGATCAGTGTCTCGACGTTCTCCGGCGCCTGCTGCTTCGCGTCGGTGCGCAGCGCCTGCGCAGTCTTCGACCCATCGCGGTAGATCGCCAGCGCCTTGATCCCGAGGTGCCACGCCTGGGTGTAGGCGTCGGCGATGTCCTCGACGGTGGCTTCCTGCGGCAGGTTCACGGTCTTCGAGATCGCCCCCGAGATGAACGGCTGCACGGCTCCCATCATGCGCAGGTGGCCCATGTGCGAGATCGCCCGCTCGCCGACGGCCACGTCGAACACCGGCAGGTGCTCCTCGCGCAGCCCCGGCGCCCCGAGGATCGTGCCGTGCTCGGCCAGGTGCGCCTCGATCTGATCGATCTCCTGCTCGGAGTACCCGAGCGTCTGCAGCGCGAGCGGCACCGTGCGGTTGACGATCGTCATCTGCCCGCCGCCGACGAGCTCCTTGAACTTCACCAGCGAGAAGTCCGGCTCGACCCCGGTCGTGTCGCAGTCCATCAGGAACGAGATCGTTCCGGTCGGCGCGAGCACTGTCGCCTGCGCGTTGCGGTACCCGAGCTCGTCGCCGAGCTCGACCGCCTCGTCCCACGAGCGCCGGGCCGCTGCGAGCAGCTCGCCGTCGTCGCACGTCGACTCCGGAATCGCGTACGACGCGTCGCGGTGCATCCGCATCACGCCGATGTGCGCGTCCCGGTTCTGCTCATAGCGGTCATACGGTGCGAGCGCCCCGGCCGTCTCGGCCGAGCGCCGGTAGGCGCGGCCGGTCATCAGCGCCGTGATCGCCGCCGCGGTCCCGCGCCCGGCGTCGGAGTCGTATGGCATGCCGTTGCTCATCAGATAGGCCCCGAGGTTCGCGTAGCCGAGCCCGAGCTGGCGGAACGCGCGCGCGTTCGCCCCGATCTCCTCGGTCGGGTAGCTGGACGGCCCGACGATGATCTCCTGCGCGAGCAGCACGATGTCGACCGCGTGCTCGAACGCGGCCACGTCGAAGGTGCCGTCGGCGCGGCGGAACTTCATCAGGTTCAGCGAGGCCAGGTTGCACGCGGAGTCGTCGACGTGCATGTACTCGCTGCACGGGTTCGACGCGTTGATGCGCCCGCTGTTCGGACACGTGTGCCACTGGTTGATCGTCGTGTCGTACTGGACTCCGGGATCGGCACAGCGCCAGGCGGCCTCGGCGATGTCGCTCATCAGCTCGCGGGCTCGGACCGGCTCGCCGACCGGCTCACCCGTCGAGCGCGCGAGCAGCTGCCAGTCGCCGTCCTCCTCGACGGCGCGCATGAACTCGTCGGTCACCCGCACCGAGTTGTTCGCGTTCTGGTACTGGATCGACTTGAAGCCGTCGCCGTCGATCGACATGTCGAAGCCCGCGTCGCGCAGCGCGGCGGCCTTGTCCTCCTCGTGCGCCTTGCACCAGATGAAGTCTTTGATGTCCGGGTGGTCGACGTCGAGCACGACCATCTTCGCCGCCCGCCGCGTCTTGCCCCCGGACTTGATCGTCCCGGCCCACGAGTCCGCCCCGCGCATGAACGAAACCGGGCCCGACGCGGTGCCGCCCTTGGCCAGCGGCTCCATCGAGCCACGGATGTTCGACAGATTGATTCCCGACCCTGAGCCGCCGCGGAAGATCATGCCCTCCTTGGTGTTCCACTCGAGGATCGACTCCATCGTGTCCTGCACCGAGAGGATGAAGCAGGCGCTGCACTGCGGCCGCTCCTCGAAGCCGACGTTGAACCAGACCGGCGAGTTGAAGGCCGCGAGCTGGTGCAGGAGGATGTGCGTCAGCTCGTGGTCGAAGGCGCGCGCGTCCTCTTCGCTCGCGAAGTAGCCGCCGGCGCGGCCCCAGCCGGTGATCGTGCCCGCCACGCGCCCGATCATCTGCTTGACGGAGCTCTCGCGCTCGGGCGACCCGATCTGCCCGCGGAAGTACTTCTGCGCGACGATGTTCGTCGCGTTCTGCGACCACGTCGCCGGGAACTCGACGTCCTTCTGCTCGAACGCGACGCGGTCGCCGTGCCCGATCCGCGCGTCTCTGATCTCCCATCGCACCGACTCGAACGGATGCACGCCGTCGGAGGTGAAGTGGCGTCTGATCGACAGCGCCTCGCCGGGTGCGGTGCGGGTGGGGATCGGGGACTGCGGGGTTCGGTTAATCGGGGCTTCCTCCTCTGCGGCGCCGACGTGGCGGGGACCACTGAAGCTGTTTGTCAGGGCCGCGAATAGTCCCGCGCGGGCCAGACGGAAAAACGGCGCGCCGAGGGCTGTTCCAACACCTCATATTTTAGTCGCTGCGGGCCGCCGTCCCGGGCCTCCGACGCCGCTCTCAGCGGAGTTTCAGGGCGGCATTCGGCGGCCTTGGGCTAGCGCCCGAGGCGCGCCCAGTCGGCCAGTTCGGCGGCCGTGGCCGAGGTCCGGTGTGCGGCCTCGGCGAAGGCATGGCGCATCGAGAGCGTCCAGCGCGGATCGCTCCCGCGCATCCGCACGAGCGCCCACGCGCCCGCGCAGGCGATCAGGATCACCCCGACCGCTGCGAGCGCGATCGCGGTCCCGGACATCCCGCTCGCGCGCGGTCGCGCACGAGCGGCGGTGCCCGTCGCGGCCGCGGTGCGCGGCGCCGTGGCGGTCGGTGCGATCGTCGTCGACACGGGCGCGACCCCGCTGCCGGTCGTGGCCGCCGGCAGCGTCGTGCGCGCGGTCACCGTCGCGGGCGCCGCGGCTTTCGTCCCCCCCGCCGTCGCCGGCACCGGGACGTTCAGGCTCGGGCCGCCTTCGGCCGCAGCGGCCGACGCCGGCAGCGCCCACGCGCACGTCAGCGCGAGCATCGTTGCGGCGGCGCCTCTCATCGACGGAATGCTAGTGGGCGTCCGCCGCCGCGAGCGGGAGGTCGGAGAGCGCTGCGAGCGCGTCGGCGAGCACCGCCGAGGGCGCCTGCGCGGCGTCGATCGTGCGGAAGCGCTGCGGCTCGGCGCGCGCCAGCTCCTCGTACGCCTCCGCGATCGCCGCGAAGAAGCCGTCGTGCTCGCGCTCGAGGCGGTCGGGCTCGCTCTCGGCGCCCTCCCGCTCGCGCAGGCGCCGACGGCCCGCGGCAGGGTCGATCCGCAGGAGCAGCGTCCGCGCCGGGACGAGGCCGGCCGTCGCGAGCTCGTTGATCTCCCGCACCGCCTGGACTCCGAGCCCCCGCGCGGCGCCCTGGTAGGCCAGCGAGGAGTCGACGAAGCGGTCGAGCAGCACCGTCCCACCGCCCGCGAGCAGCGGCTCGACGCGCTCCTGCACCAGCTGGGCGCGCGCCGCCGCATACAGCAGCGCCTCGGCGCGCGCGCCGACCTCGAGGCCGGGGTCCTTCACGAGCGCGCGGATCCGCTCCGAGAGCTCGACTCCGCCAGGCTCGCGCAGCAGCTCGACGGGCGTTCCCCGCTCGCCGAGCGCGGTGGCGAGCGCGCGCGCGAGCGTCGACTTGCCCGCCCCGTCGATGCCCTCGATCGTGATCAGCGTGCCGCGCGCCACGGCGCCACCGTACCCGCTCTAGGATTGCCCCGATGCCCGCCGCCCAGCCTGTCTCGGAGCGCACCGGCGCGCTGCTCGAGGCGGTCGCGCCGCACCCCCACGCGCGCGCCGTCCTCGGCCCGGTGCTCGGCGCCGGCGGGAGCCCCTCCCACGCCTACCTGTTCCACGGTCCCGCCGGCACCGGCAAGCGCGCCGCCGCCCGGGCCTTCGCCGCCGCGCTGCTGGCGGAGGACTCGCCCGACCCCGTGGCGGCCGCGGAGCGCGCCACTCGCGGGACGCACCCCGACCTCACCTGGGTCGCACCTTCGGGCGCGGCGGAAATGCTCGTCTCGGACGTCGAGGAGCCGGTCGTCGCGGCGGCGACACGCACGCCGTTCGAATCCGCCCGCCGCGTGTTCGTGATCGAGCAGGTCGACACGATGAACGACCAGGCCGCCAACCGCCTGCTGAAGACGCTCGAGGAGCCGCCCTCGTTCGTCCACGTCGTGCTGCTCACCGACCGCCGCTCCGACGTCCTGCCGACGATCGTCTCGCGCTGTCAGCTCGTGCGCTTCGACCCGCTTCCGGCCGCCGCGATCGCGGAGCGGATCCCCGGATCGGAGGGCGAGCAGGCGCTCGCCTGCGCCCGCCTCGCCCAGGGCGACGCCGCGGTCGCCGCGACGCTCGCGAGCGCCACGGGCGCCTCTCTCCGCAGCGCGGCCGAGGGTTTCGCCCGCGCGGCGCTTGCCGGCGACACGGCCGCGCGGCCGTGGCTGGCGCTGCTCGACGCCGCCAAGGGCGCGGCGGCCGACGCCGGGGAGCGGATGCAGGAGGAGCTCGAGGCGCAGCTCGAGCTCGTGCCCCCCAAGGAGCGAAAGCGCATCGAACGCGACGCAGCCGACGCGCGCCGGCGCGGCGAGCGCCGCGCCCGCACGCGCACGCTCGACCTCGGCCTGCGCCTGGCCGAGCTGTGGCTGCGCGACGTCCTGTGCGCGCGGGAGGGCGCACCGGAGCTCGTGCTCGCGTGCGACCGCGCGGCCGAGGTCGCCAGCGACGCCGACGGCCGCGCGAGCGCGGGACTGCTCGAAGCGATCGCGCTCGTCTCCGACGCGCGCCTCTCGCTCGCGCTCAACGTCTCCGAAGAGCTCGCCCTCGAGGCGCTCGCATATCGCCTGCAGGACGTCCTCGCCTGAAGCGCGCGTGAGGCCATCACGCGAACCACACAGGCCGCCCCAGAGGCGGCCCCATTCAGATCAAGAGGCTCAGGCCGCGATCGGCCCGAGGTTTGGCTCGATGCCGTAGGTCTCGAACGCCATGAAGCGGGAGAAGTCTTTGTTCTCGGGCCCGTGGAAGTCGGCCGAGCCCGTCGTCAGCATCCCCAGCTCGCGCGCGTGCGCGCAGATCAGCTCGGTCTGCTCGCGGTCGTGCGTGATGTAGAAGGCCTCGACCCCGTCGATCCCGAGCGCGTGGAAGCGATCGATGCTGGAGATCACCTCGTCCGGCTCCGACACGTCCCAGAACGGGTGCGCCCAGATCGCCACGCCGCCCGCCTCGTGGATGGCCTCGATCGCCTCCTTCACCGTCGGCGTCTGACGCAGCCGGAATGCCGCCTTGCCCTCGATCAGATAGGCGCGGATCAGAGAGCCGACGTCGTCGATGTGCTCCTCCGCGAGCCGCTGCGCGTTGCCGGGAGCGCTCAGCACGGCCCCCGCCAGGTGCGGGCGGCCGATCGGTTTCCCCGCGGCGATGCGCGCGTCGAGCTCGCTGCGGTCGAGCTCCAGGCCGCACTCCTCCAGCGCCGCCGCCATCCGCAGCGTGCGCGCCTCGCGGTCGTCCAGGAACGCGCTCAGGCGCTCCGTCAGCACCGCCCCGGTGTGGTCGATGTCGTAGCCGAGGATGTGCAGTTCCCGGGGCGCCGGCGCGCCCTCGTCGACCGAGGAGATCTCGACCGCGGGCACGACCCTGATCCCGTTCTCCTCGCCCGCCGCGATCGCCTCGGACACGCCGCTGACCGTGTCGTGGTCGGAGAGCGCGAGCAGCTCGACCCCGGCCCCCGCCGCGCGCGCGACGACCTCCGCCGCCGGCAGCGCGCCGTCGGAGTGCGTCGAGTGTGACTGCAGGTCGAAGCGCGGCGTGCTCACAGCGCGCCAGCGTACGCGATCGATCTACAGCGCCGCGTGCAGGTCCCGCGTGCGAAAGGGCGAGACGCCCCCCGTCACCTGCCGCACCCGCTCGCCGATCGCGGCCCGCTGGGCCCGGACGAGCTCGTGGTAGGTCTGCGCCCGGTCGTCGAGGCCGCTGTGCCGCCGCGGGTCCTCCGCGAGCATGCCCTCGAGCGCCGCCTCGGTCGCCGCCGCGCGGGTGCGCGCGTCCATCCACAGCACCTCGAGGTACGCAAGCGCTGCCCCCAGCTGCTCGTCGGCCACCGCTCCCGGGCACTCGAGCTCGCTCAGCACGGGCAGCACCTCGGCGCTCAGCCAGCGCTGCTCAGCGTACGCGCGCAGCAGCAGGGTGATGTCTGGGGGATACGAAATGTTGGAACGAAGCTGCATCTGGCATCCGTGCTCTCGTGTGCGACCGACGGGGAACTCGGCCTACTTCTGGCTTCGGATCAGGGGCGTCCGTTCTTTAGGAACAGAGTCGAGGCTCCACGCATCTACAGCCGATTGCAGAGCCATTTCCCGGCTCGTGTCTGCAATGTCACGGCCGCGCCCTTCCGGCACCGCTCAAGGGCGTTCGGGGCGAGGGCGATAGGTGAATAGGGCTCCTTCGGGAGCCCGAGACCATGAGAACAGCGGCCGCCGATCCAACCCGCCGCACCGCCGGCCAGTACGCGCGCGCCACCGTGCACCGCCTGCGCCTGCGCACGCTCGTCGCCCTCGGCGTCCTCGGCATCGCAACCGCCGCCCTCGGCCGCACCTTCGGCCTCCACGACCCGCTCTTCCTCTGCTCCGAGCTCGCGCTGCTCGCGACGATCTTCGTCGTCATGCGCTACGTGCTCCCGCTCGTCGAGCGCCGCGACCGCGGCGCCACCGGCGAGGAGCACGTCGGCGCCCTGCTCGCGCCCCTGACCGAGCACGGCTGGGAGGTCATCCACGACGCGAGCTTCGGCCACGGCAACGTCGACCACATCCTGCTCGGCCCGCCCGGGATCTTCACGATCGAGACCAAGAGCCACCCCGGCCCGATCCGCGTCGGCCGCGTGCACGGCGCGACGCTCAGCCAGGCGCGCTCGCAGAGCGACGCGCTCGAGCGCGCAACCGGCCTCTCCGCCGAGCCGCTGATCGTCTACAGCCGCGCCTGGGTCGACCGCCCCGGCGCGCGCAGGCGCGGTGTCCGCGTCCTCCCCGCCCGGATGCTCGTCGGCCACCTCGAAAAGCGCCCCGCCCAGCTGTCGCTCGACGAGGTCCGCCACGCCCACGGCCTGATCGGGGAGGCCCTGCTCGAACGCGCCGCCCGCGGCCGCGCGATGTACGAGCGCTGGCAGCTGATCCGGTGAGCCGCGCGCGCGGCGCACATTCGCCCGAGCCGCGAGCGCCGGCGGCAGATCCGGTCGGCGCAGCCGCCGGACGGCGTGGGCGTGGGATGCGGCAGGTAGTTTGGGTGTCGCCCATGTCGATGTCCCCGCTCAGCGCACGGCCAGGCACGCCCGAGGGCGAAGCCCGCCGCGCCCGCATCGTCGTCCTGCTCGTGGTCGTCGGCATCAGCGCATCGCTGCTGGCCTACGCGATCGCCCCGGGCGTCCGCCACGCCGTCGGCCACGCCGCCCACAGCGTCAAACGCGCCGTCGTGCGCGTCTTCGACCGCGACGAGGGCGCCAAGCCGAAGCGGGCGACGACGGCGAAGCAAAAACCTGCCCCTCAGCCGAAGCACAGACCCGCGCACGCCCGCTCCGCTCCGCCGCGTACCCCCACGGGCGGCGGCGCGGCGAGCGCAGGCGGCGGCTAACCGGTTTCGCCTTCGCCCCCCGTCAGAGGGGCCGAGATCGTGGAAACGGGGTAGCTTCCCCGGCATGGCAGCGAGCGCTTCGGTCGCATCCACCGCTGAGGGGTCGCCGGGCGGCGCGCAGACAGCCGCGCCGGCGCCGGCCGCGGCCGTGCCGCGCGGACCGCGGCTGCCGCCGCTCGCGCAGACGCTGCTGTGGGCGATCTCGCCGACGTGGGTGATGGACCGCTGCGCCCGCGCACTCGGCGAGTGGTTCACGATCACGATGTGGCCGAGCGGGATGCAGCTCGTGCTCGTCAGCGATCCCGAGGCGCTGAAGGCGCTGTTCAGCACCCCGGCCGAGGTCGCTCCCTCGGGCGCCGGCAACTCGCCCGTCGCCGGCGTCATGGGGCCGAGCTCGCTCGTCACGCTCACCGGCCCCGAGCACCTGCGCCAGCGCAAGCTGCTGCTCCCTCCCTTCCACGGCGAGCGCATGCGCGAGTACGAGGACGTGATCGTCGACGCCACCCGCAAGGACATGGCGCGCTGGTCGATCGGCGAGCCGATGCGCCTGCAGGAGCGCTCGCGCAGGATCACGCTCGAGGTGATCCTCCGCGCCGTGTTCGGCGTCGACGCCGAACACATGGCGCCGATGCGCGCGGCCGTGGAAGGGCTGTTCGTCCCCGTGAACGCGCTGATGATGATCCGCATCGCGCTCACCCGCCCCCAGCTCGGCCGCCCGACCGGCAGCTTCGGCGCCGCCCTCGACCGGCTCGACGCGCTCATCTACGACGAGATCGCTCGCAGGCGCGCCTCCGCGGACCTCGGCGCGCGCGGCGACATCCTCTCGCTGTTGCTGCAGGCCCGCGACGAGGACGGCGAGGAGATGACCGACTCCGAGCTGCGCGACGAGCTCGTGACGCTGCTGCTCGCCGGGCACGAGACGACCGCGACCTCGGTCGCGTGGGCGATCGAGCGCCTCCTGCGCCACCCCCGCGTACTAGAGCGCCTCGTCGCCGAGATCGACGCCGGTGTGGCCGACGACTACCTCGGCGCCGTCGTGCACGAGACATTGCGCGCCCGCCCCGTCGTTCCGATCGTGGTCCGCATCCTCGCGCAGGACCTCGCGCTCGGCGACCGGGTGATCCCCGCCGGCACCCGCGTCGCCCCGGCGATCTGGCTGACCAACCGCAACCCGCGCATCTACGACCGCCCCGAGGAGTTCCGCCCCGAGCGCTTCCTCGACGGCGCCCCCGAGACGTTCTCCTGGATCCCGTTCGGCGGCGGCATCCGCCGCTGCATCGGCGCGTCGTTCGCGATGCTCGAGATGAAGCTGATCCTCCGCACCGTCCTCTCCGAGCTGCAGCCGGAGCTCCCGCCGCGGGCGCGTGCCGCCGGCGAGCGCGTGCATCGTCGCGCGATCACGCTGGTGCCGGGCGACGGGGCGCGGGTCGTCTGGCGCCGCCGCCCGTGAGCGCGTTCGGCGACCTCGCGGCGACCTCCCCGCAGCAGCTCGCGCCGGGGTATCTCGCCCGGGCCGTCCACGGCGGGCGTCTCACGCTCGCGGTCATCGAGATCGAGCCGGACGCCGAGCTCCCCGAGCACAGCCACGAGAACGAGCAGCTCGGACTCGTCCTACGGGGATCGGTCACCTGGCGGGTCGGCGAGGAGCAGCGCACGGTCGCGGCGGGCGGGACGTGGAGGATCCCCCCGGGCACGCCCCATCTGGTGAGGGGCGGTGCCGACGGCGCCGTGGTGGTCGACGTGTTCGCCCCTGCCCGCGAGGAGTGGAAGTCGCTGGAGGAGCTGCCGTCGGCGCCCCCGCGCTGGCCGTAGACCTCCAGATCGTGCGCACGCCTGCGCCCGTCGCCGGGCCTGCGCCGCCGGCGCCTGCGGCGTCGCGCCCGAAGCCCTTTGTAGCGTGTCGGCGATGAGCGCGCGCGCACCCGAGGCGACCCCCGAGCAGCTGCTCGCGCGCTTCGGCCTGGAGGGATTCCGGCCGGGCCAGCGCGAGGCCGTCGCCGCGGCGCTCGCCGGCCGCGACAGCCTCGTCGTGATGCCCACCGGCGGCGGCAAGTCGCTCTGCTATCAGCTGCCCGCGCTCGCCGGCCGCGGGCTCGTCGTGGTCGTGAGCCCGCTGATCGCCCTGATGGCCGACCAGTGGCAGCGGCTCCAGGATGCGGGAGTGAGCGCGGTGATGCTCGCCTCGGGGATGGCCGAGGGGCACAACGAGCGCGCGCTCGCGCAGATCGCCGACGGCACCGCGGCGCTGGTCCTCGCCGCGCCCGAGCGTTTCGCCTCGCGCGCGTTCGCGGCCGCCCTGGCACAGCGCTCCGTCGCCCTGTTCGTCGTCGATGAGGCGCACTGCGTGGCGGAGTGGGGCCACGACTTCCGCCCCGACTACCTGCGCCTGCACGGGGCGATCGCCGCGCTCGGCCGCCCGCCGGTGATGGCGGCCACGGCGACGGCGACGCCGCGCGTGGCCGAGGAGATCGCCGCTCGGCTCGAGCTGCGCGAATGGGTCTCGATCCGCTCCGGCTTCGACCGCCCGAACCTCGCGTTCGACGTCGTCACCGTCGAGGGCAAGGGCGCGATGGCGCGCAAGTGGGCGGCGCTCACGTACGCGCTCTCACAGGCCGACTCGCTGCCGGCGATCGTCTACGCCGGCACCCGCCGCGACACCGACACGCTCTGCGAGCGGCTCGCAGGGGAGGGACTGACGGCCGTCGCCTACCACGCGGGCATGGCCCCCGCGGCGCGCGCCGAGAGCCAGCGGGCGTTCATGGAGGGCGATGCCGACGTCGTCGTCGCCACGAACGCGTTCGGGATGGGCGTGGACAAGGCCGACGTGCGCACGGTCGCCCACTGGGCGCTGCCGACGAGCCTCGAGGCCTACTACCAGGAGGCGGGGCGCGGCGGGCGCGACGGGCTGCCTGCGCGCGCGCTGCTGCTCGCCGCGCGCGTCGACCTGGGCCGCCTGATCCGCTTCATCAACGACCGCGCGACGACCGTGGATGACGTGCGGGCGTTCGTCGGGCGGCTGCGGCGCTCGCTGCCCGAGGGCGAGGAGGCCGCGACGGTCGGCCACGACGCGCTGGGCGACCGCGACCGCGTGCTGCTCTCGATCGCCGAGCGCGCCGGCGCGGTCGAGCTGGCGCCCGCCGGGCGCGAGGGCCTGCTCGTGCGAGCGACCGGGAAGGGCAGCCCGCGCCGGGCGCAGGAGGCGATCCGCGCGTCGCAGAACCGCGCGTGGGAGTCATACCGCTCGATCGAGCGCTACATGCAGGCCGAGACGTGCCGCCGCGCGCTGATCCTCGAGCACTTCGGCGACCCGGCACAGGGCGCTCCCGAGGGCCGCTGCTGCGACGTGTGCGACCCCGACTCGGGACTCGCGGGGGCGATCGCGCGCGCGGGCAGCGGTGTGGGCGCCTCGCGGCGGCGCGCGGCGGCGGGCGGGCGGGCGCCGGCGATCGACGGGGATGAAGCGAGCCGCGAGCCGGTCGACGAGCAGAAGTTCGAGGTGCTGCGTGCGTGGCGGATGGAGCGGGCCGAGGGCCTGCCCGCCTACACGGTCGCGACCAACGCCGTGCTCGAGGAGGTGCTCGTCCGCCGGCCGCGCGACGTGGGGGAGCTGATCGAGATCAGGGGCGTCGGGCGGGGTTTCTGCGAGAAGCACGGCGACTCACTGCTGGAGGCGCTCGCCGGGTTGCCTTGATGGAGCCGCGTCACGGCCGTGTGAGAGTCGCGATCGCTTGTACAGCCGTGCGCCTCGCGCCCTACGCGTCCGTCACGCCGAGCTAGTCGTGACCCTGTCCGTGATCGTGTCCGTGCCCGTGTCCGACGGCCGGGACGACAGCGCCGCCGGCCAGGGCAGCGCGCGCGATCGCCAGCTCCTGGGCCACGACTTCGCGCTGGTTGTCGATCTGCAGGCGCTGGGTGAGCACGCCGACCGCGTCGCGGGGGTCGCCGTCGAGCAGCAGCGCCTTGCCGAGGTCATAGAGCGCGTAGGCGTAGGTGAGGCACTGTTCGCTCGAGGCAGTCGAGCACTCGGCGGGGGAGCCGCCGCTCGCCGCCATCGCTGAGCGCAGCGTGGCGACCGCGGGCGCGTAGCGGCCCTGAGCGAGGAGCTGGTGGCCCTGCATCTGAAGCGGCGCGGCCTGCGGGGGCGAGGCTGGCACCGGCGAGGGCGGCGCCGGTGTGGCAGGCGTCGTTGAAGCGGGCGGCGGGGTCGCGGTCGAGGCCGCCGGGGCCTGCGCGGGAGTGGTGCTCGCGGCTTTGCCCACGGCCGCCGCGGCGGCCGTGTGCTTCGGCGTCTCGAGCGCGGTCCTGCGCTGCGGTTCACCGCGGGCGATTCGCACTTCCGAGCCCGGCGAGCGGTTTGCGGCGACGACGATCGTCGTCGCCACCAGGACGAGGATCAACGCGGTCGCCGCGAGCGCAGCGGGCGGGAGACCGCGGAGCGCGCTCGCGGGTGCTCGCCGGCCGCGTCTTGGCGCGGGCGGGTCGGCGGCCGGCAGGTTGCCGCGCGGTTGCGCGTGCGCTGTCGATTCGGGTCGCCGTGCGGCTGCGAGGGCCGCGGGCGCGGCATCCCGGAGTCGGCGCGTGTGGGACCTCCAGCCGGGACGCCGGGCGTCTGGAGCCGCAGTCAGCGTGGAGCCGTGGAGGCGCCGGCCGGAGGACTTCCACTCAGGGCGCTTGGCGGCGGCGAGCGCGGCCGGGCCGAGCCCGCGGGCGCGGTTCGCGAGCGCGCTCCAGTCGGGACGCTTGGCGGCGGCCAGCACGGCGGGGCCGATCGCTCGCAGGCGGCTCGCGATCGCGTTCCAGTCGGGGCGCCTTGCCGCGGTGAGCGCGGCGGCGGCCAGCGCGCGGAGCGCCCGGGCGAGCGCCGACCAGTCGATCATCGCCAGAACCGCGAGCGCGGCGGCCGGGAGCGCGCGAAGCTGCTGCGCGAGCGGCCGCGCGCCTGTCTGCTCACCGCCGGCCGGCAGAGGGTGGAGCAGGGTCGTCGCGGTCTCCGGTGGAACCGCCGAGCCTACGAGCCGCAGTCCCGCAGACGGCGGATCGCCGCCGGCCGGATCGAGGCGCGCGACGCGTTCGACCTCGATCCCGATCGCGCCGAGCTCGTAACCGAGCATCGCGGGGTATTCGAAGCCGGCCTCGCGCAGCTCCTCGAAGCTGACCGGCGCGCCGCGCGCGGCGCGCAGGCGCTCCACGAGCTCCGTCTGCTGTTCATCGAGTGCGCTTCGCAGCGGCGGTGGAAGGGAGGAGCCGTCGCTCACGTCCTTCTACTTCCCCTGCTGCGCGCATCCAATCAGTGCAACGCGGGCCCGGGAATCGCCGAATTTGCGGTTTTCCTGTACGCTTCCGCGATCGCCGGGCCGCGGGGGTGTTCCGGGAGATTCCAAGGAGGGAATGATGGGGGACTCGGAGTTGGGTGCACGGACGCGTCTGAGTGTCGTAGTGCCGATGCGCACATGGATGATCGCCCTTGCGCTGGCCGCGATCGCGAGCGCGCTGTTCGTAGCGACCGCCCCTGCCGCGACCTCGCGCCTGCGCCCGCACGTCCGCGCGGACGCCTGCGGTCACCCGGCGCTGGTCCGCGTCCTGCCCACCGCGCGACGCGACTGCGCGGGACTCGCGGGCGACCCTTCGCAGGCGAGGCGGCCGGGGATCGCGGCCCTCTCCCGCCCCCTCGCATCCGGGTCGCTCGCGACGCCGGCCCCCGGCAGCGCACGCACCTTGGCGCGGCCGTCGATCATCGCCGGCGGCACGATCACGGGCGTGGTGACGAACGCCGTCACAAAAGTCGCGTTGGAAGGTGGCGTCGTGTGCGCTGAAAGCGCCGAAGTCGAATCCAACTACGCCTGCGTATTCACGAACGAAAAAGGCGAATACGAAATCGAAGACCTGCCGGAAGGCCAGTACAAGGTGCTGTTCAGCGGCTTCGAAGGGGGCTATGTCAGCCAGTACTACAACGACAAGAACACGTTCGCAGCAGGCGATCCGGTGACCGTTCGCGCCGGAGCCACGACCGCGGGGATCGACGCCGGGCTGCACATCGGCGGGACGATCACCGGCAAGGTCACCGACGCCAAAACAAAAGCGGGCGTGGGCGAAGTCGAAGTGTGCGCGGTCGCCGAAGAAGCAGAAGAAGAATTCTTGTTCGCATGCGAACTCACCGCAGAAGACGGCACGTACA
>DATARO010000020.1:0-47519 GCA_036264095.1 Solirubrobacteraceae bacterium | reverse complement strand
CCGGCTCGAGCGCCTCGTGCAGGCCGCCGGCGCCGGCGAGGCGCCGCCGGCGTCGGGGGAGGACCCGCGTGGGTTGGCGCCGCCGCCGGCCTCCCCGCTCGCGTCGGGCGAGGACCCGCGTGCGCCCGCGCCGCCGTCGGGTGAGATCACGCCTTCGCCTGCGCCGCCGTCGTCGGGCGCGGAGGCGAGCCCGTCTGCCCTCGAGACCGAGGCCGCGCCGCCGGAGGCGCCCGCGCAGGGTTCCGAGCCCACCGGCGACGGCTCGCTCGAGTCGGTAACCGCGACGTGGGCCGCCGTGGTCGATCTCGTGCGGGGCGAGAACGGCCTATTGGGCGCGCTCATCGCCGAGGCCCGCCCGGTCGCCGTGCAGGGTGGGGAGCTGATCCTCGCGTTCGCGAGCACGGCGCAGTTCCTGAAGAAGAAGGCCGAGGATCCGTCCAATCGGATGACCGTCTCAGAGGCGCTGCGCGCTGTCACGGGCTCGACCTTCCGCATCTCCTACGAGCTGCGCGAAGTCGCGGCTGAGCCCGGCGCGGCGGTCGCCGGCGAGGAGGACTGGGTGCGCCGCTTCATCGACGAGTTCGACGCGGAGGAGCTGGACGGCGACTTCGATCCCGCGGCTCCCGACTCCGAGCGCCGCGCGCTCACCGGCAACGAGAAAGGCGCGTGATGCCCAAGCAGCCGCGGATGCCCAACATGCAGCAGATGATGGCCCAGGTGCAGAAGATGCAGCGCGACATGGAGGTCGCCCAGGAGGAGCTGCGCAACGAGATCGTCGAGGCCTCGAGCGGCGGTGGGATGGTCACCGTCAAGGTGAGCGGCGACCTGAAGGTGCGCGAGGTGAAGATCGACCCGCAGGCGATCGACCCCGACGACGCCGAGATCCTCGCCGACATGGTGCTGGCGGCCGTCAACGACGCCCTCCACAAGGCTCAGCAGCTCGCCGAGACGAAGCTCGGCGGCGCCACCGGCGGCCTCGACCTCGGCGCGCTCGGCGGGCTCGGTCTCCCGGGCCTGTGAGCGCCGAACGCGCGGCGCGGCGAGACGCGATGCGGGGCCTCCCCGCCGGCAGGAGCGAAGGGAGCGCGGCACGGCGAGACGCGATGCGGGGCCTCTTCGCCGGCTGTGACGGCAGGAGCGACGCGTGCGCGGCGCGGCGAGACGCGATGCTGGGTGCTGCCCTCCCCGGCTGTGGCGGCCGCGCGACGGTGCGGGTATGAACTACGCCCCGCCGGTCGAACGGCTCGTCACAGAGCTCTCGAAGCTGCCGGGAATCGGCAGCCGCACGGCCCAGCGCCTCGCCTTCCACATCCTGCGCGCCTCGCACGAGGACGCCGGCGCGCTCGCCGACGCGATCCGCGAGGTGAAGGAGCGGATCGGCCTCTGCGAGGTCTGCTTCAACCTCACCGACGAGCAGCGCTGCCGGATCTGCCAGGACTCCCGCCGCGACCAGGAGCTGATCTGCGTCGTCGAGGAGCCGAGCGACGTGATCCCGATGGAGCGCACCCACGAGTACCACGGCGTCTACCACGTGCTCGGGGGCGCCCTCTCGCCGATCGACGGCGTCGATCCCGAGGACCTGAAGATCGCGGAGCTGTTCGCGCGCGTCGAGGCCGCGGAGCCCGCCGTGCGCGAGGTGGTGCTGGCCACCAACCCCACGACGACGGGCGAGGCGACGGCTCTCTACCTCGCCGAGGAGCTGCGCACGCGCGCGCCCGCTGTGAACGTCACACGCCTCGCCAGCGGCCTGCCCGTCGGTTCCGACCTCGAGTACGCCGACGAGGTCACGCTCGGCAAGGCGCTCGCGGGTCGCCGAGCCATCTGAGCCGCCGGCCGGCAGCACCGGCGCGCCCTCTCGCCACGGGCGACCCCCCCTCATAAATATCCTCCTCGACATGCCGCGCACGATCGTCATGAAGTTCGGCGGGACCTCCGTCGCGGACGCCGAGCGGCTGAAGCGCGCGGCGTCGCGCATCGTCGAGCAGCGCGAACAGGGCCACGCCGTGGTCGTCGTCCTCTCTGCACGGGGCAAGACGACCGACGAGCTGATCGAGATGGCCGAGGAGGTGTCCGCCGATCCCGACCCGCGCGAGATGGACATGCTGCTCTCGACCGGGGAGCGGATCTCGTGCGCCCTGTGCGCGATGGCGATCCACGACCTCGGCCACCGCGCGATCTCGCTCACGGGCTCGCAGGCCGGGATCGTCACCGACGAGTCGCACACGAAGGCGCTGATCCTCGACGTCCGCGCCGATCGCATCCGCGCCGGGCTCGACGCCGACAACATCGTCCTCGTCGCCGGCTTCCAGGGCGTCTCCAGCACCGGCCGCGATGTCACGACCCTCGGCCGCGGCGGATCCGACACGAGCGCGGTCGCGGTCGCCGCCGCGCTGGGCGCCGAGGTCTGCGAAATCTACACCGACGTCTCCGGCGTCTTCACGGCCGACCCCCGGATCGAGCCGAGCGCGCGCAAGCTCGACCGCGTCTCGTTCGAGGAGATGCTCGAGATGGCCGCGTCGGGCGCCGGGGTGCTGCAGCTGCGCTCGGTCGAGTACGCGCGCAACCACGGCGTCCGCATCCACTGCCGCTCCTCCTTCGACGACCAGCCAGGTACCTTTGTCGTCCCCGAAGGAGAGACGATGGAGCAGCCGCTGATCACAGCCGTCACCCACTCGACCGCCGAGGCGCGCGTTACCCTGATCGGCGTCCCCGACACCCCCGGCGCCGCGGCTCGCATCTTCGCGGCGCTCGCCGGCGCCAACGTCAACGTGGACATGATCGTCCAGAACGAGCCGACGACGGCGGGCGGCCTCGCGGAGATCTCGTTCACCGTCCCGCGCGAGGACCTGCGCGTCGCCCGCACCGCGCTCGAGCCGCTGAAGGGCGAGTCCTACGCCGATCTGCACAAACACGAGGAGATGGGCAAGGTCTCGATCGTCGGCGCGGGCATGCGCTCCCACCCGGGCGTCGCCGCCAAGGTGTTCGGCGTGCTCGCCGCCGAGGGCGTGAACATCGAGATGATCTCGACCTCGCCGATCAAGATCTCGTGCGTGATCGCACCCGACAGCGTCGGGCAGGCGGTGCAGGCCCTCCACGGCGCGTTCGCGCTCTCCGGCGAGGGCACGATCCTCGAGGAGGAGCCGTTCAGCTGATCTGGTTCGGCGCCGGCGCCGCGATGCAGCAGCACCTCTGAGCCCGTTGACGACGGCCTTGCGGTGAAATGAAGAATTTCTTCGCAGTTTGCGCAGTTATGAATGTGTATGCAACACTTTCGCGGTGGCTCGACGCGAGCCGCCGAGGAGCCTATGCGCACCACTCATCGACCCCGCCGCTACCTGGCGCAGTACTGGATCTTCCTGCTGCGGCCGTTCCTGCGCTACAGCCCGTCGCGCAGGGCCTACGTGCTCCGCATCATCGGCTCCTTGCACGGCCCGGTCCTGCGGGTCGACCGGCGCACGGCCACGTTCGGGTTCGACGGCGCCGAGCGGCGCCGTGCCCGCGTCGCCTGACACGTTCGGGTGCGACGGCGCCGAGCGGCGCCGTGCCCGCGTCGCCTGACGCCTGAGGGTCTCAGGCCGGGGGTGCCGCGCTCTCTGCCGCGCCGGCCTCGAGCGACCGCTGCAACGACTCCAGCACGCGCACGACCCGCAGCCCCGAGGCGCCGTCCGAACGCGGCCTCGCTCCGCTGCGCACGCACTCGATGAAGTGCTCGCACTCGATCCGCAGCGGCTCGCGGTTCGGGATCTGCGGCGAGAACGTGTCCCCCGAGCGCGCGATGTACTCGCCCCAGGATCGCGTGTCCTCGTCGAAGCCCTTGTCGTAGACCGTCAGCTTGCCCTCGATCAGCATGTCGTCGAACGTCGCCATCCGCCGCGCACCGACGACCGTCAACCGTCGCTCCTTGTGCGGGTCGAGCCAGGAGAGGTGCAGGTGCGCGACCACTCCCGAGGGGAAGCGCAGGTAACAGAACACGACGTCCTCGACCCCCGGACGCACGAACGACGCGCCGTTGGCCAGGCACGACTCGGGCTCCTCGCCGATCAGATGCAGCGCCACCGAGACGTCGTGCGCCCCGAGGCTCCACAGCGCGTTCTCGTCCGCCCGCAGCTTGCCGAGGTTGAGCCGGTTGCCGTACACGTAGTACAGGTCGCCGAGCTGCTCGCCGTCCACGAGCTCCTTCAGCCGGGTGACGGCCGGGTGGTACTCGAGCAGGTGACCGACCATCAGCGTCCGCCCCGAAGCCTCCGCGGCCGCGACCACGCGTTCGGCGTCCTCGGTCTGCGTCGCCAGCGGCTTCTCGACGAAGCAGTGCTTGCCCGCCTCGAGCACGGCGCACGCGAGCTCGGCGTGGCTCGGCACGGGCGTCGCGAGCACAACGGCGTCGAGCGCCGGGTCCTCGAGCAGGTCCGCCAGCTCGCCGGTCGCACGCGCGCCCGGGAACGACGGCGCGATCCGCCCCCGCGCCTGCTCGTCGCCGTCGCACAGCCAGGTGATCTCGCAGCCGGGGATCGCGCCGAGGTTGCGTGCGAGGTTGGGCCCCCAGTAGCCGAGGCCCGCGACGCCGACACGCACCGTCTCTCCCGCGCCCCCGCTCACGCGCCCGCGCCCCGGTCGGCGATCCGCGCGGCGAGCAGGTCGATCGCCTCGACGCAGCGCTCCGCTGCCCGGCCATCGCCGTACAGCGGCGGGCGCTCCTGCGGCACGGGGCGAGCGAGCGCCGCGAGCGCCGCGTGCGCATCGAGGTCGACGAGCGTGTTCCACCCGCCCGCGACGGTCTCGACCCACTCGGTGTTGGCGCGCAGCGTCACGCAGGGCACTCCGGCAAGGTACGCCTCCTTCTGGACGCCCCCCGAGTCGGTCAGCACGGCGCGGGCGTTGCACAGGAGCGCCGCGAACTCGATGTAGCCGAGCGGCGCGGCGATCACGACCTGCTCGCTCCGCTCGAGCCCGAGGAGCAGCCCGGCATCCTCCAGCCGCCGGCGCGTGCGCGGATGCATCGGCAGCACAACCTTCTGCGGCAGCGCCTCGATCAGATCGACGAGCATCCGCAGCCGCTCCGGATCGTCCACGTTCCCGGCCCGGTGCGCGGTCACCAGCAGGTAGGAGCCCGGCTCGACGCCGTGCTGCCGGACGGTCTCGGCGGCGGCGCGAGCCGCGGGTTGCAGGCGCAGCGCGACATCGACCATCACGTCGCCGACGACGTGCACGCCGGCGCTGATCCCCTCGCGGCGGAGGTTCGCGGCGGCGGTCTCCGAGGGGCACAGCAGCAACTCGGCGCAGTGATCGGCGAGCACCCTGTTGAGCTCCTCGGGCATCGAACGGTCGAACGAGCGCATGCCCGCCTCGACGTGCACGATCGGCACGCTCCCCTGCGCGGCCGCGAGCGCACCCGCGAGCGTCGAGTTCGTGTCTCCGTAGACGAGCGCGGCCGCGGGTGCGAGCCCGTCGATCAGCGGCTCCAGCGCGGCGAGCATCCGCGCCGTCTGCGAGGTGTTCGTGCCGCCACCGACACCCAGCTCGCGGTCCGGCCGCGCGAGCCCCAGCTCGCTGAAGAACACGCTCGAGAGCGCGTCGTCGTAGTGCTGCCCGGTGTGTACGAGCACCTCCTCGTGACGCTCGCGCAGCAGGCCCGAGACAGCGGCCGCCTTGATGAACTGCGGGCGGTTGCCCACGACGGTGAGGATCTTCACGCGGCGCAGACTACGGGTTAGCGTCGAGCGCCTGCTCGCGCAGCCGCCGGCGCGCCAGGACGAGCGCCGCCCAGCCAGCGATAGCCACGAGGGCGAGCGGCAGCATCGCGGCGGCGCCGATGACCAGCACCGCGAGCGCCGCCTCGAGCAGCCGCGCGGCGTCGTGCGCCGCCCCGCCCGGGGTCAGATCGCCGAAGGCGCCGCCGCCCTGCGCCTGCGCTTCGGGGGTCAGCGAGAGCGCCAGCGGCGTGTAGTCGATGCGACTCGTGAGCGCGTGCAGCGCCGACAGCAGTTGGGCGATCCTCGCGTCCAGCCGGTGCACCGCTGCCCGCAGCGCTTCCGACTCGGCGGTGGTGCCCGCCGCAGCGAGCCGCCGCAGCAGGCCGGCGCGTTCGGCGCGTGCCTCGCCGAGCGAGCCTCGCAGCGCGTCGTACTGGTCGGTGACGTCGTTTGTGGTGTCGTTCTCGGAGCGGACGTGGCCGAGGCGTGACAGCGCCGCGATCGCGCTCGCGATGTTCCCCGCCGGCAGACGCACGTCGAACGTCGCCCCGCCTTCGGACCCGCTGCCCGTGCTGACGCTCGACTGGCGCACGTAGCCACCGAACGAGGCGACGAGCGTGAACACGCGCCTCGCCGCCGCCTGCACCTGATCCGGCGCGACGCCGACGTCGAGCGAGGCCGTGCGTTCGATGTGGCGCGCCGTGCCGGCTGCCGGCGCTTCGGGGGCTGGGGCCGGGGCGAGTACGCCTTTCCCGGCTCCTGCCCCCGACGACGGCCCGGAGATCGGCCCCCGTTGCTGCGTGCGCACCGCGCTGCCGGCACCCGAACGTGCCTGGGGGCTCACGTGACTCGTCATCACCGCGCCGCCGCTGCCGCCGAGTGCGGTCACGAGCGCGACGAGCACGGCCGCGCACGCCGCCGCCGCGCCGAGCGCGGGAAGCCCCGGGCGCAGGTGCAGGCCTCCGAATCGGCGCGCCGTGCGCTCGCGGCGAAAGCCCTGCGCGGCGCGCTCGTCCAGGGCGCGCACGAACTCGGGCTGGGGCTCGGGCCGCATGTCCCGCAGCTCGAGCGCGAGGCCCGCCACGGTACCGCGCGTGGCGTCCAGCGGCTCGCCGCCGAGTGCCGCGTCGATCGCGTCGAGGTCGCGCCGGACGTCGGCGCCGATCGGGGTGTCCTCATGCCTGCTCATCGCACGCCTTTCTGAGCTTCGTGATCGTTCGGTGGAGCATCGTGCCCGCGTTCGACTCGCTGACCCGCAGCACGCGCGCGATGTCGGGGTTGGCCAGCCCCGCGTGGAACTTGAGCGCGATCAGCTCGCGCTCGCGCGGGCTCAGGGCCGCCAGCGCGGCCTGCACGGTTGCCCGCCTGACTGCGCGCTCGCCGGGATCCTCGGCCGCGTCGGCCGGCGCGAGCGCGGCGCTGTCCTCCAGCGGCGCCGAGCGTCCGCGCCTGCGCAGCTCATCGAGCGCCGCGTTGCGTGCGATCCCGAACAGCCACGCCCGTTCGCTGCCGCGGCGGGCGTCGAACAGGCGCCGCCGCCGGAACGCGCGCTCGAAGGCAGTGGCGGTCACGTCCTCCGCGAGCGCGCGCTCGCCGAGCATCGAGGCCACGTAGGCGTACAGGTCGTCGCGGCACGCCCGGTACAGCCGCTCGAGCCGCTGCTGCGGCGTGTCCGCCGGGCCGGAGGCGACGCGCGTCTGGATCGAGCTTACGGCCACACCTTAACTACGGTGCGGCGGCGCTCCCATCACAGCGCGGTGCAACGGGTTCGTCCTCGGCTACGCCGCGGCGCCCACGACCGACGTGCTCCAGTCGATCACCGCGGTGGGACGCACGACGTGTTTGCTCATCCCGAGCTCGCCCGGGTCGAGCCCGAGCGCGAGGCCCACGAGCTGCGGCAGGTGCAGCACCGGCATGTTCAGATCGCGTCCGACCACGCCGGCCGCGAGCGGCTGCTGCATGTCGAGGTTCAGGTGGCACAGCGGGCACGGCGTCACGAGACAGTCCGCTTCGGCGTCGACGGCGTCGCCGAGGTGGCGCCCGGCCTGCTTGAGCGACGCCTCCTTGTGCATCGTGATGATCGGGAAGCCGCAGCACTTGCGCATGCCCGCGTAGTCGATCACGGTCCCCCCGAGCGCGTCGATCACCTGGTGCAGGTAGCTGTCGCGGGGCTGCTCGGCGTCGATCCCGAGCCGCTTGCGCGGCCGCACGATGTAGCAGCCGTAGAAGGGGCCGACCTTGAGGTTCGTGAGCGGCCGCCGCACGCGCGTGCGCAATGCATCGAGCCCGATCTCCTCGACGAGCAGCCACAGGAAGTTCTTGTTCGTCAGGCCGGTCTCATAGGAGAGCCCCTCGCTCGCGAGCGTCTGGTTGACGTGGTCGCGGTACTCGGCGCTCGCGTCGAGCCGCTCCTGGCACTCGCTCTGCGCGCCCTGGCAGGTCGAGCAGATGTTCATCATCAGCTCGGCACCCTCGACCTGCTGTGCGAGCGCGAACGTGCGCGCGTTGAGCGTGTCCGCGAGCTCCTGGTTGTGCTCGGCGATCACGCCGGCGCCGGTGCAGCACGCACGATCGAGTTCGACGAGCTCGATGTCGAGCAGCGGCGCGACCTTCGCCATCGAGCCGTGCAGCTCGGGCGTGAAGCCGCGGCTGACGCAGCCGGGCCAGTAGGCGACCTTCATCAGCTCCCGCTCCCTTCCTCGGAGTTCTCGTCGGTATGCGCGCCGCTCGGCTCGCTTTCCTCGCCCGGCCCCACCTGCGCGCTCTCGCCCTCGGGGCCGGCCGCCGAGGGCGGGCCCGGGTCGGCCGGCGCCGGGGTCGTGGCGCTCGGCTCCTCGCCGGCCGGGGCGGCGCGCCCGGCGCCCTGCTGCGTGGCCGCGAGGGGCTCGGCCCCGGCCTCGGCCCCGCCGGGACCGGGCGCGGAGCTCGCGCCCTCGGCAGCGCTGGGAGCGGCGTCCTCGTCGGTGCCCGTCACGTACAGGTTCAGCTCGTAGCGCTCCTCGCGTCCCTCGACCTTCTCGAAGATGCCCTGCACTGCCTTCAGGTCCTCGCGCGGGATCTTGTGCGGTTTGAGCGCGAGCATCGGGTTGAACTTGCGCCGCACGAGCGCCCGCAGCGCCACCGGGAGCGAGCTCAGCAGCTCTTTGCCCGCGGGCGGGGCGAACTTGCCGAACCACGAGTTGCCGCCGTAGGAGCGGGGCAGCAGCTCGGTCTCCCACAGCAGCCCGTTGTTCTTGATCAGGGTCGTGAACGCGGCCTCGTGCCGCTCGCCGTTGTTGACATCGACGATGTCGTGGTCGGCTGTCGCGATCCGCCGCAGGCGCATGATCTGCCCCATCGGGTTGACGTCCTTCGGGCACGCCTCGACGCACTTGAAGCAGTGCGTGCAGTCGAAGATCCCCTGCGGGTCCTGGGCGAGGTCGTTGAGGCGCTCGAAGTGCTCGTCGTCACGCGGGTCCCCTACGAAGCGGTACGCCTTGGCGAGCGCGGCCGGCCCGATGAAGCCCGGGTCGACCTCCATCGCCAGGCAGTCCGAGACGCACGCGCCGCACTGGATGCAGGCCATCGTCTGCGTGACGTCGATCATCGAATCTTTCGAGACGATGTACTCGCGTTCCGGCACCGGCTGCTTGGCGAGCAGCCACGGCGTGACGCGCCTGATCTTCTTCCAGTGGACCTCGTCCATGTCGACGATCAGGTCCTTGATCACCGGCATGTTGCCCATCGGCTCGATCTCGATCACGCCCTGCGCGCCCGCGCCCGTGCGCGCGGCGTCGAGGTGGGTGTGGCACGCGAGCGCCGGTTCGCCGTTCACGCGCACGCCGCAGGAGCCGCAGATCGCCTGGCGGCACGAGCAGCGGATCCCGATCGAGCCATCGAAGCGGTCGCGCGCCTGCAGGATCGCCTCGAGCACGGAGCGGTGCGGCTCGAGCTCGACGGTGTGCTCGTCCCAATAGGGCGCCTCGCCCGACTCCGGGTCATAGCGCCGCAGGCGCAGCGTGAACTTCTCCGCAGGACGGTCGTGTGCTTCGGGCATCAGTATTTCCTCTCCTCGGGCTCCCACTGCGTGATCGTCACCGGGGAATAGCTCACGACCGGCCCGTCGGCACCCAGGGTGACGTCGATGTGCTTGAGCCACTCGGCGTCGTTGCGGTCCGGGTAGTCGGTGCGGAACTGCGCGCCGCGCGACTCCTTGCGCTCGATCGCCGCGACCACGGTCGCCTCGGCGCAGTCGATCAGGAAGCCGAGCTCGAGCGCTCCGAGCACGTCCTGGTTGAAGACCGTCCCGCGGTCGTCGATCCACGCCCGGTCGGCCTCCTCGCGCAGCCGCCCGACCGTCTCGATCGCCTCTTGCAGCCCCTGCTCGTCGCGGAACACGGCAGCGTTGCGGTTCATCATCTCGCCGAGCTCGGCCTTGATCTCCGACACGCGGCGGCCCTCGTGGGGGCGCGCGATGATCGCGTCGATCCGCTCGGCGTCGGCTCGCAGGGCGGGGAGCGTGTCCGGCTTCGGCATCCCGATGCCCGCCGCCCTCCTGGCCGCGTGTTCGCCCGCCCTGCGCCCGAAGATCAGCGTGTCGAGCAGCGAGTTGGCGCCGAGGCGGTTGCCTCCGTGGACCGAGACGCACGCGACCTCGCCGGCTGCATAGAGGCCCTCGACCGGCGTGCGCCCGTCGACGTCGGTCTTCACGCCGCCCATGATGTAGTGCTGCCCGGGGCGGATCATGATCGGTTCGCGCGTGATGTCGACGCCCGCGAAGTCGCGCCCGAGGTTGACGATCTCGCGCAGCGCCTCGAGCGTGCGCTTGCGCGGCACGACGGTCACGTCGAGGAAGATCCCGGCGCCGCCGGGCCCGACACCGCGTCCCTCGTTGATCTCGATCTGCTCCGCGCGCGAGACGACGTCGCGCGAGGCGAGCTCCATCTTGTTGGGAGCCGATTTCTCCATGAAGCGCTCGCCGGCGGCGTTGAGGAGGTGCGCACCCTCGCCGCGCGCTCCCTCGGTGATCAGGATGCCGGTCTCGACCAGGCAGGTGGGGTGGTACTGGACCATCTCCATGTCCATCAGCGGCGCGCCGGCGCGGTAGGCCATCGCGATCCCGTCGCCGGTCACGATCAACCCGTTGGTCGTCGGCTTGTAGACCTGGCCCGCGCCGCCGCAGGCGAGGATCACGTTCTTGGCGGTGAACGCCTCCATCCGCCCACTTCTGACGTCGCGCGCGACCACGCCCCCGCAGCGGCCGTCGCCGTCGAGCAGCAGAGAGGTCGTGAACCACTCCTCGAAGCGCTCGATGCTCTCGTGGTGCTTCATCAGCTGCTCGTAGAGCACGTGCAGCAGCGCCTGGCCGGTGATGTCGGCGACATAGGCGGTGCGCTTCATCGAGGCGCCGCCGAACGCGCGCAGGTCCATCTCGCCGTCCTCGTTGCGATGGAAGGTGACCCCCATGTGCTCGAGGTGCATGACCTCCTGGGGGGCCTCCGAGCACATCACTTCGATCGCGTCCTGGTCGCCGAGGAAGTCCGAGCCCTTGACCGTGTCGTAGGCGTGCGAGCGCCAGTCGTCATCGACGCTGATGGCGGCGTTGATCCCGCCCGCGGCCGCGACCGAGTGGGAGCGGACGGGGTGGACCTTGCTCATGACCGCGACCGTGGCGCCGCCCTGGGCCGCCGCCAGCGCCGCGCGCTGGCCCGCGAGGCCGGCCCCGATGATCAGTACGTCGTGTGCTGGCATGGGTTCCTAGGTCGAGAGAGGGGTGCTGTGGGCTGCGCTGCGGTGCGGGACTCTATAACGCGAGGCAGGCCGAGCCGCGGGCTCACGCGACCGGCGTGAGCGCCCGGCGCACCTGCGCGAGCGTGACGACGCCCTGCAGCACGCCGTCGCTGTCGACCGCCACCATCGCCCCGAGCCGGCCGAGCGCCTCCGCTCCGAGCAGCGATTCGAGCGGGGCCTCCTCGCCGATCCGCACGGGCATGTCGTCCTCGAGCACTTCCGTCACGGGCAGGGCGGGCCGGCCGGCGGCGATCTCGGTCTCGACCCGGTTCTGGCGGACGACGCCGAGGAAATGGCGAGCGGGGTCGACGACGACGAACCACGGCCACCGGTAGCGCAGGAAGTAGTGCTCGTGCGCGTCGAGCAGCGTCGTCCCGGCCGCGATCGTCACCGGCTCCCGGTCCATGATGTCGGCGACGGTGATGTCCTTGATGCGCTGCCCGAGCGCGCCCTGGACGACGGCGGCACCCGCGGCCTGGTAGAGGAAGAACGCGAGCACGACCGTGAAGATCGCCACGATCGAGCCGCTCGCAGCGGCCCACAATCCGAACAGCCCGACGATGATCGCGAACCCCTGGCCGGCCCGCCCGGTCGCCCGCGTCGCCCGGTTGCGGTCCCCCGTCCGGCGCCAGATCACGGCCCGCGCGATGCGGCCGCCGTCGAGCGGGAACGCGGGGACGATGTTGAACACGAACAGCATCGCGTTGACGAACGCGAGCCAGCCGACGAGCGCGACCAGGGGGGTCGCAGTCCGGCTCCCGGTCGTGGCGGCGACTTCCGCGAACTGACCTCCGCTGGCGAGCAGCTCGCCGAGGCCGAGGAAGATCCCGAACAGCAGCAGCGTCACGGCGGGCCCGGCAGCCGCGATCTTCAGCTCCTCGGAGGCGGTCTGCGGCTCGCGTCGCATGTGCGAGAGCCCGCCGAGGAACCACAGGTCGATCCCGGCGATCGGGATCCCGAGCCGCCGCGCCATCAGCGCGTGCCCGAGCTCGTGCAGCACGAGCGAGGC
Source organism: Solirubrobacteraceae bacterium (assembly GCA_036264095.1). Classification (GTDB taxonomy): domain Bacteria; phylum Actinomycetota; class Thermoleophilia; order Solirubrobacterales; family Solirubrobacteraceae; genus Palsa-744. The sequence continues at coordinate 35,051 of DATARO010000020.1, read as the reverse complement.
GAAGTAGCCGAGCGCCGCTCCCACCGCCACGAGGTACGTGGTCGTCGAGGTTTCACCGAGGACCGCCGGGAAGTATTCGTCCGCGAGCAGGTAGATCAGCAGGAACAGGACGAAGAACCAGCTGCGGCTCACGCCGATCCGCACCCCGAAGATGCGTGCGAGCTGCATGTTCTGCCGCGGCGGCATGCCTAGATGGTAGGTGGCGCTCACGCACTTTCATCCGCGGGGACGCAGATGAAAGTGGTTCCCGCAGGCCCCGAAGCGCTCAGCGGCAACCACGGTTGCGCGCGATCATCATTGCGATTTCAACTCGCGCCGCAGACGAACGGCCAGGGCCCGGCGCGGCTAGGCGTGCGCGCGGTTGCGCTCGATGATCGCCTGGAAGTCGGTGCCGGCCGGGAGCGTCCCGTACTCGAGCCCCGCCTCGCGGCCCAGCCGCGAGGCGCAGAAGGCGTCGGCGACGGCGGGCGGAGCGTCGCGGACGAGCAACGAGCCCTGCAGGCACAGCGCCATGTCTTCGACGACGGTGCGCGCGCGCGCCTCGAGCGTCTCGGGTTCGGCGAAGCGGGCCTTCAGCCCGGCGACGCGCTCGTCCAGCCGCCGGTCGGCCCCGGCCGCCAGCTCGATCTCGGCGAGGAACACCTCCAGCGAGCGCGGCGAGCGCGCGAGCGCGCGCAGCACGTCGAGGCTCATCACGTTGCCCGACCCCTCCCAGATCGAGGCGAGCGGCGCCTCGCGGTACAGGCGCGGCATGCCCGACTCCTCGACGTAGCCCGCCACGCCGAGGCACTCGAGCGCCTCGAACGCGTGGTTCGGCGCGCGCTTGCAGGTCCAGTACTTGCCGACCGCCGTCGCGAGCCGCTTGAGCAGCTGCGCGTCGGTCCCGTCCTCGCCGGCGTCGGCGTCGGCGCGCGCTTCGTCGTAGGCGCGCGCCAGGCGCATCGCGAGGGCGGTCGCGGCCTCGGACTCGACGCACAGGTCGGCGAGCACGTTTCGCATCAGCGGCTGGTCGATCAGCAGCTTGCCGAACGCGCTGCGGTGCGCCGTGTGGTGGGTCGCGTTCACGACCGCGACGCGCATACCGGCGGCCGTGCCGATCACGCAGTCGAGCCGCGTGTGGCCGACCATCTCGATGATCGTCGGCACGCCGCGCCCGGGCTCTCCGACCATCCGCGCCCAGGCGCCGTGGAACTCGACCTCCGAGGAGGCGTTGGAGCGGTTCCCGAGCTTGTCCTTCAGCCGCTGTATGTGGAAGGCGTTGCGGCTGCCGTCGGGGAGGATGCGCGGCATCAGGAAGCACGAGAGGCCGTCGTCGGTCTGGGCCAGCACGAGGAACAGGTCGGACATCGGCGCGGAGCAGAACCACTTGTGCCCGACGATCTCGTACTCGGCCCCGCCGCCGCCGCCGTTCAGCGGCCGCGCGACGGTCGTGTTCGCGCGCACGTCGGAGCCGCCCTGCTTCTCGGTCATCGCCATCCCGGAGATCGCGCAGCCCTTCTCGGACGCCGGAATCAGGCGCGGGTCGTAATGGCTGGCTGTCACGAGCGGCTCCCATTCGGCCGCGAGCTCGGGCTGGGCGCGCAGCGCGGGGACGACGGCGAACGTCATCGTGATCGGGCAGCAGAACCCGGCCTCCGCCTGCATCGCCGTCATGTAAAGCGCGGCGCGGGCGGTGTGCGCAGCGGGGTCATCGCTCGTCCACGGCAGCGAGTGCAGCTCGTTCTCGACGCCCATCGCCATCAGGCGGTGCCAGGCGGGGTGGAACTCGACCTCGTCGATGCGGTTGCCGTAGCGGTCGAACGTGCGCAGGACCGGCTCGTTCTCGTTCGCGAGCCGACCCCACTCCTGCTGCGGCGCGCCGCCGACGAAGCGCCCGAGCTCGGAGGCGCGCTCGCTGACCCAGCCGGCGCCCTCGCGCTCGACGGCCTCGACGAGCGGACGGTTGCTCGCGAACACGTCGACGCCCTGCAGCGGCGGCACCTGGTTGAAGACCTCGTGCGTGCGCCACGGAGCCGAGCTCTCGCGCGATGGCTGCGAGGCGGTGGCCATCTTCTAAGTCAAGCAGACGGCCCGCGATCACGACGTCAAGGGAGCGCCGTCGCGACGCTCGCGCGGCGCCGGCCGGGACTCCTGCGCCCCCGCGTGCCGGATCCCGTGCTCCCGCGCTGTGAGCGCCACGGCTCGCGCCCGGCGGTCGGACGAGGCGACCGGCGCAGCCGCTCGCTACTCGCTGAGCCCCACGGCGTCGAGGGCCTCCGACCTCGAGGCGTAGAACTCGGCCGCGGTGATCTTGCCGTCGCGGATGCTCCAAACGGCGGCGTGGTCGCCCCGGACCTCCTCGTCGCTTCCCTTGAGACGAGCGAAGTCGCGAATCAGCAGCAGGACTCTGTCCCCGAGGTCGACCGCCCGGTCGATCTCCTGCCGGTAGCTCTCAAAGGGAGTCAGCCAGTCCTGCCAGAAGGCCTTGAAGCCAAGGACGCCGACGAAGGTCTGGTCCCCGGCAGGGCCGCCGCGGACCGTCACCGCGAAGCCCGGGTCGAGATATGGAGAGACGGTCTCGACAGCGGCCGCGAACAGCGCCTCGTCCTGGTAGACCTGCGCGACGTCCACCTCGGGCGTGTCGAGCAGCCCCATGATGAGTGCAACGTTCTCCTGCGACATCGCCCGCCCAGTATCCCGCAGGCGATCGGGCGGCTACGCCACGAGGCATGGCCCGCGTTCTCGCGGGGCGCTGGAGCGCTCGGCGAGGGTCCTCTGGCCGGTACCCGAGCCGCGCCCGCTCTGGCGCCACGATCGGTCGGTGAGCGTCGCTGGAGGCGGCCGGCTACTCGGCCGAGGCCTCGCGCACCACCGGCTTCTCGGTGGCCGCGCGCCTCAGCTCTGCTCGCAGCTGGTCGTAGCGCTGTTCGAGGATCCAGCGCTGGATGCGCCGCTCTGTCCCCTTGTCGAGCTCTCTGGGCATGACGACATGATCGGGAGCGGCGTGGACGGGCGCATTGGACAGCTGTCCCAAATCCTCGGCGCCCGTGTGGGCGCCCGCGGGACGCGAGCCGCTGCGAATGACCGCGACCGCGCGCGGTCGCTAGCATCGCTGCCCCCGACCAAGGACCCGCGCATGGCCAAGATCAAGGTGAAGAACCCGGTCGTCGAGCTCGACGGCGACGAGATGACAAGGATCATCTGGGCGTTCATCAAGGAGCAGCTGATCCTGCCCTACCTCGACATCGATCTCAGGTACTACGACCTCTCGATCGAGCACCGGGATGCCACCGACGACCAGGTGACGATCGACGCGGCGAACGCGATCAAGGAGCACGGCGTGGGGGTGAAGTGCGCGACGATCACCCCCGACGAGGCGCGCGTTGAGGAGTTCGGCCTGAAGGAGATGTATCGCTCGCCGAACGGCACGATCAGGAACATCCTCGGCGGGGTGATCTTCCGCGAGCCGATCGTGATCGCGAACATCCCCCGCCTCGTGCCGGGATGGACGAAGCCGATCGTGATCGGCCGCCACGCCTTCGGCGACCAGTACCGTGCCACCGACCTCGTCGTCCCCGGACCCGGGGCGCTGACGCTCACGTACACGCCGCGCAACGGCGGCGACCCGGTCGAGCTCGATGTGTACGACTTCCCGGGCGGCGGCATCGCGATGGCGATGTACAACCTCGACGACTCGATCCGCGACTTCGCGCGGGCGTCGATGCGCTACGGCCTCGACCGAAGCTACCCCGTGTACCTGTCCACGAAGAACACGATCCTCAAGCGCTACGACGGCCGTTTCAAAGACATCTTCGAAGAGGTGTACCTGCAGGAGTTCAAAGCGGACTTCGAACGCGCGGGGATCACCTACGAACACCGCCTGATCGACGACATGGTCGCCGCGGCGCTGAAGTGGGAGGGCGGCTACGTGTGGGCGTGCAAGAACTACGACGGCGACGTGCAGTCGGACACGGTCGCGCAGGGATTCGGCTCGCTCGGGCTGATGACGAGCGTGCTGATGACGGCCGATGGCAAGACCGTGGAGGCCGAGGCCGCCCACGGCACCGTCACCCGCCACTACCGCCAGCATCAGGAGGGCAAGCCGACCTCCACGAACCCGATCGCGTCGATCTTCGCCTGGACGCGCGGTCTCTCCGCCCGCGGGCGGATGGACTCGACGCCCGAAGTGAGCGAGTTCGCCGGCACGCTCGAGCGCGTCTGCGTGGAGACCGTCGAAGGCGGCGCGATGACAAAGGACCTCGCGCTGCTCGTCGGTCCCGACCAGCAGTGGCAGACGACGCAGGAGTTCCTCGCGTCAATCGACGAGAACCTGCAGCACGCGGCTGCCTGAGCGGCGCCGCCGATTCCCCCAACACTCAAAGCCCCGCAGATCAGGAGATGAACTTGTGAGCAATCCCGTTCGTGTGACCGTCACCGGCGCAGCCGGCCAGATCGGCTACAGCCTCGTGTTCCGAATCGCCTCGGGACAGCTGCTCGGCGCCGAGCAGCCGATCGACCTGCGCCTGCTCGAGATCCCTCAGGCGATGGGCGCGCTCGAGGGGGTGGCGATGGAGCTCGTCGACTGCTCGTTCCCGCTGCTGGCGAACATCGACCTGCACGACGAGCCCGGCGCCGCGTTCGACGGGGTGAACGTCGCGCTGCTCGTCGGCTCGCGCCCGCGCACGAAGGGGATGGAGCGGGCCGAGCTGCTCTCGGAGAACGGCAAGATCTTCACCGTCCAGGGCCGCGCCCTCGCGGAGCGTGCTGCGCCGGACGTGAAGGTGCTCGTCGTCGGCAACCCGGCCAACACGAACTGTCTGATCGCGATGAATAACGCGAAGGACATCCCGCGCGAGCGCTTCACCGCGATGATGCGACTCGACCACAACCGCGCGGTCGCGCAGCTCGCCAACAAGCTCGAGGTGCCGGTCACCGAGGTCTCGCAGATGGGCGTATGGGGCAACCACTCGCCGACGATGTACCCCGACCTGTTCCACGCCCAGGTCGGCGGGCAGCGCGCCGTCGACGCCGTCGACGACATGGCCTGGGTGGAGAATGACTTCCTCCAGAACGTCGGCAAACGCGGCGCGGCGATCATCGAGGCACGCGGGTCCTCGTCGGCGGCGTCGGCGGCGTCGGCCGCGATCGACCACGTGCACGATTGGGTCGCGGGCACCGAGGACTGGGTCTCGATGGCGGTGCCGTCGGACGGCTCCTACGGCATCCCCGAGGGCCTCATCTGCGGCGTCCCCTGCGTCTGCCGGGGCGGGGCCTGGGAGGTCGTGCAGGGCCTCGAGCTCGACGAGTTCTCGCGTGCACGCATCGACGCCTCTGTCGAGGAGCTCGTCGGCGAGCGCGACACGGTCGCCGGGCAGGGCCTGATCGGCGGCTGAGAGCCGGAGGGCGGCGTGCCGGCCGCCGTTGCCGGCTCCCCCAGGGCGGACGGCGTCGCGGCCGGCTCACATGCAGCCGGCCGCGTTCACCTCGCCCCGCGCGGTGTCACCCCTTGGGGTGCCACTGGCGACCCCGCTTGACGACCTTGCCTTCGTCGGCAAGCCCGGGCAGGACGCGATACAGGTAGTTCTGCTTTATCCCCATCTTCGCCGCGAGCTCGGGGATCGTGATCCCGGGCTGTCCTTTGACCAGCGCATACGCCTCGGCCGCACGCGTGCCGCTGCCTTTGCGCCGTCCGGCGCGACGTGCTTTTTTGCGCCCCGTGGCGGCTTTCGCCGGCGCTTTCGCGGTCGCCGAGGAGCCGCGGGGGCGCCCGGGTCCGCGCCGGCGGGTCGCGCCGGAGGAGGATCCGCCGCCGACGCCGGCGAGCGCCGCGGCGGCCGTCTCCAGTCGGGCGTACTCCTCGACCAGCGGCTTCAGCTCGTTCAAGCGCGCGCTGATCTCACGGCGCTTCTCATCAAGAAAGTCAGTCACTTTGCGTACCTCTTCACTCGCTTCGATGCGGCGGACTCACATCGCTAGTCACCTGACCCTACACCTTCGGTGACGATCTCCCCTATTTCTCGAGAGTGGCCTTCAGGCTCGCGAGGGTGCGATTGGCCTCGCGCTCGGGCATGCCACCCACGAGCGCGCGGCTGACGATCGCGCCCACGGGTCCGAGCGGGGCGCGGAACTCGTTGCGGTAGTCGAAGCGGGTGCCGCCGTCGTCAGCCGCGAGCAGATATTCGGTGTGCGCGCGGGAGCGCGCCGGGCCGCGACCCTCCCACACGGCGCGGCGGTTCTCCTCGCAATCCGACAGGCACCAGTGAACGTCCAGCGTCACTCCGCGCATACAGATCCGCTGATCCATCGTGAACCCCGTGCGCGGGGGTCCCTGATCGGCGCGCATCAGGCGCCGGTGGATCGTGACCCAGCGCCCGAGCGAATCCGGGTCCATCACCATCTTCCACACGCGCTGCGGCGGGACGGCGATCGAGATCGATGCTTCTACGAGGCTCATCGTGCTGTTAGCGGGCCGCGAGCGGCTCGAACTCCTCCCATTCGGCGAGCGCGTGCTCGACCGCGGCGTCGAACGAGTGCAGATGCACGCCTAGCAGCTCGGCGGCGCCGTCGTCGGCCGCGAGCAGGTCCCACCGCAGCCCCTCCATCAGCGGCACGACCAGCTCGGGGTCCTCGCCCGCGATCGAAGCAGCGACTCGCCCCGCGATGCCGGTCATGTTCACCCCCAGCGAGATCGCCCGACGGCGGACCAGCATCAGGTCTGCGATCCGTGTGAGCATCTCGCCATAGCAGAGAACCTCTGGGCCGCCGATGTCGAGCTTGCGGCCACCGACGGGCGCGGACGCGCCGGCGACGAGCATCGCGAGCACGTCGCGCTGGTCGATCGGGGCGGTGCGGTATCGCCGCCACGCCGGCAGCGCCAGCACGGGCATGCGCTCGACGAGCCGCACGAGCAGCCGGAACGCGCGCGACCGCGCCCCGATCACGATCGAGGCACGCAGGGCGAGCGAGTCGGGGACTGCGCCCAGGAGGATGCGCTCGACCTCGGCGCGGCTCTCGAGGTGGCGCGAGACGGTCGCGGCGGCCGATCCCCGCCCGTTCTGCGCGCCGGGCGCGGGCAGCAGCCCGCCGAGGTAGACGATGCGCCGCACCCCGGCGCGCGCGGCGGCCGCGGCGAAGTTGCGCGCGGCGAGCCGGTCGCGCTCGTGGAAGGCCATCGCCTGACCGCGAGCGCTCTCCATCGAGTGGATCAGGTAGTAGGCGACCTCCACGTCTGCCAGGGCGCGGTCGAGTCCCTCGCCCATGATCGCGTCGCCACGGACGATGGGGACATCCTCGGCGTCGAGCTCGAGGTAGGGCTCGAGCGCATCGCGCACGCGTTCGGGGTCGCGGCCGAGCGCGCGGACCGCGTGTCCCGCGTCGAGCAGGCTGGGGACGAGCAGCGAGCCGACGAAGCCGCTCGCGCCGGTGACGAGGGTGAGCATGTCGGTCAGAGGCTAGCCTCAGCGACGACCAAGCCGGGTAGCGACCGACCCGATCTGCGCGCGTGCAGGACAGCGAACGTCACCGGCGCACGAGGACGATCGGAAAGTGCGGCGAAAAGCGCGTGATTGTCACAGGAAAGTGACTTGATCTCGCCTATTTGGGGCTAGAAACGGTTTTCTCTGCGATTTGCGAGAAGCCCCGAATCGGGCTCTTGAGCGCGCTGCCGGATGGTGCTTTTATCGCTCGCGCCAATCGAGTCCGAGTCGCCGAGCATAGGGGATCTGGGGGGAGTTTCGTGCCAGGAGCACAGGGTGGACGCATGCCAAAACGCACAGCGAAGAACATCAGCTGCGAGGACTGCTACTTCCGCGTGAACCTGCTTTGCGCCCTCGCCGTCGACGAGCCGTGCTCGACCTTCCGCCCCGAGCACGCGCAGCTGCAACCGCCTCCGCAGCTGCGTTTCGTGTTCCGCCAGGAGCGCCGTGCGCGAGCCGCGTGGGCGTTTCCCTCCGCGCAGGAGCAGGCCGCGCTCCACGCCTAGCGGTCCCGCTTCAGCCACGCGGGGAGGGGTATATTGAGGCTCGACCTGCAAGCTTTCGGCAGAGGCGGTGGTAGACGATGGCGAGGAAGGCATCTGGAAAGGGAAGCGAAGCGGCGGCCTGGACGGCGGCGCACGGCGAGCGCTACCTGCAGCGCCTGCTCGAAGACCAGGAGCTGCGCGCACGCTTGGCCGGCGCCTACTCCTCGGCGCGCAGCGCCTACGGACGGCTGGCCAACGGCAAGGGCCCGACGCACGCGCTGTTCGAGGACCCGAAGCTGCAGAAGGAGCTGATCGACGCGGCGACCGCCTTGCGCGACGCCTCGGCGTCGCTGATGGAGACACCCGCCAACTCGGCGCCGGCGAAGCGCCGCCGCCGCGGCCGCGGTGCGCGTCGTTCGCTGATGCTGCTGCTCGTCGGCGGAGCCCTCGCGGTCGCGCTCAACGAGGGGCTGCGCAAGAAGGTGCTCGACCTCATGTTCGGCGCGGAGGAGACGTTCGACTACAGCTCGACCACCGCGCCCGCCACGCCGGCGCCTTCACCCGTGGCAGGCTGACACGCAGCACGTCCCGGTCGTAGAAAGGGGGAGGGGTCGATGGACGGAACCGTTGTCGCAGACAAGCAGAGCGCCGCAGATGCGGTGCGAGAGGTGGTGCCTGGCCGGCCGCTGTCCGGTGAAAAGGCGCAGCGGATCGTCGACGCGATGCGCAACAGCGTCGCGCGACGCGGCTCGGCCGGATCGACCTTCGACCACGTCGCCCGGGAAGCAGGCGTCTCGCGCGGCCTCCTTCACTATTACTTCGGCACCAAGGAGCAGCTGCTCGTCGAGGCCGCGCGGCGCGATTGCGAGCTGCGCCTCGAGCGCCTCGAGGGCCAGCTGTCGGAGGCTCAGAGCGCTGACGACTTCATCGACCTGATGGCACAGAGCCTGCGCGAGACCGTGCAGGACGACCCCGATTTCGTCACGCTCGTGTTCGAGCTGTTCACGCTCGCGCGCCGCAATGAGGACATCGCGCTCGAGTACGCGGGCCTGATGCGCCAAACCAGAGAGCACGTCGCCGGAATGCTGGCGATGGCCGAGGCGGAGGGGGTGCTGCGGCTGCACGCCGAGCCCCAGGCGGTCGCGGAGGTCCTGTTCTCGCTCGGCGACGGCGTTGCGCTGCGGATGCTCAGCGAGCCCGATCGCGACTTCGGCCCGACGCTCGCAGCCGGGATCGTCTGCGCACGCGCGCTTCTCACGGATTGACGTTCTTATAATCGGCGGACGTGCCGATCTATGAGTACCGTCGCCCCGACGGGTCCACGTTCGAGGTCATCCAGTCCTTCAGCGACGACCCGCTGAAGGTCGACCCTGACAGCGGTGTGCCCGTCGAGCGCGTCTTCCACGCGCCCGCCGTCCACTTCAAGGGCAAGGGCTTCTACAACACCGACTACGGCACGCGCAGTCGCAACCGCGAGACGGCGGCGTCGGGCGAGAAGCCGTCATCGGGAGAGTCCGGCTCGGATGCCAAGACCGGCTCCTCGAGCGATTCCACAGCCAAGGCGAACGGCAGCGGCGACGGGGGGAACGCGAGCAAGCCGGCGAAGGGCGAGGGCGGCGGCGCCGCGAAGCCCGCGTCCGGCAAGGAGTGAGCGGGGCTGGACAGAGTCGAGGCCACGGCGGGGCTGGACAGAGTCGAGTCCACGGCGGGGGACCGCCGTGGATCCGATCGTCCAGCATGCCCACGTTCTCGGCTGCGCGCGCGGGCCGTGGGAATTAGGGCAAGAAGATGTTGATTCCACGGCGGTCCCGCCGTGGAACTTCAATCATCTTCCTAGCCGCTCATGAAGCGCGCCACCGCTGCGCGCTTCGCCGAGTCGGTCACCGTCAGGCCCTGCTCGCCGTCCGGGAGCGTGGTCGCCCCCGTCGGCTCGAGCACTCGCGTCGGGGGTGTGCCGGAGATGCCGAGCGCCGCGAACATCCCGAGCAGCGTCTCGCCGCTCATGTCGGAGATGACGGCCGGCGGCGTGTTCCACGCGATCCACGGCAGCCTGAAGAACGCCCCGGGTGACAGAAGCGCGCTCTTCATCGCGTTGAACAGCTTCTGCTGATGTTCCTCGCGCTGGATGTCGTTTTCCGCTGGCGCGCACAGGTTCTCGCGGGTGCGGGCGAGCGCCAGCGCCTGCTTGCCGTTCAGGTGGTGCGTGCCGGCCTTCAGTCGCAGCGTGAAGCCGCCGCGGGCAAAGCCGCCGTCGAGCCGCGAGATCACGCACCCGCCCGTGTAGTCGACCCCGCCCATGGCGTCGATCAGCTGCGGGAAGTTTTCGAAGTTGACTTCGACGACGTGGTTGATCGGGATCCCGAGCCAGCGCTTGATCACTTCGATCGACTCGGCGGGGCCGCCGTATGCGTGCGCGGCGTTGATCTTCTGCAACCCGTGTCCGGGGATTTCGACGACCGTGTCGCGCGGGATCGACAGCCGCGCGGCGTGGCCACCGCCGGTACGGATCAGCATGATCGAGTCCGAGCGGCCGTAGCCGGTCTTTTCGGCCCCTGGTTCGCGGCTGTTCTTCTGCCGCCGGTCGGAGCCCAGGAGCAGGATGTTGTTGGCCGAGGTGAGCGGGTAGCCCGCCGAGTCGAGCGCGGCGGCGACATTCGACGGCGGCGAGGTGCGTTCGAAATGGGAGCTGATCAGGAAGAGTACGAGCGACAGACCGACCCAGCCGACGATGAAGCCGGCGATCAGCAACGCGATGCGTTTGCGGGTCGTCCAGCGCCGCCAGCCCGAGCGGATGCCGGGCGCCGGCCGGGCGCGCAGGCGCGGGCGCGAGAGGCCGGCGCCGAGGCCGTCCTCTGTTTCGCTCCGGCCGCGCGTCAGGGGCATGCGCCGCGCGCGGTAGCGCGTGTACTGCGGGGGATCGTCGTCCTCGGGGGCCATTCGTGGGACCCTATATTTGCGAGATGCCATCCCGGCGGGCGCCGACAGGACGGCTCGTGGTGTGCCCGACGCCGATCGGCAACCTCGAGGACGTCACCCTGCGCGTGCTCGACGTGCTCGCCCGCGCCGACGTCGTCGCCTGCGAGGACACGCGCCATACGCGCAAGCTGCTCGATCGCCACGGCATCCGCGCGGAGCTGACGAGCTTCCACGAGCACAACGAACGCTCCCGCACCCCCGAGCTCGTACGCCGTATCGGCGACGGAGCGCTCGTGGCGCTCGTCTCGGACGCCGGGACGCCGCTGATCTCCGATCCCGGCTTCGAGCTGGTGCGGCGCTGCCGCGAGCAGGGCGTGGCGGTCGAGGTGCTCCCGGGGGCGAGCGCGGCCGTCACCGCGCTCGTCGCCTCCGGGCTCCCGGCCGAGCGCTGGTGCTTCGCCGGCTTCCTCCCGCGGACGCGCGGCGAGCGGCTGGAGCTGCTCGGCGGCACGACGGTCACCCTGGTCGCCTACGAGTCGCCGCGGCGTCTGCCCGGCACGCTGCGCGAGCTCGCCGAAGTCGACCCAGAGCGTCCGGTCGCGGTGGCGCGCGAGCTGACCAAGGTCCACGAGGAGGTCCGCAGCGGCACCGCGCGCGACCTCGCGGAGCACTTCGCCGCCGAGCCGCCGCGCGGCGAGGTCGTGCTCGTCTGCGGCGCGGCCGCCGCCGGCGCGCCGGATCGCAGCCGCGCGCTGGCGGCCGTCGCCGACCTCGTCCAGGCCGGCGCCCGGCCGCGAGCCGCCGCTGGGGCCGTCGCGCGCCTCACCGGTGTCCCGGCGAACGAGCTCTATCGCGCCCTGACCGACGGATAGCCTGCGCGCGATGTCGTTCTACGTCACGACGCCGATCTACTACGTCAACGCCGCGCCCCACCTCGGGCACGCTTACACGACGATCGCCGCCGACGTGCTCGCGCGCCACCACCGCCAGCGCGGCGAGGACGTCTTCTTCCTGACCGGCACCGACGAGCACGGCGAGCCCGTCGCCGACGCTGCCCACGCGCTCGGCATCTCGCCCCAGGAGCTGGCCGACCGCAACGCCGAGCGCTTCCGCGCGCTGGCGCCCGAGCTCGAGGCGACGAACGACTTCTTCATCCGCACGACCGACGACGAGCACGAAGCGGTCGTGCGCGACGTGCTCTCCCGCGTGCGCGATGGCGGCTACGTGTACGAGGGAACGTACGAGGGCTGGTACTGCCCGCGCTGCGCGGACTTCAAGGCGGACAACGAGATCGATGAGGGCAACCGCTGCCCGATCCACCACATCGAGCTGACGCGCGAGCAGGAGGAGAACTACTTCTTCGCGCTCTCTGCCTTCCAGGCACGCCTCGAAGAGCTGTACGCGGAACGGCCCGACTTCGTCGCCCCGACCGCGCGCTTCAACGAGGCGCTGTCGTTCATCCGCTCGGGCCTGCGCGACGTCCCGCTCACCCGACACAAGCTCACGTGGGGGGTCTCGGTGCCGTGGGATGAGACGCACGTCTTCTACGTGTGGTTCGACGCGCTCCTCAACTACTACTCGGCGCTGTCCTACGCCCCCGCCCCCGCCGGCGTGGAGCCCGGGCCCGATGGGCTGACCTCGGTCATGTGGCCCGCCAGCTACCACCTGATCGCCAAGGACATCCTGCGCTTCCATGCGGTGTTCTGGCCCGCGCTGCTGATGGCGGCGGAGATCGAGCTGCCGAGGCGGCTGTTCGTGCACGGCTACCTGCTGATGGACGGAGAGAAGATGAGCAAGTCGCTCGGCAACGTGCTCGACCCGTTCGCGGTGATCGAGCGCTACGGCGCCGACGCGCTGCGCTTCTATCTGCTGCGCGAGGTGCCGTTCGGGCGCGACGGGTCGGTGTCGACGACCTCTTTCGAGCTGCGCTACGAGACCGAGCTCGCCAACGAGCTCGGCAACCTCGCGAGCCGCACGCTCGGGATGCTCGCGCGCTACCGCGACAGCGCCGTCCCCGCCGCCGCGCTCGACCCGGTCCTGGCCAGGGACTTCGCCGGGCTGCGCGAGCAGGTGCAGGAGCAGCTCGACGCCGCGGAGCTGACGGCGGGCCTCGAGGAGATCTGGCGGCGGGTGCGGCGGCTGAACCGCTACGTCGAGGAGTGCGCCCCGTGGACGCTTGCCAAGGATCCCGAGCGCGCCGGCGAGCTCGACACGGTGCTCGCGAGCCTCGTGGACGGGCTGCGCGTGGTCGCGGTGCTGCTGTGGCCCTACATACCCGCGAGCTCCGAGCGTCTGCTGGGCGCGCTCGGGAGCTCGCCCGCATCGCTCGCCGACGCCGAGCTCGGGGCCGCTACGGCGACGCGCGCCGGGCCGCTCGAGTCGCTGTTCCCGAAGGAGCCCGCGTGATCGATTCGCACACCCACCTGGACCTCTGCGAGCCGCCGAACGCCGAGCTCGTCGCGAGCGCCGCCGAGGCCGGGGTGACGCGGATGCTCACGGTCGGCACCGACGGCGCCTCCTGCCGCGCGGCGCTCGCCGCCGCTGAGGGCTTCCCCCAGGTCTACGCCGCGGTCGGCCGCCACCCCAACCACAGCCGTGGCTTCGACGACGCCGACCTCGCCGAGCTCCGCGCCCTGGCCGCCCACGAGCGGTGCGTGGCGATCGGCGAGACCGGACTCGACTTCTACCGCGAGGAGGCGCCCGCCGCCGACCAGGAGCGCGCGTTCGCGGCACAGATCGCGCTCGCCCGCGAGACCGGCAAGCCGCTCGTGATCCACTCGCGCGCCGCCGAGGAGCGGACGCTCGCCCAGCTCCAGGTCGAAGCAGAGGGTGTTCGCGTGGTCATGCACTGCTTCTCGATGCCCGAGCGCCTGCACGAGTGCCTCTCGCGCGGCTATGCGATCTCGTTCGCCGGCAATGTCACGTACAAGAGCGCCGAGGACCTCGCCGCGAGCGCGCGCGAGGTGCCCGACGAGAGCCTGCTCGTGGAGACAGACGCCCCCTACCTGACCCCGCAGGCCGTGCGCAAGCACCGCAACCAGCCCGCGTTCGTGGTCCACACGGCCGCGCACGTCGCCCAGCTGCGCGGCGTGGCGCTCGCCGCGCTCGGGGCGACGGTCGAGCGCAACGCGGCGCGGCTGTTCGGATGGGCGCCGTGAACGGGCGCAGGTGAGCGCCGTGGAGCACGCCCCGGGGCAACCGAGCCTGCGGCGGATGCGGAGCTTCAAAGTGCGTCCCGATCGCGACCTCGGGCAGAACTTCCTGATCGACTCGAACATCCTCGGCGTGATCGAGCGCGCGGCCGAGCTCGCCGAGGACGACGTCGTGCTCGAGATCGGGGGCGGGCTCGGGGTCCTCTCCGAGCACCTCAGCGAGCGCGTCGCACACGTCCACGTGGTGGAGGTGGACGAGCGCCTGCGCGAGGCGCTCGGCGACGCGATCGATGGCCGCGCGAACGTGACCGTGCACTGGGTCGACGCGATGGCACTCGACCTCGCCGCGCTGCGGCCGACGCCCGGGAAGCTCGTCGCGAACCTGCCCTACGGAATCGCCGCCGGTGCGATCCTGCGCACGATCGCCGAGCTGCCCGGGATGACGCTGTGGGTCGCGATGGTGCAGCGTGAGGTCGGCGAGCGCCTCGCCGCGCGGCCGGGCACCGGAGCGTACGGCGTGCCCTCGGTGCTCGCGCAGCTCGCGACGGAAGTGCGCGTGCTGCGCGCGATCGCACGCACCGTCTTCCTGCCCGTCCCGGGCGTCGATTCGGTGCTCGTGCAGCTGCGCAGGCGCGCCGCTGCCGGCGGCGAGCCGGGCGAGCAGGCCGCCGTCGGCGCGCTCGTGGCAGGAGCGTTCGCGCACCGCCGCAAGACGCTCGTGCGCTCGCTCGCCCTGGCCGGCGCTCCGTTCGCGGCCGAGCAGGTGCGCGCTGCGCTGGCGGAGCTCGGCCACCCGGCGGACGTGCGCGCCGAGCGCCTCTCCGCCGAGGACTTCAGGGCGCTCTCGCGCCGGCTGCTCACATGAGCGCGCTCCGCGCGCTCGCCCCCGCCAAGGTGAACCTCGGCCTGTTCGTCGGGCCGCTGCGCGAACACGACGCGCGGCACGAGCTCGTGACCGTGATGCAGTCGATCTCGCTCGCCGACGAGCTCACGCTGGCGCCAGCAGATGATGGAGCGGGGGGCGACGAGATCGTCTGCGATGGCGTGCCTGGCCCGCCCGAGGACAACCTCGCGGCCCGCGCGCTCGAGGCCTTCCGCGCGCGAACGGGCTGGGACGCTCCCCCGCAGCGGCTTCAGATCGACAAGCGCATACCGTTGGCCGCGGGACTGGCGGGCGGGTCCGCCGACGCCGCCGCGACCCTGCGCCTGGCCGCGCGCGCCTCGGGGCTCGGCGACCACGAGCTGCTGATCGAGGTCGCGGCCGCGCTCGGGGCCGACGTCCCCGCCCAGCTCGCGCCGGGCCGGTGGCTCGCCGAAGGCGCCGGGGAGCGGCTGCGCGCGCTGCCGGCACCGCGCTCGTCGCTCGGCATCCTCGTGCTCCCGCTCGCGGCCGAGCTCTCGACCGCGGCGGTGTATGACGAGGTCGACCGGCATCCGCTGCGCTCGCGCGCGCAGCTCGTCGAGCTCGCGCAGGAGCTCACCTCCGCGCTCGCCCACGGAGCCCCGCTGCCGCCCGCGACCGAGCTGCTCCACAACGACCTGCAGCGGCCCGCGGTCGCGCTCTGCCCGCAGATCGCTGCGACGCTGGCGGAGGCGCGGGCGGCGGGCGCCGAGCTCGCGCTCGTCAGCGGGTCCGGTCCGACGGTGATCGGGCTGTTCGCGCGCTCCGGCCCCTCCGCCGAGGCCGGCGCCGGACCCGCGGACGGCGCCGCCGAAGCACTCGCCGGGCGCAGGCCGGCGGCGTTCGCGGCGCGGCCGGTGGACGCCGCCTACGGCGAGCCGGTCGCGATCTAGGCCGTCCGCGCCCGGTCTGCGCGGGCGCACGACGGCGGCGTGCGTCACAATTTCGGCGATACCCATGAGCAGAGACACGGTCAACTACCTCGTCGGCGGCGGCGCCGTGCTTTTCGGTCTGGTCCTCTACACGGGCCTGATCCTCGTGCCCGCATGGACCTCCTACTCGCGGCTGTGGGAGCGGCTCGCGGCGACGGTTCTCACGCTGTACGTCCTCGGCGTCCTCGTCGGCGCCGGGGTGCTCGGCGCGCTCGCGGCTATCTACTTCTGGGGCTGACCGGCGTGTCAGACCTGCAGGCGCTCGACGCGATCACGGAGGCCGTCGAGTCGGGAGCAGGGCTCCCCCAGATCGTGCGCGCCGCCGCGCGCGCTCTCGACGCGAGCCTCGCCGTGACCGACGCGTTGGGCGCGACGCTGGCGGTGGCCGCGCGCTCGCCGGCCGAGGAGCGCTCGCTGCTCGCGCAGGGTCAGGGTGTGAGCAGCGTGCCGCTGCGGGTTGCCGACACCGTCGTCGGAACCCTGCACATGCGAGCCAAGGTCGAGCCGAGCGCGTCGATGCGGCGCCTCCTGCTGACGATGATCGCCTCCGAGGTCGAGCGCGTGCGCGCGCCCGAGCGCGCCTCCGAAACGGCGGCTGGCGACTTCCTGCGCGCGGTGCTGGGGCGCGCGATGACCGATCGCGAGGAGCTGATAGCCGCCGCGCGCGGCCTGTCGCTCGAGATCGAGGACGGCGCGAGCATGATCGTTGCGCGCGCGCACCCGCAGGCGCCGACGGACGAGGGCTGGCGCGGGCGCGTGCGGGCGATCGCCGAGCGCGGCGCACGCGGGGTGTCGAACCGCTCGATAGCGGCCCTGTCCGAGCGCGAGGGGATGGTCGGCGCCGAGGTGCTCGTGCTCGTCCCGGGCGGCGAGGAGGCGACGGCCGCGCGCGCAGCCTCCTCGGTGCTGAGCGAGATGGAAGCGGGGCTCGCGGGCTATACGTTCGCGCTCGGGCGCAGCCGCATCACGACCGACCCTGCCGACCTGCCGCGCGCGGCGAGCGAGGCGCTGCTCGCGGCGAACGTCGCCGAGGGCTCCTCCGACGGCGCCGCGCTCGCGTTCGAGCAGACGGGGGCATACCGCCTGCTGCTGTCGGCGATGAGCGAGAACCCGAGCGAGCTGCAGCGCTTCTACGCCGAGACGGTCGAACCGCTGGTGGCCTATGACGAGCAGTACGAGACCGACCTGCTGCTCACGCTCGAGACGTTCCTCGAGGCGGACGGGAACGTCGCCGGAACGGCGCAGCGGCTGTTCACGCACCGCCACACGATCTACTACCGGCTCGAGCGCGTGCGCGAGCTCTCGGGGCTCGACGTCAGCTCCAGCGACGGGCGCGAGAAGCTCAGCCTCGGGCTGAAGTCGATGCGGGTGCTCGGCATCTCTTCTGCCAGCGGACCCGCGACCGAGGCCGGCGCCTCCGCGGGCCGCGTGCCGCGGCGCGCGAGCCGGCGCTCGTGACCGCTCAGCGGCGGCCGAACTCCATCGCGTAGGTGGCGCCCGGGTGCCCTTGCGCCTTGGCCGCCGGGACGCTGGCGAGCGCGGCCACGCCGACGTCGCGGAACGCCGGTTCGAGGATGATCGCTCGATGCGGCGGCGAGGCCATCCAAGCTTCGACGATGCTGGCCGGTGTCGCGCCCGCTTCCGTGCCCCAGGCGAGGTTCTGGCCGTAGCTGAACGGTCGCGCGGGGCGGGGATAACGCGCGGCCGTGATCATCGCCAGGGGCGTGACGCCCGTGGGGCTCACGTCGGCGAAGTAGTCGAGGGTCACGAGCTGGTGCGCCTCGCCGGAGGCCACCCGCGCGAGTTCGTGGTTCGAGTGCAGCGGGCCGAGCTCGTCGGCGGCGCGGATGCCGTTGACGAGGCACAGCGTAGCCACGGCCAACGCGTGCTGATCGCTGGTCGTCGGGCGCAGATTCGCGCCCGCACACGTGCCGCGCGCGGCCGCGACGGGCGCGAGCGCGGCGGGAACCGCGAGCACCAGAACGACCAGCAACGTACACAGCGCGCTCCTTTTTGGGGGGCTCGCCGGGGCGGGGATGCGGGCATGATTGCAGGTGAAGGAGATGAGCGCCGCGCCGCGAATGAGCAGCCCCGCAGCCCCGCGTGCGGCCGCCCTATTGTGTGTGGACCCCGCTCTGGGGGGTCGTCCAATGGCAGGACATCAGGTTTTGGTCCTGAGAATCGGGGTTCGAGTCCCTGCCCCCCAGCTCGGCGCGCGGCGCCCCCGCCCGCGCGCGGCCAGCGTCTAGGATCCCGCGCGTGAGCGCTCCGATCGTCGTGATCCTCGCCGCCGGGCAGGGAACGCGGATGCGGTCCAGCACGCCGAAGGTGCTTCACGACCTCTGCGGGCTGCCGATGGTCCTCTGGCCGGTGCGCGCCGCGCTGGCCGCCGGCGCCGAGCGCGTGATCGTCGTCGACGGCCCCGCGCGCGCGCTCGCGAGGGCCCTCCCGCAGGGGGTCGAGCTCGCGGTGCAGGAGCAGGCGAATGGCACCGGCGGCGCGGTCGCGGCCGCGATGGCCACGCTGGCGCCGGGCGCAGTGCCCGACGACGCGCCCGTCGTGATCCTCGCGGGTGACGTGCCGCTGGTCTCCCCGGAGACGATCGAGGAGCTCGTGCGCGCCCACCGCGGCGAGGGGCTGCAGGCGACGATGGCGAGCACGGTGCTCGCCGATCCCGGCGGCTACGGGCGCGTCGTGCGCGACTCCTCGGGCGCGGTCGAGCGCGTCGTGGAGACGAAGACGGAGGGCGATGCGAGCGCCGCCGAGCGCGAGATCAAAGAGGTGAACACCGGGCTGTTCGTGTTCGGAGCCGGCGCGCTCGCGCGCGCGCTGCCGAAGCTCCGCGACGAGAACGCACAGCGTGAGCTGTATCTGCCGCAGGTGCTCGACGTGCTGCGGGCCGAGGACGCGCCGATCGGCGCGCATGTGATCGCCGACGAACGGCTCGTCCTCGGTGTCAACGACCGATCGGAGCTCGCGCGTGTGCGCGAGATCGCCCAGCTCGCGATCGCCGAACGGCACATGACCGCGGGGGTCGGGATCGTGGATCCGCGCGCGACCGTGATCGACGTCGACGTGGAGATCGGCGCGGACACGACGATCGAGCCGTTCAGCTCGCTGCGCGGCAGCACGCGCGTCGGGCGCGAGTGCA
Source organism: Solirubrobacteraceae bacterium (assembly GCA_036264095.1). GTDB lineage: Bacteria > Actinomycetota > Thermoleophilia > Solirubrobacterales > Solirubrobacteraceae > Palsa-744. Next base: position 16,060 of record DATARO010000020.1, on the reverse strand, counting down.
CGATCCGGCAGTCCTACCTGCTCGACTGCGAGCTCGCGGACCGCGTCACGGTGGGTCCGTTCGCCTACCTGCGCCCCGGCACCGTGCTGCGAGAGGGCGCGAAGGTCGGGACCTTTGTCGAGGTGAAGAACTCCGATGTCGGCCCCGGGGCCAAAATCCCGCACCTCTCCTACATCGGCGACGCAGACGTCGGCGCCGGCACCAACCTGGGCGCAGCCACGATCACGGCGAACTACGACGGCCGCGCGAAGCACCGCACGCGCGTCGGGGAGGGCGTGCGCACGGGCGTCGACACGACGTTCGTGGCGCCGGTGAGCGTCGGCGACGGCGCCTACACGGGAGCCGGATCGGTCATCACCGACGATGTGCCCGCGGGGGCGCTCGCGATCGCCCGCGAGCGCCAGCGCAACATCGAGGGATGGGTCGAGCGCGAGCGCAAGCCCGATCCCGAGGCCTGAGCGATGCCGAGTCGATCTCTACACTCCGACTTGCCATGAGCGCGATCGACACGCGCACGGAGTATTCCTCGAGCCTGCCGATCGATTACAACAAGCGGCTCATGCTGTTCAGCGGGCGCGCCAACCCGCAGCTCGCGATCGACATCGCCGACAAGCTCGAGGTCGATCTCGGTCCCGTCGAGCTGAAGACGTTCTCCAACGGCGAGGTCTACTGCCGCTACGAGGAGTCGATACGCGGCGCCGACGTGTTCATCGTGCAGTCGACATGCGGGAACCTGATGACCGGCGTCACCGCGAACGACTCGCTGATGGAGCTGATGTTCATGATCGATGCGGCGGTGGGAGCCTCCGCCCACCGCGTGATCGCCGTGACGCCGTGGTTCGGGTACTCGCGGCAGGACAAGAAGTCCGCGCCCCGCGAGCCGATATCCGCGCGCCTCGTCGCCCGCATGCTGGAGTCGGCGGGCGCCGACCGCGTGCTCACCATGGACCTCCACGCCGGCCAGATCCAGGGCTTCTTCCAGAAGCCCGTCGATCACATGACCGCGCTGTTCATGCTCACCCAGTACTTCGACGACCTCGGCCTGCCGGATCTGGTCGTCGTCGCCCACGACGCCGGCCGCGTGAAGCTCAACAAGAAGTTCGCCTCGAAGCTGGGCGCCGAGCTCGCGATCCTCGACAAGGAGCGCCCGGAACAGCAGCGAGCGGAGATCGGCTACGTGATCGGTGACGTGCGGGGCAAGACGGCCGTCATCGTCGACGACATGATCGACACGGCGGGCACTCTGAGGGCGGCGGTCAACACGGTCCGCGAGGAAGGCGCCGAGCGCGTCTACGCGGCCGCCACGCACGCGATCTTCTCCGGCGACGCATTCGAGAACCTCCGCAGCGCGGGCCTCGAGGAGATCGTCGTCACCGACACGATCCCGGTGCAGCCGAGCATGCTGCCGAACCTCCGCGTGCTGCCCTGCGCGGAGCTGCTTACCGACTCGATCCGGCGCATCTTCGTCGATGACTCCGTGAGCGAAGTCTTCGGCGGCGAGAACCAGCTGTTCTAGGCCCGCGGTCCGCGGGCGCCTCGATGATGAAGCGCGGCTCTGCCGAGCCCGGACCGCCGACGGCTCCGCGGCTGCGCACGGCGGCGCCGCGCGCCGACGGGCATCATCCGTGCCGGTGACGGCCTCCCCAGGCAACACGGCGGCTACAGGTGCGCGGGGCCCGCGCGACTGGTGGCGGCGCCTGCCCGACCGCACGCGCCGGCGCTGGAAGATCGCGGTCGCGGTCTCCGGCGTCTTCGTGTTGCTCGTCAGCGTCGTGCTCGCCCGCTGGCTGAGCGTCGAGAACGCCGAACGCGACGCGGACCTCGCCCTGATCCAGGCGGAGGCGCGCGGCGACGCCGCCGGGATCATCGACCAGATCAGCGGCTGCAGCGCGCACCCGGCGTGCGTGGCGCAGGCGCGGGCGAACGCCGCCAACCCGCGTCTACGCCGTCGCGGCGCGGTGAGGATCCTGCAGCTGACCTCGAAGACCGCCTACTCGCTCTCGGGCGCCACCGGCAAGACGCGGCTGGCCTGGACGGTGATCGGGACGCTCCCGGTCGTGCAGTGCATCACGGTGGAGCGCACCGGCAACGCGTTCACCGGCATCCATATCCACCTCCTCGCGCTCGGCGCCCCGATCCCCAACGAAGGCATCTGCGGGAAGCGCACACCCGACGAAATACGCGAACTCGAAGAAGACCGCGAACTGAGCGGCCAGTAAAAGCGTGATTGCTAGAGTCTCTGCTCGCCGATGGCCGAGACGACCACCAAGCTAGACGTGACAAGCCGCGTGAGCGGAGGCTCGCGCGAGGCCCGGCGGCTGCGCCGGGGTGGGCGCGTGCCCGGGGTCGTCTACGGCGGCGACGGCGAGGCGCTCGGCTTCGATGCCGACGCCCGCGACCTGCGCGTGGCGCTCGCCGGCTCGGGCGCGGTGCTCGACCTCTCGATCGACGGCGCCAAGCCCACTCCGGTGGTGCTCAAGGAGGCCCAGCGCCACCCGATCCACGGCGAGACCACGCACGTCGACCTGCTTCGCGTGAACCTCAAAGTCGCGATCCAGACGGCTGTCCCGCTCGAGCTTGGAGGCACCGAGGACGCCCCCGGCGTCAAGGAAGGCGGCGTGCTCGAGCAGATCACGCGCGAGCTGTCCGTCGAAGCGCTCCCGACTGCGATCCCCGAGTCGATCGCGCACGACATCGGCGAGATGGCGATCGGCGACACGATCCTGCTCGAGGCGATCGCCGTGCCCGATGGCGTCACCTTCCTCGAAGATCCGGAGGAGACGATCATCGCGACCCTCTCGCCGCCGCGGTTGCAGGCGCAGGTGGAGGATGAAATCGAGGCCGAGACCGAGCTCGTCGGCGAGGGCGAGGGCGCGGGGGCCGAGGATGCCGGGGAGGGCGCGTCCGAGTCGGAGGACTCCTCCGAGGAGGAGTAGCACCCCTGCGACGCCCCTTCGGCGGTGGCGGCGGTGCAGCGATCGACTGGCTGATCGTCGGGCTTGGTAATCCTGGCGCGGAGCACGCCGGCAGCCGCCACAATCTCGGCTTCATGGTCGGCGAGGAGCTGGCGGCGCGCTGGGGTTTGCGCTGGGGCCGTGACCGCTTCAAGGCACGCCTCGCCGAGGGGCGCGCGGGCGGGCCGGTGCTCGGAGAGCCGTCTGCAGCCCGCGTCGCGCTGCTGTTGCCACAGACTTACATGAACGACTCCGGGCGCTCGGTAGGGCCGGCGCGCGGCTCGCTGAAGGTGCCCCTCGACCACGTGGTCGTCGTCTACGACGAGATCGACCTGCCCTTCGGCGAGGTGCGCAGCCGCGTCGGCGGCGGCACCGCCGGGCACAACGGCATGAAGTCGCTCAAGCGCGAGCTCGGGAGCGCCGACTTCGTCCGTGTGCGCGGGGGCGTCGGCCGCCCCGAGTCGACCGATCCCGAGGTCGTCTCCGCCTGGGTGCTCGGGCGCTTCCGCGAGCCGGACTCGGAGGTGCGCGACCTCGTCGCCCGCGCCGCGGAGGAGGTCGAGCGGATCGTCTCGGGCGCCGAGCTCGCAGCGGCGCAGGAGAGTTGATGGCCGGGCGCGAGGGAGCGCTGCGCGAGCTGCTCGGCCTCGCCGCCGACGACGAGCAGGTGCGCCTGCTGGCGGAGGCGGGAGGGCGCGCGTTCGTGTCCTCCTCGCTGCGCCCCTACCTGATCGCGGCGCTGGCGGACCTCGACGAGGGCGCGCGCCGCCGGCCGACGCTCGTCGTCGTCGGCGACGACCGCGCCGCGCGTGACATGGCAGCCGACCTCGGCGCCTGGCTCGCCCCCCGGCGCGTGCGCTATTACCCCTCCCGCGGCGTCGCCTACGAGTCCCATCTGACCCCGCCGCCGCACCTCGTCGGCCTGCGGGTGGCCGCGCTCGACTCGCTGCTCGCCGCGCAGGGCGCCGGCCACGACCAGCTCGCCGACGGCCCGGTCGTGGTGGTGAGCGCCGTCGCGCTCTCGGAGAAGGTGCCGGACCCCGCGCTGCGCCCGCACCCGTTCACGCTGCGCGTCGGCGAGCTGCTCGACCTCGACGAGTGCGCCGCCCAGCTTGTCGCCGCCGGTTACGAGCGCGTCGACCAGGTCGAGGAGCGTGGCCAGTTCGCGATGCGCGGCGGCCTGCTCGACGTGTTCGCGGCCACCGAGGAGCGCGCGGTCCGCGTCGACATGTTCGACGTCGAGATCGAGTCGCTGCGCTGGTTCTCGACCTTCACCCAGCGCTCGCTGGGCGACACCGACGAGGTCGAGATCGCGCCCGCCGCCGAGCTCGCCGCCGAGCACCGGGAGCTCGCCGAGCTCGCAGCCGCCACCGGCGCGCTGGCGGGCGGCGGCGGCGATGAGTCGGAGCGGCCGGACATCGCGGAGCTGCTCCCCGTCGAGCGCTTCGGTGCGCTGCTCGACCTCGTCGGCGACGCGGCCGAGCTGGTGCTCGCTGCCGAGGAGGACATCGACCCGGTCCTCGGCGATCACTGGAGCGACGTCTGCGCCGCGTTCGGCGACGAGGACGCCCACCACCTCTACGTCAGCCCCGAGAGCATCAGCGCGACGCTCGCCGCGCGCGCCCGCATCCGTCTGTCGGCCCACGCCTCCGATCAGGAGATCGAGCTGCGGGCGCAGAGCGCCGACAGCGCCGCGCGCTCGCTCGCCGAAGCGGAGCCCGAGCTGGAGAAGCTCGTGCGGTCGGGATACCGCACCGTGGTCGCGTTCCCGCAGCGCGGCGAGGGCGAGCGCGCCGCCTTCAACCTCGGCCGGCTGACTGCGCGATGGCTCGAGGGCGCCGGCGCCGCGCCGATGCCCTCGCAGCCGCTCGAGCCGGCTCTGCGCTTCGCCGCGGCCTCGCTGCGCGAGGGCTTCGTGTCCCCCTCGCTGAAGCTCGCCGTGTTCCCCGAGCACCGCCTGCTGCGGCGGCGGCGCGGCGCGCAACGAGGAGACGCCGCCGCGGTCCCCCGGCGCCGCGGTGCGCTGCGCTCATTCACCGAGCTGCGGACGGGCGACATCGTCGTCCACGAGGACCACGGCGTCGCGCGCTTCGCGGGCTTCGAGACGCGGACGGTCGCGGATGTCACACGCGACTACCTCTACCTCGAATACCAGGGCGACGATCGCGTCTTCGTCCCCACCGACCAGCTGGCGAAGATCTCGCGCTACCTCGGCTATGGCGCCGCCGGCGAGCACCCGCCGCTGAGCAAACTCGGCGGCACGCGCTGGGACACGATGAAGGCGCGCGCGCGTCGTGCGGCGCAGGAGCTCGCGGGCGAGCTGCTCAGCCTCTACGCCGAGCGCCGCCGCCGCACCGGGCACGCCTTCGCCGAGGACTCCGACTGGCAGCGCGAGTTCGAGGCCCGCTTCCCCTTCACCGAGACACCCGACCAGCGCGACGCGATCGAGCTGGTCAAGGCGGACATGGAGGCGCCGCGGCCGATGGACCGCCTGATCTGCGGCGACGTCGGCTACGGCAAGACCGAGGTCGCCCTGCGCGCCGCGTTCAAGGCGGCCGGCGAGGGCAAGCAGGTGTTGATGCTCGTCCCCACGACGATCCTCGCCCAGCAGCACTACGGGACGTTCTCGGAGCGGCTCGCCGACTACCCGTTCACGCTCGACCACGTCTCGCGCTTCCGCACCCAGGCCGAGCAGCGCGCCGCGGTCAAGGGCTTCGCGGAGGGGCGCATCGACATCCTGATCGGGACGCACCGGGTGCTCTCGCGCGACGTGCGCGCGAAGGAGCTCGGGCTGCTGATCGTCGACGAGGAGCAGCGCTTCGGCGTCAAGCAGAAGGAGCTGCTGCGCCAGCTGAAGCTGCGCGTGGACGTGATCTCGATGTCGGCCACCCCGATCCCCCGCACGCTGCAGATGTCGCTCGCCGGGCTGCGCGACATCTCGGTGATCGAGACCCCGCCCGAGGGCCGCCGGCCGGTCCGCACGTACGTGGGTGAGTACGAGGAGGAGCTCGTCGCGCGGGCGATCGCGCGCGAGAAGCAGCGCGGCGGACAGGCCTTCTTCCTGCACAACCGCGTCGAGTCGATCGAGGAGACAGCCGAGCGCCTGCGCGCGCTGTGCCCGGGCGTGCGCTTCGCGGTCGCCCACGGGCAGATGCCCGAGGGCGAGCTCGAGGCGGTGATGATGGACTACCTGCGCGGCGGCGCCGACGTCCTCGTCTGCACCTCGATCATCGAGTCGGGCATCGACATCCCGCAGGCCAACACGCTGATCGTCGAGCACGCCGACACGTTCGGGCTCGCCCAGCTCTACCAGATCCGCGGGCGCGTCGGGCGCAGCCGCGAGCGCGCGTACGCCTACCTGCTCTACGACTCGGCCGCCGCGCTCACGCCCGAGGCGGCCCAGCGGCTCTCGGCGCTGTCGGACTACACCGAGCTCGGCGCCGGGTTCAAGATCGCGATGCGCGACCTCGAGATCCGCGGGGCCGGCAACCTGCTCGGCGACGAGCAGTCGGGGCACGTCGCTGCGCTCGGCTTCGAGCTCTACATGCAGATGCTCGATCAGGCCGTCAGCGAAGCGGGCCCGGTCGGCGAGGAGGATGCCGCGCCCGAGCCGGTCCGTCTCGACGTCAACGTCGATGCGTATGTTCCGGCCGATTACATCCCCTACGAGCAGGCCAAGATCGATGTCCACCGCCGCGTCGCCGGCGCCGTGGAGGTGGCCGAGGTCGAAGGCCTGCGCGAGGAGCTCGAGGACCGCTTCGGCGAGCTGCCCGAGCCGCTCGAGAACCTGCTCGCGCTCCAGCGCGCTCGCATCAAGTTCGGCCAGGCCGGCGCGCGCACGGTCAGCTTCCACGACGAGCGGCTCGCGGTCGTGCCGATCGAGCTCGACTCGCGCCGCGCGCGGCGGCTGCGCGAGGAGCTCCCGGAAGCGCTGTACGAGTCGGGCCGATCGCAGGTCTCGATGCGCGTTCCCAAGGACGCTCGCGACCGCTTCCCGAGCGTCGTCAGAGCGGCCGACACACTGCTTGCGATCGTGCGCGAGGCAGCTTAGAAAGTCGTTAAGCACCTGCGCCATGCTTCCGCTAGAGTGCTCGCCGTCGTGACGAAGACTATCCGCTGCATACCGGCGCTAGGCGCCGTTTTTGTTGCCCTGCTGGGGCTCACAGCCTGCGGCAGCAGCGGCATACCCGGCAACGCCGTCGCGAAGGTGGAAGGCACAACGATCACGAACGCGGCGTTCCACCACTGGCTCGGCGTGGCGGCCGTCTCCTCGACGAGCGGCCAGCTCACGCAGGTCAAAGCCGTGGCGCCGGAACCGCCGGCCTACACCGCCTGCATCGCGCGCTTCAAAGAAGTCGCAGAAAAAGAACTCAAAGCCAAAGCGATCAAAACGATCCCCACCGAAGCGAAGCTGAAGAGCACCTGCGAAGCCCAGTACAAGACCTTCAAGCAGGAGGTCATGTCGTTCCTGTTGTCCTCGCAGTGGGTGCTCGGTGAAGCTGCACGGTTGGGCATCAAGGTCAGTGACGCCGAAGTGCACAAGCAGTTCCTGAAAATCAAGACCCAGCAGTTCCCGCGGGCGGCCGAATTCGAAAAATTCGTCGCCTCGTCGGGGCAGACGGTGTCGGACCTGCTGCTTCGAGTAAAGCTCAACATGCTCTCCTCGAAAATCCAGGCGAAGATCGCCAAAGAAAAGGCGAATGTCACCAACGCCGCGATCGAAAAGTATTACAACCAGCACAAGTCGCAGTTCGGCGCTCAGGAAAAACGCAACGCGAACCTGATCCTCACGAAGACCGAAGCAGCCGCGAAGGCCGCGAAAAAAGAAATCGAATCGGGCAAGAGCTTCGCGAGCGTGGCCAAGCGGGTCTCGACCGACCCGAGCGGCAAGACCGGTGGCCTCGTGACCGGCATCGTCAGGGGCCAGGAGGCGATCAATCTCGAGACGCCGATGTTCGCCGCGAAGCCGAACGTGCTCGGCGGTCCGGTGAAAACGGCGTTCGGCTTCTATCTCTTCGAAGTGAAGAGCGTCACCCCGGCCACGCAGCAGCCGCTGTCGCAGGCGAAGCCGACGATCAAAGCGCAGCTGAGCGCCGCCAAGAACCAGGAAGCGCTCAGCAACTTCGTCAAGGAATTCAAAAAGCGCTGGCAGGCCAAAACCGACTGCCGCGCCGAATTCGTCGTCGCCGACTGCAAGCAGTACAAAACGCCGAAAACCGGCACGACCAAAACCGGTTGACGGATCGCCCGCTCCGGGCGCCGTGGCGACATGAGCAGCATCGAGGCCATCCACGCGCGGCAGATTCTGGACAGCCGCGGCAACCCCACGGTCGAGGTCGACGTGCAGCTCGCCTCGGGGGCACGCGGACGCGCAGCCGTGCCGTCCGGCGCCTCGACCGGCGAGTTCGAGGCGACCGAGCTCCGCGACGGCGGCGAGCGCTGGGGAGGCAAGGGTGTCACGCACGCGGTCGCGAACGTCAACGGTGAGATCGCGACCGCGCTGACCGGACGCGACGGAGTCGACCAGGCGGCGCTCGACAGGGCGCTGATCGAGCTCGACGGCACAGAGAACAAGTCGCGCCTTGGCGCGAACGCCGTCCTCGGAGTCTCGCTCGCGTGCGCCCAGGCGCAGGCTGCCGAGGCCGGTGCGCCGCTGTGGCGCCACCTCGGCGGCGAGGGCACCGGCGTGCTGCCGGTGCCGATGATGAACGTGCTCAACGGCGGCGCGCACGCCGACAACAAGGTCGACTTCCAGGAGTTCATGATCGTCCCGCTCGGCGCGGCCTCGTTCGGTGAGTGCCTCCGCACGGGTGCCGAGGTGTTCCACGCCCTGCGCCGCACCCTGCACGACCGGGGCCTCGCCACCGCCGTCGGCGACGAGGGCGGCTTCGCGCCCGACCTCGGATCCAACGAGGAGGCACTCGAGATGCTGGTCGCGGGGATCGAGGCCGCGGGCTACCGCCCCGGCCAGGACGTCGCGATCGCGCTCGACCCCGCGACGAGCGAGATCTTCAAGGACGGCGCCTATGTGCTCGAGCACGAGGGGCGGTCGCTCTCGCCCTCCGAGCTCGCCGACTACTGGGCCGACCTCGCAGGCCGCTACCCGATCGTCTCGATCGAGGATGGCATGGACGAGGAGGACTGGACGGGCTGGAAGACCCTCACGGACCGCCTCGGCGCCGATGTGCAGCTCGTGGGCGACGACCTGTTCGTCACGAACAGCCGGCGCCTGCGCCGCGGGATCGAGGCCGGTGTCGCCAACTCGATCCTGATCAAGGTCAACCAGATCGGCACGCTCACCGAGACGCTCGAGGCGATCGCGATCGCGCGCGAAGCCGGCTACACCGCCGTGATGAGCCACCGCTCGGGCGAGACCGAGGACGTCGCGATCGCCGATCTCGCCGTGGCCACAGGGTGCGGGCAGATCAAGACGGGGGCGCCGTCGCGCACCGACCGCGTCGCGAAGTACAACCAGCTCCTGCGTATCGAGGAGCAGCTCGGGGCGGCCGCCCGCTTCCCGGGTGCCGCAGCGCTCGCGCGCGCCTGAATCGCGCCGACCGCGGGAAGGAGCCGGGCTCTCGGGGGCGAAAGTGCTCCGCGATGGCAGCAGCTACAGCGAGCGGCGCACGAGCCGTCGGCAGGCCGCGGCGCAGGGCGCGCACGGCGCCGGCCGCGCGTGTGCGCTGGGACCGCCTCGCGCGCCTGGCGATGCTCGCGGTGCTCGTGGCGCTCCTCTACCTGTACGCGAGCGCGGGCGTGCGCATGTTCTCGAGCTGGCGCCAGTCCCACCACGACAGCGCCGCCGTCGCCGCGATGGAACACGAACACGCCGCGCTCCTGCACCAGCACGAAGGGCTCAGCGGGCAGCAGGCGCTCGAATCGCAGGCGCGCAAGCTCGGGATGATGCGCCGCGACGAGCAGCCCTACGTCGTGACCGGCCTGCCCCCAAACTGAAGCACGGCCGCTTTCTGGGCCTCGCGCCCCGCTGCTAGCCTCGCCGCGTGTCGTACGAGACCGCGAGCTACCAATGGCGGCAGGGCGAGCGCCGGCTCGGGGCGGCGCCGCCGGAGCGGCAGGCGCTGCTCGAGCGCGTGACCGTGGCGCTCGTGGCAGACCTGCGCCGCCGACTCGGCGGGCGCTTCTCGAGCGCCGAGCTGGTTGGACTGTACGAACGGGGAACGGGGTGGTGCCTGCAGGTCGCGATGAAGGTCGCGCCCCAGGACCCCTGGGCGTGGGAGGCGGGCGTCGTCGTGGATGCCGCGTTCGCGCGCTACCTGCGCGAGGCCGACGACTACGCCGGCGGGCGCCGCGAGCAGGTCACCTAGCGACGGCGGCCGCGAGTGCGGCGCTAATCGTCGTCGGAGGCACGGCGGATGACGATCCGGTCCTCTTCGACTGCGACCTCGACCGGGCGGTGGCCCGCCCAGTGCTCGGCGTAGATCGGGTTCTCCTGGATCGCGGGATCGAGCCAGAGGCCGTATCCCTCCTCGCCGTGGTCGAACGTGCCCTCGAGGGGCGCCGTGTTGCGCGCTCCGGAGCGTTTGCGCCCTCCCCGGCGGCTGCGGCGGCGCCGAGGCGCGTCCTCGTCCTCTTCGGCCTCCTCCTCGCCGTCCTCGTCAGCGGCTTCAAGCGCCTGGCGCTCGGCCTCGGCTTCGGCGGCCTCGAGCTCTGCGGCGATCAGGGCGTCGTCCTCGGCGCGGAGGTCGATCTCATCGAAGTCGGCGGCCCCCTCGACCGACTCCCCGTCGCTGGCGAGCTCGTTCTGGCGCTTGAACTGCTCGATGTCGCGGACGCTGACCTCGAGCTGGTGGGCGACCCACGCGTCGGTGCGGCCCTGCCGCACCCATGAGCGGATCTGGTTTAGGTGCGGGCGCAAGGATTTGCGGGGCATCGACGGTCCGGGAGACTAGCGCAAAGCATCGGCGACGCGCCGCGGAGTCGCTTTGGGAAGCAGGTTGCAGCCAAACTGCCCTCCAATTCCCGCATCGTGCGCGCAACCGGCGGGTACTCCAAAGGTGGGGTCGCGTTCCCCCGGTCCCGGGGTTATGCTTGGCAAGCCCGGTACTGGGGATCGCGCCGGAGCGTCAACAACGGAAGGTGCACCCAAATGCTGGTGCTGACCCGCAAGTCCAATCAGAGCATCATGATCGGCGACGAGATCGAGGTTTCGGTGCTCTCGGTCATGGGCGAGAAGGTCCGGATCGGCATCCAGGCGCCGCAGAAGGTGCCGGTTTTCCGCAAGGAGATCTACCTCGAGATCCACCGCGAAGCCGGGGCGGCCCCCGTGGCCGACGGGGATGGCCCCGAGGCTGCCGAGGTGCCGGCCGCGGAGTCGGTCGACAAGTCGCTCAGCGAGCTCGGCGACGGCTCGTAGGTCCTCAGCCGAGCAGCAGGTACAGCGTCCTGAACATCACCACGGTGACGATCACCGCGGTGGCCACCAGCGTCAGGACCAGCATCGCGAAGCGCAGCGAACCGCGTTTCTGACGCCGCTGGACTTCGCGTTTGAGCGTGCGCTGCTCGGCGGTGCGGCGCAGCGAGTCGCGGCGGCTGCGGTCCAGCGTGATCTCGCGGACGAAGGCCTGCTCCCACTCGGAGAGGCTCTGGCGCATCTTCATCGCGGTGCTCCTCGCTTCCGCGGCGCTCAGGAGGAGACGGGCGCCTTCGCGCGCTCGTAGACCGAGACGAAGCGCATGTAGTTCTCGGCGATCCGCCGCGCCCCCTCGGAGCGCTCGATCTTGCCGTCGACGTAGGCCTTGAGCGGATCCCACCAGATCGAGCGGCCGATCGCGAAGCCGTTGAAGCCGTCCACCGGCGCCGCCTGCGTGAGCCAGTGATCGACCTTCGCGTCGTCGGCGCCGCGCCCGAGCACGACACACTCCACGCCGTCGCGGCCGCCCGCGCGCGCTTGGGCGGCGAGCATCTCGCAGTCCGAGCGCTGATCGACGCCCTCGATCTTCCAGATGTCGACCTCGATGCCGGCCTCCTGGATCGCGACGATCGCGCGACGCATCAGCCCGGGCCGCAGCTCGGCGTCGTATCGGTCGGTGTCGCCACCGACGGATGCGAGCTGGTCCGGCTCGGCGGGAACGAGCAGCTCGAACAGGAACTTGCGATCGCGCCCCTTCAGCCAGTCGGAGAGGCGCTTGAGCTTTTCGAGCTGGGTGCGGTTCTCGCCCTCCTCGCCGTCCGGGTTGTAGCGGACCAGCACCTTCGTGAAGTCGGGGTCGAAGCGCTCGATGTGCTCGCCGAAGTCGTCGCCGTACTGGAAGTCGAACGTGTTCTGCCCGGAGCGCTCTGCCGGCATCGCGAGCTTCAGGCCGCGCTCGCGTGCCTCCTGCGGCACCGTCGAGCCGAACTGCTCGTCGACCAGGACTCCCGTGATCGCCGGATCGGCGCCCGAGCTGACGGCTTGCAGCATGCCCTCGAAGATCAGGTGCTTGGCGTCGGCGATGATCGCGGTCTGCTCCGCGTCTGGCTCGCCCTCGATCCCGAAGAACTTCTTCTGGAAGGAACCGCGATGGTCGAAGGCGAGGATGTAAAGCGTGTTCTCGTAGCCAAGGTTCATGCGGTCCAGTATTCCAGAGGCGCATTGGCCGGGGTCGAGAGGTCCTTAGAATGGATCGGCGATGCCCTCTGGCGCCGATCTGTTCGTGGTATGCAAGCAGTGCGGCTCGGAGGTGAGCCCGTACGTGACCGAGTGCCCCTACTGCGGGCACCGGCTTCGCCGCCGGGCGCCGAAGCTCCCGCGCATGCAGGCGCCGGCACGGCCCGCCCGCGCACCGCGGCTCTCGGCCCTGATCGGCCGCCGGTCGCGGCCCGGGCGCCTGACCGCGGTCGACACAGACGGCGGCTACGGCTCGGGCCGCTGGGCGACGGGGAGGCCATACGCGACGATCGCGCTCGTCGCCGCCGCGATCGGGGTGTGGGTCGCCTGGCACGCCTCGCCGAGCTTCGAGCTGGAAATCCTGATCGCCGGCCCGCTCCACGGCGAATGGTGGCGCCTGTTCGCCTACAGCTTCGTGTACGGCAACGGCGTCTACGCGTTCGCGACGCTGATCGCGATCGCGCTGTTCGGCTGGCTGCTCGAGCGCCGCCACGGGCCGATCGTCGTGCTCGCCCTGTACCTGGCCGCGACCGTCGCCGCCGGGCTGGTCGCGCTCGCCGTCTACCGCTTCCCGCTGATGACGGGCGGCAACGCCGCGGCGCTCGCCCTGCTGATGGCCTGGGCCGCACCGGACCTGCGCGCGGCGCGCCTGGCGCACCACTATGAAGGCGACCTGCTGGGCGCGGGCGTGTTCGCGGGGCTGCTCCTGGCGCTGCCGTTCGCGCTGCAGCCGGTCGGTGCCGAGGGCTTCAACCTGATCGGCAGCGCCGCCGGCTGGCTCGCCGGGGTCTGCGGGGCGGTGATCGGCCTGCTCGCGGGCCTCGGTCTCGGGCGGCGCTCGATGCTCGCCGGCTGAGACCGGGCGGGGCCCCGGCGACTTCGGCGCGTCTGCTGCGCTAGCGTGCGAGCAGTCGCATGTCCGCCGCTCGCCGCCACCCCGCGCGACCCGAGGCCTGCCCGTGCCGCTGACGAACGCGGTCGTCCTGATCGAGGCCGAGCGCGACGCGCTCTCGACGCTCGGCGGCGCGCTCGCCGACGTCGACGGTGTCGCTGAGGCCTACTCGGTGACCGGCGAGTGGGACTTCGTGGCGATCGTGCGGGTGCCCGATCACGAGCAGCTCGCGGATGTCGTGACGGCCGGGATCAGCACCCTGCCCGGCGTGGCGCGCACACAGACGATGGTCGCGTTTGCGGCCTACTCGCGCCACGACCTCGACTCGCTGTTCTCGCTCGGCGAATGACAGCGGGCTGAGGCCGATGGCGGCGATGCCGATCAAGGCCGAGTATGGCCCCACGCTCGGGACCCTGCTCGAGCCGCGCTGGCGCGCGGCGGCGCCGCGCGCCCGGCGCGCGGTGATCGCCGCCGGGGTGGCGCTGCTCGCGCTGCTGATCGCGCTGACGCTGAGCCTGCTGGACGCGAGCTACTCGCACGGCGGCCGCGTGCCGTTCGGCTTCCGCTACCGCGGCCTCTACCGCGTGGCGAGCGAACCCGGCGTCTATGTCAAGGTCGTAAAACGAAGCCCCAGTGGACGGTTGCTGTACTCGTTCGCGGTCGCCCCGCTCACGCTGCCGCCCTACCGCGGCGAACAGTCGGGCGAGCTGCCGATCTACGCCGCGTCCTACATCCGAACGCTGCGCGGGCGCGAAAAGGGATTCCAGCTCGAGGGCGAGGGCAAGACGCGCGTGAACACGGTGCCGGCCTACTCCGTGCAGTTCACCGCGGTCGTCGAAGGCCGGGAGATGTTCGGCCGCAACGTGCTCCTGCTGCCCGAACGTGAAGGCGCACGCGAAGGCGTGCAGATCCTGATGCTGACCGCTCCCGATGCGAGCAAGCAGATTCAAGCACCGCTGGAAGTGGGGACGACGGGCGTGCTGCAGCGCCCGCTGCGCAGCTTCTCGATCGGCTAGCGCGCCGGTTCGCCCGAGGCGGCGGCGGATCCTTCGCCGGCGGCGCCAGGCGGGGTCGGCGTGGTCGACGCCGGGTGCGTTTCCGCGACGGGCACCGGTTCGGCCGTCGGCAGCGGCGCAGTGGTCGTCGTGGTCGGCGTCGTCGTGGCCGGGGTCGTCGTCGTGGTCGGCGTCGTGACGCTCGTCGCCTGCGGTGGGAGCTGAGTCGTCTGGCTTGTGACTTCGGTCACCTGCGTGCTCGCCGGAGCTGTGGCGCCGGGCTGGGCCGCGGGCGTGACCGGTTCGGCGACCGGCGCGGCGGCGGGCGTCGTGTCGGTCACCGGCGCGGTTGCGGCGGCCGGCTTGACGGCCGTGGCCGCGCGGTGCCGGCGCGGGCGGCCCGCGGGCGACTGCGGGGGCAGGGACTCGCTCGGCGTGACCGGTTGGGCCACCTCGTGGACGACGACCGGTTCATGGAGGATCGCCCTGGCCGTGCTCGCCGTGAGCGCGTGGTGGGCGTGACGGGGGTGGGTGGGGACGACCGCGTGGTCGGCCGCGACGGCGCCGGCGGTGACGAGCGCAGCGGCAGCCAGCCCGGCGGCGGCTTTGGTCGCCAGCGCACCGGCGCCGGCGGTGAGCGCGCCCCCGGCGAAGCCTGCGCCGCCGCCCGCGGCACCGGCCGTCGCCGCTGCACCAGCTCCGGCGGTCGCGCCGGCGCCGCCCGCGACGTGCGCGCCGCCGGCGGACGCGGTCGTGCCGAGCTTCGCCAGCAGGACCTTCTTCACGAGCAGCAGCGGGGCGACGGGGAGCATCACGGCGAGCGCGTGGTTGTTCTCGCGGAGGTGCTTCTTGAACGCCGTGCAGCGCTGGCACGAGCGCACGTGGCGGCGCGCGGGGGTGCTCAGCTTCGAGATGCCCTCGGCCGCTTCGCCGAGTTCGAGCCGGACTTCGTCGCAGCTCATCTTGCGCGCCTCGGCGGCCTCCGCCAGCGAGATGCGGGCGCGAACGAGCAGCGACTTCACGGAGGGGACGGTCGTCTCCATGGCGTGCGCGATCTGGTCATAGGAGAGCGCGTCGATCTCGCGCAGCAGCAGCGCGGTGCGCTGGGTCTCTGGTAGGAGGTGGACGTCGGCGATCAGCTGGCGGAAGCTCTCGCGGCGCATGACCTGGTCGCTCGTGGAGAGGCCGTGGTCGGCGAAGTGGGTGTCCATCGAGTCGACGCCGATCGCGGAGGCGCGGCGGAGGTGGTTGAGCGAGCGGTTGCGCGCGATGCGGTACAGCCAGGGCCGCACGTTGATGGCGCGCTCGTCGGCGAGGACCGCGTTGAAGGCCGCGGCGAAGACCTCCTGGAGGACGTCCTCGGCGTCCTCGCGGGAGTTCAGCATGTGGCGGCAGAACGAGAGCAGGCGCGACTGGTAGCGGGAGAACAGGGCCTCGAACGCCGCGTGCTGGCCGCGGCGGGTGAGCGCGATGAGGCGCTCGTCGGACTGCAGCTTGAGCAGCGGCGAAGGGCCGCGCAGGGCGCTGGCCGGGACGGTGGTTTTGAGAGCGGAGACCTCCACGGTGGTCCAATCGCGAGCTTGCCTGAGATACCTACCCTTAAGACACCGTG
>DATARO010000034.1:0-30050 GCA_036264095.1 Solirubrobacteraceae bacterium | reverse complement strand
AGCGCTCGGCGTCCTCGAGCGGCGCATCGAGCACGACCGCCGGGATCGCGTTGCGCCGTGTGATTCCGAGCGCGAGCACCTCCCCCGTACGCGCACGCGTCCCAGAGCTCTCATAGACGACGCCGCGAACGGTCGTGTCGATCGCCTGCGTCATGAAGAACTCCAGGCGCGTGGAGTGCAGCGCCGCGAGCCGTTGCTCGCTGCCCTGCGCCGAGCCGAGCAGCCAGCAGAGGATGGCGACGCCGTCGAGCGCCCCGCGCATCGTCGCCAGCCGGTCAGGATCGCCGATCCAGCACTCCGCGCCGGCCGCCTCGATCGCCGTACGCCCCTCCCCCGTTCGCGTCGTGATGCGGACGGCGTGCCCCTGCGCGATCGCGCCGGCGGCCAGCCTGCGGCCGCGGCAGCCGCCGCCCACGATCAGGATCCGCGCCACGGCGGCGGATGCTAGCCGCCTCGCGCCCTGCCGCTTTCACGCGCGCCGGGGCGCGCGAGGCCCGGTTCAGTTCATCGCGCCCGAGATCGGCACCGTTTCGAGCCGCAGCAGGACCTCGCTGCGATCGGTGCCGTGCACGTGCAGCACGCGGTCGAAGTACTCGCCGTAGACGTCCATCACGGCGACGAGTACGTCGCCGGCGCTCACGACCCGCGAGCCGCGCGCGACGGCCACGCCGACCGCGCGCTCTGTGACCGCGCGGATCGCGTCGCTGTGGCCGCTGTCGGCGGTCTCGGGGCGGTGCTCCCCCTCGGCGCCGCCTTCCAGCGGCCCCTCGCTGACCCCGAGCGACTGGAGCGCTTCGCCGGCCTCGCCGTACATGCGCAGGATCCGCAGCCAGCGCTCAGCCTCGGCCTCGGGCGTGTCGGCGAAGGGAAGCGCCGTCGATGCCATCCCGAGGACCATCGCGGTGTCTACGTCGGGGGTGGGGATCGTCGTCATGTGAGGGCTCCTTGCGCGCCCGCGGCGGCGCGGATCGTGGGTTGCAGGGTGGCGACGTTCTGGGGGCTGAGGACGATCTCGGGCGCGCCCTCGCCGAGGTGCAGCTCGAGCACGACGCGTCCGTGGCGCGCGACCTGGCGGCGCAGCTCGGCGACGACCTGCTCGATCTCCGCGGGGTGCACGCCCGCCGAGCGCAGGAAGCGGGTCGCGCGGTCTCGCTCGATCTCGCGCATGTCGAGGGCGAGCTCCTCGACGGTCACGGCCGGCGGCAGCTCGCCGCCCTCGATGCGCAGCAGGCACGCGGCCATGTCGTCGGGGCGCGCGTCGATCTCGGCGTCGATTCGGGTGAGCAGCGTCTCGGCGGTCGCCGTCTCTGAGATGCTCGCGAGCACGCGCTGCAGCCTGCGCGAGCCGAACAGCGCTCCGCTGGTGCGCGCCTCGACGACCCCGTCCGTGTAGAAGCACACGAGCGCCGAGCCGGGAATCGAGACGGTCGTCTGGCGCGTGCCGGTGGGGGCGCCGACGCCGATCGGGGGCGCCGAGGCGCTCGTGATCGGAGCCGCGGCGTCGCTGCCGAGAACGAGCGGCGGCGGGTGACCGGCGCAGGAGAAGACGAGCTGGCGCTCGCGGGGGTCGTAGGTCGCGACCGCGACGGTGGCGAACGAGCTGCCGAGCTGGCGTTCGAGCACGGGGCCGGCCGTGGCGAGCGCGGTGCGCGGCGACAGCCCCGCCTCGATGTAGGCCCGCAACGTAAAGCGCAGCAGCGTCGTCTGCGGCAACGCGTCGCGCCCGTGACCGGAGACGTCGCCGAGGATCACGGCGATCCGCCCGTCGCCGAGCGCGAAGACGTCGTAGAAGTCGCCGCCGGCGCCCGGGCCGGAGGCCGGCTGGTAGGCGGCCGAGGTCCCGATCGGGCCGATCCGCGCGGGGAGCGGCGGCAGCAGCGCACCCTGCAGGAGGCCGACGTCGTCGAGCAGCTCCTCGCGCTGGCGCAGCAGGCGCCGCGCGCGCGCCGCTGTGATCCGCGAGCTGATCGCCAGCAGCAGCGCAAGGCCGATCAGCAAGCCGATCAGAGCTCGGATCAGCGGCGGTACGACGTTGATGATGCGCGTCACGCTGTGTACGAGGGGCAGGCCGCTGGTCGCCGCCGAAGGCCTGCGCTCGGACGCGAGCTGCCGCGCGACCGCGGACGGTCCGGCGCCGTGCGCGGTCGAGCTGCGCGCCGGTGCCCGGGCGCCGCTCGTTGCGGCTGCCAGCACTGCGCCGCTCGTGCCGCTCGCCGTGCTGGCGCTCGCGACGCGGCGGGCGGGGCGGCGCACCGTCCGGTGGGAGCGCGCGCTCGTGCCGGTGCCGCTGTGGGCGCGGGCGGGAGCATGCTTGGTCGCGATCGCAGCCGTCGTCGTCGGTGCGGCGACGACGGGGGCGTGCACGGTCTGCGTGGGCGTCGCGGTCGTGACCGGCGCCGGCGCCGGTTCGGCGACGGAGGCGACAGGCGCTTCGGGCGTCTTGCGAGGGGTTTTCGCGGCTTCGCGCTTGGGCGAGTGCTTGGCTTTCGCGTGGCCCGGAGCCGCCGACGATTTCGTCTTGCCTTTTTCGGGGCTCGTCGCGGGCTGCCCGCCGGCTTCGCCGCTGCTCGCGGGTGCGGGTGTGGCCGGCGAGGACGCTTCGCCCGTCTGGCCGCTCTGGGCCTGGGCTTCTTCGCCGTAGGGAGCGCTCGCGGCGGGAGTGGTCCCGGTGGCGCCGGTGCCGCCGGCATGGCCGTGTTTCACGGCCGCGCTCTGGCCGGGAGGGTCGTGCTTGGCCGGGGCGGGCGAGGCGAAGATCAGTGGAAGGAGAACGGCGAAGGCCAGCGCAGCCGCCACCGGCGGCCGGCGCCTGGGCTCAGATACGCTCGGTGCGGGCTGCATCAACCAGCTGCAGCCTCGCTCCCGCGGACCCACGCGAGGGCCTCGTCGATCGTTGAGAACATGTCGAACGTCGAGTCGAGGCCGGTGAGCTCGAAGATGTTGAGCACGTCCGGGTCGCGGTCCGCGCCTGCGAGCGCGAGGCGGCCACCGACGCGGAGGTTGCGCTGCACTCCCACGAGCACGCCCAGCGCCGTCGAGTCGATGAACGTGACGGGCGACATGTCGAGCACGAGGCGGCGCGCACCCTTGGCGATCGAATCATTAAGCGTCCACTTCAGATTGGGCGCGGACGCCAGGTCGAGCTCGCCGGCGACGGCCACAACCGTCGTTCCCGGCTCGAGGTCCCGGCGACTGATCGCAAACGTCGCGCCGGTTCCCGAACGCTCCTTCACCTGACCGCCACTCCGCGCCTGTGCGGACGGGGTTGCGCCGCTGGGGGTCTCGACGCCTGTTCTGCTTGATCCATTCGCACGCATGTTCTTCCTTAACGTCGGCGGCTGTGCCCAGCACTTGAGCGGTTGCCGTGGGGGCTTCGTATAGATGTCCAAAAAAGCACGCAAGTTGGGACTTTTTGCTTCCGAGTGCGCTATGGGCACGGCCGGTCCGAGCGCCGGCACGGGTCCCTGGCCACAGGTAGATACCCGGGCCCCGGAAGGCGGCAAGCGGAGCGTGGACGGCTGTTGGGGCGCTGCTCGGGCGGCCCTGCTCCAATAGCATCACGACGCCACGATGAGCGCGCCAAGAGACACAGATCCGGGCGCCCGCGTCGGCGATGCGGTGACGATGGAGAAGATCGTCGCGCTCTGCAAGCGCCGCGGCTTCGTGTTCCCCTCGTCGGAGATCTACGGCGGCGTCGGCTCGACGTACGACTACGGGCACTACGGCGTGCTCCTGAAGTCGAACGTCAAGAACGAGTGGTGGCGGGCGATGCTGCAGGAGCGAGACGACATCGTCGCGATCGACTCGGCGATCCTCCAGCACCCGCGCGTGTGGGAGGCCTCGGGGCACCTCGAAGGGTTCACCGACCCGCTCGTCGACTGCCGCACCTGCAAGCAGCGCTTCCGCGCCGACCACCTCGGCGAGCTGCAGTGCGGGCGCAAACCCTCGCGGCACCCGGGCGAGGCCGAGGAGTGCTCGCTGACCGACGCGCGCGACTTCAACCTGATGTTCGAGACCACGATCGGCCCGGTCAAGGAGTCGGGCTCGACCGCCTATCTGCGCCCCGAGACCGTGCAGGGGATCTTCATCAACTTCAAGAACGTCCTGCAGTTCTCCCGCAAGAAACCCCCGTTCGGGATCGCCCAGGTCGGCAAGTCGTTTCGCAACGAGATCACCCCCGGCAACTTCATCTTCCGCACGCGCGAGTTCGAGCAGATGGAGATGGAGTTCTTCGTGCCGCCGGCCGAGGCGCCGATGTGGTTCGAGCACTGGCTCGCCGAGCGCGAGCGCTGGTACGTCGAGCTCGGCATCCGACCCGACCACCTGCGCCTGCGCGCGCACGACGCGGACGAGCTCTCGCACTACTCCTCGGGCACCAGCGACGTCGAATACCTGTTCCCGATCGGGTGGTCGGAGCTCGAGGGCATCGCCAACCGCGGCGACTTCGACCTCACCCGCCACGCGGAGTTCTCCAAAGAGAAGCTCGAGTACTTCGACCAGGCCAGCGGCGAGCGCTACGTGCCGCACGTGATCGAGCCCGCCGCAGGAGCCGACCGGGCGACGCTCGCGTTCCTGGTCGACGCCTACGACGAGGAATTCGTCGAGCGCGAGGGCGCCGGCGAGGGCGAGCAGCGCACGGTGCTGCGCCTGCACCCGCGCCTCGCGCCGGTCAAGGCGGCGGTGCTCCCGCTCGTCGGCAAGGACGGACAGCCCGAGCTCGCCCGCGAGGTCCACGCCGCGCTGCGCACCCGGGTCCAGGCCGAGTACGACGCGGGCGGGGCGATCGGCCGCCGCTACCGGCGCCAGGACGAGATCGGCACCCCCTTCTGCCTTACGATCGACCACGAGAGCCTGCAGGACGGCACGCTGACCCTGCGGGACCGCGACTCGCTCGCGCAGGAGCGCCTGCCGATCGCGGGCATCGAGCTGGAGATCGAGCGGCGCGTGCTCGCGCCGTGGACCACGCCCAAGCTGTGAAAGGAACCCGATGGACTTCGCCCTCACCGACGAGCAGCGCCTGATCAAGCAGACCGCGCGCGACTTCACCGACAAAGAGATCGTGGTCCAGTCGCGCGAAAACGCGCGCAACCACCACTTCGACGTCGAGCTCGTGCGCAAGGTCGCCGCGCAGGGCTACCTCGGCGCGATCGTGCCCACCGAGTACGGAGGAGCGGGCCTCGACTACCTCTCGTACGGGCTGGTGGTCGAGGAGATCGGGCGCGGCGACTCGGCGATCCGCACCGTGATCTCGGTGCAGACCTCGCTCGTCTGCTCGGGGATCCTCAAATGGGGGACCGAGGAGCAGAAGCACAAGTACCTCCCGAAGCTCTGCTCGGGTGAGTGGATCGGCTGCTTCGGCCTGACCGAGCCCGACACCGGATCCGATGCCGCCAACCAGAAGACGCGCGCGAAGAAGACCGGCGGCGGGTGGGTCCTCAACGGGTCGAAGATGTGGATCTCGATGGCCAACTACGCGAAGGTCGCGTTGATCTTCGCCCAGACCGACCCCGAGCTCGGGCACAAGGGCATCACCTGCTTCATCGTCGACACCGACCAGCCGGGGTTCAAACCGCAGACGATCGAGCACAAGATGGGCCTGCACGCCTCCGACACCGCCTCGATCGCGCTCGAAGACGTCGAGGTGGCCGAGGACGACGTGCTCGGCGAGGTCGGGGGCGGCTTCAAAGTCGCGATGTCCAACCTCGACTCGGGCCGCTACTCGGTCGCGGCCGGGTGCGTGGGCATCTGCCAGGGGTGCGTCGAGGAGTCGGTCAAGTACGCCAAGGAGCGCGAGCAGTTCGGCCGGCCGATCGCGAGCTTCCAGCTCGTCCAGGCGATGATCGCCGACATGGTCCTGAAGACCGATGCCTCGCGGATGCTCGTGTGGCGCGCCGGCTGGCTCAAGGACCAGGGGCTCCCGAACACGACCGAGACCTCGATCGCGAAGCTGCACGCCACGGAGGCTTCGCTCGAATGCGCGAACCTCGCGATCCAGGTCCACGGCGGCGCCGGCTACGTCGACGATCACCCCGTCGAGCGCTACTACCGCGACGCTCGTGTGACGACGCTGTACGAGGGCACCTCGCAGATCCAGAAACTGATCATCGGGCGGGCGATGACGGGCGTCAACGCGCTCGTCCCGGCCTGAGCGGGCGCTCGTGGACGCGTCCGGGCGGCACAGGGGCTCGTGAGCGCGCCGGATCAAGGCGCGGCGAGGCTCGCTGCCGTGCCCGCTCCGCAGGCGGATGCCGCGCCGCCGGCAGCGGTGATCGGCGTCCTCGGCGCGGGCACGATGGGCGCCGGCATCGCCCAGCTCGCGTGCCGGTCGGGCGCGCAGACACTGCTGTTCGACCCGATCCCGGAGGCGCTCGAGAAGGGACGGGAGCGGATCCGCCACGGCCTGCAGCGCGAAGCCTCGAAAGGCCGCATCAGCGCGGATCAGGCCGCTGCCGCCGAGCAGCGCACGACGGCGGTCTCCGAGCTGGCTTCGCTCGCGGACTGCGAGCTCGTGATCGAGGCGGTCCCCGAGCGCCTCGAGCTCAAGCACGAGCTGTTCGCGCAGCTGAGCGGGATCGTGTCCGGGGAGTGCGTGCTGGCGAGCAACACCTCCTCGCTGCTCGTCACCGCGATCGCGACGGCCGCGGCGCGGCCCGAGCGGGTGGTCGGGATGCACTTCTTCAACCCGGCGCCGGTGATGCGCCTGCTCGAGGTCGTCGCGGGCGCGCGCTCCGCCCCGGAGGCGCTCGCGACCGCGCAGGCGACGGGCGAGGCGATGGGCAAGACGGTGATCCGCGCGAGCGACGGGCCGGGGTTCCTCGTCAACCGCTGCAACCGTCCCTTCGGGCTCGAGGCGCTGCGGCTGCTCGGCGAGCGTATCGCCGACGTCGAGGTGATCGACCGCATCTGCCGGATGGAGGGCGGCTTCCCGATGGGGCCGTTCGAGCTCAGCGACCTCGTGGGTGTCGACGTCGGCTTCGAGATCTCCCAGAGCTTCTACGCGCAGAGCTTCGGCGAGCCGCGCTGGCGGCCCTCTCCGATCCAGGCGCGGTACGTCGCGGCGGGGCTGCACGGGCGCAAGAGCGGCCGTGGCTATTACGACTACGGCTCGGGCCCGCACCGGCCAGAGGACCCGCCCCCGGTCGCCGCCGAGCGCGCCGAGGGCGTCGTGGTGATCGCGGGCGACTGCGTGCTCGCGCGCGAGCTCGCGGCGGCCGCCACCGAGGCCGGGTTCGACGCGCGCTCCGAGCACGACGCGCTCGGCGACGCGCTGCCGGCGCTGATCATCGACTGCTCGCTGACCCCGCCGCAGGCCGAGCCGCGCCCGCGTCCCGCCGGCGCGCACGGCGGCGCCCGCGTCGTGCTGTGCGCGGGCGCCTCGCTCTCGACACTCGCGCCCGCGGGCAGCGAGGTCGGCTTCCACGTGCTGCCGCCGTTCGAGAGCGCGCGCGTCGTCGAGCTCGTGCGCGGTGCGGGCTCCTCGCCGCTGGTGGCGCAGCGGGCCGAGCACTTCTTCGCGGCGCTCGGCCGCCACGTGGCGTGGGTCGGCGACGCTCCCGGGCTGGTGCTCGGGCGGATCGTCTGCCAGCTCGTCAACGAGGCCGCGTTCGCGCTCGGCGAAGGCGTCGGCGACGCGGGGGACATCGACCTCGGCATGGTCCTCGGCCTCAGCCACCCGCGCGGCCCGCTGGCCTGGGCCGACGCGATCGGCCTCGACCACGTGCTCGCGGTGCTGGACGGGCTGTGTGCGGAGTACCGCGAGGAGCGCTATCGCCCCGCGCCGGTGCTGCGGCGGCTGGTCGCCGAAGGCCGTCTCGGGCGCGACGCCGGCGGGGGCTTCCACGAGTACCGGGACTGAACGGCCTCACGAAATCCGCGATCGCGACGTTATGCGTGCATGAGCGTCAACGGACCACCCCCGTTCCAGCGCTTCCTCGATGAGCACCGCGTCGCCGTGTGGCGCTTCCTGGTCGCATCGGTGGGTCCCAGCGACGCCGACGACTGCTTCCAGGAGACGTTTATCTCGGCCCTGCGCGCCTATCCGAAGCTGGGCAGGGACTCCAACCTGCGGGCATGGGTGCTGACGATCGCGCACCGCAAGGCGCTCGACGTGTACAGGGCGCGGGCGCGGCACGCGGTGCCGGTCGCCGAGCCCGAGCAGTTCGAGCGGGACTCGCAGCCGCCCCCGGCGGCCCGCGACGAGGAGCTTTGGGGGGCTGTCGAGGACCTGCCCCAGCGGCAGCGCTCGGCAGTCGTGTTGAGGTTCGTCGGCGATCTGGCGCACCGCGAGATAGCGGCCGCGATCGGCTGCAGCGAGGACGCTGCGCGGCGGTCGCTGCACGAGGGACTGGCAAAGCTGAGAGAGGCGGCACCGGCATGATGCAGACACGTACACCGAAGCCAGGAGACGTCGAGACGCGGCTGCGCTCGGCCCGGGCGGGCGAGGACGGGCTGGAGCGCGCGACGCAGCGCCTGATGGGTCGCGTCCGCGACCAGCGACTCGCCGATGTGAGCTACGCGGCGGTCGACTCGCCGTTCGGCCCGCTGCTGCTCGCCTCGACCGAGCGCGGGCTCGTGCGGCTCGCCTTCCCCGAGGAGGACGTCGACGGCGTGCTCGAACGGCTCGCGCGGCGCGTCTCGCCGCGGATCATCGAGTCGGCGAGCGCATTCGATCCCGCGAGGCGCGAGCTCGAGGAGTACTTCACCGGGACGCGCAGCGGGTTCGAGATCGCGACCGACTGGACGCTGATCAGCGACTTCGGCCGGCGGGTGCTGCGCGCGACCTGCGAGATCCCGTTCGGCGGCGTGAGCACCTACAAAGAAGTCGCGACCGACGCCGGCAGCCCGCGCGGCTCACGCGCGGCCGGGAACGCGCTCGGCTCGAATCCGATCCCGATCGTGATCCCCTGTCACCGCGTGCTGCACACCGGCGGCGGGCTCGGCGGCTACGGGGGCGGGCTGGAGCGCAAGCGGTGGCTGCTGGAGCTGGAGGGCGCGCTGACTCCGCGGCTGGGCTGAGCCCCGGCCCGCGAGCGTCCGGGCCGGGCCGCGCGGCGGAGGCGCTGCGCTGGCGTGGGCTCTACAAGCGCTGCGGAGCAGTCGAGCGGGAGTTCGGCGCGCTCAAGAACGAATGGGCGCTCGCGCCGCTCCACGTGTGCGGCTTCGAGCGCGTCCGATCCTCGCCAAGCTCTCCGGTGCGCTCGCCCGAGCGCGAGCCGTGCCGCTCGCGGCATGGTCGTCCTGCGCGATACTCACCGGGGTCATGCCCGAGGAGGCCACGACCCCCGACCTGGCGGAGCTTGTGCGTCGCGCCTTCGAGGCCGCAAACCGGCGCGACCTGGACGCGGTGATCAGCTTCTTCGCTTCCGATGCGGTCTTCGAGGGGCGCGGTGTGCCCGGGACCCACGAGGGGCGGGTGGCGATTCGCAGCATGCTCGAGGACTGGTTCGGCGCGTACGAGGAATTGGAGTTCAAGCTCGAGGATGTCAGCGACCTCGGCAGCGGGGTTGTGTTCGCCGCGATCGTCCAGGAGGGTGTTCCTGCCGGTAGCGCCGGCCATGGTCACCTTTGGCAACGCGAGGGCTGGGTCTTCCTCTGGGAGCGAGGCTTGATCGCCCGCCTTGCGACGATCTATACCGACATCGACGAGGCCCGTGCCGCCGCGGAAACGCTCGCCGGGTCGAGGGGCTAGGTGGCGAGTTTCGCCAAACCCTCCTAGTCGGCGGCCGGCGCCCACTGCGTCATACCCGGGTCGCCGACCGGCATCGCCTCCGGCACCGGCACGCCCGGCGTGTCCCTCAGGTACCACTCCGCGTCGAGCGCGGCCTGGCAGCCCGTGCCGGCGGCCGTGATCGCCTGGCGGTAGGTGTGGTCGACGAGGTCGCCGGCCGCGAACACCCCGGGACGGTTCGTGCGCGTCGAACCGCCGTCCGTCACGACGTAGCCGTTCTCGTCGACGTCTATCTGGCCGCGCACGAGCGCTGACTGGGGCTCGTGGCCGATCGCGACGAACGTGCCGTTGGCCTGCAGCTC
This sequence comes from Solirubrobacteraceae bacterium, assembly GCA_036264095.1. Taxonomy (GTDB): domain Bacteria; phylum Actinomycetota; class Thermoleophilia; order Solirubrobacterales; family Solirubrobacteraceae; genus Palsa-744. Next base: position 20,021 of record DATARO010000034.1, on the reverse strand, counting down.
GCGCGTCTCGCCGGTCTCGGAGTGGACCAGCTCGGCGTGCCCGAGGGCGCCGTTCTCGCCGGCGACGAAGCGCTCGATCCGGTAGGGCGTCAGGAACTCGATGTTGTCCCGCTCGCGGGCGCGCTCGAGCATGATCTTCGAGGCGCGGAAGTCGTCGCGCCGGTGGACGACGATCACCTTCGAGGCGAACTTCGAGAGGAAGATCGCCTCCTCCATCGCCGAGTCGCCGCCGCCGACGATGATCGTCGGCACGTCCTTGAAGAACGCCGCGTCGCAGGTCGCGCAGTAGCTGATGCCGCGACCGGCGAGCTCCTCCTCGCCGACGATGCCGAGCTTCTTGTGCTCGGCGCCCATCGCCAGCACGACCGTGCGGGCGCGGTACTCGGTGTCACCGACCCAGACGCTGTGCACGCCTCCGGGCTCGCTCGCGAGCTCGACGCGGTCGGCCTGGTCGGTCAGCAGGCGCGCGCCGAAGCGCTCCGCCTGCTCGCGGAACTTCATCATCATCTCGGGACCCATGATCCCCTGCGGGAAGCCGGGGTAGTTCTCGACGTCGGTGGTCTGCTGGAGCAAGCCGCCCCACGCGAAGCCCTCGATCACGAGCGGCTCGAGGTTCGCGCGCGCCGTGTAGAGCGCGGCGGTGTAGCCCGCCGGCCCGCTGCCCACGATCACCACGTTGTCGATGTCGGCCATAGCGCCTCCATTCTCACACAGCTCTCGTTCCTTCAATACTTTACTTTTTATAGTATAGGAGAAGTTGTGGCGCCGCTCAAGGCCGGTCGCAGCGGCCGGGGGTCAGGAGCCGTGCAGCGCACGGGCCGTCGTGGGCGAGAGCGTCTCGGGCCGTGGCTCGCCTCGTTCGAGCTCGCGCCAGCGCGCGACGGTGCGCCGCAGCTGCAGGTAGGCGACCGCGCCGGGGATCGTCGGCAGCCAGAAGGAGATGCCCCGGTAGGAGAGCACCGCAAGGACGCTCAGGTTGACGTCGACGCCGAACGCCGCGAACGCGCCGATCATGCCGCCCTCGACCCCGCCGAGGCCGCCCGGGAGCGGCAGCAGGTTGCCCAGCATCCCGACGAAGTAGGCCATCCAGATGACCGTGAACGGCGGCGGCGAGCCGAACGCGTGGAACATCGCCCACAGCACGCTGATGTCGAACCCCCACCACGCGAGCGCCCCGAGCGCGCCGGGATCGCGCCGCTTGACGATCGCGATCGCGGTGCGGATGCCGCTCGCCGCGAGCGCGGGGACCGTGGCCGCGCGGGCGATCCAATGCGCCAGGCGCCCGCCGCCGTCGGCGCGTGCCTCCAGCCGCCGCGCGAGGTCTTCGGGCAGCAGCGCGATCGCGCCGGCGGCGACGAACAGCAGCGTCGCGACGATCGCCGGCACGACCGTGATCGCAAACGAGCGGCCGCCGGGGAAGAGGCCGCTCCCGAGCCCCACGCCGTCGATCAGCAGCGAGCCGGCGTAGACCACGTACAGCAGCACGAGGAACGCAACCATCCGGCACGCGACGAGCGCGCGTTCCATACCCGAGCGGCGCAGCGCCCAGGCGGTCAGCGCGACGCCGCCTGCCCCGGCCGCCGCGAACAGGCGCGTGGCGACGAGCCCCGCCATCGTGATCTCGTAGCTGGCGCGCCAGCCGATGCGCCCCGCCTCGGTGAGGAACACCGAGCGGAACAGGATCACGTAGCCGGCGAAGGAGCAGACCTCGAGCACCACGCCGATCGCGATCCACCAGGTGTCGCCGCGCTCGATGCGGTGCACGGTCGTCCCGAGCCCGGTCAGGCGCGGGAGCACGAAGTACAGGAAGGCGACCCCGAACACGACGAACAGCAGCGACGCGACGACCTGCCGCCGCGTCAGCAGGACGCGCGGCATCTCCTCGGCGACGCTCGCCTCGAGCGCTTCCCTCCTCAGATCGTCCTGCGCCCCCGTTCCCATGCCCTCCCCGCCGCTCTCCTCCTCAAGCCGTCTCGTGTGCGATCGCCTCCAATGCCGATACCCCGCGCGCGAGCGCCTGCAACGGCGGTCGGGCCCGCGGCTCGAGGCGCCGCACCGCGAGGGTGAGCGCCGCGCCGGCGAGCAGATCGACTGCGTAGTGCTCGCCCAGGTAGACGAGCGCCAGGCCGAGCGTGGCCGTGTAGGCCGCGCCCAGCGCACCCTGCAGCGGCCCCACCTCGGCGAGCAGGAGCGCGGCCATCACGGATGTGGCGAAGTGCAGGGACGGCATCGCTGCGAGGGGGTTGCCTCCGAGCACACTGTAGAGCGAGCCCCAGCGGCCGCCCCAGAAGTCGTCGCCGTACTCGACCATCAGGCGCCGCACCTCCGTCGCCCCTGCGCCGTCGCGCTCGGCCGCCCCGGCCGCGTACCACGGCGGCGCGGTCGGGACGAACCAGTAGAAGCACGCACCGATGTCGAACACGGAGTACATCAGCGCCGCGCCGCGCGGGAAGCGCTCGGGGTGGCGCAGGAGGAGATAGGCGATGGTCCCGTGCGGGACCATGAACCACGACCAGTGCGTCCATACGAGCACGTGATCCAGGCGCCGCCAGCTGACGCGCCCGGGCTCGCCGCGGGCGAGCGCCCGCTGCAGGCGGACCGTCGGCAGCCTGCCGAGGCCGAGCACGCTGTCGGCGACGATCGGATAGCGCACGCGCACCCGCAGCGCCTGTCCCTGCTCGTCGTCGTGGGGCGTCTTGTACGCGGCGAGGTAGGCCCACATCTGCAGCCCGCAGGCGGCGACGTCGCGGGCCCGCGAGCGCGGCACCGCCACGCACAGCCCGACCGGCGCGGCGAAGGCGACCGTCTGCATCGCCGCCGCTCCGAGCGGCACCCGCTTGCGCAGCAGCGGCGCGGCGACTCCGGCCACCACCATCCCCCAGGCGGTTGCTCTGATCGCCTTCGACACCCGCACTTGGCGGGGAGTATATGTTCGCGTCCGCCCGTCTCCGGGGGGCTCAGGCGCCGCTGCCGGCGCCCGCAGCGGCGGCGTCGGCCGCCGGCTGCTCGCGGCGCGCAGCGGATACGAACGATGCGATCACGGCGCTGCCGGGGTCGACCTCGGGGTGCCATTGGACGCCGAGCACGAAGCGTCGGCCGTCGAGCTCGATCGCCTCGGGCAGGTTGTCGAGCGTCGAGTGCCCGCTGACGAGCAGGCCGTCCCCGACGCGGTCGACGCCCTGGTGGTGGTGGGACTTGGTCGCGTGGTCGGTCTCGCCCGCGGCCAGCGCCGCGAGCGTCCCGCCCTGCAGCTCGACGTCGTGGTCGGCGCCCTCGAAGGAGCCGAGCACGCGGCGGTGGTCCTCGTGGCCGACGTGCTCGGGCAGGTGCTGCAGCAGCGTTCCGCCGCACGCCACGTTGATCAGCTGCATCCCGCGGCAGATGCCGAGCACGGGCAGGTCGCGCTCGATCGCCGCGCGCGTGAGCGCGATTTCGAACTCATCGCGGGCCGGGACGGTGTCGACCGTCTGCGGATGCGGGCGCTCGCCGTAGGAGGAGGGATCGATGTCGGCGCCACCCGCGAGCATCAGGCCGTCGAGCAGGTCGAGCAGCTGCTCGGGGTCGGCCGAGACGTGCGCGTCGGGCGGCAGGATCACCGCCACGCCGCCGGCGCGCTGCACCGCTTCGATGTAGCTCAGCGGCACGAGCGCGGCGACCTGATCCCAGACGCCCCATTGCGAGCGCTCGAGCGCGGAGCAGATTCCGATCACGGGCCTCGGCATGGCACACACAATAGGATCATCGGCCATACCTCAGTGCGCGCGACGATCGGAGCCGCGCACGAAGCGATCGGGGCCGCCGCGCCCGGAGGAGAGCGATGAGCGACGCGGGGATAACGCTTGAGACCGTCAACGTGCTCGTCGAGGACGGGGTCGCGACGGTCGAGCTGAACCGGCCCGAGAAGCTCAACGCCTGGAACCTCCAGTTCGGCCTCGACCTGCAGGCGGCGTTCGCCCACGCGGCCGGCAGCGACGCCGTGCGCTCGGTGATGATCACCGGCGCCGGCCGCGGCTTCTCCTCCGGCGCCGACCTCACCGACCTCAGCGGCGAGACGACCGAGGCCGGCCGCCCGAATGTCTACAAGGCGCTGACCGAGGTCTACCACCCCGTGATGCGGGCGATCCGCGAGATCCCGAAGCCGGTCGTGGCCGCTGTCAACGGGCCGGCCGTCGGCATCGGCTGCTCGCTCGCGCTCTGCAGCGACCTGATCATGGCGGCCGAGAGCGCCTACTTCCTGCTCGCGTTCGTGAACATCGGGCTCGTGCCCGACGGCGGGTCGTCGCTGTTCGTGCCGACGCGCATCGGGATGGCGCGCGCGACCGAGCTGTCGATGCTCGGCGAACGCCTCCCCGCGGCCAAGGCGCTCGAGTGGGGCCTGATCAACTTCGTCGTGCCCGACGAGCGCCTGCGCGAGGATGCCCGCGCGCTGGCCGCGCGCATGGCGGCCGGGCCGACGCGCTCCTACGCGGGGGCGAAGCGCCAGCTCAACAGCTGGCTGTACGCGCGCATGGACGAGCAGCTCGAGCTCGAGGCGAGCATCCAGCAGGAGATGGCGGGCAGCGACGACTTCGTCGAGGGCGCGACGGCGTTCCTGCAGAAGCGGCCCGCGAGCTTCAGCGGCAGCTGAACACTCGTGTCAAACGTCATCAAGCGCGTCTGCTCCGCGCCTGAATAGAATCCTCGCCGCCTTGGGCCACGTGCTGCCATCTCTGCTCGGCTTCTTCACCCCGCTGTCGGGCGGCTCGCCGAACGCAGACCGCATCGACACGCTGTACAAGATCGCGCTCTACATCGCGCTCGTCATCTTCGTGCTGGTCGAGGGCGGACTCGTCTACGCGCTGTGGCGCTTTCGTGCGCGCAAGGGAGCGGTCGCCGCTCAGATCCGCGGCAACACCCGCCTCGAGGTCGGCTGGACCGTCGTGGCGGCGCTGATCCTCGTCGCGCTCGCGGTGATCACGTTCGCGAAGCTCTCCTCGATCGAGAACCTGCCCAACTCCGACGCCACCGCCGCGGCGCTCGCATCCGACAGCGGGCCGCTCTACGCGAGCTCCGAAAAGCGCCTGCCCCCGAACGGCAAAGCGCTCGAAATCACCGTGATCGGGCGCCAGTACCTGTGGCAGTACGTCTACCCCGGCGCCAACGAACCCGACGGGCTCGGCGCCCCCTACTCGTATGAAGAAATGGTCGTCCCGACGAACACGACCGTGAGCCTGAAGATCGTCTCCTCGGACGTCGTGCACGCCTGGTGGGTGCCGGAACTCGGCGGCAAGTTCCAGGCGGTGCCGGGGTACAGCAACTACACGTGGTTCAAGGTCCCGAGGCCCGGGGTGTTCAAAGGCCAGTGCGCCTTTCTCTGCGGCCGCGCGCACGCGCGCATGCTCGCCACCGTGCGCGCGGTGCCGCCGGCGCAGTTCGAAGCGTGGCTCGCCGAACGTAAGAAGCTGATCGCGCAGGCGAACGCCGAAGCGCACATCGCCCGCGCGAAACTCGGCGCCCAGACCGGCGCCGGACAGGTCGAAAACCCCTGATGAGTGATTCCACGACCCTGCACCGCCGCTTGCACGTCTGGCACATCGCCGGCCGGCGTCCTCGGCCTCGCCCTTGCTGGGCGATCCCCGATCGGCAGCAAGGGCTTCGACCTGCGTCCTTGGACGGCTCGACCACCCGCACAACCGGAACGCGGCACACGGCCGTGAAATCAATCATCTAGGACGAGGAGCACCGCTTCGATGGCCACATACGCAGCTCCCGTCCCCCAGGTCGCGGCCCACGCCGTGGAACGCGAGGCGCGCGGCTGGACGAGCTGGATCACGACCACCGATCACAAGCGCATCGGGATCATGTACATGGTCACGACGTTCGTGTTCTTCTGCCTCGGCGGCGTCGAGGCGCTGCTGATGCGGCTGCAGCTCGGCGCGCCGAACAACACGCTGGTCACGCCGACGACCTACAACCAGCTGTTCACGATGCACGGTACGACGATGATCTTCCTGTTCGTCGTGCCGATGATGGCGGGGATCGGGAACTACTTCCTGCCGCTGATGATCGGGGCGCGCGACATGGCCTATCCGCGCCTGAACGCGCTCTCCTTCTGGCTGCTGCTGGCGGGCGGGATCGTCTTCTACGCCTCGATCTTCTGGAACCCGCCGGAAGCCGGCTGGACGAGCGCGGTCCCGCTCGCGAGCTCCGTCTACTCGCCGAGCGGGGGCGAGGACGCGTGGATCTATCTGATCCACCTCACGGGCCTGAGCTCGATCCTCGGCGCCATCAACTTCTACGCGACGATCGCCAACATGCGCGCGCGCGGCATGAGCTGGGGGCGCCTGCCGCTGTTCGTGTGGGCGCTGCTGACCTACTCGGTCCTGATCATCTTCGCGATGCCGGTGATCGCGGGCGCGGTCACCATGCTGCTGACCGACCGACACTTCGGCACCCACTTCTTCGACCCGGCCAATGGCGGCTCGGCGCTCCTGTGGCAGAACCTGTTCTGGTTCTTCGGCCACCCCGAGGTCTACATCATGGTCCTGCCGGGCTTCGGCATCGTCTCGGAGATCCTGCCGGTGTTCGCGCGAAAGCCGATCTTCGGCTACAAGGCGATCGCCGCCTCGACGATCGCGATCGCCTTCCTCGGCTTCCTGACGTGGGCGCACCACATGTTCACCGCGCCGATCCCGGAGGCGATCCTGATCTTCGTGATGCTGAGCTCCTACTTCATCGCGGTGCCGACCGGTGTGAAGCTGCTCAACTGGATCGCCACCCTGTGGCGCGGGACGATCGAATTCAAGACGCCCCTGTTGTTCTGCGTCGGCTTCATCACGCTGTTCCTGATCGGCGGGATCTCGGGCGTGTTCCTCGCGATCTTCCCCGTCGACTGGCAGCTCAACGAAACCTACTTCGTCGTCGCGCACATCCATTTCGTGCTCATGGGCGGAGCGGTCTTCACGATCTTCGCCGCGATCTACTACTGGTTCCCGAAGATCACCGGTCGGATGCTGAGCGAGCGGCTCGGCCAGCTCAGCTTCGGGCTGATGTTCGTCGGCTTCCTTCTGACGTTCATGATCCAGCACGTGCTCGGGCTCGACGGGATGCCGCGGCGCATCTACGAGTACGACAACGTCGGGCACTTCGCGCTCTACAACCAGATCTCCACGGTCGGCTCGTTCGTCCTCGGCCTCGGCGTGCTCGTGACGATCATCAACGTCGTGCGCAGCCTCAAGGTCGGCACGGTCGCGGGACCCGACCCGTGGCGGGCGAACACGCTCGAGTGGTTCACGACCTCCCCCCCGCCGGTCAACAACTTCGACGTCCTGCCGCGCGTGCGCTCGGCCGAGCCGATGAAGGACTACCGCCGCGAGATCGCGCGGCGGACAGAGGGCGCGGGCGCGGGCACCGCGACGGTCCCGACTGGGGCGACCCAGGTCGGGGTATAGAGATGAGCACGATGCTCGGCCCGATGGGACGTCTCCCCGTGAGCGGCACAGCGCCGCGGGATCGAGCATCTCGATGAGCGCGGCGCAGCGCGGCGCCGGCGCCGAGGCCATCCACTCGTCGCTCGGCGAGCTGGGCGCCTCCGGGCGCGCGTTCTCGGTGCTGCGCGATTACCTCGAGCTGACCAAGCCCAAGGTCCAGTCGCTGCTGCTGCTGACGACGATCGCGACCATGTACGTCGCGGGCGATCCGTCCCCCCTGCTCGTGCTGCTCACCTGCGTCGGGGGCTACCTGTCGGCCGGCGGCGCGGGTGCCGTCAACCACTGGTTCGACCGTGACATCGACCGGCTGATGAAGCGCACGGCCAGCCGGCCGGTGCCGGCCGGCCGCGTCTCGCCGCGCGCGGCGCTGATCTTCGGCTGCACGCTCGCGGCGCTGTCGCTGCTCGAGCTGTCGCTGGCGGTCAACCCGCTCGCGGCCGCCCTCTCCTTTACCGGCTTCCTCGGCTACGTGTTCATCTACACCGTCTGGCTCAAGCGCCGGACGCCGCAGAACATCGTGATCGGCGGCGCCGCCGGCGCGGTGCCACCGCTGGTCGGCTGGGCGGCCGTCACCGGCTCGGTCAGCGGGACCGCCGTGATCCTCTTCTTCATCGTGTTCTTCTGGACCCCGCCGCACTTCTGGGCGCTGTCGCTGCTGATGAAGGACGAGTACGCGCGCGTGGGCGTGCCGATGCTCCCGGTCGTGCGCGGCGAGGACGAGACGCGCCGGCAGATCCTGCTCTACTCGGTCCTGCTCTACGCGGTCACGCAGCTCCCGTTCTGCGCGGGCGGCCTCGGCGCGATCTACCTCGTCGGCTCGCTCGTGCTCGGCCTCGGCTTCATCGCCGGCGCGATGCGGCTCTACCGGCGCGCGGACCGTGGCTCGGCCCTGCGCCTGTACCTGTTCTCGCTCGCCTATCTCGCGCTGCTGTTCTGCACGATGGTCGCGGACGCGCACCTGTGATCGGAGCCCGGTGGGCGACGTTATAATCGCCGGCCGGATGCCGGCAGGAGCCGATCGGAGCCTGGAGGGCGACGATATGATCGCCGCCCGGATGGCGGCAGGAGCCAACCGATAACGATGATGACCCGTCGCCTCGCCCGCAAGAACATCCGCACCGGACTGATCGTCACGGCGATCTGCATGTTCATGTTCGGCATCACCTTCGTCGTCGCAGCGATCTACATCTCTTGAGCCCGCTCGATCCCGACGTCCCGCCCGCGGGCGAGGAGATCCATCTCCCCGGCCCGTCGATCCTGCCGGTGCTGACGGCCGTCGGCATCACGCTGGTGCTCGTCGGGATCACGACGTTCATCGAGCTGACTGTGCTCGGCGCCCTGCTCACGCTGTGGGCCGTCGGCCGCTGGATCCGCGAGACGCGGACCGAAATCGACGAGCTCCCGCTCGACGAGCACACCGGCAGCTGATCGGCGCGGGCGCCCGCGCCGCGGACGCCCATGGCGACGGCGGGACCTCGATGGCCCCGCCCGCGCCGTCTCCGCCCCGACGGCGCCCGCTTGCATCGCTGATCGTCGCGCCCGCGCCCGGCGGCGATCGAGATCGCGTGCTTCGGAGCCGTGCCAACGGAGCACGGGTACCGCCGCCCCTCTAACGTGGGCGTTACATCGTGCTACGATGCATCACGGAACGATTCAGGAGGACCGGATGCCGAGACAGCGAGGCGACGCAGGAAGATGGTCTGACCCCGGTGTCCTGGTGCTCTCGAGTCTCGCCGGCGGAGAGAAGCACGGGTACGCGATCGTGCAGGACGTGCAGCGGATCGCGGGCGTCCACCTGGGCCCCGGAACGCTGTACGGCGCGCTCGCTCGCCTGGAGGACCAGGGGCTGATCGAGGCGCTCCTGCCCGAGGGGCGCAGGCGGCCTTACCGCATCACCGCGTCGGGGTCGCGCCTGCTCGACGAGCAGCTCCGCACGATCTCCGCCGTCGCCGCGACCGGCCTGTCCAGACTGGACGCGCTGGGAGCCCGGCCATGAGTGCAGGGCCACGCCCCGGAACCCTCGCCGCGCTGCTCGTCGGCCTCTACCCCGAGGCGTGGCGCGAGCGCTACGGCGAGGAGATGCTCGCGCTCGTCACCGACGACCCGCCGGGCCCGCGCGGGCTCGCCTCACTCGCGCGTGGCGCGGTCGCAGCTCATCTGCGCCCACCGGCGGCGCTCCGAGGGCCTCGCACTGCCCGCATGCGGCTCTCCCTGGGCGCGCTCTTCGCGTGCTGGCTCGGTCTCTCTCTCGCCGGGCTCGCCTTCCAGAAGATGATCGAGAACGTGCCGTTCAACACGCCCTTGCGCGACGCCTCCCAGCGCCACGAGCTGATCGCGTTCAGCCACGGGGCCGTGCTCGCGGGCGCGCTCCTCGGGGCCGCGGCGATCGCGGTCGGCGGCCTGCCGCTCCTGTGGCTCGCGCTGCGGCGCGCCGCCGCGCCCGGGCAGTCGCGCCTGCGCGCGCTCCTCGCCCTCCCACCGCTCGCGCTGCTTGCGTACGCGGGCCTCGCGCTGGTCGTGTTCGCACTCGCCCCCGAACGCGGCCAGGGGTTCCCGCTCGACTGGGTGCTGTCGGCGGCAGTGCCGATGACGCTCGGCGCCGTGCTGTGCGTGCTCGTCTGCGCCGCGGTCCCGCGGGCGGTCCTGCGCCGGATCGAGCCCTCGGCTCGCGCCCTGCGCCGCGCGGCGCTCGCCGGGATCGCGCTGGCGGTCGCGATGTGGGTCGTGGCCGCAGGTATCGGCGTCTACGCGCTCGCGCTCTGGCGCGAGGCTCCGGCGCTCGCGGCGCAGACGACGGGGCCGTTCGGCGCGAGCACGGGCGCGACGCTCGCGGCCAACTGCGCCGCGGCGCTCGCGCTCACCGCCTGCGGCGCGATCGCGGCGACGCGCGCCGCGAGAGCGGCCCTGACCCCCGCGTAGGACGCCCTCGCCGGCTCAGCCGGGGCGGCGCAGCACGACCAGCCCGAAGCTCGTGAGCCCCGGCAGCGGCGCGCGCAGCAGCAGTTGCGTGAACGCCCGCTGTGCCGCGTGGAGGGGAGGCACGGACGTGTAGAAGCTGTGGCCGAAGAACCCGACGTAGTGCTCGACCTCGAAGCCGACACTCTCCAGCCGGCGCACCTGCTTGCGGCTCGGGCCGCGGCACCACGAGTAGAACGCGGGGAACTTGACGCGGCGCGCGGGGAATGCGCGGCTGAGCAGTGCCGAGGACTGCCCCTCGGACAGCATGCGGTTGACGACGAACGGCGGCGTGTAGAGCGTCGGGAACAGGTGCACGGCCGCGCCTCCGGGCCGCAGCATCCCGAAGACGTTGGTGTGGAATGCGCGGCCGTCGCGCATGTGCTCCGCGGTCCAGCGGCTGAGCACGAGGTCGAACGGCCCACGCTCGCCGACGGCGCGGCGCGCGTCCTCCGGGCGCTGCGCGTCGCCCTCCACCAGCTCGTAGCCGGGCGGTGCCTTGCCGAGCTCGGCGGCGGACACGTCGAAGACGACGTAGTCGATCTCGAACTTCGCTATCTGGTTGGCCGTCAGCGCCGGTTTGGCGCCGCCGCCGACGTCGCAGACGCGGCGCGCCCCGGCGTCCAGCACGCGCCAGAGGTCAGCCCAGAAATGGGCTTCGGCCCCGTCGATGTGTCCGAACTCGACCTCCGGCCGCGAACGCGCCCGGCGCAGCGGGAAGGACGCGGCGCGTCTGTCGGCATTGGAGGTCATCGGGGGTCCGGGGTGGCGGCGGTTTATATCACCGACGATCCACACCGAACACGCGCGGCCGGCCCGCACGGGAGGTGTGAGACGGGTGCGTCCAAGGGCCCGAGCGCGGCGGGGCCCCGGGACGCAGCCCGCGGCTGAGGTCCCTCGCTCGGCGCCGCACCGAAGCGGCGGGCGCGGTCCCTCAACCGCGCCCGGCCGCTGCGAGAGCTGGCACGTCCCGCTTCCCCGTGCAGGCGTGCAGCTCGATCATCCCGCGGCGGCGCTCGCCGGCACGGGACAGATCGCTCCGTCCTCCGTCCAGCACCGCACGATGTCGCGTACCGACAGGATGCCGACCGTGTCTCCATGCTCGAGCACGATCAGATGGCGGAAGCCACCGCGGACCATCGCCGCTGCAGCCTCCTCGAGGGACCAATCAGGCGCGGCGAAGACGACATCGCGCGTGAGGTGATCGGCGACCATCTCGACGTCGGGGTCCTCGCCCGCGCCGATCGAGACGAGCACGTCGCGCTCGGTGAGGATCCCCGGGCCGTTGCCGTCGGGATCGATCACCACCGCCGCTCCCACCGAGCGCTGGGACATCAGCCGGGCGACCGCGCGCAGCGTGTGCCCGGGCCCCACGGTCAGGACGGTGCTGGTCATGCCCTGCCTCACCTGCATATCGCCTCCGTTTCCGCTACGGGTCGCGCCTCCGAGGGACATTTGCAACTATTGCCTCAATCTATTACCCGCCCCGAGTCCCGTCAAGCGCACGTCGCGAAACCCGCGCAGCGCGCGATCCGAACCGCTCCGCGGTCCCGCCCGCGTAAGCATTAGGATCCTGCACCCGATGGAGAGGAGCGCTGCAGAGACGCCGCCGGCCCCTGGAGGCGAGCCCCATGGATAGGCGCCGGACGTTGATGATCGCGGGCGCGCTCGGGCTCCTCGCTATCGCAGCCGGCATCGCGATCAGCTACGCGATCCACTGGTTCCCGGTCCAGGCCTCGACCCAGGCCAAGAACACGGACCGCCTCTACCACGTGCTCGTGATCGCCTCGGTGCCGATCTTCGTGCTCGTCGCCGGCTCGATCCTCTACTCGGTGTGGCAGTTCCGCATGCGCCCGGGTGAGGAGCTCAAGGATGGGCCGCCGATCCACGGCAACACGCGCCTCGAGGTCTTCTGGACCGCGCTGCCGACCGCGCTGCTGCTCGGGCTCGTCGGCTACTCGTTCGTCGTCCTTCACGAAAACGAGAAGAAACCCGCGCGCGAGATCCAGATCGGTGTCACCGGCCAGCAGTTCGTGTGGACCTACCAGTACCCGACCTCGGTCACCGGCGGCGCCCCGATCAACAGCTACCAGCTGTACCTGCCCGAGAACGAGTCCGTCGAGTTCAACCTGCGCTCGAAGGACGTGATCCATGCGTTCTGGATCCCCGCCTTCCGCGTCCAGGAGGACGTCGTGCCGGGGATCACGACGCACTGGCGCGCCACTCCGGACCGTCTCGGCCACTACCCGGTCGTGTGCAATCTGCTCTGCGGCGCCGGCCACAGCCTGATGCGCTCGACCGTGCATGTGGTGCCCGAATCGCAGTTCAAGGCGTGGATCGCGAGCCAGGAGCAGAGCTCCTCGGGTGGCGCCTCCGCCGCCGGAGCGAGCGGGTAATGTTGGCCGCGATGGGGATCGAGAGCTGATGGCGGCGAGGCTGAAAGCGCCCGGCTACTACCGCTCGGCCCTGATGATGGCCGGGGCGGTCGCCTTCGCGTTCGGGCTGACGTGGCTCGTGCGGATGTCGACCGGCCACTCGACGTTCCGCCACTTCATCAGCGGCGACGCGATTCTCACGGTCTCGCTGCTCGCCGTGCCGCTCGCGTTCCTGGTGGGGCTCGGCGGCTTTGACTACTGGTTCTACTGGGCGGCCGGGCGCCCGACGCGCCCGGAGGACCACTCCGGCCATGGCGCCCGTAGCTGGAAGGACTACTTCCGGATCAACACCGATCACAAGGTGATCGGCATCCAGTACACGGTCAACTCGTTCATCTTCCTGCTGATCGGCGGGCTGCTGGCGATGCTGATGCGGGCGCAGCTCGCGCAGCCGGGCTCGCACTTCGTGGACCCGAACACCTTCAACGGACTGTTCTCGGTCCACGCCTCGCTGCTGATCTTCCTGTTCATCATCCCCGTCTTCGCCGGGCTCGGGAACTTCGTGATCCCGCTGATGATCGGCGCGCCGGACATGGCCTTCCCGCGCCTGAACGCGCTGTCCTTCTGGCTGCTGCCGGTCGCCGGGCTGATGATGCTCGGCAGCTTCTTCGCGCCGGGCGGAGCGTTCGCTGACGGCTGGACGGCGTACGCGCCGCTGTCGACGAACGCGCCGATCGGGCAGACGTTCTTCTCGGTCGCGGTCCAGTTCGCCGGCGCCTCCTCGGTGATGACGGCGCTGAACTTCCTGGTCACGATCATCACCATGCGAGCGCCGGGCATGAGCTTCTTCCGCATGCCGCTGCTCGTGTGGGCGAACTTCGCGACCTCCCTGCTGGTCGTGATCGCGACGCCGTTCATCGCGGCCTCCCAGTTCTTCGTGCTGCTCGACCGCGCGCTCGGCTTCAACTTCTTCAACGCGGCCCACGGCGGCGACGTGCTCATGTATCAGCACGTCTTCTGGTTCTACTCGCACCCGGCCGTCTACATCATGATGTTGCCCGGCTTCGGGATCATCAGCGAAGTCATCGCCGTCAAGTCGCGCAAGCCGATCTTCGGCTACCGGATGATGGCCTTCTCGCTGCTCGCGATCGTCGGCCTCGGCTTCACGGTCTGGGCGCACCACATGTTCACCTCGGGGATGGCGTCGTGGATCCGCATCCCGATGGCGATCACGACCGCGATCATCGCCGTGCCGACGGGGATCAAGATCTTCTCGTGGCTGGCGACGCTGTGGCGGGGGGTGCTGCACCTCGATACGCCGATGCTGTTCGCCCTCGGGTTCCTGACGACGTTCACGTTGGGCGGGATCAGCGGCGTGATGCTCGCGATGGTGCCGTTCGACATCCACGTGAGCTCGACCTACTTCATCGTCGCCCATATCCACTACGTGCTGTTCGGCGGCTCGCTGATGACGATCTTCGCGGGCGTGTACTACTGGTTCCCGAAGATGACCGGGCGGATGTTCGATGAGCGCCTCGGCAAATGGCACTTCTGGACGACGTTCATCTTCATGAACCTGACCTTCGGGCCGATGCACATCCTCGGCCTCCAGGGCATGCCCCGGCGCGTGTCGACCTACGCCGCGAAATTCGCCGACCTGAACCTCTTCATCTCGATCGCCAGCTTCGGCCTCGGGCTGAGCGTGCTGATCTTCGTCTACAACATCGTCACGAGCTGGCGCGGCGGACCCCGCAGCGTAAGCAACCCGTGGCGGGCGATGACGCTCGAGTGGCACGTGTCCTCGCCGCCGCCGGTGTTCAACTTCGATCGCGTGCCGACGGTCGTCGGCGGTCCGTACGAGTACGGCGTGCCGGGAGCGGTGCACGGGATCTTCACCCCCACCCCGACGCCGGTCGGCGCCGGTGTCCCGGCGACGTCGGGCGAGCACTGAGGAGGCCGTGCCGATGAGGGAGATACTCGTGGTCGCGAACCGCACGCTGGGCGGAGCGAAGCTGCTCGACCTCGTGCGGGCGCGCGCGCAGGGGGGCGACACGCGCTTTCGCCTGGTCGTGCCGGCGAGCGATCCGTCTGCGGGGTTCGTCATCTACGACGAGGCGGTGCGCGAATCGGCCCAGGTCCGCGTGGACCTCGCTCTCTCGAGCCTCGCGGCCGAGGGCATCGAGGCGACCGGGGAGGTCGGCGACGCCGACCCGTTCAACGCCACGATGGACGCCGTGGCCGAGCGACGGCCGTCGGAGATCATCATCTCCACCCATCCCGCCGTGCACTCCGGCTGGCTCCGCCGCGATCTGATCGAACGGATCGAGAACGCGTCCGGGCTGCCCGTCGAGCACGTCGTCGTGGACCTCGAGCAGGAGGGACTGCCCTTCAGCGTGACGCTCGTGATCGCGAACAAGACCTCGAGCGGCGAGGAGCTGCTCGCGCACCTGCGCGGAATCGCCGCTGGGGAGGGCTCGCACCTGTTCATCTCGGTCGTGCCGCAGGTCGACGGCAGCGGCAGCTCACCGAAGGAGGCGCGCGAACGCCTCGCCAAGATGCTCGACCGCATGCAGGCCGCGGGCATGCTCGGCTCGGGCATGATCGGCGACCCGGACCCATACACGGCGGTCATGAACGCCCTCGAGCTGTTCCGTGTCGACCGCGTCGTGATCTCTACGCTCCCGGACGAGCGCTCGGGCTGGCTGCGCTCGAACCTGGTCGAGCGTGTGCGCAACGCGACGTCTCTCCCGGTCGACCACGTCGTCGTGGGCAACCCGACGACCGCGACCGCGGTACCGGCGGCATAGGAGATGGAGGCCGCTGGCATCGCCCACGCGCACGGCGCCGAGGAACATCACGGCCCGCCGCCCGCGCATCGCAGCTCGCGCGTCGAGCCGCAGCTGCTGGGCATGCTGCTCTTCATCATCTCCGAGGTGATGATCTTCGGCGCCTTCTTCACGGCCTACTTCTTCATCCGCGTCGCCCAGGGCGACCCCTGGCCGGCGGTCGGGACGAAACTCCCGGTCGAAGTCGCGGGCGTGAACACGGCGATCCTCGTCTCCTCGTCCTTCACGATCCACTGGGCTCAGACCTCGATCAAGAACGGCAACCGCTTCGGGCTGAAGGCGGGCATGCTGACGACGTTCCTGCTCGGCGCGACGTTCCTGTTCGTGCAGATCAACGAGTACGCCAACATCGGCTTCGCCCCCCAGGACGGCGCGCAGGAGACGATCTTCTTCTCGCTCACGGGGCTGCACGGCGCGCACGTGTTCATCGGCCTCTGCTTGTTGTTGTTCGTGACGATCAGATCGTTCCGCGGCCATTACAGCCCCGAGGAACATCGCGGCGTTGAGGTGCCCGGGATCTACTGGCACTTCGTCGACGTGATGTGGCTGGTCGTCTACAGCACCGTCTACCTCCTCTAGCAGCGTGCTCAACCCGCTCCGCTCAGAGCAGGAGGCGTTCCGCTTCCTGCTCTACGCGATGGCCGTGATCGTGGTCGTCGTGGTGGTCGTCCTGATCATCCGCGCGCTCGTATAGCGCGAGCGATGCAAGGACGCACGGAGCGTGGCGCGCCTCAGGACGCAGCAGCAGCGCGCAGCGTTACGTTCCAGCGAGCCGTGGGTCAAGCGCCCACGCCCCGCTGAGCTACTTGACCGTGAGGGTCCCGTACATCCCGGCGGGGCGGTGGCCGGGGGCTTCGCAGAAGAACGTGTAGGTGCCGGGTTTGAGCGTGACGTGGACGGTCGCGGTGCCCTTGCTCGTGAACTGGCTCGCGCCGAGCTTGGTCCCCTTCGGGCTCGCCCCGCCTTCGCCCGTTTCGATCGCGATGTTGTGCGAGACGCCCGACATGTTGGGCATTTCGATCGTCACCGGGCCGGCCGTGGCGGTTGCCTTGTTCGTCGCGTAGGCGAGCTGGCCGCTCGGGTTCGCGGGGATCGAGAGCTTGCCGCCCTTCTCGACGGCGGGCTTGCCGGAGCCGGGCGCTTCGACGGCCGTCGCGAGCAGCCCCGTGTCTTTACCGGGGCGAGCGACGACCTGCGAGACGTATGCGGCGATGTCGCGCGCGACCGACCCCGTTGCGAGGTCCTTGGGCATCGCCCCTTCGGGGTTCGGGATCCTGATCTGCGCTTCGACCAGGCCGCGGACGCTGCTCCGCTGCTCGCCTTCGGCGATGCTCGCACGCAGCGCTTCGTCGAGGTTCGGCCCGACGAGGCCCTTCGTGTTGGCCCGTGCGAGCGTGTGGCAGGAGCCGCACTTCGCCACGAACGCCTTCTTGCCTTCGATCAGGTTGGCATCGTCGGCGCCCTTGACCGAGCACCCGCCGGCGACGAGGCCGACGAAGCCGACGGCCAGGCACGCGGCGGCGCGCCGCCCGATCAGGGCGCGTGAGGTCCGAGCCTCTGGGGGATCCTCCTCCGTGGGACGCATCGGCGCGCGGAACACTATCCGAACGCGCGGGCGCTCCGACCCGAGCCCGCCGGCGCCGTCAGGGCCCGTCGAGCTCGCCCAGCCGCCCCGCCGCGGCGGCCAGCACGCCCCGCGCGACGCCCTCCCAGGACCACCGCTCGCGCACGGTCTCCACGATGCCATCGCGGGCCAACTGCCGCGTCTCGGGCTCGAGCGTCAGCCATGCGGTCAGCCGCTGGGCGAGCGCCCGCACAGCTCCGTCGTCGACCGGGAACGAGAGCAGCGGAGCGACCGGCGCGGGCACGGCCTGCGCGAGCTTGGCGCTGACCTCCGCGAGTCCCGAGTGGGCTGCGCTGACCGGGAGGCACGCGCACGCCGCGGCCTCGGCCGCGACCATCCCGAACGACTCCGGGAACGTGCTGGGGACGACCAGGGCCTCGCACGCGGGCAGCAGCGCGGCGAGCTCGTCGTGTTCGAGCCGTCCGGTGAACAGCGCTCGCGCTTGCAGCCCGGCGGCGGCGGAGAGGTAGCGCTCCCGCTGCCGGTCGTCGAGGCTGTCGATGAATGCCTGGAGGTGGCGCAGCGGCGGCCCGGCCGTCCCGGTCTCGCGCGCTCGCGCCGTACGCGCGAGCTCGCCGGCGGCGTCCAGGTCGCCGGCGGCGAGGGCTGCCACGAGCCGTTCGAGCCCGTCACGGAACGCCCCGAAGCCGACCACCAGCAGCCGTGCCTGCGGCTGCTCGGCGAGCACGAGCGGCCACGCGGCCAGGAGCAGGTCGACGCCCTTGCTGACGATCAGCTTCCCCACGAACGCGACGAGGCGGTCTGTGCCCGGGTCAACGCGCTCGAGCGCCGCGGCAGCCGAGGCGGCATCGGCGGCGAAGGCGTCGCCTGCGCCCTCGGCGCCGGCATCCTCCTCCGCCCGCGCCCGAGCGTTCGCCGCGAGCTCGCGGATGCCTCGCCGCGCCTGCTCCGCCGGGCGCGGCAGGAACGAGTGGACGTCGACTCCCGGAGGCCCCAGCCGTGTGCGCGCGGGCAGGCCCGGGTCGCCGAGCGCCGCCCACAGGCTCTCGGCCGTGTGGCGCGAGCCGACGAGCACGGTGGCCGCCGCTTCGAGACCCTCGCGCGCGGCGCCGAGGAAGCGATCCGGGTCTGGCTTGACGGTGTACTCGAGCGCGCTGCCGTGCACCTTCACGGCGTAGGGCACGCGCCCTTCGAGCCCGCGGGCGAGGATCGCCGGCCCCATCACGAGGTGGTTCGCGAGCGCGGCGCCGGGGTCGGCGAGCGCCGCGACCTCACGCACGGCGGCGACGTTGCGCGCGATGTAGCCCTCGACCTCCTCGTCGCTGCACTCGGCGAACGTGCGCGCGGTCACGCCCTCGTAACGGTCCGCGACGTACACGGGCAGCAGGCCGCCGATCTCGGGGCGGTAGGCGGTCACGCGCCCGGCGCCCCTCCCGTTCGCGCGATCCTCGCCGGGCCGCAGGTCGCGCACCTTCAACGTGCCGCCGTCCCAGTCGCCGGCCGCGTCCAGGAACGCGAGCCGCTCGGGGTGGCGCTCCTGGCAGAGCAGGTCCACGTCGTGGCCGAGCCGGGCGAGCGCCGCCGCGAGGCTCGCGTTGTAGACGTTCGAGCCGGTCCCGCCCAGCAGGTAGCCGTGAAATATGAGGACGCGCACCGCCGGGCAGCCTAGCCCGCGGCCGCCACGGCAAATCCGCCGCCGCCGCCGGTCGCCACCCGCTCAGGTAAAGTGCCCGCCGTGAGCAGCCGCCAGCGCTACCGCCTGCGCGACGCGCCCAGCGGGCGGGAGGTCGTGATCGAGGCGACCCCGGACGAGACCTATGTCGACCGCGAGAGCGGCCGGCGGCTCGAGATCGTCGGCAAGGTGCTGCCGCTCGCGCCCTCGCCCTCCCGACTCCCGTGGGCGGTCGAGAACCTGCGCTTCTGCCCGTGGTGCAGCCAGCTCGCCCAGAAGGACCTCAACGACTGCCCGACGTGCGGCAGGCGCATGGGACCCCCCGGCCAGACGCGCGCCGGGAGGGCCGGCTGAGCCGCCCGATGAGCCCGCGGAGCGCACCCGCGCGCGCGGCGATGTCGATCTGCGCGCTGCTGGCCGCAGCGGCGCTCGCAGGCTGCGGCGGGACGACCGTCTCCGAAGCGCTCCCCAAGAGCACGCCGGACATCTCGCCCCCGTCCAACACCGCGGCCGAACACGCGGCCGCTTCCACGACCTCGACGACGGCCACCTCGACGACGAAATCGACGACGACCGGCAGCGAAGAACCGTCCTCGGGCTCGGAAACCGGCGCCGAATCCTCGGAACCCAGCGGTGGGACGAGCTCTGAAACGGGCGGCGGCACTGCGGCCAAAGAACCCGAAAAAGAAGCGTCCAAAGAACCCACCAAAGAAGGCGGAGGGACGAGCGGCCCGACCGGCGGCTCGAGCGCCCCGTAGCTACGGGGTCGAGATCAGCGTGGCGCTGTAGGTCAGGCGCGCCGTCTGGTAGAGGCAGAAGTACTGCAGCGAGCTGCCGATCGAGGTCTGAACCGTCTGGCTGCTCGTGCTGGTGCACTGGCTCTTGGACCGGCTCGCGCGCCACGAAGTGTCGTTGCCGAAGCCGAGCGCGAGTGCCGGCGCCCACGTCGGCACGCTCAGTGCCACGACGTCGCCCTTCTTGACGGGGATCGTCGTTTCGAGCGGGAACTCGACGGTCTTGCCAAAGTACTTTTCGAGTTTGACCGCGGGGCTGCTGGCGATCAGCTTGTACGTCAGGTGCGGCGTCTTGACCGCCCGCAGGACCGCGATTCCGGCTTCA
>DATARO010000018.1:0-2100 GCA_036264095.1 Solirubrobacteraceae bacterium | reverse complement strand
CCTGCCCGGCGCAGCCACTCGCCGTACACGAGATGGGCGCGCGCGAGCTGAGTGCGGATCGCCGTACGTTCGAGCCGCGCGATCGCGCCCAGAAACAGGCCATCTGCCTCGTCCGGCTCGCGGCAGAGCAACGCGCGCGAGCGTAGCTGCACCCCGGCTGCCCAGTCGGTCCCGCTGGCGGCCGCGCGCGCCGACAGCCGGTCCAGCTCATCGGCGGCCACCTCCGGTTGGCCGGAGCGCGCGGCCGCCTCGATCAGCTCGATCGACGCGAACGCCCGGATCCCAAGCTCGTCGCAGTCGCACACCCGCCTGGCGGCGACGAGCGCGTCATCGTAGCGGCCGAGGGCATTCAGCAGCACGGCACTGGAGTACTCAAGCACGCTCAGCGTGCGTCCCTCGCCCCGGGAGGTGGCATCGCGTCGGCCTGACTCCACCAGTGACAGGCTGCGCTTGCGCTCCCCGCGCCATGCGACGAGCGCTTCATCAGCGTAAACGAGGCTCGGGCGACCCATGTCCCGCTCAATCGCGTGCGCCTCGGCGACCAGCACCGCGGCGTCGCCCAACTCACCTGTCATCGTGTGGGCGAGCGCCCGGAACCTCAGCGCGCCGGGCAGGGCCCCAAGCAACCCGGCGTGCCTGGTGCGCTGCACCTGACGCTCGGACAGCGTCTGCCATGCCTCATCATCCCAGAGGTCCGTCGCGAGGATCTCGGCCATCCACATCCAGCCGAGCGTTGCCGGAGCCGGGTCACCCTCTGCCGCGAACGCCTCGACCGCCCTCCTCAGGGCTGGGGTCGCGAGCACGTACCCGTCGATCTGCCGCGCCGTCAACGCCTCAAGCAGCAGCCCGACCGGACTCGCGTGCGGTGGAACCCGCACGGACTGGCGGAACGCCTGGGCGACTTCCGTCATCCCGCCCGCACTGCTGAACCGGCCGACGTACATAGCGGCGGCGAACGCCTCCATGAACGTTTCCCGAGCCCGCGCTTCATCAAGCGCCGCGATCCCGGTCGCGGCGCGCAGGAGTTGCGCTGCGGCGGGGTCGCCGCGGGTCTCCTGAAACGCGATGCGCGCTCGCAGCGCGCCGGCGGTTGCGAGCTCAAGCTCGTCTTGCGAGTGCTTCTCAGTGACCGCCACCAGCCTCGAGGCCGCGTCGTGGTCTCCTGCCTCGAACTTGGCCCGGGCGGCGACCAGCGCGCGCGAGGCGGCCCGAGCCTGGTCCGGCGTCAGCTGCGCCGCGAGCTCGAGGAACGCCGCCGCTGACGCGACGCCCCCACGGGCGTTCGCGCGATCGGCCGAGCGCTCGAGGTCCTGCGCCACCGCTTCGTCGGGTCCCGCGCTCGCGAGCGCCAGGTGCCACGAGCGCCGATCGAAATCACGCTCGCGGTCGGTGGCCTCGCCGAGCGCCTGATGCGCCTCGCGGCGTTCCGCGGGCGCCGCCGCCAGGTAGACAGCCGATCGCGCGAGCGGGTGACGGAACCGCACCTGCCTGCCCAGCTCGACCAGGCCGTCCGCTTCGGCTGGCGCCGCGGCCTGAAGATCAAGTCCTAGTCGTCCGGCAGCTTCCATCAACAGGGCGAGATACCCAAGGGGCTCAGCTGCCGCGAGCAGCAGCAGCCGGCGGCTGTCGGACGGAAGCTGCCCGATGCGACGGCGGAAGCTCGCTTCGATCGTCGCCGACACCGTTTGACGCTTGGACAGGGCAAACGCGCCGGCGAGGTCGGCCGGCCGCGCTCCGCGCGGGAGTTCGAGCAACGCGAGGGGATTGCCCCGCGCCTCGTCAATGATCCGGTCGACCACGTCAACGTCGAGTGCGACATGCACCTCGCGGGCGAGCAACGCCCGGGCGTCGTCCTCGTCGATTCCGTCGACCCCCAGGAACGGAAGGCCCTGCAGCGCGTCGCCCTGTCCGGCGTCACGACGCGCGAACAGCATCGCGACCCGGTCCCCGTCGATCCGCCTGGCCGCGAACGCCAGCGCCCGCGCGGAGGCCCGGTCGAGCCACTGCGCGTCGTCGAGCACGCACAGCAACGGCCCCTCGTTGGCGACATCCGACAGCAGGCTCGTGAGGCCGGCGCCGACCATGAACGGATCCGCGGGC
>DATARO010000008.1:0-9542 GCA_036264095.1 Solirubrobacteraceae bacterium | reverse complement strand
CGCGCGGCCGGGGATCTGCTCGAGCGCGCGTTCGATGACCTCGGGCTCGGTCGAGTCGATCTGGATCGGCGCGGGCTGCGTCAGCGAGACCTTCTTGGCGACGATCCGCATCTGCTCGTCCTCGTCCTGGCGCTCGGTCAGCGCGACGCAGAGGTCGAGCACGTGCGCGCCGCCTTCGACCTGGTCCTCGGCCACGCGGACGAGGCCGTCGTAGTCGTCGGCCAGCAGCAGCTCCTTGGCCTTGCGCGAGCCCTGCGAGTTCACGCGCTCGCCGACCATCGTCGGCCGCGGCTCCTGCACGAGCGGGGTGGCGGCGATCATCGAGGAGAGGTGCGCGGGCCGCGGGGCCGGGCGCGGCGCGGGGGAGGCCCCACCGCCGACACGTTCGACGATCGCGGCGATGTGGGCGGGCGTCGTGCCGCAGCAACCGCCGACGATGCCGACGCCGAAGCGCTCGACGAACTCCTGCAGCGTCTCCGCGAGCGACGCGGGCTCCTCGGGGAAGATCGTCTCGCCGTTCGGCCCCTGCAGCGGCAGGCCGGCGTTCGGGATGCAGGCGACCGGCAGCGGGCTTGTCTCTCCCAGGAAGCGGATCGCGTCGCGCATGTCCGCCGGTCCGGTCGAGCAGTTGAGGCCGATCACGTCGACCTCGAGCGCGTGCAGCGTCGTGAGCACCGCCGAGATGTCGGTGCCGAGCAGCATCTTGCCGCCGTTGGGCAGCAGCGAGACCGAGGTGTGGATCGGCACCACGCGGCCCGTGCTCTTGAACGCCGCCCGCGCCCCGAACACGGCGGCCTTGACCTCGAGGATGTCCTGGGCGGTCTCGATGATCAGCAGGTCGACGCCGCCGTCGAGCAGGCCGGCCGCCTGCTCCTCGAAGATCTCGACCAGCTCGCCGAAGCGGATCTGCCCGAGCGAGGGGTCCTCGGAGGCGGGCAGGTAGCCCGTCGGGCCGATCGAGCCGGCGACGAAGCGGCTCTCCCCCGCGGCACGGCGCGCGATCTCGGCGGCCTTCGTGTTGATCTCGACCGTGTGCTCGGCGAGGCCCCACTCGCCCAGCTTCAGGCGCGAGCCCTGGAACGTGTCGGTCTCGACGACCTCGGCGCCGGCTTCGAGCATCGAGGCGTGCACCCCCTCGATGACGTCGGGGCGGTTCAGGACGAGCGCCTCGTGGCACTTGCCCTGCAGCCCGCCGTAGTCCTCCTGGCTCAGGTCGAACCGCTCGAGTGTCGCGCCCATGCCGCCGTCGTAGACGACGACGCGCCGGGCGATCGCGTCAAGGTAATCGCGCATTGCAGCCATGCTAGTGCCGAGAAGACCGCTGGGCCGGCATCGCCGGCCCCGCGGGAGCTGCTCTGGAGTGCTCTCAGCGCCCTATTCGGACAGGCCTTTGAACTCGAGTTTTTCTCCGTTGGTGATTTTCACCGAGCCGTTCAGGCCGGCCGCTTCGGCGCTGCCGGACCCGAGCGAGGCCGTCAGCGTGTCGTTCGGTTCTTCTTCGAACGCTTCCGGTTCCTGTTTGCCCAGTTTCGCTTTCGGGGCGAGCGAGTAGCTCGGCACCATTTTGTCGACGGCGCTGATCGTCGCGATCACCGACCCCGTCACGTTGAGCGCTTCGCTGCTGGATCCGCAGGTGGCCGCGGCGAACGTGCCGCCCTTCTGCAGATCCCAGCCGAGCTTCGCGACCGGTCCGTTGCTCGTGACTTTGTCGCTGATGAAGCCGAGCGTCGCAGACAGCGTGCCGAGTGCGATCGTGCCTTCGGCGGCACCGGAGCTGTGGCACGCTTCTTTCGTAGACGCGTTTTTGCAGCCCGTGAGCGTCAGCGCGATCGTCGCCGAACGCAGCCCGGTGTATTCACCGCTCGCGCTCGATTCGAGGCAGCTGACCTTCTTGCCGCCCACCGTCTGCAGCGTCATCGCTTTGCCGGCGCCGCTGAACGGCTTGGCGACGGCCCCCGGTTTCCATTCGTACTTGCCCACCAGCTGCGGCACTTCGAACGTACAGCCGGCGTCGTTGTAGAGGCCGTGGTAGACGAGTTTGCCGCCTTCCTTGACGGGCGTCACTTTGACGCAGCGCCCGATCTCCGGCAGCGCGAGCTGCGTTTTGACGATGTTCGCGCCGGCCTGCTCGAGCGAGCCTTCCATCACCGCCGCGTTCGCGCCGGGGCCGGACGGGATCCCGACGATCAGGTCCACGCTCGGGTCCACGACGAGCGCGAGCAGGCCCGCACAGCCGCTGGCCCCCGGGACCGAGAACGTGTTGTCGACGAGCTTCGTTCCCGAGAACACGTTGATCTTCCCGTCGCCCACCATCGAGAGCGTGCCGGGGCTGCCTTCGAGCGGTTCGCCGCTCGGGGGGTTCGTCGTGCCCGTCGTCAGGTGTGGCGTGAACGGTTCGGAGTCCGTCCCCACATAGCATTCGTTCAGCAGCAGCGGGTTTTCGAGGTGCGCCTTCAACGGCACCGAGACCGCGGTCCCTTTGCGGCTGGCGGTGTTGTTGATGCTGACGTCAACCGTGCCCGCGAGTTCGGCGGTCGTGTTGACTTCCGTCAGCGGCGGGAGCAGTTCGATCCCGATCAGGCCGCCCGGCACCTGCAGCTGGGTTTTCGAGAGCGTTTCGCCGTTGCTGGCCGGCACGAGCGCTTCCGTTGTGCGCTGCAGCCCTCCCTGCAGCACGACGGTCTTGTTGATCGGCACGGTCTTGTTGCCGAGTTTGAAGTAGCCGCCCGTCGTGGTCGAGTAGACGCACGAGGAAACTGCGGGATTTTCATACGGACAGTATTTGAAGACTTGGAATTCCCTCGAGATCCCCGCCTGTGCCGACGCGACCGCGCTAAGCGCGATCACGACCGCGACGGCGAGGATTCCGAGCAGGCGCGTGACGCGTACCCGCTCAATCCTTCCGTTCACGACTCATCCTCCTTTGGCGTAGATGCCCATCCGCGGGGGTTGCGGATGCCGCTGAGGCGGTCGCCGACGGTCTTTACAACCTGGACCGTAGGCGTACGTCAACAATACACGGCACGCCGTAAATGTCCAATCGGTGGCGAGCCGCTGCGAGGCCTCGGGACGCGGTCTGCGCGGGGCCCGAAGACCCCGCGCGCCGCTATCCCTGAGGGTGGCGCTATTCGGCTAGCGCCCGGTACTCGAGCTTTTCTTCGTTCGTGACTTTGAACGAGCCGCCGAGGCCGGCCTGTTCGGTGCCCGATCCGATCGTCGCGTGCAGGACGTCCTTCGGTTCTTCTTCGAAGGATTCAGGCGCCTGGACGCCGGTTTTCTGTTTCGCGACGATCGAGTAGGCGGGGACGGTGTGATCGATCGAGGTGATCGGCGCGATCACCGAGCCGGTCGCGTTGACGGCTTCCGCACTCGCTCCGCACGTCGCCGCGAGGAACGCGGGTTCGCGCTTCATGTCGAAGCCGAGTCCGGCTTCGGTGCCGCCGCCGGTGATCGCCTTGTCCTTGACGAAGCCGACTTCCATGCCGATCGACGGGATTCCGATCACGCCGGAACCGGCGCTTTCGCTGTGGCAGGCTTCTTTGCTCGCGGCGTTCTCGCAGCCCGTGAGCGTCAGCGACAGCGTGGCGGTTTTCGTCCCGGTGTATTCGCCGGCACCGGTCGATTCGGTGCACAGGATCTTCTTTTTGCTGAACGTTTCGAGCGAGATGGTTTTGCTCGACGTGGTGAAGTGATTGTGCGCCGCGCCGGAGACCCATTCGTATTTGCCCTGTTTCTGCGGGAAGCCGTACGTGCAGCCGGCGTCGAGGAACCCGCCCTTGTAGACGAGTTTGCCTTCGACCTTTTCGGAGGCGGCTTTCACGCAGCGCCCGAGCTCCGGGAGCGCGAACACGCGCTTGACCGTTTCCGAGCTGGACTGCTCGAGCGTCCCCGTCAGGATCGCCGCGTTGTTGCCGGCGGCGGAGGGCAGGCCGGTCTTGGCGTCGACAGCCTCATCGACGACGGCGGACAGCGGTTCGTCGCACCCGCTGGCGCCCGGAGCGGCGAACGAGTTGTCGACGAGCGAGTTGTCCTTGAACACGTTGATTTTGCCCGAGCCGGCGAACTGCACCGTGCCGGAGCTGCCGGAGATCGGTTTGTTCGGTTCGGGCGGGCTCGTGGTGCCGGTCGTCAGCTCCAGCGAAACCGGTTCGGCGTTCGTCCCGACGTAACACGTTTCGCCGAGCGAGGGGTTTTCCAGGCGCGCCTTCACCGGCAGCGACACGGCCGTGCCTGTGCGCAGGCCGAACGCCGGGATGAAGACGTTGACGGGCCCCGCGAGTTCGGCGGTCGTGTTGACTTCGTTGAGCGTGCCGAGCAGCGTCAGTTCGGCGAGCCCCCCCGGCACGGGCAGCGGGGTTTTCGACAGCGTTTCGCCGTTTGCCGCAGGCACGAGTTCGCTCGAGGTGCGAGTCAGGCCGCCCTGGAGGACCACGGTCTTGGTCACCGGCACGGTCTCGCTGCCGAGCTTGAACTCGCCGCTGGTCGTCGTCGAGTAGATACAGAGCGTGACCGCGGAGTTGCCGAGCGGGCACTGCTTGAAGACTTCGAATTCCTGCTTGACGCCTGCCGAGGCGGGCGATGCGGCGCCGAGCCCCACGACGAGCAGGCCGGCCAGGACGAGCAACGACCCGGCGAGGCGCGAGCGCGCTCTCCGGACGAAAGACCTCCGATCAACGGCTGCTCTCCGATGCACTGCACTCCCTCCTATGGCCGGATTCATCCTCGTGACGCTCAGCCGCCGGCGACGTTTTCTCCGTGTATGTCTCCCTTACACGGACGACGCTGAGCGTATACACAACGTTCATGCGATGTCAACCTGTCCAGCGGTCTTGGAGTCCGCTGCGATCGGCGTGGAGAGATCCCCTCGGTGATCGCCGTGCGCGCTCCAGCTCCCCTTCGGAGCCCCGCTGGAACGTTCACATAGCCGCTGACAATTACCCACCAACGCGGATCGCAAACCGCTTCCGTGTCCAAATCTTGGTCACGCGGCCGCGAACAGCGGGACGCGCGGGCACAGGCACTCCCATCAACAGGCGCGCCACAGGGCGCGCCCCTATGACCTACTTGATGAAGAGCATCTCCGAGTACTTCGGCAGCGGCCAGAGGTCGTCCGCCACGAGGCGCTCGAGCCGGTCGGCCACGTCGCGCACGTCGTCCATCGCGATCATGACCCGGTCGCGCATGTAGGCCGCCTCCTTGTGGATGCCCTCGGGGTGGTTCGCGTCGAGGTTCACGTCCTCGAGCCCCCGGATCGCGAAGTGCAGCTCCTTGATCAGGGGCTCCACCTCGCCGATCAGCTCCTCCATCTCGCTGGCGCGCAGTTCGTTCAGGTGCCGCACCGCCGCGGGCAGCAGCATCGTGCGCGCGATCGAGGCAGCCGTCTCGGCCTCGATGTTGACGTTGATGACGTACTGCTCGGTGAACACCTCCTCGCGCGACTCGAGCTCGCGTTTGGAAAGGACCTTGTACTTCTTGAACGCCGCCACGGTCTGTTTGTTCGTGAGCCACGGCAGCGCGTCGGGCGTCGTCTTGAGGTTGGCGAGCCCCCGTTTGGCGGCCTCCTTGTGCCACGCCTCCGAGTAGCCGTCGCCGTCGAAGACGATCCGCTTGTTGGCGCCCCACACCTCCTTGACGACGCTCGTGACCGCCTTCTCGAGCGTCCCGCCCTGTTTTTTGAGCGCCGCCGTCAGCTTGTCGGAGAGGTCGTCGATCGCCTCGGCGACGATCGTGTTCAGCACCGTGTTCGGGAACGCCGGCGAGCTGCTCGACCCGAGCGCGCGGAACTCGAACTTGTTCCCCGTGAAGGCGAACGGGCTCGTGCGGTTGCGGTCGCCGCCGTGCAGCGGCATCGGCGGCAGCACCGGTGTCCCGAGGCCCAGGAACGAGCCCGGCTTCGACGCCACCGTTTTTCCGCCCGCGATCGCCTCGAAGACCCGCTCGAGCTCGCCGCCGAGGAAGATCGAGATGATCGCCGGCGGCGCCTCGTTGGCGCCGAGGCGGAAGTCCTGCCCCGCGCTCGCGATCGACGCGCGCAGCAGCGCCTGGTGCTTGTTGACCGCCTGGATGACGGCCGCGCAGAAGAACAGGAACTGCAGGTTCTCGGCCGGCGTGTCGCCCGGCTCGAGCAGGTTCAGCCCGCTGTCGGTGCCCATCGACCAGTTGTTGTGCTTCCCAGACCCGTTGACGCCGGCGAACGGCTTCTCGTGCAGCAGGCACGCGAGCCCGTAGCGCCGCGCGGTGTTCTGCATCACCTGCATCGTCAGCTGCTGGTGGTCGGAGCCGACGTTCGAGTTCTCGAAGATCGGCGCCACCTCGTACTGGTTCGGCGCGACCTCGTTGTGCCGTGTCTTGATCGGCACCCCGAGCTTCGCGAGCTCGAGCTCGACCTCGAGCATGTAGGCGAGGATGCGCTCGGGGATCGAGCCGAAGTAGTGGTCGTCGAGCTCGTGCCCCTTCGGCGGCTTCGCGCCGAACAGCGTGCGCCCGGTCGTCACGAGGTCGGGCCGTTCGAAGTAGTACTGCTCGTCGATCAGGAAGTACTCCTGCTCGCATCCGATCGTCGTGAACACGCGCGAGGCGCCCTCGACGCCGATCAGGTCGAGCGCACGGATCGCGGCGCCCGAGAGCGCGTCCATCGAGCGCAGCAGCGGGATCTTGTGGTCGAGCGCCTCACCGGTCCACGAGGTGAACGCGGTCGGGATGCAGAGCAGCGCGCCATTCGGGTTCTCGAGGATGAACGCGGGGCTCGTCGGGTCCCACGCGGTGTAGCCGCGCGCCTCGAACGTCGCCCGGATCCCGCCCGTCGGGAACGAGGACGCGTCGGGCTCGCCCTGGATCAGCTCCTTGCCGGAGAACTCCGCGATCGCGGTCCCGTCGCCGACAGGTCCGTAGAAGGAGTCGTGCTTCTCCGCCGTCGAGCCGGTCAGCGGCTGGAACCAGTGCGTGTAGTGCGTCGCGCCCTTCTCCATCGCCCATTCCTTCATCGCCTGAGCGATCGAGTCGGCGAGCGTCGTGTCGAGCGCCTCGCCGCGCGCGAGCGTGCGCTGCAGCGCCTTGTAGACGTGCTTGGGCAGGCGGCTGCGCTGGATCGCCGCCGAGAACACGTTCGCGCCGAAGACCTGGTTGTCGGGGCTGGTCAGGTCGAGCGCCCCGAGCGCGCCCCCATTTGCGCTCCACTGGGCGGCGGTGACGTTCTGCTGGCGGCTCCTGGGCATGGGCTGGGTCGAATCCTCCTGGAAAAGGGGTGGCGAGGACGCGCCCGAGCGGGGCAGCGCCGAAGCGAATCGTAGTGCCATGCGGCGCGAACGGCATCACCGCCTGGCGAAACCCGGAGGCCCCTCGTTTGGACAACCGGCCAAGCGTGCCGGCAGGCGCCTCAGGGCGTGCTCGGCGCGCTGCCCGTTTCGACCTTGCCGGTGCTCGGGTTGACGTGCAGGTGCGCGGGCGCCGAGGCGATGTCGACCGCGAACTGCCCCTGGAGGCTGCCCTTGGAAGCGCGCGCCCGCGCCTTGCCCGCGAGGCCTGCGATGACCGCGTAGTGCACGACGCGGCTGCCCGGCTTGACCGCCACGACGCGCCAGGAGAACGTCCGCGTCGCCCCGGCCGGCAGGGCGCCGAGCGCCCACGTGTTCACGTACGCCGTCCCCGCGCTGCCGCCCTTGCTGACTTCCTCGCTTTCCACGGGCGGGCTCGCCACCGACCCGGGGGCGGCTTCGACCGCCCACACCGGCCGCGAGGCCGATGCGAGTTCGGCGTAGCTCGAGTGGTAGTTGAAGGAGTCGACCGTGACGGCGACGTTCGGCACGGCTTTCGCCCCGCTGTTCTTGACCTCGATCGCCATCGTCGCGGGGCGCGCGACGGCCTGCTTCGCCGGGAAGCTCGCGTGGAGGACTTCCATCTCGAACGTCTTCGACGGTTCGCCCGCGTCCTGGCGCGAGCCGCCGCACCCGGCCGCGATCCCGCACGCCGAGATCAGCATCGCGGCGGCCGCGAGCCGCAGCCTCATGCCTGCCCTGCCGGACGTGAGGCTGCGCCCCGCCGTAGCGATGCTGGTCTCCCCGCCCCTCACAATCGCGCCACCATACCAGCGGCGCTCGCCGCCGGCGCACGTGCCGGCCGCGCGTGTGCGGCCGCATCCCGATGCCGCTCCGAGGCCGCGCGAGAGCCCGCGTGCGCGGGCTCCTGAAGCTCGCACCCCGGGTGCGCATGTCGTAGAGTTGCAGGCGCGTCGACCTTGCCACCCGAGGAGGGGTAAGTAGAGATGGTTCGCAGTCTTGCCGAGCGGGCGTACTTCCCGACGAGGAACCTGCTCGAGGAAATCGGGGACATGATGATCCTCACGGGCAAGACGGTGTGGTCGGCGCTGCGCCCTCCCTATCCCTACGGCGGGGAGTTCGTCTCGCAGTTCCTGTTCGCGCTGCGCCTGTGCTGGTTCCCGCTGCTCGTCTCGACGGTGTGCATCTGCTACGCCGCGCCGGGGCTGCAGGCGGCGAACTTCCTGACGATCTTCGGCGCGCTCGATCGCCTCGGCGGCTTCTTCGTGCTCGGCGCCGTACGCGAGATCGGCCCGTCGGTGACCGCGATCGTGCTCGCCGGCGTGGCGGGTACGGCGATCACCGCCGATCTGGGCGCGCGCAAGGTGCGCGAGGAGCTCGACGCGCTGCAGGTGCTCGGTGTCGACCCCGTCAAGAACCTCGTCGTCCCCCGGTTCCTGGCGCTGATGGTCGTCACCGGCCTGTTCGACATCTACGCGCTGCTGTTCGGGATCTTCGGCGGGATCATCGCCGAGCTCGTCAACGGCCAGGCGCTGGGTCCGTTCTGGGCGACGCTGTTCGCCAACGCCTCGACGACCGACCTGTGGGGCTCGGTCCTGAAGACGACGATCTACGGCGCGATCATCGCGATCGTCTGCTGTTACAAGGGCATGGCCGCATCCGGCGGCGCCGAGGGCGTCGGCCGCGCCGTCAACGAGGCGGTCGTGCTCGCCTTCACGGCGATCTTCTCCTTCGACTACGTCTTTACGCAGACGCTGCTGGCGACGCACCCCCAGATCCTGGTGATCAAGTGAGACAGCCGATGACCTTCGCCCAGCGGCGTCCTCGGTCGCTCGTGTGCGGAGCACACGTCGCTCCCTGCGTCCTTGCCGGACTCGACCCTCGACTGTCTCAATGAACGAACTATTCGCGATGCCCCGTGAATGGCTCGCCGCGACTGGTGAGATTGGTCGTTTCACGGGGGAGATCGTTCGTGATGTGTGGGGGTTGCGGGTCTTTCGTTTCTTTGGGGAGGCGCTTAGGCAGTGCGGGATCTTGATTGTGGGGTCGACGACGATCATCTGGACGTTGATGTTCATCCTCGGTCTGCAGTGCGGGATCGAGGGCGCCTACTTCACCGCAGCGCAGGGCGCGCCGGCGTATTCGGGTGTGTTTACGGCGTGGTGTGATCTGCGGGAGATCACGCCGTATGCGTTTGGGTACATGATGGCCGCGAAGGTGGGGACGGGGATCGTGGCGGAGCTCGGCGCGATGCGGATCAGTGATGAG